>JBOZRR010000036.1:0-36375 GCA_050789245.1 Bryobacteraceae bacterium | reverse complement strand
CCACCTGGCTCGGTTCCACCTCGCCAGCATCCCCTCCCGGCCTGGACCGGACAACTCACGTGCTAATTACACCGGACAACTCACGTGCTAACGACAAATTGCGCGCCGCGCGTTGACATGTGAGGGGCCTGTCGATAGGATGCCCGGAAGTCTGATCGCGCGAATCTTATGAACCCCATGAACACGACACGCCGGAACTTTCTCCGCGGCGCGGCGGCACTGGCCGCATTGCCGTTGAGGTCGCAGGGCCCCGATGCGCAGATCGAAGTGATGGTGAACGAGCCGGTTGCGACCATCGCACCCGAGATCTACGGGCATTTCGTCGAGCATCTCGGCGCCGTGGTCTACGACGGCATCTGGGTGGGCGAATCGTCGAAGATCCCGAATGTGCAGGGCGTCCGGAAGGAACTGCTCGACGCGCTGAAGGCGATCAAGCCGGCGGTGATTCGCTGGCCTGGCGGGTGTTTCGCGGACCAGTACGACTGGCGCGACGGCACGGGTCCGCGGGCGCAGCGGCCCAAGCGGACGAACTTCTGGGTGGATTCGCAGGAGTGGCCGAAAAATGCCCGCAAGGAAGGGCCGGAGGTCTTCGACCCGAACCACTTCGGCACGGTCGAGTTCGTCCGTTTCTGCCGGCAGGTTGGCGCGGAGCCGTACCTGGCCGCTAACTTGCGCAGCCTTCCCGCGCAAGACTTCTGGCGATGGGTGGAGTACTGCAATTCGCCAGCCGGATCGAACACGCTAGCGCGGCAGCGCGAAGCCGACGGCGAACGCGAACCGCTGAACGTGAAGTATTGGGGCGTGGGGAACGAGTCGTGGGGCTGCGGCGGCAACTTCTCCGCCGATGAGTACGCGGTGGAGTTCCGTCGCTACACGGCGTGGGTGCCGTCATACGGACAGCGGCTGGCGATCATCGGCTCCGGCCCGAACGACGACAATCGCGAGTGGACGCGCAAGTTCTTCGAGAAAGCGGGACGCGCGGGCCTGGGCCGGATGTGGGGCTGGGCCGCGCATCACTATTCGTGGAACGCCAGCGGAGGGCGGACGCGCGACTGGTTCGCCGGCAAGCGAGACGCCGTGAAGTTCGACGAAGAGCAGTATTACGAGATCCTGCGCGAGGGGAACGATACGGAGAATCTGATCGTCTCGCAGTGGGGCGTGATGGGCGAGACGGACCCGCAGCATCGCGTGAAGCTCGTGCTGGACGAGTGGGGCTCGTGGTACGCGCCGGGGACGGAACCGTTCCCCGAAGCCTTGCTGGGCCAGCAGAACACGATGCGCGATGCCGTGCTGGCCGCGCTGTCGCTGGATATCTTCAACCGCCATTCGGACAAAGTGGCGATGGCGAACATCGCGCAGCTCGTGAACTGCCTGCAATCGCTCTTCTTCGCGCACGAGGAGAAGTTCGCCGTGACGCCGACGTATCACGTCTTTGGGATGTATGCGGCGCACCAGGGCGGGCAGTCGCTGCGGACGGAGGCGACGGCGCCGTCGATCAGCTACACGCGCAACGGCCGCGCGGCATCATTGCCGAGGTTGAGCACGTCGGCGTCGATCAAGGGCAAGGAACTGACGTTGACCGTCACGAACCTGCACATGACGCAGGCGGCGCCGGTGGAGGTGCGGCTGCGCGGGGCGGCTCCGGGAACGGCATCGGCGTTGACGCTGTCGGCGGCCGATCCGCGCGCGCACAACAGCTTCGCGCAACCGAATGCCGTGCAGCCCGCACCAACGAACGTGACGCGGAAGGGGACGGTGATCGAGCACACATTCCCGCCCGCGTCCGTCACGAAGCTCACGGTTCAACTGGCGTGAGACGCCCGCGTTAGACCTTGTCGGGCACGATATAGGGCGCGCGGTATTCGCGCGTCAGAAGGCGGTTCGCTTCGGCATCGCCGGGGAACTGCATCGCCGCCGGATCGAACTTCAGGTCGCGGCCAGTGCGATAGGAGATGTTGCCGAGGTGGCAGAGGGCCGTCGAGATGGCGGTCTCCTCGATCTCGGCGTGGAGCAGTTTGGGATTGCGGGCGCGGACGGCGTCGGCGAAGTTCTGGAAGTGGTCCAGGTTCGGCGGATACTCGGCTTCGGGCTCGGGCTGCTTGTTGCGGCCAAGCGTCATGCGGAAGCGGCCGTCGGCATTGATGTGGATGTGGCCCTTGGTGCCGAAGAAGTCCCAGGACATGGGCTCAGTCGTGTAGAGGCCGCGAAGCTGGCCGACGATCATTGAGCCATCGTCGTACACCCATGTGACGTTCTGCGTGTTGGGGGTCTGGGCCTGGTCCTTGTAGCCGAAGCGGCCGCCAGTGGAGTGGACGCGCACCGGCAGTTTCTTCTGCATGCCCCAGCGCAGGACATCGATCATGTGGATGCCGTTGTTGCCGAGCTCACCGTTGCCGAAGTCCCAGAACCAGTGCCAGTTGTAGTGCACAAGATTCTCGTGATACGGCTGCATCTGCGCGGGGCCCAGCCAGAGATCCCAGTTCAGCCAGGAGGGTGGCGCCTTGGTCTCCTTGAAGCCGATGGAGTCGCGGTTGCCGGGGAAGGTGAAGTTGCCCTGGTAGATGTCGCCGATGGCGCCGCCGTGGATCAGTTCGATGGCCTTGCGCCAGCGGCCCCACCAGCGGCGCTGCGTGCCTCCGGCGGCGACGCGATTGTACTTGCGCGCGGCTTCCACCAGCTTGATGCCCTCGAAGACGTTATGGGAGACGGGCTTTTCGACGTAGGCATCCTTGCCTGCCTGCATGGCCCAGATGGCCGTCAGGGCGTGCCAGTGATTCGTGGTGGCGATGCTGACGGCGTCGATCTCCTTGTCCTCGAAGACACTGCGCATGTCGGCGGAGAGCTTGGGCCGCTTGCCTGTCTTGTCGAAGACGATGGAGGAGGCGGCCTCCGTGCGGCGCCCGTCTGGATCGACCAGCGCGCCGACCTCGAGGTTCGCGACAGGGAGCATCTCCTTGATGTGCGCCGTGCCCCGGGAGCCGACGCCGATGACGGCCACGCGAACGCGGTCGTTCGCGCCTGCCCATGCGGTGGAGGCCGCGGCTGTGGCGGCGGAGACGAGAAAGTGTCTGCGTTTCATCTTGCTGCTTCAATCTTACTTAAGAGAAGCGCGTGCGTTTCCATAGAAGCATGCCGCAGACCAATAGAAGAACGAGCGAAAGCACGCTGAGCGCGATCATCCAGGGTACGTTGATCGCGATGTCCTGATGCGTGGACGTGAGGCCGAGCCAGATGAAGATGCCGATGGCGGCAACGACCACTAGCGCCTCCCACCAATGCCGTTTGAGCTTCTGGTTCTCGTACGGATCGGCGCCCTCCAGTACGGCGGACACCTTCACGGAATCCATGTTGTAGCGGGTGCATTCGCGTTCCACGGCCTTCTTCCAGGAGAGCCGTTCGGACGCGGGTGCTTCGGCGAAGCTGATGGCGACTGCTCCGGCGATCATCACGAGCGAGCCGCCGATGACCAGCATCTTGCCGCTGGCGCCGAGGCTGGCGAGTTCGCCGAAGACCAGCGCGCCCCAGGCGAGTCCCCAGAGCTGGTTTGTGTTCGAGAGCGGAATGCCCCGGCCGATGCCGATGTACTTCGCCGCGTACTGCTGGAAAATGTCGCCGAGGACCCAGCAGAAACCGCCGAGGAAAAGCCAGAACATCGCCGGATGCGCCTTCGTCAGCTCTGTTGCCAGATTGGCGAAACCGCCGTGGAAGATGGCGCCGAGCGCGACCGTGGTGCCGAGCTCGCCGAACGTGAAGACCGTGACGAAGGACAACGGGTTCATTCCGCTGATGTATGCCTTGCGATACGGCACGTACATCGTGCCCCACAACATACCCGCGCCGAGCGCCGCGAGAATGCCCATCGTCGCGCTCTTCGAAGAGACGGCGCCGTGATGCGTGGTGGCATACGCGAGCAGGCACGCGCCGATCACGATGGCAGTCGCGCCGCCGAGAACCTTGGCCCAGTCCTTCGGCGCGGAGCCGCGTAGCTCGTTGAACAGCAGCCAGCCCCAGAACAATCCGACGAGGCTGTTGGTATTCCAGAGCGGGAATGCGATGGACAGACCGACGTCGCGGATCGCAAAGACCGTCAGCGTGTTGGCGATGGCCCACAGCATGCCGGCGAGAATCGCCCACACCATGAGGTGCGGCTTGTCCTTCAGGTCCTGGAGGACGAAGCCCGTGCCCTTCAGCGCGACTGGCACGGTCCAGCGGGCGACGAAGACGCCGGCCACCATTCCGAGCGAAACGATGAACGGCGAGAAGCCCACGGTGACGAGCTTGGTTGGCGCTTCAGCCGCGCCGAGCCATGCTCCGGCGGCGAGGCCGGAGATGACGCCAAGGCGGTGCAGCGAGAGGTTCGACGGGCCGGCGGCGGCGGTTGAGGCTGTCTGCATGAGTTCACCCGAGGACGAGCAGCAACGAGGCTCCAAAGACGAGGACTGCGACGGGCACCCAGAAGTGCGCGTCGGTCAGGATGGCTTTGATGGTCGGGTTGTTCAAACGGGATCTCGCTTTCTAGCCGATTTCGTCGAGCCGCACGGGCCGATGTTCATCGTACGATTTTCGAGCGGCCAAGCCCATGACCACGGGAATTCTGCCGTCGATGCCCGAGACGGGCGTCGCGCGATTCTCGAGGATACTCTCGACGAACGCACGCAGTTCCGTCGAGAAGCTCTCGGTGTAGCGGTCCATGAAGAAGTTGTACGGCAGGTCCTGGCGGATGCCGTCGCCCGTGCTGACGACTGCCGAATTCGGGAAGAGATTCTCGGTGGCGATCTTGCCGTTACTCCCGAGGATCTCGACGCGCTGATCGTAGCCGTATGCGGCCTGGCGGCAATTGTCGATGGTGCCGACGACGCCGTTGCGGAAGCGCATGACGATCATGGCCGTGTCGAGGTCGCCGGCCTTTCCGATCTCGGGATCGACCATGACGCCGCCGGACGTGTAGATCTCCTCGACTTCATCGCCGATGAGGAAGCGCGCCATGTCGAAGTCGTGGATGGTCATGTCGAGGAACATCCCGCCGGAGACCTTGACGTAGGCGATAGGCGGCGGCGCGGGGTCGCGGCTGATGATGTGCATCAGCCGGGGCGTGCCGACTTCGCCATTGGCGACTGCCGCGCGCACGCGGGCGAAGTTCGGATCGAAGCGGCGATTGAAGCCGATCTGCAACTTCACGCCGGCCTTTTCAACGGCGGCCAGCGCCGCGTCGATCTTCGAAAGATCGTGCGCGATGGGCTTCTCGCAGAAGATGTGTTTGCCGGCCTGCGCGGCTTGTACGATGAGGCCCGCGTGAGTGTCTGTGGATGAACAGATGAGGACGGCCTGAATCCGCGGGTCGGCGAGGATCTCATCACTCGACGCGGTAACACTGGGGATGCCGCAGCGTTTCGCGAGCTGCGCGGCTGCGCCCTGGTTGAGATCCGTGATGGCCAGGATCTGCGCTTCGGGGATGCGGAAGGCGAGCGTCTCCGCATGCACTTTGCCAATGCGGCCGGCGCCGATGATGCCGACGGTCAGTTTATTGGTGCTCACAGTGCGCTCCGTTGCAGGGTTTCAGTGAAATTGTGCTCGATGGACGTGAGATATTCGCGATTGCGGCGGGCGCTGTCCTTGGGCGAACCCATTCCGGGCAGCACGTCCTGTTCGACCAGCGTGTAGCCTTCGTAGCCTTGCTCCGCGAGCCAGCGCAGCATGCCGGGGAAGTCCACTGCGCCCTTGCCCAGTTCGCAGAAGACGCCGTGGCGAAGGGCTTCGAAGTAATCCCACTCTTCGGCGCGGGCCTGCTCGGCAACGGCGGGGTGGCAGTCCTTCAGGTGGATGTACCAAATGCGCTCTCGGTAGCGGTCGAGGGCTTCCACGACGTCCGCTCCGCCGGAGCCGTACATGTAGTGACCGGCGTCGAAGACCAGACCGAGCGTGCGTGAGTCGGTGAGATCCAGAAGCGCGTCGATTTCGGCGGGCGTCTCGACGTAGCCCGCGCAGTGGTGATGGAAGACGGTCTTCAGGCCGGTTTCGTCGCGCACGGCGCGTGCGATCTGCTCCGCGCCGAAGGCGAACGTCTTCCACTCGGCGGCGTTGAGCGAGAGATCCGGCGTGATGCGTCCGGCGTTCAACGTACGCTCCGGCACAGTGCCGTTGTTGTCGGCGAGCACCAGGTACGGTGCGGGACTGGCGGCGACGGCGGCCAGGAGCCGGGCCGTCTTTACGGCGTTCTCGATGCCGTCCTTCAACGCAGATTCATGTTTCAACGCGACGGGCACGAACGCGCCGAGCATCACCAAACCGCGCTTGTCGAGTTCGGCCCGCAGCGAATACGGATCAGTGGGCATGTAGCCCCAATCGCCGAGCTCAGTGCCGGTATAGCCGGTTGCGGCAAGCTCATCGAGCATGCGCCCGAATCCGATCTGCTCCCCCTTTGCCTCCGCGAATTCAAGAGTGCCCCAAGAGCAGGGCGCATTTCCCACAAGGAGTTTCGACATGGATCCTCTCTTCTCTGCCCATCTCAGAAGCGGCGGCTCCAATCGCGCGGCCAGCGCTCCACAACCACCTTCGTCTGCGTATAGAACTCAACGCCGTGCTCGGACTGTGCGTGCAGATCGCCGAAGAAGCTCTCGCCCCAGCCGCTGAACGGGAAGTAGGCCATGGGCGCGGCGACGCCGACGTTGATGCCGATGTTGCCCGCGTGTACTTCGTAGCGGAAACGGCGTGCGCTGGCGCCGTCGGTCGTGAAGATGCAGGCCATGTTGCCGTAGCTGCGCTCGTTGACCAGCGCGATGGCTTCCTCGATGGTGTCCGCGTGCATCAGGCTCAGCACGGGGCCGAAGATTTCGGTGTGCGCGATGTCGCTTTGCGGCGGGACGGCGTCGAGGATGGTCGGAAAGACGAAGTAGCCGTCATCGTACCCGGCCACCTTTTGGCCTCGGCCATCGACGAGAACCGTGGCGCCTTCCTGGCGCCCTTTTTCGATCAGGCCCTCGATGCGCGTCTTGCTGTCGGCGGAGATCACGGGGCCCATCTCCGTGCCTTCGTCGAGACCATAGCCGACTTTGCGATTACGCGCGATGGAGACCATCTGCTCGGACAGCGGCTTGCGCGCCTCGCCGACCGTGATGGCGACCGACGCGGCCAGACAGCGCTGCCCGGCGCAGCCGAACGCGGAGTCCGCCAGAATGCGTGTGGTCATGTCCATGTCGGCGTCGGGCATGATGACCACCGGGTTCTTCGCGCCGCCCTGGCACTGCGCGCGCTTGCCGTTGGCGGAGGTGCGGCTGTAAATGTAGCGGGCGGTTGCCGTGGAGCCGACGAAGCTGATGGCGCGAATGCCGGGATGGTCGAGCAGGGCATTCACCGTGTCGCGGCCGCCGTGGACGAGTTGCAGCACGCCCGGCGGGAAGCCGGCCTTCTCGAGCAGCTCGAAGAGCTTCGCGGAGGTCATCGGCACTCGCTCGGAAGGCTTCAGGATGAAGCAGTTTCCGGTGGCTACGGCGTAGGGCAGGAACCAGAAAGGGATCATGCCCGGGAAGTTGAAGGGCGTAATGGCGGCCACGACGCCGAGCGGCTGCCGGATCATGTGCTCGTCGATGCCCGGCGCGATGTCCTCGTTGTTGCGGCCCTGCATCAGCGCGGGAATGCCGCAGGCGACCTCGACGTTTTCGATGGCGCGGCGCATCTCGCCGACGCTCTCCGAGTAGATCTTGCCGCATTCATTCGTGATGGTGCGGGCGAGCAGGTCAAGGTTTTCCTCGAGCAGCGCTTTCAGCTTGAACAGCGGCTGGATGCGCTCTCCGGCGGGTGTGCGGCGCCATGAAGTGAAGGCACGCGACGCGGCCTGGACAGCGCGGTCGACTTCCGCTGCCGGGGAGAGCGGCACCTCCGCGAGCACTTGTGCGGAGGCGGGATTTATGACAGTCAGCGCCTCGCTGGCCTTGGACGGCTGCCAGCCTCCGTCGATGAAGTTAAGCAATCGTTGAGCCATGACTTACCCCTTGTTCCCCACGGGCGGCAGGTGATGACGTTCCATCTTGAGCGCTTCCACGTACTTCGCGCGCGCTTCGCGCACGGAGTCGATCTGGGAAACCTCGGCTACGGCGACGTCCCACCAGGACTCGTAGCCCGGAACACCCACGCCCGGTTGTGTTTCGACGACGACCACGGTGATGCGGTCGGCGGCCTTCGCTTCTTCCAGAGCCGACTTCAACTCGGCCAGCGATCCCGCGCGGATGGCGTGCGCGCCGAGACTCCGCGCATTGGCGACGAAGTCCACGGGGAGGAAATCGCCGTCGAGTTGTCCGCTCCGCTTGGAACGGCTGCGATAGCTGGTGCCGAAGCCGCCGAGGCCGAGCGAGCGGCTGAGTCCGCCAATGCTGGCGAAGCCGTGATTGTCGACGAGAACGATGATGATCTTGATGCCTTCCTGGACTGCGGTGACGATCTCCGACGGCATCATCAGGTAGGTGCCGTCGCCGAGGAAGACGTAGACTTCACGCGTGGGATCGGCGAGCTTCGCACCCAGGGCACCGGGGATTTCGTAGCCCATGGTGGAGTAGCCGTATTCCATGTGGTAGCCGTTCGGCGTGCGCGTGCGCCAGAGTTTGTGCAGATCGCCTGGATGGCTGCCCGCGGCGGAGAGCAGGATGTCGCGCGGGCCGGAGGCCTCCCACATGGCGCCGATCACTTCGCTCTGCGCGGGCTTGGGCTGCGTATTGAGATGGAACAGCCGGTCGACTTCGGCCTCCCATGCGGAGTGGAGCGTGGCGATCTGGGCTGCGTAGCCTCCGGTGACGGAGTACCCGTCGAGCGCCTTCGTCAGCGTCTCCAGCGTGGCGCGCGCGTCGGCGACCACGGGAATCGCGGAGACTTTGTAGGCATCGAACTCGGCCGTGTTGATGTTGACGAAGCGCACGTCCGTGTTCTTGAAGGCGGTCATGGAGGCGGTCGTGAAGTCCGAGTAGCGCGTGCCGACGCCGATGACGAGGTCCGCCTCGGCGGCCAGACGATTCGCGGCAAGGTTGCCCGTCGCGCCGACGGCGCCCGCGCATTGCGGATGGTCGTAGGGCAGGGAACCCTTGCCGGCTTGTGTCTCAGCAACGGGGATGCCGGTCTTCGAGACAAATGCGGAGAGCGCATCAGTGGCTTCGCTGAAGAGTACACCGCCGCCCGCGACGATCAACGGCTTGCGGCTAGAGCGGATGGCGGCGACTGCGCGGTCGAGCGAGACGCGGTCGGCTTCCGTGCGGCGGATCAGCCACACGCGCTTCTCAAAGAGCTCTTCCGGGTAGTCGTACGCTTCGGCCTGGACGTCCTGCGGGAGCGCGAGCGTAACGGCGCCGCAGTCAGAAGGTGACGTGAGGACGCGCATCACCTCGGGCAGCGCGGTGATGATCTGTTCGGGACGGTAGATGCGATCCCAGTAGCGTGAGACGGGCTTGAAGCAGTCGTTCACGCCGGTGTCCTGCGTGGACGGTGATTCGAGCTGCTGCAAGACCGGCGCGACATTCCGGCGCGCGAAGATGTCACCGGGCAGCAATAGCACGGGCAGGCGGTTGATGGTCGCCATGGCCGCGCCAGTGATCATGTTCGTCGCTCCAGGTCCGATGGAGGACGTGCAGACGAAAGTCTTCAAGCGGTTGCTGGTCTTGGCGTAGGCCGCGGCCATGTGCACGGCGGCCTGTTCGTTGCGGACCAGGACGTACGGGAAATCCGGGTTCTCGAGCAGCGCCTGGCCGATGCCGGCGACGTTGCCGTGGCCGAAGATGCCGAGGACGCCCGCGAAGAACGCGTTCTCCTTACCGTCGCGTTCGACGTACTGGTTCTTGAGGAAGGTAATGATGGCTTGAGCCACGGTGAGACGGCGTGTTTTCACCGGTGTCCTCCTTTCACGTCGTGGTGCATAGGAATTTCGTGAGCGCATCGATGCCGCGGCCGCGGTTGGCGGGCATCGACGCGATGGCCTGCTCAACGGACCAGCCTTCGTGGACAATCCCGCCGGCGGCCTCCGCCATGGCCAGCGGATCCTCGTCGCCGGGGAACAAGACGTTGCGGCCGACCAGCGCGCCGCGCACATTTGGACCCGCCGCGAGCGCGGCGCCGAGCTGCCGCAGGAACGGCGCGGGGTCGCCGGCGGATTCGCCGCCGAGCAGCAGAATCGGCATGGTGGTGGAGCGAGCGACCACTTCGTAGCCGTCGCAATAGGGCAGCTTCAGCCACATGTAGCGGCTGCTGTCGCCGAGCGCCGACGCCACACCCGCGAGGCGTGCCAGTGCCGGGCCGGTCTTGACCACCGTGAAGCCCTGGTCGGTCTTCGTGACGGGCAACGGCTCCAGGAACATTGGCAACTGAAGCGCGTTGCACTCGTTGATGGCCTGCGCCGTGGCGACTATCGTCTTCAGCGAGGCGGGGTCCTTCTCGTCGACGCGCAGCAGAATCTTCGCGCCGTCGAGCTTCCATTCGGCGCAAACGGCGGGTGTCGCCCCGGTCATCGGATCGTCGAGCTCCCACGCGCTGCCCGCAAGGCCGCCGCGATTCAGGCTGCCGATGAGAACCTTCTCGTCGAGCAGCGGAGGCGCGCCGGCGTCACGCAGGAAGCCGTCGATGGACAGGAGATCCTCGAGGATGTCCATGGTGGCCATGATGCCGTCGACGTGCGAACTACCGAGCACGCGCAGGATGCGGGCCAGATACTCGCGGCGATCGGCCATCGCGATGGGGTCGCCGCCGACCTTCGTGACGTTGCGCGCGGGATGGTCCGCCGCCAGGATGTTGAGCTTGCCGTTCGGCGCAAGACTCTTACGGCGTACGCGGCCGGTGGCGACGCGATGCGCATAGTCCGGGTCCGTCACGCGGGTCTCAGTCAGACGCGCGATGACGGAATCAGGCAGATATGTGGAACTGGAGAACATGATCAATTCTCACTTACGCTGCTGCCGGATCATCTGCTCGACCTCGGCCAGACTCGGCATGGCCTCGGAACAGCTCAGCCGGCTCACCACGATGGCAGCGGCAGCGTTGCCATAGTGCAGGCATTCGACGATGGGCTTGCCTTGCAGCAGCGCATACAGGAAGCCCGAAGCGAAGCCGTCGCCGGCGCCGATAGTGGTGCAGACCTCGACCGAGTACGGCGGCAGAAAGACCGATTCGCCGCCCTGCCAGACGCGCGTGCCCTGTTCGCCGAGCTTCGACACCAGCGTCGGCACGCCCTGCTTGCCCAGCACCGCGACCGCCGTATCGAGGTCCTTCGCGCCGGAGACGAGCATCAGCTCGAGCTGATTGCCGATCAGCACGTCGATATGCGGCAGCGCCAGCCGTACGGCGAGGCCGGCTTCCTCGGGACTCCTCCACGACATAGCGCGGAAGTCGACGTCGAAGACCACAAGACGCCCCGAACGCTTGGCGTGCTCGATGGCGCGGTACGTCGATTCGCGCGACGGCGATGCGCAGAGAGACGTGCCGTTGGTGATGAAGAAGCGCCCGGAGGAGACGAAATCTAGGTCGTCGCCGTTGATATCGAGCCGCGTATCCACGGCGTCCTTGCGGTAGAAGACTTGCGGGAAGCGGTCAGGCGGCGTGACTTCGGTGAGGCAAAGCGAAGGCAGGAACCCCGGTGCAGATTGCACGCGGCTGGTGTCCACACCCTGCGACTTCAGGTAGTCGATCAGGAACTCGCTGAGGCTGTCGTCGCCGAGGCAGCTTACGATGCCGACTTTCGCACCCAGCCGCGACAGTCCTACGGCCATGTTCGCGCTCGATCCGCCGAGGTAGCGCGAGAAGCGCCGCACCTGAGGCAGGGGCACGTTCGGCTCCTCCGAGTACAGGTCGTATCCAATCCTGCCGAGAATCACTGCATCCATCACGTCACCTCAGAATCAACGAACCAGCGGCACCCGTGGGTCCTTCGACGTCCATTCCGCGCGGACCCAGGCGTAGGCGGGGTCGTCTGATGCGGCCATCGACCGTGCGGAGCCGGCGAGCGCGTTCAGGTAGTACACGTCGTAGCCGTGGGCGGCTACGACCGGGTGGTAGCCTTCGGGGATCAGAACCATCTCGCCGTCGCGCACGGTGATGGTCTCGTCCAGCTTGCGGTCGCCCGTGTAGACGCGCTGGATGGCGTAGCCCTCCGGCTTGCTGACGCGGTAGTAGTAGATCTCCTCGAGATCCACTTCGCCCGGCGGATTGTGCACGTCGTGCTTATGCGGCGGGTAGCTGGACCAGTTGCCGCTGGGCGTGTAGACCTCGACGACCAGCAGCCGGTGCGCGGGAAACTCCGGCGTCAGCATCGCGTTGATTTGGCGCGTGGCATTGCCGCCGCCGCGGATCTCGACAGGCGCGTCATCGGGCGTGACGAGCTTCGCGGGGAAGCCCTCCTCGGCCCTGCAATAGCAGAAGGCGAGGTCGCAGTCCGTGCCGGCCGTGACCTTGAAGCTCGTCGAGACCGGCAGGTAGAGCGCGTACGGCTTACCGTCAAAGACGTTCCTGCGTTTGCCGATGGAGAGGAAGTCGCCTTCCGACGAACTCACCGAGCAGACGCCGCCGAGCACGACGATACACAGCTCGTTGCCGCCTGTCGCGGCTTCGTAGCTCTGGCCGGCGGCCAGCTTGCGGTTCTCGAAGCTCAGGTACTCGAAGCCGAAATCCTCGATGCGGTCAGTAAATCGTTCTGGAGAGATCAGCAGGGGACTCATGTCGATTCCTTTGGGGCCGCGGTGGAGCGGCGAACAATCAGCTCGCCCGGCACCTTGATGTTGTGTTCCGACCTGGCGCCCGCGAGGATGCCGATCAGGGTTTCCATCGCGAGCCGGCCCATCTGCCGCATGGGTTGGCGGATGGTGGTGAGCGGCGGGTCAAGGTACTGGCTGATGTAAAGGTCGTCGAAGCCGACGACGGAGATGTCCTCCGGAATGCGCACGCCAGCCGAGCGCAACTCGTGCACGGCGCCCAGCGCGGACATGTCGTTGTAGCAGAGGATTGCGGTGGGGCGGCGCGGCAGTGCAAGGAGCTTCGCGATCGCCGCGCTCGCGCCCTCGGGCTTCCCGTCGCCGTGGACGATCAGCTTCCGATCGACGCGCAGTTTCGCTTCAGCGAGTGCATTGCGGTAGCCCTCCATGCGTTCCGTGTCGGACTGGCGTCCGTAGCGGTCGCCGAGATAGGCGATGCGGCGGTGGCCCAGCTCAATCAAGTGGCGCGTGCCGTCCATGCTGCCGCGAACATTGTCGATCATCACCGAGTGCGCGAACTTGCTCGGGTGCTGGTTGTTGAGCAGCACGATGGGGATCTGCCGGCGCGTCAGAAGCGGCACGTACAGAGCGCCGACGCGAGAGGACGTGACGACGATGCCATCCACGCGGCGCTCTTCGAACGACTGAACGACGCGCACTTCCTGGTCGGGATCGGCATTCGAGTTGGCGAGAAAGACCGAGAAGCCCTGCTCGCTGGCTGCGTCCTCGATGCCGCAGACGACGCCCGCGACGAACGGGTCGGAGATGTTCGTGACCACGACGCCCACGGTGTACGTCCGTCTCGTCACCAGGCTGCGCGCGGCGGCGCTGGGCTGGTAGCCAAGCTGCCGCGCGATGCGGCGGACGGTCTCGGCGGTTCGAGGGCTGATCAACGGGCTGCTACGCAGTGCGCGCGAAACCGTTGAGTGGGATACGCGGGCCGAACGCGCGATGTCTTTGATCGACACCGGCCTCGGTATGTCCGGCCCGTTTCTCCCGGCCTTTGCCGGCTTTCTGGAATCAACCATGCGGAAAGCCTTTTTGCACACGTGTGCAAGAGCGTCCATGATTGTATGCAGTCAACTGCCCGGCGTCAACGCTGGTCTTCGGTTAGAAGACCAGCTTGAGCGCGAACTGAATCTGACGGGCAGGCGAGGACAGGCCGGTGATGGTGCCGAAGTTGTTCGCCAGGACGTTGCCCTGAGCCGCGCCCAGGTTCGTCGTATTGAACAGGTTGAAGAACTCCGCGCGGAATTCGATGCGCTTGCCTTCCCACGGCAGAAGGAAGTCCTTGTGCGCGCCGCCGTCAAAGTTGTAGATGGCTTCGCTGCGCGCGACGTTGCGGCCCAGGTTGCCGAAGGGATGCGACGGGTCGTTCGGAGTCGCCGTGCTCGGCGCGATCACCGCGGCCTTGTTGAAGTAGGCGTTGGGCGAGCGGTCCTCGGTGTAGATGTCGCCGCCGACGTAGTTCGGCCTGTGGGTGGGCGCGGTAGAGACCTGGAAGGCGCTCGGAGGCGCGTAGCTGATGTTGATCGGCTGGCCGCTGGTCATGGTGTTGATGCCGGTCAGGCGCCAACCGCCGAGGATTGCGTTCACGAATGGATTCGTGCCGGAGCCCCACTTCCGGCCGCGGCCGTAGGGGACTTCCCAGACGAACGTCGTCGTATTGTTGATGGGCTGGTTGTAGCTGCCCAAGGCGCGCTCGTTCGGGATGTCGCGGAAGTTCACGCGCGAGTTATCACCGTTGAACGACTCCAGGTGGCCTGCCGCGTTGTCGATCACCTTCGACCACGTGAAGCTGTTCAGCAGGTAGATGCCGTTGCCGTAGCGCTTTTCCACCTTCAACTGCATGCCGTGGTAGACGGAGAAGCCACCGCCCCAGGAGATCTGGATGAAGTCGAAGCCGGGGATCGGGCGCCGCTGCAAGATCGGCAGATTCTGGCCCGGATTGTTGGGGCGCGCCTGGTTGTAGTCGCCGAGGATCATCAGGCCAACCGAGCGGTTGCCGACGTAAGCGACGTCGACGAGAAGGTCCTTCGCAATCTCGCGCTGGACGGTGAAGTGCCAGCTCTGGACGTAGCTGGTGCGGTAGTCGGACGGCGTATAGTTGGTGCGCGTCGTCGCCGTGTTGAAGTTCGAAGGATCCACCAGACCGCTGGGATAGCCCGCCTGGGTGGTGCGGAAGCAACCGCGGTAAGCATCGCCGGTGCAGAGCGGAGAAGTGGGCACCTGGTCGATGGTCAGGTTGACGATGTTCGGACCGTTGTAGCCCAGCAGGTTCTCGCCGCCCAGGCGGTTGAAATGGATGTAGCTGATGCCGTAGCCGGAGCGGATGACCGTCTTCGGCGACGCCGACCAGGCCAGGCCGATGCGCGGCGCGACATTGTTGCGGTCGGGATGAACCAGTGACCGGTCGTAGATGCTCCCCTCCTTGGCCTGAACGATGACGTTGGCCACGGGATCGTAATTCGACAGGCGGTTCTGGTCTTCCCACTGGGGCGTGGCGAACTCATAGCGCGCTCCAAGGTTTAGTGTGAACCGGGAGTTTACCTTCCAGTCATCCTGGAAATACAGGAAATGCATCCGCTGGCGATAGTTCAGGACGATTTCATTGTTCAGGCTGTAGCGTGAACGGTTGCCCATCAGGAAATCGGCCAGGTTATACAGGTTGTTGCTGGCCGCCCCTGTGGGCCGTGAAAACTGGCCCTGATAGGTGTCCTGCCCATACTGCGGATTGAAGTCGAAGATATCGGTGTTAATGAGCTGAAACTCGTAACCAGTCTTCCACACATGGCGGCCCGCAATCTTCGAGAAGTTCACCTTCGGGTTCACCGAGAAGGGGTTCTGGAACTGCGGATTGGAGGGCTGCCGGCCGAGGCTGGTGAAGCCGCCGATGGACTGCGATGTCAGACCGCCGCCGATGACGGGCGAATCGGGCAGTCCCGGAATGCCGTACTCCTCCAGCATGTTCGGCCGTTCCGAGCCGAGCGCGCTCTTCCCGCCTTCGAACCAGCTCACACCGATGCGGAAGTCGAAGACCGACGCCGGCGTCATGTTGTAGTTCGTCCCGATGGTGAACTGCTTGTTCAACACGCGGACGTTGCCATTGGCGTCGCCGCCCGATGCGCCGGGAATGACATGGTTCTCGATGCGATTCGACAGCCGGTGGCTGTAACGGAAGAAAGCGTTGACCTTCTCGCTCAGGTAGTGGTCGAAGCGGAAGTCGCCCTTGTTGTCCTCAGTGGGCGTCGGCGTCAGGTAGTCCCAGTTGTTCGAAGGCGCGGTCCCGGCGCCGGATGTTCTGGTCGGTGTCGGCAGATCGCCCATGACCTTGCGGGCGAACGGCGTGATGGCGCTCTGCGGAATGACGCCATCTGTGTAGACATCGCCTGTCAGCGGGTTTCGCACGGCGACGCCCATCCGCCCCGCGCGCTGGTCCATCGTCGGGATGCTGGCGAACTGAAGTGCGCGCTCCACGCGCCGGAAGCCCTCGTAGTTTGCGAAGAAGAACATCTTGTCCTTCACGATCGGGCCGCCGATCGCGCCGCCGAACTGGTTCTGAACCAGGATCGGTTTCACGCCGGTCGAGGGCCGGAAGAAGCCTACGGCATTGAGTTGAGTGTTACGGAGGAACTCCCACGCCGCGCCGTGGAATTCGTTCGTGCCGCCGCGCAGGCTGGCGTTGATCACCGCACCCCCGGCGCGTCCGTACTCCGCGGAGAAGTTGTTCGTCTGGACTTTGAATTCCTGCACCGCGTCCGGATTGAGCTGCACGATCTGGTTCGAGAAGCCCTGATTCGACGTGCCGTATGCGTTGTTGTCCACGCCGTCCAGCATGAAGTTGTTGAGCGAACTGCGCAGGCCATTGACGTTGAACGAGGCGTCGCGGTTGCTGATGTTCGATCGCCGCACGCCGGGAGACAGCAGCGCCAGGTCCGCATACGCGCGGCCGTTCAACGGCAGGTTGACGATGGCCGCCCTGCCGATCACCTGGCCCCGGTCGCTGGAGTCCGTTTCAAGCAGGCGCACCGAATCGCTGACGGTGACGCTCTCGGAAACTTCGCCGACCTGCAGGACCAGGTCCACGCGCTGGCGGGCGCTGACCGTCAGGGAGAACTCGACCGAAGCGGCTTGCTTAAAGCCGCTGGCCTCGGCCGTCACCTTGTACATCCCGATGCGGTGGTTCAAGAACTGGTAGCTGCCGCTAGCGTCGGTGGTTTGTGTGGACTGGACGCCCGTCTGCGTATTCAGCAGGGTGATTTTGGCGTTCGGAATAAGGGCGCCGGACGGATCACTCACCGTCCCCAGCACCGAGGCTGTGTCGTATTGGGCCCTCAACACGGCGCCCAACAGGAAGAAGGCAACTACGAGGTACCTGCGCATGGATGGAAGATACTGTGAAACGATCCATTACGCAAGTATATTTTTCGGTTAGAGCGGCAGATTTGCCCAAGGACACTCAACTGATACATCGATGCAACCGAAATGAGACATAGCCTGCGGCGGGGCGCCATAAACGGAGATTCGGGTCTGTTATTGCCTAGACTGCCGCGCCTATTTCAAGGGGATATCCCGAAGCCGGATCTCCGTGATCTCGATGTCTTCCTTGTTCGTCGAATAGACTACCCACAACGATCCGTTTGCTTCCGTTGCGTTCGGGTACTGGAAGCTCTTCCGGGGATTGGAGCCCGGCTTGCCGAACCGGCGGGCCGGGGCGTTCTTTCGAACGGCCATCGGTTGCGAAAAGACCTGTCCGTCCTTGGAAAACGAAATGGCCAGCGGGTCCCGCGACGCCGGGTTGGGGTTGCTGATCAGGAAATACACGCCGTTTGACAGACGTCCGATGAAGTTCTTGCTGGTGGCGTCGGGGTAGTCGGTGTAGACCGGCGTTGTCCAGGTCACCCCGCCGTCAGTTGAAATCGACCGCAGCAGTTTCTTTGACTGGTTGCCGTCGCGGATGATCATGTGCGCCGTGCCATCCGGCGCGACGTACCACGCGGGCTCGTCCATCTTGTTGAACGGAGGCGGGGAAGGGAACGGCCTGTATTCCCATGCGCCATCGTTCCGCCGCAGAGCCGTCTTCATCGTCATGTCCTTGTCGCGGCAGACCATGAAGAGCCGCCCCTGCAGAGGTTCTGGCGGGAAATTATTCATGCAGTCGTCCGCGTATAGCCCAGCGCTCTTCCACGCCTTGCCAGTCCATTCGAAGGTCATCAGTTTCAGTCCAGGCCAAACCACGCCCTTGCCTTGCTGGTTGTACATTGCGCCCTCGACCAGCGCACCCAGAGCCATGAGCCTGCCCTTCTCAACGAACAGGCCGCGCGCAATCCACCGTTGCGGGCCAGTCGGACCGTCCGGGTCGGCCGCGAGCACGCGAGAGGCGCTCCACGTGTGACCGTCGTTGCTGCTGGCGAAGCGCAAGTGCTGGTCCGGGTCCTCCTCGTTCCTCACGGCTGAGGACCACATGACGTAGAACACCCCCTTGTGGCGGAGCACGTACGAGTGCAGCGCAAATTCCGATTTCCCAACAACTCCGTCCGAGACTCTGGACGTGCGCCCGGCGATCACAGGCAGTTCGAGCGGCGCGCGAAGCGAATCAGGATCAGCCAGGAGTCTCTCCGGCGGGCCCGCCGCCGCCGTTCCAGCGCAACACGTGAAGGAAAGTAGTGCAATTACACTAGTTCGCATTATCCAAACCTCTGGACACCCCGCTCGCCGATGGCCGAAGCTATCGTTCGTCAGGGATTTTTCGACGATTCACACATGGAGGGTGACTTTTCAGAATCAGGAGCATATCATTTCAATAAGCGAAATGGAATTTCAGATTTCCACTGACGTAACGGAGGCCGGTCCCTACACCCGCCCGGGAGAGAAGCTGATTCAAGGCGTGCACGCGGCTCTGCTGACGCCACGGCTCGAGGATGGCTCGATCGACGAGAAGACCTTCTGTGCCAACGCCGCCTTTCTGCTCGACAGCGGCGTGAAGGGCGTCGTGCTGAATGGCGCGACCGGCGAGTACCACCGCACGGGCGAGGGTGAGTTCCGTCGCATGGTCGAACTCGTCAGCGGCCTCGCCGGACAGGGCCGCTTTCTGGCTGGCATCGGTTCATCGAATCCGCAGACGACCGTTGAAAACGGCCTCATCGCGCTCGAGGCCGGCGCGCTCGCGCTGCTGCTACCCGCACCGCATTTCTTCCGCTACGCGCAGGAAGATATCGCGACGTACGCGCGGTACATTGCTGAGCGCGTCCCCGGCCCCATCCTGCTTTATAACCTGCCGCAGTTCGCGAACGGTTACGAGCCCGCGACGGTGGAGGATCTCACCTCCACGGTGCCGAACATCATCGGCGTCAAGGATTCCAGCGGCACGCTCGACGTGCTCCGCGCGCTCACTGTCACGGCCGAGCCTGAGATCTGCCGCATTGTCGGCAGCGACAACGTGCTGGTCGAAGCGCGAAAAGAAGGGGTATTCGACGGCCTCATCTCCGGCATTGCCTGCGTTCTGCCCGAACTGATGCTCCAGTTGGGCAGCGAAGACGCCATGCAGGATGCGGCCCGCTATGAGGCAACCATCCCGCTGTTGCAGGAGATCCTCGACCAGTTGCAGCGATTCCCGGTCCCCTGGGGACTGATGTGGATCGCCGAACGCCGCGGCCTTGCGCCCGCGCGCTTCCCGCTGCCTCTGTCCGAATTCCGCCGTTCGCAGGGCGCCTCCTTCGGCGCATGGATTGAGCAGTGGTGGCGGCGCGCACGCAACGTCGTCCCGCTGGGAGACCTGCCGAAATGAAGGAAGGCCGCTACAAATGGTACGTGGTGGCGATGCTCTGGCTCATCGCCTTCTTCAATTACGCTGATCGCCAGGCCGTCTTTTCCGTCTTCCCGCTGCTCGAAAAAGAGATGCAGCTCAACTCGGTCCAGCTCGGGTTGCTCGGCTCGGCCTTCGCGTGGATCTACGGTCTTGGCGGTCTCTTCGCCGGATACCTGGTGGACCGTATTCGCCGCAAGACGGCCATTCTCGGCGGCCTGCAAGTCTGGAGCGTCATCTGCGTCGCCACCGCCGCCTCAAAGAACTTCACGCACTTGATGATCTTCCGCGCGCTGGAGGGCCTGGGCGAAACCTTCTACTTCCCCGCGTCCATGTCGCTGATCAGCGACTACCACGGCAAGAAGACCCGTTCGCGCGCGATGGGCATGCACCAGACCAGCGTCTACGCCGGCACCATTGGCGGCGGATTCTTCGCCGGCCTCATCGGTCAGCAGTACGGATGGCGCTGGTCGTTCATCGTCTTCGGCATCGGCGGCATGATCCTCGGCTTCATCCTCGCGAAGGTCCTGCGCGAGCCGTCGCGCGGCGCCTCGGAAGAAGTGGCTGAAGCGCAAGTGCCTCAGGCGCAGCCTCCCATGATGACGGTCTTCCGCCACGCGCTGCGCATCCCCACGCTGCGGCTGCTGTTGGGGGCCTTCGTCTGCTCCAACTTCGTCGCCACGGTGCTTCTCTCCTGGATGCCGAAGTACCTTTACGACAAGTTCGGCATGAGCCTGGCGATGGCCGGCCTGACGGCTACGCTTTACGTGCAGCTTGCCAGCATGGTGGGCTCCCCCTTCGGCGGCTGGCTGGCTGACACGCTGCGCAAGCGCCTGCCCGGCGGACGCATGGTGGTTCAAGGTTTCGCGCTCGTCATCGGAGCGCCGTTCGTAGTGCTCTGCGGCTGGACCACCAGCACGGTCTGGCTGGTGGTCGCGCTCACGGGCTGGGGCCTGTTCAAAGGGCTGTACGACGCCAATATCTTCGCCTCGGCCTATGATGTGGTGCCTGTCGAGATGCGCGGCGCAACGGCCGGGCTGATGAACACCGTCGGCTGGCTGGCCGGCGGCGGAACCGCTCCCATTCTCATCGGCTGGCTGGCCCAGTATTATGGCTTGGGCGGCGCCATCTCGATGGCTGCGATAGTCTATGTTCTGGCTGCGGCTTTGATGCTGCTCGGCGCCTGGCGCTACGCCCGGCACGACGTCCTCGAAACCGTCGCCGAAGGCCCGGGGAGTTCCTCCCCCGGGAGTTCATCCGGCAGCCCTGATATCCTTCTCAAGAAATGACAACCGCACGCACAGCGAAAGGGAAGGGCGAAGCCGCACGTCCAGCGGTCGCCTCGAGAGCACTGGCGAAAGGCCTGGATCTCATCGACCTGGTCACCGCCGCGAAAACGCCGATGACGCTCGGCGAACTGGCCGCCGCCACAAGGCTCGGCAAGCCTTCCACGCTTCGGCTCCTGCAAACCCTCACTTCGCTCGGTTATCTCCACAAGGACGAATCCGGCAGCTACACCCCCGGCATCCGCGTGCCGGGTGTCAGCGCCAACGACTGGATCCAGCGTCTGGTCGCCGCCTCCGCGCACGAAATGGAGCGCCTGAACGGCGACCTCGCCGAGACCGTCTCGCTTGCCGTCCTCATGGAGGATCACGTCCGCGTCGTTCACGTCATTGAGAGCCCGCAGCACATCAGGATGTCGAACTACCGGGACCGCATCCTGCCGCCCTACGCCTCCTCGCTCGGCAAGGTGATTAGCGCCTACCAGTCGCCTGAACTCGTGCAATCCCTGATTCAGGTCTACGGCATTTATCAGATCACCGACAAGACCATCACCGAGCGCGTCCTGATCCGCGAAGAGCTTACCCGGATTCGCGAGCGCGGGTATTCCATCGAGTTTGAAGAGACGGTCGTCGGCGGCTGCTGCTTCGGCGCGCCGATCATCGAGCGTGACGGCCAGGTCCGCGCGGCGCTGAGCGTCTCTCTGCCAGTCGCCCGCCTCACTGAGCGCCTGGAGCAGTGGATCCCAGAGCGCGTCATTGAAGCAGCCGAGATCATCGCCAAAAACCTCGGCAAATAACCTGGGCCCCGTCGCCCGGAGAGTTGAGCTACGTGACTATTCGCCTGCTGTGCCTGATCTGGGCAGCCCTTGCCCTGTCCGCCGCCGCCCCACCAATCGAACAGCGCGGCTCTGAATCCTGGCCTACTGCCAATCGCTTTCGCATCCCTGTTGATTCCAGCATCCGCGCCGCTTCTCCCGTCTGGGTGGATGCTGAATTGCCCGACGGCTTCAACCCGGATTCGGTCCGAGTGCTCGCTGCAGCGGACTCCTCGGCCGTGATCCCGTCGAAGACCGAGTGGCGCAGGCCCAATGCGCGCATTTCCTGGCTTTCCACCGGAGCTTCGCGCTATTACGTGTACTTCGATACCGGTTCGTCGGGCGAACGCGAACGGCTCGTCGCCCCCGCCATGATTGGCACCGGCGACCGCCTGATGTACGGCCGCGCGGGCGTCACTGGACGTCTCGCTGTCGGCCTGTGGGGCTTTCCCGCGCCCATCGACATTGACGGCGACGGCGACACCGACCTGATCGTCGGCTGCTCGGACCGGCCCTATAACGGCATCTATCTCTTCAGGAACATCGGCAGCAACGCCAAGCCGCTCTTCGACCGCGCTGAGTGGCTCGGCCCCGGTAAGAAGGACCTGGTCGCAGCGGATTTCAACGGTGACGGCGCCATCGACATCGTCGTCAGTGGCGGCTACTACAGCGACGTCAAACGCAACCGGCTCTCGAAGTTCGTTCCCGTCAAATTGAAGCGCGACTACCATATTGGCCGCGACGACCTCTGGCACCCGGTGGATTGGGATGGCGACGGGCGCATCGATATCCTCGCAGGCGTCAGCGACTGGCGCGACTACGGCTGGGACGACGCCTTCGACGAAAAGGGCCAGTGGCAGCGCGGCCCGCTCCACGGCTACGTCTGGTTCCATCGCAACATTGGCACGAACGAGAACCCCGAATACGCAGAACCAGTGAAGCTCAACGCAGGCGGGAAGCCCATCGATCAGTACGGCAGCCCCATTCCGAATCCCGTGGACTGGTTCGGCGCCGGCCGCTTCGATCTGCTTCTCTCGAACTTTATCGATCGCGTCTTCATCGCGCGCAACACGGGCAACGGGCTCGCCGCGCCTGTGCCTCTCGAAGCCGGCGGCAAGCCCATCATCATGGACCTCTGCATGATCCAGCCGCGCGTCGTGCGTTGGCACGCCGATGGCCGCCCGTCACTGCTGGTCGCGGAAGAGGACGGCACCGTCTCCTTCTTTGAGAACCAGGCCCCGCGCGGCCAGGCGCCGAGACTCGCCGCTGAGCGGAAGCTCCAGCAGGTCGACCCGTACGTGAAGAGCGGAGCGCTTTCGCGCCCTGTCGCCGTCGACTGGAACAACGACGGCAAGCTCGACATCATTAGCGGCAACTCCGGCGGCTACATCCAGTTCTTCGAAAACGTCGGCACGAAGACCGCGCCCGCCTTCGCCGATCGCGGCAATCTCACCGCAGGCGGCAAGGTGATCCGCCGCATCGCAGGCGAGAACCGCTCCGTTCAAGGCCCCGCCGAAGAGAAGTGGGGCTATTCAAACCCCGCCGTGGCGGACTGGGATCTCGACGGCAAGCTCGATCTCATCGTCAACGACATCTGGGGCGAGCCGGTCTGGTATCGCAACGACGGCACGCGCGAGAAGCCGGTCCTCGAGACCGCGCGCAACATTGAAGTCGAATGGACCGGCCGCCCGCCGAAACCCGAGTGGGTCTGGTGGGAACCGCAAGGCAAGAATCTGTTGACGCAGTGGCGCACCACGCCCTTCGTCGTGGATTGGGATCGCGACGGCCTACCCGACCTCGTCATGATGAATCACCAAGGCTACCTCTCGCTTTTCCGCCGCGCACGAGTGAACGGAGAGTTGAAGCTGATGCCGCCCGAGAAGATCTTCCTCGATCACGGCGGCCGCTTCGTGAACCTGGCCGCGCGCCGCGCGGGCAGCAGCGGACGGCGCAAGGTGAACTTCGTCGATTGGGACGGTGACGGCGACCTCGACCTGATCAGCGACTCCGACGACGGCCCCATCTGGTACGAGAACACCGGCACGCAGCAGAAGCCCGTTCTGCGGCTGCGAGGCACGATTCTCAAGGTCAAACTCAACGGCCATAACCCCACGCCGAACGCCGCCGATTGGAACGGCGACGGACGGCTCGACCTGCTGGTCGGCGCCGAAGACGGCTTCTTCTATTACTTCGAGCGCTCCTACATCGACGCGCAACAGTAGATGCAACGCCGGACGTTTCTGAGTGCGATTCCGCCGGCCTGCTTCGCCGGCGCATTGCCGCTGCCGCTGGGAGCGGAGCCGCGGTTCGCGTCCGTGCCCGCGCTGGTCGAAGACCACTTTCCCAGCCGCCTTCATCAGTTTGTCTGGCGCAACTGGGAGCTCGCGAACCTCGAGCGCATGGCGCAAGTCCTTCGCTGCCGCCCCGGACAGGTGGAAGCGATTGGCCGCTCCATGGGTCTGACGCCGAAGCCGTCATTCTCGGAAGACTACCTGCGCCGGATCTACATCACTGTCATCCGCCAGAACTGGCACCTGCTGCCCGAATCGCAGATCATCGAACTCCTTGGCTGGGACCGTGAGAAGTACGAGTTCACGCTGAAGGAAGACGACTTCCTGGACATCAAGCTCGGCCGCGTGAAACCCGAATGCGCACCGCTCATGTACGCCGCGCCTACTCGCGAAGAACAGCGCCGCGCCGCTGAGATCAAGGCCAAACTCCAACGCTGGTTCCCCTCTGAGCTACGCCAGCCTGCACAGCCGCGCTTCGCTTTCGTCGATGAATTCTCGCGGCCTGCGCTTCCAGCATTACGGCCCCAAGCACCGCAGCACGGCGACATCGACCTCGCCGCTGGCTGGCGTATCACCACCACTGGCGGCGGCGATGCGCTCGCAACGGCCGTCGATCGTTTCCGGACGCTCATCGCCGGCGGCGCAAAGCTCTTCGAGATCGCCGTCGAACCGGGGCACAACCACGGCTCAGGCGACTTCACGCTCGGTGCTGCGCACGACCGCATCCGCATCACCGCCGCCACCGATCGCGCAGCCATCCGAGCCCTCTATCATCTGCGCGGCGAAATGGAGCTGCGCGGTGCTGCCCACATTCCGGCCGGTGAGCTTCGTTCCAAGGAACTCTGGTCTCCGCGCTACCTCTACTCCTACTTCGCGCTTTACGGCGACCCGCTGATGGAAGGCGACGCCGCCGGCCTGCCCGATGGCTACCTGGACCGTGCCGCCGCCTCTGGCATCGAGGGTGTCTGGATTCAGGCCGTGCTCAACACGCTCTCGCCGTCGCAGCGCTTCCCCGAATTCGGCAAGGGCAGTGAAACCCGCCTCCGCAACCTTCGCGAACTCGTCCGCCGCGCGGCCGCCTTCGGACTGTGTGTCTACCTCTACCTGAACGAACCGCGCGCCATGCCCGCCGCGTTCTTTCAGGGCAGGGAAGGGCTCAAAGGCAGCAGGTACCTCGACACCTTCGCCATGTGCACGTCCACCGAAGAGGTCCGCGCATGGCTTCGCGAGAGCCTCGCGCACGTCTTCCGCGAAGTGCCGGGCCTCGGCGGCGTCTTTACCATCACGATGTCGGAGAACCACACCAACTGCTTCTCGCACGGCGGCGCATGGGGCGATCGCGACCCGGTTGTGAGGGACTGCCCGCGATGCGCGAAACGCACTGGCGCCGAGGTCATCGCAGAGTTCGTCCGCACCGTTCGCGATGGCGTCCGCGCTTCCAGTGCCACCGCTGAGGTCATCTCCTATGACTGGGGCTGGGGTACTCCGCTCGCTGCCGCGGCCATCCCTCAACTACCCGCCGACTCCAGCATCCTCAGCATCAGCGAATGGTCCGTGCCTGTCGACCGCGGCGGCGTGAAGACCGCCGTCGGTGAGTACTCCATGTCGGTCGTCGGCCCCGGTCCGCGTGCCACGCGCAATTGGGCGCTCGCCCGCAAGGCCGGACTCAAAACCGTTGCCAAGACGCAGTTCAACAACACGTGGGAGATCTCCGCCGTTCCCTACATTCCCGTGCTGCCGCTCGTGCTCGACCACTGCGAGCGACTGGCCGCGGAAGGGGTCGGCGGCGTCATGGCCTCGTGGACGTGTGGCGGCTACCCGTCGCCGAACCTTCGCGCCGCGTCGGCCTACGCGTTCGAGCCGCGCCCCACACGTCAGCAGATCCTCGAGACCGAAGCCCGCCGAATCTATGGCGCGCCGGGCGCATCTGAAGCGATGACGGCCTGGCAGATCTTCAGCGACGCCTTTCAGAAGTTTCCCTACGGCGTCTCCATCTACATCCTGCCCACGCAGCACGGGCCCGCCAACCTGCTGCGCCTCAAGCCCACGGGCCTCAAGCCGGGCATGATCCTGTTCCCGTACGACCAGTATCAGAGCTGGAGGGGCGCCTATCCGGCCCCGGTTGTGCAGAAGCTGATGTCCGAACTCGCGGCGAGTTGGGCCAAGGGCGTTGACGTTCTCGAGCGTGCCCTGCGGCTCGCGCCGCCATCGAACCGCAAGGCCGCTCGACTTGAGTACGACATCGCGCGGACGTGCCTCACGCACTTCGAGAGCACCGCCAACCAGATCGAGTTCTACCTGCTTCGTGACGAGTTCACTGCTGCCTCAGGCCCGAGCCGTGAGCGGATTCGCGCGCGCATGATCAACCTGGCGGAACGTGAGCGCGAACTCAGCCGCCAGCAATTCCTCACCGCGCGCCGCGAATCGCTCATCGGCTACGAGGCGTCGAACCACTACTACTACACGCCCTGGGACCTCATCGAGAAGATGCTCAACTGCGACCGCATCATCGCGGAACTCGCCTGAGTCGTGCCGCGGCGCTTCTTCGTCAGCTTCGCGATCCGGTAGCTCAGGCGCTGCGCCGCGCGGTTCACACCCGCGATCACGTTGCTCGACTTTTCGAGGATGCGAACCTTCTCGCTTCCTCGCCCCGTCGCCGTGATCTGGCACAGCTTGTCGACTCCGCCTCTCGGCCCGTTCACATCCGCGAGGAAGACGTCCACCTCCACGAGCCAGTGCTGATGCCGGTCCAGCGCGAACATCAGTTTTCTGTCGAGCTTCTTTCGCAACTCCTCTGTCAGCTCGACGCCCTGGGTCCGTAGCGTTACGTTCATTCAGTCCCTCCTTTTCGTGGTATTCGCCCTCTGTGAGTGCAATCGCGGGGCCATCCTGCCGTGCGCGATTAACAGGGCTTCTGGACCCGGAAAGTGCCTCAAAACGGGCACCGCCGCCTGTTTTCGCCCGATTTCAGGGTCTTTTCGTCACGATGGCTATTGCTGATCCAATCACTTCGCGTTTGGCATGCTTCATGCACTACTTCAAGTGCCATGACCGACAGAAGGATCACGAAACACGAACAATCACGCATCCGTCAGGAGATTATGGCCATGCGCGATGGCCTGCTTCCTCAAATGCCGAACACTAGGGAGACGATCGCCGTCTCGCCTGAAGTGGCCATGGAGGACCAGGCGTCCTTGCTGCACGATCAGACCGTCGCGCTCGCCTCGCACGATATCGATCGCCACAAGCTGCGCATGATCAACGGCGCACTTGATCGTATGGAGCGCGGCGAGTACGGCATCTGCCAGGAGTGCGACGAACCCATCGCCATCGCCCGCTTGCGGGCCGTGCCCTGGGCGGCGAACTGCGTGGAGTGCCAGGAGCGTATCGAACGCGAAGCCTCGGATTCCGAACTGGAGTTGAGCTATGCCTGAACTCACCCTCGACGGAAATGGCGCCTTGAACCCCACTCCTTCCTGGAACGTCTCCAGGCTCCTTCGCGCGCTCGGTTTCGCCGTTGCGGTCATTGGCTTCTTGCTGATCATCGCCGGCGGCGGAGGGACGCCCACTGTTGTGGGATTCGCTGCGCTGGCGGTTGCAGGCGCCGGCGTCATCCTCAACGGCCGCCTCGGTCCGCAGCGCGCTCTCAGGGGCGTTCGCGTTAAGGATCTCCTGGTCCCCGTGTGTCTCGAGTTGCCGCACTACACGCGCGTCGACGACCTTGTGAAACGCCAACACGGCGATGACCACTCGTGCGTCTGCCTGGTCACGCGCGATCGGCTTCCCATCGGGCTTGTCACCGCCGAAGACCTCCAGCGCGCCGACCCGGCGCTGCGCGGCCAGGCGTCGCTCGAATGGCTCATGCATCCGGTGGACTGGGTCGTCGCCGTTGATATCGCCGACGACGCCGCGCATGCGCTCACCTGGCTCAACCTCTACATGCGCGAGTTCATGCCCGTCTTCCACGGACCTCGTGTTCTCGGCATCGTGCGCCGTGACGACATCGTTCGCGAAGCGCGCGCACGCGCATAAATCTCAACCCTCGAAAGGAGCAAAAGCAAATGCCAGCAGTCGTCACTCAGGAAAAGACGCAGCGCCCCGCGCGCCAGCTTACCGCGGAGAAGCTCACCGGGCTCGGTGTCCGGCGCCTGAACCGCTACAACCTCGCACTTCAGTGCGTGACGTGCGGCCAGACCTGGGCTCCGGAAATCGGGCACGGCAAGCCCCTCCCACGTGGATACTGGCGCTGCCCGAACAAGTGCAACTGGTAGCTTACACGCTGATCACGGGACAACGGGACTGGCGGATGATGGCGTAAGCCGTCGTCCGCAGTCTCCCCATCAGCCCCGTCGGCGTCCTGCCGATCACCAACACATCAGCCTTCAACGCTTCAGCCATCTCGTCCACGGCCTTGCCCGCCTCACCGCTCGCCAGATGCATCTCCGCCTTCACCCCCGCCTTCCGCACCGTCTCCGCCAGCGCGGCATTCAGCACTTCTGACAAGTGCGCCCGCCACTCCAGGTCGTGCACCACCCCCAGCGTTGGGACCAACTGCGGACTCGCGTGAATCGCCGTCAGCTTCGCGCCGAACGCGGCGGCAAACTCGCCCGCCCACCGCAGCACGCCCTCGCTCGTCGGAGCCAGATCCACCGCGCACGCCACGTTCCGGATCCCTTCCAGCGCCGGCAGCGCGGTCTCCGGCTGCTCGTGCGCGCCTGTCCACACCGGAACTTCAACGTCGTGCAGCACCTTCGCCGTCACGCTGCCCAATAGAAACCGCCGCAGAGCGCCGCGGCCCCGTGTCGGCATCACGATCAGGTCCACGCCGTTCTCCTGCGCGTACTTGACGATCACTTCCGCAGGGTGACCGATCAATTCCACGAATTCGGCGCCCAACCCCTGCATCTGTTCGTGCATCAGCGCCGCGCCGACCTCGACACTGGGGTCCTCCGTCCCGTGTGGCCACTCCTTGACGTGAAGTACTGTCACTTTCGCCCCGAACCGTTCCGCCAGCAGCCGTGCGTGCTGCGTTGCGATGATCGACCGGTCCGAATAATCCACAGGAAGCAGAATGTGATTGATCGTCTTCATGAGATTCGCCTTTCTACCCGATACCGCTGCAATCGCGGGGCCAAACTCTAGGCGCGTTTTCTGCGCTGCGCCGCCATTGACATCACCGGCAGGCTGTCTTCCGGTCGCCGGAGCAGACAGAACACCACTACCAGTAGCGCCGGCCACGGCTGTATCAGCAGGCGGGGCACTGACGTTCCCGTATGCCACCGAATGTCCGCCGACGTCGCCACCAGCATCAGGAATTCCGCGGCCGCCATCGCCAGCGCCGGCAGCGCGAGCCACGCGACCTCGCCCCGCTCCGCTTTCACCACCGGCTTCAGAGCCCAGCCGATCAAGACGAGAAGAACCAGCGGATGCGCGTATGCGACGCCCATCTCGATTCCATGCCGCCCATACGCGCCGATCACCGCCGCCCAGCGGTCGAAATCGCTGAAGCGTTCGAACGCCACAGCGATCGTCGGCGGATAGACGCCTTCGCTCCCCGTCGCCACCATCGTCTTGAACAGGATCGTCACCACTGCTGGGGGCACGAAACCTGCCAAAAACGCGAGGATCCCTCCCCTCCGAGCCAGCCAGCACGTCACCGCGACCGCAGCCAGCGCAAACGGCCACCCTTCGTTCTTCGTCCACGGCGCCAAGCCCGCCGTCAGCCCAGCCAGAGCCAACAGGCCTCGCTGATCCCTGTCGCGCAGCCACATCGCCGTCAGCACCGTCCACATCAGCAGATACAGGCTGAGCGCGATGTCGGCGCACTGCGCGCCCGCCTGTGAGCGGAACGCCTCCGGCGACACCAACACCAGCACGGCAAGCAAGGCGCTCCACTCTCCCCGCAGTTCCCGCATGCCCGCGAACAACACACCCGCCGCAATCAGCGCGAACAGCACGGAGACCGTCCCCGGCACCACGCTCTCCATTTCCCCGTCCGCCATCCACGCCATCCCAATCCACCCGGACAGCAGCAGCGGATAGCCCGGATGGCTCGCACCGGCTAGCCCCGCATTGACCCCCGGCCTCGCAGCCGCAATCCATGAGTCGCCCTCTGCCGCCATGAACCGCGCCCGCAGATCCCAGATCGAAAACGCATCCCACTCTCCGTCCGGCGAGGCCGAGTACGCCGTCATCGCATCCCCCACCAGCAGTGCCAGGCTCAACACGACCGCGACTCGCGCTACCCAGATCCACTCCGACCTCGGCTTAGCGGCAACCGCTTCCCGTCCGCCCGCCGCGGTCTTCGTTCGCCTCCATGCCACCACGCCCGCCGTCAACATCACCACCGCGATGCTCCAAACGACTGCCGCATTCGCAACCCCCGCCCATCGCAGCAGGAAGAACGCCAGCGACGCCACGCCCGCGCCAATTCCGGGCCCCAGCATCCTCGCCACGCTCCATGCTTGGCCGCGCCCCATCGCCGCCTTCGCAAGGAACGCCCCCGCGACCGACGTCAGTAAGACAAACAGCAGTCCGAGCATCGCGCTACTTCCTCCGATACACCACCACGCCGTTGCCGGTGTCGCGAACCAACTCGTAGCCGCGCTCCCGCCCGAACGCCTCGAAATCGGCCGGCTTCGAGTAGTTGCCCACCGCCCACAGCGGCGCCGGCTTCGCATTCGCCTTGACGAGCAGCCGCGGCGCGAGTGCGTTCTGCGCCGTCAGAAACGCCGCCGTCCCGGCCGTTGTCTCTACTCCGACATCCGTCAGGTACGCCACCTCGCCTTCCTCCGGCAGCAGCGCTATCGCCCCCGCCATCCTCGCATGAGTCCGTGTCGCGCCGAACGCATCCGGACTCTGCTCGCTCAACGTCTTCGACACGTCGTAACTCTCCAGCGCCGCCGGCACCGCCAGCGCCGACACCACCAGCGTCACGCTGATCACCCGCCATGCGCCGCGCGCTGTCTCCCCCGTTTTTGCCATAGGAGGCATTATCCAGGATTTTTCGCCCGCCCGGAGACCCCTTCGCCCCATCCCCCCTTGCCTGTATGTCCCGGGCCCTTGCCCATCGTCTACACTTGGAATTTGGGACTCGGAATGGCTGCCACGAAAGCCGCGCATCTCACAAGCTCCGCCTCTGAAACCCGCTACCAGGGTCTCGACCGCGACTTCCTGCTCGCCGCCTTCCGCAACATGCAGATGTCGCGCCGTCTCGACGACCGCGAAGTCCTGCTCAAGCGCCAGAACCGCATCTTCTTCCAGATCTCCGGCGCCGGCCATGAGTCCATTCAGACAGCCGCCGGCATGCTCCTCCGTCCCGGCCACGACTGGTTCCACCTCTACTACCGCGACCGCGCTCTCGCCCTCGCCCTCGGCATCACCCCCGAAAACATGCTCCTCCAGAGCGTTGGCGCCGAGGCCGATCCCGCCAGCGGCGGCCGCCAGATGCCCTCCCACTGGTCGTCCCCGGATCTCCACATCTTCACCGGATCTTCGCCCACCGGCACTCAGTTTCTCCACGCCGTTGGCTGCGCGGAGGCCTCGCGCCACCTCAACCCGGCCTCCGACGAAGTCACCCTGGTCACTACCGGCGACGGCGCCACCAGCGAAGGCGAGTTTTGGGAATCCATCAACGCCGCCTGCCTTCTCCGGCTCCCCCTGCTCTACGTCGTCGAGGACAACGGCTACGCCATCAGCGTCCCCGTCGAAAAGCAGACGCCCGGCGGCTCCATCTCAGCCCTGCTGTGTTCGTTCCCGCATCTTTTCCTCGCCGAGTGCGATGGCAACGACTTCCTCGCCTCCGTCGGCGCCCTGAAGCAGGCCATCGCCTACGTCCGCGCCGGCAACGGACCCGCCTTCGTCCACGCCCACGTCACGCGGCCTTACTCCCACTCCCTCTCCGACGACGAGCGCGCCTACAAGACCGCCGCCGAGCGCGACGCCGAAGCCCTCCGCGATCCCATCATCACCTTTCCGCGCTTCCTCATCACCGAAGGCCTCCTCGACGAGCAGGCCTACAAGCGCATCTGCCACGAAATCGACCTCGAGATCCAGGACATCACCGAGCGCGTCCTCAAGGCCCCGCCTCCCGCCAAGGACACCGCCACCCTCTATCTCTACAGCCCGACCGTCGATCCCACGTCCGACGCCTTCTTGACCGAGCCCAACTTCCACGGCGCCCCGCGCACCCTGCTCGACTCCATCAACCTCACCCTCCAGGAAGAGATGGAGCGCAACCCCCGCATGATCGTCTTCGGCGAGGACGTCGCCGATTGCAGCCGCGAAGAGAACCTCTCAGAGGTCAAAGGCAAGGGCGGTGTCTTCAAGGCCACCCACGGCCTCCAGACCCGCTTCGGCTCCCGCCGTTGCTACAACACCCCCATCGCCGAAGCAGCCATCGTCGGCCGCGCCCTCGGCATGGCCTCCCGGGGCATGAAGCCCGTCGCCGAGATCCAGTTCTTCGACTACATCTGGCCCGCCATGATGCAGATCCGCGACGAGCTCGCCAACATCCGCTGGCGCTCCTTCAACGGCTGGAGCGTCCCCGTCGTCATCCGCGCGGCCTACGGCGGTTACCTGAACGGCGGCGCCATCTACCACTCCCAGTGCGGCGAGGTCGCCTTCACCCACATCCCCGGGCTCCGCGTCGTGCTGCCCTCAAACGCCCTCGACGCCTGCGGCCTGCTCCGCACGGCCCTCCGCTGCGACGACCCTGTCCTGTTCCTCGAGCACAAGCGGCTCTATCGTGAGCCCTACAACCGCTCGCCCCACCCCGGCCCTGAGTACATGGTCCCCTTCGGCAAGGCCCGCATCGCCAAGCCCGGCAATCACCTGACCATCGTCACGTACGGGATGACCGTCCAGAAGTCGCTCTTCGCCGCCACCCAGATCGAAAACCGCCGCCCCGGCACGTCCATCGAGGTCATCGACCTCCGCTCCCTCGCCCCCTACGACTGGGAAGCCATCGCCGCCAGCGTCCGGAAGACTTCCCGCGTCCTCATCGTCCACGAAGACACCCTCAGCTTCGGCTACGGAGCCGAAATCGCCGCCCGCATCGCCGAAGAGCTCTTCCACCACCTCGACGCCCCCGTCCGCCGCGTCGCCGCCCTCGACACCTGGGTCGGCTACGCCCCCGACCTCGAAGACGCCATCCTCCCCCAATCCGAAGACATCCTCGAAGCCGCCGACTCCCTCCTGTCCTACTAAGTCCCCCAATGTGGCGCAAACTTCAGTTTGCACAGGGCCTTCAGGCCCGCAGCGGGGCAGGCCGTCAACCTGCGCGGGATTGCCAATCCCTCCCGATTCGGGGACTGTCCCGCTTTTTGCGCCAAGCAAAAAGGGGACTGTCCCCAGACCGAAACCCCCTCAAACCAGGCCGGACCAATCCTCCACCGTCAACCCCGCCCCCAACCCAAACCCGCCATCCACCGGAATTGCCGCTCCGGTCACAAAATCCGAAGCCGGCGAAGCCAGGAAAACCGCCACCGCCGCCACATCCTCGGCCCGCCCCCACCGCCCCGCCGGAGTCAGCCCCGTAATCTTCGCCCCCATCGGACTCGCCAGAATCCCCTGCGTCGAATCCGTCTCGTAGAACCCCGGCAAAATGACATTCGCCTGAATCCCCCGCGGGCCCAAATCCACCGCCAGGCTCCGCGTCAGCCCCAGCAGAGCCGTCTTCGCCGTGGCATACCCGCACGCCAGCGCCGACCCGAACCGCGAATACACCGACCCGATGTTGATGATCTTCCCCCCGCCCGTCATCCCCCGAGCCGCCGCCCGCGCGCACAGATACGACCCCGTCACATGCGCGTCCATCACCGACGTGAACCCCGCCCGGTCCACCTCCGCCACGCGCCCCACCACCACGATCCCCGCCGCGTTCACCAGGATCTGGACCTGCCCCAGAGCCGCAAACGCCGCATCCACCGCCGCCTCGTCCGTCACATCCAGCGCAATGCACCCGTCCAGCACCTTCGCCGCCTCGGCATTCTTCGCTGGATTCCGCCCCGCCCCAATCACCCGAGCCCCCGCCGCCCGCAACCCCAGGGCAATCATCAACCCCAACCCCCCATTGCCCCCCGTCACCACCGCCGTCTTCCCGTGAAGTGAAAATCGCTCAGTCATCGCTGAGTTTGAGGATAGCGGAGTGAGGGGGAGGGAAGGAGAGTGGCACTTCCTCTCACCATCCAAACCGTCTGCCTGTCATCCTTTCGGTTAGCAGGCTGCTGAAATAGGGCTAGAGATCTCCGAAAACGACTCGGAATTGCCCCCAAATGAACGTAGAATCAGTAACGTACGGGCATACGCGAAGTGCACATAGGGTGCCCGAAAGCGCATTTCAGCAACCTGCTAGCTCCGCGCAGAATATCAGGTTGCTTATGAAAGCAAAAATGTCTGAAATAGACTATCAACCATCTACCTGAGCCTGGGATCAATAACAGATATGCGGTAGTGCGTAGTATTTGTCCTGCTCAATAGAGTACTTCAGCAGTCTGCTTCGGTTATGCGATAGGTGGATTCTCAGACATTTTTTGGAAGACTTTATCAAGGATACTCATGAGGTTCTGCTCATGCTCACGCTCGGAAGCATTGACGGAGGAAATGTCAAATAGTACAGCGGGCGGCTCTTCGATCCTGACCTCGTCAAGGTACCAGGTTGTCGTGCCATAACCTTCTCTAAAAAGAACAATTCTAAAGTCAGATGCATAATCATAGCTATGCCACTGCTCCGTTGTCGTCGGATAAGCAGTCCACTTTCTGTAAAAACAACGGATACCAGATAGTATGACGGGTGTCTCGTCAGGGGGGGGAGTGGGTGGAAAATGGTCCGGCCTTTCCCGTGGGTCCATGTGGTCCGGCGTAACCGTCAGTGCGGTGTCGCCAGGATTATGCGAGATATGTAGCCTGCGCCTGCTGTCAATCAGCGTCACACTTACAGGTAGGCCGTGCGAGTAGTGTACTGTCCAAAGATCCCCGAAGGAACTTCGGGCAACCCTTGCGAAAATCCGCGTTTCCGGCTCTGAACTACGAATTGTATCCCGATCTACTCGGACCGTCGCACAGATTGGCCGGTTTACTAAGTGTGGTCGAATTAGTATCGCCATCTGCAATGACCTCGATGAAGAGACCTCTCAAACGTAAGTCCAGAATCTTGAGGACCGCTGTCACTGACAGTCAATCCCAGAAGATACATCATCCCACTCAGTCACAAAACACATTTGCACGCCTAGAATCTTAACTCTAATCCAGTCGACTAATATTTGATTCGGACACGGCGGTACTACCCTGGCTATTGAAGTCCAACTGCCACTTGTGCATGTTGGAGTCCCTGTGGCACACGAGGTTGCCGTGTAGCGGCAATACCAGCCGTCGGCATCCTGAAGCAATAGCGGCCACTTGAAGCCGGTCCGCGCGTTTGCAACAGTGATTTGCAGAGAAGTTCCGCCGCCTCCCACCCAATGCGCAAAGCAGCCACAATACAGTTGTACTGTCCCCAATCCCGTAAAGGTCCCTACCTGCGCGTTGATCGCCATGCTCGTATTTGCGACCATGCCGCCACTCGTGTTCGCGGATTGAACGCCATCGGGGGCAATTAATCTCGCAGTCGTACTGTATGACCCGTGCGCTGAACAACCAGTACTGGTGTCTACGGACGTGCTGACGGCATAGAGTGTGTTCCCATCGGTACTTGCATCGTTGTAGACACTAATGCTGTAAATCATCTGGCACACAGCCGGAAGTGCCAGCAGTTCAAGCAAGAGAACAAGTCGCAACACTAAGATCTTGATAGACGATGTAATCATAGCGCCCTCATAAATATTCAAAGGCTACTTAGTAGCACGTGTGAAAAGTGGTGGCCGGACGTTCGTCGCTGCGGCCAAGAACCCGTGGAGCCTACGCTCCATGAGCCACTACTCCCTGGCATCACCAAGTAGAACAATGCGTTGCTTCACGCGTGCCCTAATATACCCGTCAAGGCGAGACTGTCCATCGGGACTCAAGCGCCGCAACGCCACTCGAACGGCTGTTATTGCCATATTCTCTTGCCCTTTCAGGGTGAGGAGAGTGGAATCGCGGTGCTCTGTTGTATCAGCCAGGGCCTCTCTCCTACCCGCCTCAATCATGTCCAGCTTCTCCCTCAGTCCAGCCAGTGCGGAAATACAGAGGTCATAATCACTTGCAGAAAGACCAATCGGGATGAGGCGAGTCTCACGGCGTTTGGTCTCCTCGACAGTCGGCGATCGCGGCTCGGCGATGGCCAAAATGAAGTGGCGATACGCCAAGTCGTCGGGAATGAGTTCGGGTGTCTTCGAGCCGTCTACCACAATGGAGAGATTATGCTGCGGAGTTTGTGCACACATGGTTCCAATCACTCCTGTCCAAATTAGCTGACCTCCGTCAACACGCTTGTTGATTCCGCTGGTTTTGCAGACTCCGTTTCGTCGATTTCAGAACCAGGTTGGGGGT
>JBOZRR010000035.1:0-57129 GCA_050789245.1 Bryobacteraceae bacterium | reverse complement strand
GGGCTTCGCTACGGCTGTGCCACCAATGGCAAACTTGAGGTCAGACCGGACAACTAACGTGTCAACAAAACCGGACAACTACAAAAGCTACGGACAGGCCGTCCGCAAACTCCGTGATCAATTCCCCGCCCCGTTTCCGCTTAGGACCAGTGCCATGAGCTTCTACACCATCGCCCGCATCAGCGCCCAGGTCCTCCTGTGCGCCGTCTTCACCATCAATGCCTTCACCGGCAAACCCGGCGGCGGCGTCACCCCCGAGGACACGCCCGGCTTCCCCGTCACGATCTCCGAATCCGGGCCGTATCGCCTCTCGGAGAACCTCACGATCCCCGACGCCAACACCTCCGCCATCGACATCACCGCCCCTAGCGTCGACCTCGATCTCAATGGCTTCACCATCCAGGGCCCGAACCAGTGCCCGCAGCGCGGCGTCTGCAACCTCTCCGGCGCCGGTATTGGCGGGAAGAGCGTCTGGAACATAAACGGCATCACCGTCCGCAATGGAGCCATCAAGGGCATGGGCGCGCACGCCACCAAACTGGGATCCTATGCACGCGTGAAGAACGTCGAAGTCAACAACAACGGCGGCCGCGGCATCAAGACGCGCCACTTCAGCACAGTCGAGGGCTGCACTAGCTCGAACAACTTCAGTCACGGCATCGAAGTCTGGCCCGGCTCCATCGCGAACGGCAACGTTTCGCAGTACAACGGCGGCTACGGCGTCTTCTCCGCCGACCTCGGCGGCTCGTTGCTTCTCGACAACATCTTCAACGGAAACTCGAGCGGCGCTTACTCCTCCGGCTTCACTCAGGGCGGCACAAACATCTGCAAAGCCAGCGTAGGCCTTGTCTGCCAGTAGCCGCCCCCAGCCCTGTGGGCGGGGCAACGATGGGACAGGCGCATTCCGCGCTGAACTATTGGCCTGGTTCGGTTGGCTTCCTTTGAAGGCGATATATTAGGCGGTCCACACTGCTATACGTCACAAGATCTTCGCCATCAAAGCCGAGGACCAACTCCTCCTTTGGCGACGTGTCCGCATCGGGTCGAATGGGCGCCCAAACACCGGACTCCCGGTCGAGGCGATATGCCCTGAGCAGGGTCCCCCGCCCAATCGGATTAAGAGAAGCGACAATCTCGCCGCTCGGGGACATCTTTAAGAAGTTGAGAGCAAACTTATCAGCACCGTCTACACTGTTTACTGGGATGCGGCGCTCAATAGCGCCATTGAAGCCGAACTCGATTAGCTCCTTCGTTTCCGGAACGAACAGCACAACTGATCTGGATGAAACGGCTAACTGTGGCTTATAGCCATGCGCGTCCGTAATGCGCCGCGTCCCGGCTGACAGCGCCATCCGTGAGAGAGGAGCCACTCTTTTGATCGGAGTCCCTGTCCGGTCAAATTGCCAGAGCACTTCGAAATCGCCCGGCAACTCATCGCCCTCCAGAACGCCAAGAGGAGTCATCTGCGCCCAAAGCGTCCCATCCGGAGCGAAGGCCATCGACGCAGCTCCCAATGGGAAGAGTCTTACCACTTTCGGACTGCTTGTTGGAGTGGCAAAGAATGCCAGAAACGGAGAGACGCCCGTGGGAGATAGTGCGCTGCCCTCGATGCAGATGGCCCCCTCCGCGGAGACCAATGCGCTCCTCAATCTGACGTAAGAACTGCCTGGAAACCAGATTGAGTGAGCCGCCACGTGCTTCCCTTGCGGCGAGAGGACCGCGACATTTTGGACATTGGGCGCCACCGACTCCAGGACCAACCGGACCGTGAATGGGCCATTCATCTGGCCTGGGAGAGTGGGGTGGAACGCTGGCGGGTAGGACCTTGCGGCTTCCTCGTAAACGAGGTGTTTTCCTCGCGCGTTTGCGTTCGGCGGATCGGCGCCCCACGCAGCCGGCGGGAAGACGATCGCCGCAATGATCAGGAGTTGCAGCTTCTGCATCGTTTGGACCTCCACGAACAAAGACGTTTACCTCACCTCAAGCATTCAATTGTTTGCGCAGCCAGAATCCAGGCAGCAGCCCCCCGATGTGGACGTCGTGTAACCTGAACCATATGAAGTCAGGCCGGTTGGGTCGCTGATCATAAAGCAGGAACCTCCGCAACCATTGCAGTTGTACTCTTGGGCGCCTGCACAACGCATGTAGTGGCCCCAGCAGTCTGGCAGCGCTGTCTGAGCTTGGACTGTTGGCATCAGCCTAGTCCAGAAACTTCGCAACTTGCTGGCCCCCTGCGCACACGGCCTTCGACGGACAGTCAAATCGAGACTTTCATTAAAAAGACCGCCCTGGAGATGGATAGAGGGCAGGCCTGCGTAGAAGCTAGGAAGGTTCCTTCCCGTCGAATCTACTACTGTAATTCTCCCCGGATGAGCGACTCTGTGTAAAGTTGCGCCAATAAGTCCCAATACAATAATAACAGCGGCCAGAACTAAAATGGACCATCGATTACATATTCGCCGCGCATTCGTCCCAATGTGAACGTCGCAACCTCCACTCTACCGTGTTGAATTGTAAATAGTTCTGTGTGGCATGTGCATAGTATTCTGTCAGGTCTCGCAAATGTCAAGGCATTCTGGGAATTGAATTCTCTCCGCGAGTGCGACTGCCCAATTGCGTCGCCCTCTTCCACATCCAAACCACCGCCCCCGCCCGACAACCTACTCCGCCCGACCTCTAGCGGCCAATCCGTCGAGCGCTGAGCCCCACCTCGTCCCGCGGACCATCGACCCCGTTTGAGATACATTGGTCTTTTGACCCTCATGCGTAGCGCTCCCCTGGTTGGTCCGAAACGAATCGAAGTCATTGAAGCCCCAATGCCGCAGGGCCCAGGGCCCGGCGAAGTCCTCGTCCGGATGAAGGCCGTCGGCCTCTGCGGCTCCGACATGCACTGGTGGGGCGAAGGCAATATCCACGGCAGTCCCGCCAAATATCCGCAGATTCTCGGCCACGAGCCAGTCGGCGAGATTGTCGAAACCGGTAAGGGCGTCCACGGCCTCAATGCCGGCGACCGCATCTCCATCGAGCCCTCGCTCACCTGCGGCCACTGCGAGTTCTGCATCAAAGGCCGCCACAACCTCTGCGTCACTTCGCGCTTCATGGGCGGCCCCGACGCGCCCGGCTTCCTCCGCGACTACTGCGTCATCCCTGCCCACAATGCGGACCCCATCCCCGAAGGCCTCACCTGGCAGCAGGCCACTCTGATGGAACCCGTCGCCGTCTGGGTTCACATGTACGAGCTCGCGCCCGTGAAGATGCAGCAGACCGTCGCCGTGCTCGGTTGCGGCTCAATCGGCCTGCTCGGCATCGCCATGGCCAAGGCCGCCGGCGCCGAATGCATCCTCGCCTGCGACCGCGTGCCGCACCGCCTGAAAATGGCCAAGGCCATGGGCGCCGATGTCGCGCTCGATCTCCGCGAAGGCGATTTCTTCGACGCCGTCATGCAGGCCACGCGCGGCCTCGGCGCCGATATCGTCTACGACGCCGCGGGCCAGCCCGATACCATCGATCTCGGCATTCGCGCGACAAAACCGGGCGGAGACTATGTGCTTGTCGGCATCGCCAACCCGCTGCACTTCGAGGTGGATCTGCACCTCGCCATGGCCAAGGAACTGCGGCTGCAAATGATCAAGCGCTCCAACCACAAGGGCCGCGCCGCCGGCGCGCTGCTCGCCTCCGGCCAGATTCCGTCGTCGATCATCACGCACACCATTCCGCTCGAGAAAACGCAGGAAGGCTTCGAGCTTCTGCACGACTACGCCGATGGCGTCGGCAAACTGATTTTCGACATCGCGCTCTGATAGAGTCGTCCCGATGAGCCACTTCCTCGCCTTCGATCTCGGCGCCGAAAGCGGGCGCGCGATGCTGGGCCGCCTGGAGCAGGGCCGCCTCGAACTCGAGGAGTTGCACCGCTTCCTGAACCAGCCCGTGCGCCTGCCCGACGGCCTCTATTGGGACGCGTTCCGGCTCTTCTTCGAGATTCGCGAGGGGCTGCGCATCGCCGGCCGCGAGCGCAAACTCCACCTCGACGGTATCGGTGTCGATACGTGGGGCGTGGACTTCGGGCTCGTCGACAAAGTCGGACGTCTCGTCGATAACCCGCGCCATTACCGCGATTCGCGCAACAACGGCATGATGGACGCTGTCTTCTCGCTGGTGCCCAAGGAGCGCGTCTTCGAGCTCACCGGCATCCAGTTCATGCAGCTCAACTCGCTGTATCAGCTCTACGCCGCGCAAAACTCCGGTACGCCCGCTCTGAACGTCGCCGAGCGGCTGCTGTTCATGCCGGACCTGCTCAGCTACTGGCTCTGCGGCATCCAGCGCAACGAGCGCACCATCGCCAGCACGTCGCAGTTCTACGACCCCACTGACCGCGACTGGGCCTACCCCATCTTCCATGGCCTGCGCCTGCCCGGCCATCTGCTCGGGCAGATCGTCGATCCCGGCACGCTGCTCGCGCCGCTGCTCGACGAGGTCGCCGACGCGAGCGGCCTCGATGAAGTGCCTGTGTTTGCGACGGCGGGCCACGACACGGCCGCGGCCGTCGCCGCCGTGCCTGCGACGGGCGAGAAGCCGTGGTGCTACATCAGCTCGGGCACGTGGAGCCTGATGGGCGTCGAGCTCGACGCGCCGCTGATTAACGCCGATTCGCTCGCCATGAACTTCACGAACGAAGTCGGCGCGGGCGGCAAGATCCGTTTTCTCAAGAACATCGCCGGGTTGTGGCTGGTGCAGGAGTGCCGCCGCGCCTGGGCGCTGGAGACGCGCGAATACAGCTACACGCAGCTCACCGGCATGGCCGCGCAGGCCGAGCCGTTCACGGCCGTGCTGAATCCCGACGCGTTCCTCGAGCCGGGCCACATGCCCGAACGCATCGCCGAGTTCTGCCGGTCGACAGGGCAGCATCCGCCCGAGCAGCCGGGCGCGATGGTACGAGCGATTCTCGAGAGTCTGGCGCTCCGCTACCGGCAGGTTCTCGAAGGCCTGGAGTCCGTCACGCACCAGCCGATCGAGGTGATCCACATCGTCGGCGGCGGCGGCAAAAACACGTTGTTGAATCAGTTTGTTGCGGACGCGACTGGCCGCACGGTCATCGCCGGGCCGACGGAAGCGACGGCCGCTGGCAACGTGCTGGTGCAGGCGATGGGCGCGGGTTTGCTCGGCAGCCTCGACGAGTTGCGCGCCGTGGTGCGCGCGTCGTTCCCGCTTGAAACATTTACGCCCGGCCCCAAGGATGAATGGGACCGGGCGTATGAACGCTATCGCGCGTTGTTCTGAGCCTTCAGCCTATTTCTTGTCGGCGCGCTTCGAGATGATGCGGTCGATCATGCCGTAGTTGAGCGCCTGCTCGGCTTCCATGATGTAGTCGCGATCGACGTCGCGCTCGATCTTTTCGAGCGGCTGGCCCGTGGCGTCGGCGAGGATCTGGTTGAGGATCTCGCGCATGCGCAGGATCTCCTTGGCGTAGATGTCGATGTCGGCGGCTTGTCCGCCCAGTCCCGACATGTGCGGCTGGTGGATGAGGATGCGCGCGTGAGGCAGCGCGAAGCGTTTGCCCTTGGTGCCGGCGGCGAGCAGGACGGCGCCCATCGACGCGGCCTGGCCGACGCAGTAAGTGACGATGTCGGGCTCCACCAGATTCATGGTGTCGAGGATGGCGAGGCCGGCGGTGATGGACCCGCCTGGAGAGTTGATGTAGAGGGAGATGTCCTTCTCGGGGTCCTCGGCGGCAAGGAACAGCATCTGGGCGATGATGAGGTTGGCAACCTGGTCATCGATCGGCGTGCCGATGAAGATGATGTTTTCCTTCAGCAGGCGCGAGTAGATGTCGAAGGCGCGCTCGCCGCGCGACGTCTGCTCGACGACCATGGGGACAAGCATATTGTGAGGGGTATGGATCTCCCCTGAACGAATGGGCATTCGGCCTCCTCGGGCGGCCCTGGGTCCGCCGTGGAGGCGGAGACGTCAGGCCTTCTTCGCGGAGCGCTTGCCTTTGCGGGCCTTGTCGAGGTTGCGTTTCTTCAGTTCGAGACTGCGCGCGAGATCCTCGATGGTAGTGCGCTCCAGATACTCCATGATACGACCCCGCAGGGCCTTCCAGCTATCGTGCATCCCGCAGGGAGCCTGATCGTTGCACTCGGCGAGTCCGGCCGGGCAGCGTTCATAGTCCGCCAGTCCGTCGACCGCGTCGACGATCATGATCACCGAAATGTCATTGGCCGGCATGCGGAGGCAGAAACCGCCGGTGGGGCCTTTGCTGGACCGAAGAAAGCCCTTGCGCGCGAGCTGCTGCAGAATCTTCGCCAAAAAATGCGACGGGATATCGGCCTGTTCGGCGATCTGTTTCACCATGGCGTACTTGCCGTCGGGCACGCTGGCCAGGTGGACGAAGGCGCGGATGGCGTACTCCGCGGAGCGCGAATAGATCATGAGCACCTCTAGAGAGCTAGATCAAAATACACGTTTATCTTAATTGTGAATGACTTACAGATGCAAGTGGAAGGGTGCGAGATGGTACATTTTCCGCGAATCCCGTTCGGGACCGAATCTGGGATAGAATCGCGCCGGGAGAGCGATTCAATGCGGAAACTCACGCGCAGACAGGCGATTGCGGCGGCCGGACCAATGATCTGGGTCCCTCGTTCGGCGGCGCAGCCGGGTGCCCGTCCGAACATTTTGTGGATTTCCGCCGAAGACCTTTCGCCAGACCTGGGCTGCTACGGCGACACCTACGCGAAGACGCCGAACCTCGACCGTCTTGCCGGGCAAAGCCTAAGATACGACAGAGCTTTTTCGGTCTACGGCGTGTGCGCGCCGAGCCGCTCGTCGATCATCACCGGGCAGTATCCGACGGCCATCGGCACGTGCCACATGCGGTCGAAGGGCGTTCCGCCGCCGGAAACACGCTGTTTCACGGAGTACCTGCGCGAAGCTGGGTACTACTGCACGAACAACGTCAAGACGGACTACAACTTCGACCCGCCGCAGACCGCGTGGGATGAGTCGAGCAACCGCGCGCACTGGCGCAACCGCCCGAAGGGGCAGCCGTTCTTCAGCGTGCTGAACTTCACCATCACGCACGAGAGCCAGGCCCGTCCAACGCCGGAACAATATGAAAAGAATATGGTTTCCGTCCCCGCGGCGGACCGGCGCGACCCGGCGAAGGCCGTCCTGCCGCCCTACTATCCCGACACCGAAGTGGTGCGGAAGAATTGGGCGATCAACTACGACAACATCACGGCGCTGGACCTCCAGGTGGCCCAGGTGCTGAAGGACCTGGAGGACGACGGGCTGGCGGAGTCGACGGCGGTCTTTTTCTGGGGCGACCACGGGCGCGGGCTGACGCGTGGGAAACGCTGGGTGTACGACTCCGGAATTCGCGTGCCGCTGCTCGTCCGATGGCCGGGGCAGGTGAAGCCGGGCGCCTCGACGCGCCGCATGGTGAGTCTGATGGACCTGGGGCCGACGGTGCTCTCTATGGCGGGCATCGCCACGCCGAAACAGATGCATGGCGTTCCGTTTCTGGGCACATATGGGCAGCGGGAGCGGAAGTACATCCATGCGTGCCGCGACCGCATGGACGAAACGTCCGACACGATCCGCGCCGTGCGCGACGCGCGGTTCAAATACATCCGCAACTACAGGCCGGATCTGCCGTATGCGCAGACGGTGCAGTACATGGACGAGATGCCGATGCTCAAGGAGATGCGGCGCCTGAACGCCGAGGGCAAGCTGACGGGCCCGCAGGCGCTGTGGTTCGCGCCCCGGAAGCCGGAAGAAGAGCTATACGACTGCGACGCGGACCCGCACGAGATCCGCAACCTGGCCGGCGATGCGCGGTACGCGTCGAAGCTGAAAGAACTGCGCGCCGAGCACGAGGCATGGAAAAAGCGCTACCCGGACCTGGGGCTGCTGCCGGAGCCGGAGCTGCTGGAGAAGATGCGTCCGGGAGGAGTGTGGCAGAAAGCGGCGGACCCGGCGATCACCACAGCCAAAACGGCGGAGGGCGTTCGTGTTTCGATCGCCTGCGCCTCGGCGGGGGCGTCGATCGCCTGGACGACGGAGCAAGGACGCGATGCGAAGTGGAAGCTCTACTCGAAGCCGTTCGACGTGAAGCCCGGATCAACGGTGCGGGCGAAGGCGTGCCGTTTGGGGTGGTTGGATAGCGGGGAGGTGAGCGCGGCAGTGTAGCTTTGGGTGTTTCGTTCGCGCGCGGAGGGAGAGCGCCGATGTGCGCGCTCTCCGTCCGGCGGGGTGTTCACGGCTTCCCGGATTGGGTCTGAAACATCCGAGTGGCGCCGTTTCGCACCGGTGAGTGTTTACGGCACGCTGCAACTGCTGTTGGACACGTACTTCAGCGGCCAGCCCTTGTAGTCGTCTCCCTTGGCCTTGGTGTCGTCCCAGTACGTCTCGCGGAAGACGATCGTGACCCGATGGTTGTCCGCGCTGTACATGGATACGGCCAATTTCTTGCCCGATAGCGTCATGACGCTTTCCATGTAAACGTACTGCTCCGGATCCCCGATGGGCGTCACCCAGAGGCCATAAGCGTACGCGTTCCAGGACGTCGACCAATCGCCGTCTGCGTTCGTAGTCCAATCGGTGTTCAGGTTGAACCAGGTCCCTTTGCCGGGGCTGTTGCAGACAATCGGGGCATTATGGGCGGATTGCGAGTGCATGTTCGCGGAGACCGTCCATTTCTCATCCATGCCCTCCGGAAGGACTTTGAACCAGCCCGACCAGGCATAGTCTCCGTCCGCCATCGTGGCATTCCGGCTCTTCCACGTCACGGAGCGATAGGGGTCCAGGGAGAGTTGGCCCAGGCCCTGGAACGGATGTGACTGCTCGGCAACACAGAGAGCCTGGGTGACGTACTGCTGGCAGTAAATGCTTGGGCTGTCAGCGGTGATCATCAGCTTGTGGTTCGTGAGATTGATGAGACTGATGGAGGTGGTGGTGCCCTCCCGCATGTAGATCCAGATGCCGGGCCTGGCCGATGCGGTTGTGGCGCTTCCCACGAGGAAGGCGAGCGTCAACGCCGCCGGGATGATGCTTCGTCGCATGGTGAACATTGCTCGATCCTCCTCTCCTCAATTGAGCTTCTTCTCCAGGGCCATGCCGACCCAATGGACCAGGTCTCGTTCCTCCTTGGTCGGATTCCGGTCCGAAGCCATGGAACCGATCATCTGGCGGATGACTTCACGCTGAGCCGGACTGAGAGTCTCGATCACGGAACGCAGTGCGATCAATCCAGGCCGGCCCTCCCGCAGGAGAATCGCCCGGATCTTGCCGGCTCCAGCCTTGAGCATGAACAGACGCATTTTGTCCAGGCTGGTCTCCAGGCTGGTGATGGGGTTGGACATGGTCACCGTCGCAACCTTTCCCGCCAGAAACTCAGTGGTCTTCATGACCGTGACCATCATCAACGGGACTCGGCCGACTCCGCACTCGATGCTGTAGTCCGGGACATCCGTCGGGCACTGGGGAGTGCTCTGCCCGCGAAGGACGTGCACGCTGACGGTCAACTCCGCTTCGGCGGCGAGCTTCGGACAAACGGGATCGCAGGGCCCCGCATTGCCCGCGGGCCAGAATGAGTAGACGCCATCGCCGGTCTGTTCGGTCATTGAGGAGGGCATGCAATCCAGGCCCGATGTCGTGCAAAAGCTGGTTGGATGAGGGACGACATAGGATGCGAGGTATATCTGTGAGCCGTCATCCCATTGGGTGTTGCCTTCGCCGAAGGCCTGGTTCTGCTCTTCGCTGCTTCCGTTGGTGTCGAACTCCTTGATGGTCGTTCCGAGTTCCTTCAGGGCGAGAAACTCCTCGACCCACGCCATCGGGTTTTCAACCTCGAGCGCAAGCATGCCCGTTTTGAAGACGGTCAGCAGGATCTTCCCGAGAAGGGGCAGGTAGTTGGAATCCACCTCCGTGGGAGGCGGCTCCAAGCGGTACATCCACAATCCGAGATCGACATCGCGGGAGGCCCAGTTCGGACCACGCGCTGTCTCCGTGTCCCCGACGCACTTATTGTTTACCTCATCGTAGAGGGTGCAGTAATCGACCTGTTTGACCGTCCACTTGGCCCAGTTGTCACTCATCCAGGTGGGGTCATCGACCCAGGAAAACACCATGGCGTACGGGTGGCTGTTCGGGCCGGCCGGGGGGATGGTCTCGGGAACGCCGACCGGGGCAAACATGAAAGACTTATTGGTTTCCCGCTCCCGGTTCTGCATGTCCAGTTCATCCTGGGCGGTAATGGAAGTAGATTTGAGTTCGATGGTGTACGGAGTCAAATTGAGGATCTGAACCGCAACAGTTTTCTGTGTCCCCTGATAGATTCTCAAGTCAGCACTGGTTGGCGGTGTTTCGCCGGGCTTGTACCCGGTCCGTTGATAGGGCCGCAAGTACTCCTGTGTCTGCGCATGCACGGGCCACGCGGAACCAAGCAGGAGCAAGAGCATCAGCGCAAGAAAGGCGCTGGTAGATCTATGCCACATACAACCTCCTGTCCCTTGCACATGGACTGAACTCAGCCATGGCGGACTACCGCGCTGAACCGCCTTTCTACAATTCGTGCGCCAGACGCTCGGGGATGCCGGACGATTGCCGGGCTGGCGCTTGAGGACGAATCACGATCATTGTTGGCGGCTCCGGTGCGCTCCGGCCCGCATACCGGACTCGGGCTGGGAGCCGATGCGCCCGCACACTCTCGGTGGCGCCGGCATCGGTGAGCGGTCTTCTTGACTTGGCTGGAACCACTTCGCCGCGATGCCGGTAAGCGCGAAAGTCCTGCGATTCAGTATTTTGGAGGCCCGATTCGCCAGATACAAGGGTTTCACCTCTTAAACACTGCAAATGAACCCGATAGTACTGCCATATCTTTAGCCGAACCGGCGGGAGCCAGTGCAGACGATGTTGAGACGGTGGGTCCCGATGTTCACCAGCGCTCCGTCCTGCGCGAAGACTGCGACGGCGCAAAGACGCGCCAGCATTCAATTTCCGACGCCCTGGCGCGTTCGCTGTGCGATTCAGGAGCGGGTGAGGCGGAGCGGCGCCAGGTTGCCCCATGCCGGCGGTTCCATCCGGATAGGATGGACGGGAGGTGACGGAATGAAGCGGCGCATGTTCCTGGCGATGCCGGCGGGGTTGCTGGCCCAGAGTTCGGGATTGAAGGACGACGCGGACCGGCCGCGGCTGCGGCTGCTGCCTCCGGCGAATTGGATGAACGATCCGAATGCGCCGGTGTGGCATGAGGGCCGGTATCACATGTACTACCAGCACAACCCGAAGGCCGCAAAATGGGACACGATGCACTGGGGGTACGCCGTGTCGCGGGACATGGTGCATTGGGAGCACAGGCCGATTGCGCTAAGGCCGACGCCGGACGGTCCCGACAAAGACGGGTGCTTCACGGGCTGCATGGTGATTGACCGTGGAACGCCGACGCTGCTCTACACGGGAGTCCGCCCGGAGGTACAGTGCCTGGCGACGTCGAAGGACATGCAGAACTGGACCAAGCTGCCGCAGGCCGTGATTGGCGCGCCTCCGCCGGGCGTGGATACGCCGGGCTTTCGCGATCCGCATGTTTGGCGCGAGGGCGATGAGTGGCTGATGCTGATCGGCGCGGGATTTCGCGGCGTGGGCGGGACGCTGCTGCTGTATTCGTCGAAGGACCTGCGCGATTGGACGTATCTGAAGCCGCTGCTGACGGGCAGGATGAAGCGGGGCGTCAAGGGAGACGTGGCAAGCGGCGAGATGTGGGAGTGTCCGGACTTCTTCCCCGTCGGCAACAAGTGGCTGTTGTATGTCGCGACTGAGGGCACGGTGAAGTACTGGCTGGGGCGGTGGGAGAAGCGCGTGTTCACGCCGGAGCGCGAGGGAGTGCTGATTCACGGCGCGGCGTATGCGCCAAAATCCTGCGACGCGGCCGACAAGAAGCGGCGGCTGATCTGGAGCTGGCTGCGGGAACAGCGCAGCGGCGAAGCGCAGTTGAAGGCAGGGTGGAGCGGGGCAATGTCGTGGGCGATGGCGCCGAGGCTGGATGCGAAGGGCGCGTTGCAGCTCGATCCGGCGAAGGAGTACGAAATGCTGCGTCGCGGACGGCTGGAGAGATCGAAACTGCCGGAGGACCTGGCGGAGCTGTCGTGGCGGTCACGCGGATCGTGGACGCTACGGAAGGGCGACGCGGTGGTGGCGCGGTGGGACGCGGCAGGCGGAACGCTCGAGGCCGGTCCGGTGAAGGCGCAAATCGAAGCAAAACAATTTCAGGTGCGGGTGTACGTGGATGGATCGGTTGTGGAGGTCTACACGGATGCCGGCGCGACGCTGACGGGGCGCGTGTACGGAGCGCGCGGGCCGCTGACGCTGGAGGGCGACGCCGAAGGATTCAGCGGCTGGGCGCTGGAACCGATCTCGGCGAACCGGCTGACCGAATGAGAACGAAAATCCGCGTGGTAAAGAGGATAGTCTTGATCGGAGGAGTACGAACCATGTTTCGTCACAAGGTATATGCCGCGATTGCGGTGGTTGGACTGCTGGCCGGGTGTTCGAAGGGCAGCAAGGAGTCGTCGAAGATCGTCGAGGGCGAGGATCTATCGAAGAACCCGTTGACGGCGATGTCGCAGCTTGCGAAGGCCGGATCGGACCTGGAGAAGCTGCAGCAGGAGCTGGAGAACATGAAGCCGGTGGATCCGGTTTCGTTCAAGGAACTGATGCCGTTCCTGCCGGAGCCGCCGTCGGGATGGGTGGCCGAAAAGGCTCGCGGCGAGAGCAGCCAAATGGGCGAGTGGAAGTTCTCTCATGCCGAACGACAATACACATCAGGCGAGAAGAGCATGCAGGTGGAGGTGGCGGACTGGGCCTATACGAAGGCCCTCTATGCGCCTTTCTTCCTGACGGCGGCGTTCTCACAGGAGACGTCGGAAGGCTACAACAAAGGCATCAAGATCGGCGAAGACCCGGGCCGCGAGGAGTTCCAGCACGAGGGCAAGAACGGCACGCTAACGCTGCTGGTGGGCAAGCGCTTCATGGTGACCGTGAAGGGCAATGGTGTCGAAGCGGCGGAACTGCGGCAGTGGCTGGACAAGATCGACACGGCCGGGCTGCGCGCGAAGGCGAAGTAGGCCAAGCCCGCTAACCGATTTCCAGAAAGCGCCGGGCCTCCGCTTCGAGAGCCGGGACACAGATTACGGCGTTGGGGCCGTAGATGTGGTCCTTGCCGGTGTAGTCGAAGAAGCGGAGCCCGGATTCGTGGGCGATAACCTGAAGGACGGCGAGATCCCACGGCTGGCAGGAGGGTTCGAGCCAGAATTCGGCGTGGCCGGCGCAGACCATCATGGCGTCCATCGCGCCGCCAAGAGAGCGGACGGCCCAGAAGTTGGCGAGGAAGTCGAGCAGGCGGTCCGCGTAAGGCTCGTGCTTGCCGAACTGCATACGGTTGGCGCAGACGACGGACTTGCGGATGTCGGTGATGTTGGAGCGCTGAAGCCGTTCGGCGCGGGAACCAACGGAGCGGTAGGCGCCCTGGCCGCGAACGGCCCAGTAGACTTCATCGAGCGCGGGGAAGGTGCAGACGCCGACCTGGACGACGCCATCGACTTCGAGAGCGATGAGGTTGGCCCAGAGGCGGTTCTTGCGGACGAAATCGCGGGTGCCGTCGATGGGATCGATGATCCAGCGCCGGCCGGCGGCACCGGCGCGAGAGGCGCCTTCCTCGCCCATCAGACCGTCGTTCGGGAAGGCTTCCTGCAAGGCGGAAACGAAGAGCTTCTCGCATTCCTTGTCAGCGATAGTGACGGGGGATTCGTCTGCCTTTTCCTCGGTGGAAAAGCCCTCGCGCAGATAGTGGAGGGCGAGTTGTCCGGCGCGCCAGGCGGTGTCGCGCGCGACCTGTAGCTCACGATCGAAAGCCATTCCTAGCTATTCTAAACGTGTGGGCGCTGGAACCCACTGGACGAGTCCGGCGAAGTACCTGGGAGGCCGGATGTAATCGCGCAAAGAGGAGAGGATCCCTGGATGGGCAAGAAGGCTCCGGCGCTCCCGGTTGAACGCCGAACTGTGCACAACCTGCTGAAGGCCGCAGTGGCGACGTGGGGGGACGCGCCCGCACTGCACCAACCCGACGGCAAAGGCAAGTACGGCACAACGAGCTGGCGCGAGTATCTGCAGGCGGCCGAGGAGGTTGCGGCGGGGCTGCGGACACTGGGGATCGGACACGGGGCAGTGGCGGGAATCGCCTCGGAGACGCGGATCGAGTTCTACCTGGCCGACATCGGTGTAATGGTGAACGGCAGCGTGGCGGCAGCGGTTTACACGAGCCTGCCTCCGGAGGACCAGGTGAAGACGCTGGTGGCGTGCGAGCCGCAGGTACTGTTCGTCGAGAGTCCTCGAACGATGAAGCTGCTGGACGCCGCGGGCGCCAGCGAGTTGAGAGTGCCGCGCGTGCTGCTGACGGGCAGCGCCGAGGGCGCGTTGACGCTCGATGAACTGCGCCGGCGTGGCCGTGAGGCGCTGGAAGCGGATGCGCGGCTGATCGACCGGATTGCGGCCGAGGTGAAGCCTGCGGATTACGCGATTCTCTACCTGACGAGCGGCGCGACGGGAGAGCCGAAAATGGGCCTGGTGACGCACAATTCGCTTGTGGCGAATGTCGATCTGGGGCCGCTGGTGATCGACGTCGGCGAAGACGATACGACGCTTGCGTTTCTGCCGTCAGCGCACATCACGCAGCGGCTGGTGATGGAACTCCTGATGATCCGCATGGGCGTGCCTGTGTGGTTCAGCGAAGGATTGTCGAAACTGCCGTCGGAATTGCGCTCTGTGCGGCCGACGTTTTTCATTGCCCCGCCCCGAGTGTGGGAACGGATGTACGCGAGCATCACAACGGAGATCAAGAAGAAGCCGGCGGCGGTGCGGAAGCTGTTCTACATGGGGTTGGGCATCGGAAGCGAAGTGAGCAAGGCGCGGCAAGAGGGGCGCAGCGCGTCGCCGCTGGCGGCGTCGATGCTGAAGTTCTTCGACGCGGTGATCTTTTCGAAGATCAAGGCGCGGCTCGGCGGGCGGCTGCGGCTGCCGGTGAGCGGCGCTGCGCCGCTGGGCAAGGGTCTGGCGGAGTTCTATGCGGCGATCGGGCTGCCTTTGATCGAAGGTTACGGGCTGACGGAAGGCGGCGTGGTGGCTCTGAATCCAGTGAAGCAGCCGGTGGCGGGCTCGATCGGCAAGGCTCTGCCGCGCGTGGAGATGAAGACGGCGGAAGACGGCGAACTGCTGATCAAGGGCGAGACGGTATTTTCGGGTTACTACAAAGACCCAGAAGCGACGCAGGCGGTGCTGCGCGACGGATGGCTGCACACGGGCGACCTGGCGGAGATCGACGCGCGCGGCTACATTTGGATCACGGGACGGAAGAAGGAGCTGATTGTGTCGTCGAACGGGAAGAAGATTTACCCGTCGAAGATCGAATCGCTGTTCAAAACGGAGCCGCTGGTGAACCAGGTGCTGCTTGTGGGCGACCGGCTGCCGTACATGACGGCACTGATCACGATTAATCCGCAGGTGGTAGACGGCGGCGGCAATTCGATGGAGACGCTGGCGCAGTCCGATGAAGTGAACTCGGAGCTGAAGCGGATTGTGCAGCGGGTGAACAAGCAACTGGCTCCGTTCGAGCAGATTAGAAAGTTCAAGATTCTACCGAGGGATTTCTCGCTGGAAGCGGGCGAACTGACGCCGACGATGAAGCTGCGGCGCGGCAAGGTGCTGGACAATTTTCGCGATGAGATCAGCGCGTTGTACGCGGGCCGGGAGATGGATGAATGACGCTGGTTCTGGCGCTGTTGATGATGGCGCCGGCGAGTCCGTTCACGTTTGAGAACGTGCAGGCGTGGAAGGAGACGGCGGGGCGCATCGAGCGAATCCCCGCGCTGCGGGCGAGGCTGATCAACAGCGGCGCGGAGGACTGGGCGGAGGCGCGGTTCAGAGTGCGCGTGGCTTGCGCCGAAGGCGAGCGAAGCTACGAGGTGACGCTACAGAACATTTTGCCGGGGACGCAGAACGTCGAGTCGACGGCGTTCGATTGGATCGGCAAGATCCAGGCGTGCGACGGTGAGACTTCAGTTGAGTTGATCGAAGGCAAGAGTGTGCCGGAGGAGCGGCGTCCGGCGTACGTGGTTCTGGGGTTTCCTGGAGCGGCGCTCGAGGGAATCCTGGATCACCGGCGGTTTGACGATACGCGCTCCGTGACGCGGCACGTTTACTGGAACGACGGAGGGATGAAGCTGGGTGTGTACGCGGGCGTGCCGCTGTACTGTTTCCGAGTGGAGCCGGGGCAGTTTGGGCTGGTGGGGTTTCTGATGGACAGGAACCCGGCATCGTCGGGGCCGCTGGGGCGATTCCTGCGGTTCTATGACGTGGCGCCTGGGAAGGCGTCGTATCTCGGCGTCTTCGAGTTGTTCAAGGGCGCGGGACATGACGTCGGGGTTTCGATAAGCCGGGGGCAGGAGGCGTTGGACGCTTTGCTCGAGGAGAGCCCGAAGGTGATGTCGCGCGACGTGGTGGTGGTGCAGGGGTAAAAGCCGAGGGTCCAGGGCAGCTTCACGTTGGCGAAGTAGCGACCGTCAGCGGGCGGGAGTGAAGCGGAGATCGCGGACGGCATATTCTTCGCCCGAGTTGGGCTTCGCTCCGTCTGGAATAAGGAAGCCGAACTGGCCCTGAGCGAAGGGTTTCTTTTCGTTGACCCACTCATCGACGGTGATCCACTTGCCGTCCACTTTCAACTGGGTGGTGACGCGAGTGGACTCGACGTCCAGGCGAACGTCGAACCAGCCGGGATAGCCGGGATCGCTGGGGACGGCGCGCGTGACCGTTTCGACGGGGCGACCGTTCTCAAAGCGCTGGCGGCTGAACTGGCGGCGGTCGAGGCGGAAGACGCAATAGTCCTTCGGTCCGGTGAAGTTCGCAAACCACTGGAGACGCTGGTTGCGGCGCGGCTGAATAGAGAAGGAGTACATCCCGGCCTGCGCCGTGGGGGAGTACGTCACGAAACCGCCGCCGCGGCGGACCATCCAAGTGCCGTCGGAGAGCCATCGGTCGGGCTCTTCGAACGACTCCATGCCGAGCGCGGAAGGCTGCATGGAAGCGGGGAGGGGCTTCAGGCGGACGGGCACGCGCGTGGTTTCGTTGGCGAGGACCGAGAAGTTGACTGCGAGAAGTCCAAAGTTGGGCGCGGACGCCTGGAGCACGTAGTTGCCCTCGGGCAAGGAGGTGGAGTTCTTCAGCAACATCCGGGCGGCGGTGTCGGGCTGGCCGTAGGGGCGGAGCAGGAGCCGGGCGTCAGAGGGCTCCGGGTAGAGTTCGAGGCTGCCGTTCCGCTGCGCGAACTGCAAATCGTTTGCGCCTGGCTGGAAGGTCTCACCAGCGCGGAAGATATAGCCGAGAGGGGTGGACGTGCTGGAGCCGCGGCGAAGCGTGATGCGCCTGGAGCCGGGGTTGACGGCGCCACGGAAGGACCCGTCCTCGTTGGTTTCGCCGGCGTAGTGGCCGTCGACGAGCACCTCGGTCCCGGGCAGGGCGCTGAGTTGGAGCAGCGCCGGCTTGGGGATGGCCTTGAGACCGATCTGGATCTTCGACTCAGCGCCGGCGGCGACCTGCAGTTTGACGGCGGCGGCAGGCTCGTAGCCCTCCTTGGCGACACTCACCGAATAGGCTCCAGGAGCGAGTCCTCCGATATAGGCCAGGCCACCCTGAGTCCGCCGGGAGGTCTTGGCGCCATTGAGAATAACGGTGGCGTCGTCGAGCCCGCTGGAAAGAATGATGGCGCCGCGGTCGTCCTCGGGACGAGCGAGCGCAAAGAAGCGCATGACGGGGTCACCGGTGACGCGAACCGGAAAGATGCGCCGCATGCTGCCGTCGTCGATGGTCACGCGATGGGGCCCGAATTCGAGATTGTCGAAGCTGGCGCCTCCGACGCTGAGCGGGCTGGGCTTGCCGTCGTCGATCGAGACGCTCGCACCAATCAAGTTGCAATCGATGTGCAATCGCTGGCCGTAAGTGGTCGCGACGACGAGGAGGATTTCCCGGCTGCTGAACTCACCCGACAGCCGCGGCGGCTGACGTTCGGCGAGGAAGAGCGGAACATCGACGCTGGAGGACCGGACGGTGAAGTTCAGCACCGATGGCCCTTCGCGCATATCTTCATGGATGAAGCTAGTGGATCCGATCCGGTTGAAGGGCTTCCCGGCGAGCGAGGCCGAGCCCCCTTCCATTTCGCTTTCGATGCGGAGTGTGGGTCTGGCGGGAAGGAGTTTCAGCGCGACTTGCGATGAGACGCCGCCGGCGAGATCGAAGCGGGCACGGGCGATTCCGAAGCCGTCAAGCGAGGCAGTGGCAAGGTGGCTGCCAACGGGCAGGTCCAGGTCGAGGGAGGAGCGGCCCCGCGGCTGCCCGTCGATAGCCACGCGCGCCCCGTCGGGATCGGTGATGACCTCGAGTGGAACAAGGTTGGACGTGGCGCCACTGCTCGGACGCAGGAATGCCGCCGCGGCGGCGACCAAGATCAGCCCGGCGGCCCCGAACAGCATGTACCTTTCGGTATTCCTGCCAGCGGCGAGCGATTTCAATTTGGCGCGGAAATCCTCCCACCGGCCCTTTGCCGGTTTCTGAACGAGGACGTGAACCGGCAGGCTGTCCTCGACGTTCTGGAGGATGCTATCGGCCAGCGACTGAATTTGAGGGTCGTCGGGGTAGAGCGCGGCTGTTTCGATGGTGGCTTTTCGCAGACGGTCGCGGTGGCGATCGATGTCGGGACCGAGAGAGCGGTCGCGGAACTTGCGCAGGAGTTCGATGTCCTGGTCGCGGCGAGTGACGGGCCTGGGAGAGGAGGTGGCGGCCACGGGCGCAGCCGGCTCAGGCTCGATCGCTGTCAGGACGACGGAGCGCCGCTTTCGGGCGACGCTGCCGCGGAGCGCCGAGGCGAAGTCAGCGGCGGAGGCGAAGCGTCTGGCAGGGTCCTTGGACAGAGCCTGCAGGATGACGTCGTTCAGTCCGGCTGGAATGCCGGGCACATGATGATGGAGCGGTTTCGCCGGCGTCTCGAGTACGGCCTTGTAGACAACTGCCTCGCTGTCGCCGCTCATCGCATGGTGCTTGGTGAGCGAGTAGTAGCAAGTAGCGGCGAGAGCGTAGACGTCGCCGGCGGCGGAGGCAGGACGGCGCATCAGAAGCTCAGGGGCGAGATACGGCAGCAAGTGGAGGGTGGCGGTGCCGGCAAAGGACTCGTCCAGACCGCAGCCGAAGTCGATGAGACGTGCCGTACCACTGGTCTCCACGAATATATTGGAGGGCTTCAGCGCCCGGTGAAAGAGCCCTCGCTTGTGGGCGGCTTCCAGGGCGTCCGCCGCCTGGGAGGCAGCTGAAATCACCTGAACATGCGGCAAAGGGGAAAAGTCCCGGGCAAGAGACTGCGCGAGCGAGGCGCCAACCAGCAGCGGGGTAACCAGGTAGGCCTGTTTGGACTCGGGGGTCTCAGCCACGCCATAGTCGAGGACGGGGGCTATGCCGGGGTGCGACAGAGACGCAAGGAGCTCAGCATCGGCCTGGAAACGGCTGATGGCGGCCTCATCCTTCAGATCGCGGATGATCTTGACGGCGACATCGATCCCATGGACGTGATCCCACGCCCAATAGATTATGCCGCGTCCGCCGCGCGCCAGTTCGCCGCGAATTTCGAACCGCGCCATCCCGGATGACACGTCACCCATATCCTAGTACCCCGCCAAACCAAAAGGGGAGTATATCAGTAACACACTGAGTTTTCAAGGGGATAGAGCGCAACTTCTGGCCCAGTACCCTTTACTTTAGTTGGTATTTATCGGGCTTTGTCGGCGCCGTTGGGGGCGTAGTAATAGCCGGACTGGGGGGTCCGGAGTGCGGCATTCCACAGTTCAGATAGAGCATGGGCCCCTGAATGACAACTCCGGAGGCGTTAATATCGACGTGGCCGCTGGGTCCGATGAGGCTGATGCCGCCCATGCCCTGAATGGCAACGCGACCGGTGACATCAATAGATAGGCCGCCAGTAATTCCGAGGTTCATGGCCCCGGAGATCTTTCGATCAACGCTTCCGGTGATCTCCTCCTTTACGCTCCCGCCGATTTTGCTGGTGTAGTTGCCGGAGACCTCTGACTCGTGATTGCCCGTGAGCTTGTAGCGATTATTGCCGCCCACGGTGCGGTGAACGTCGTTGGTGTACTCCTCGTAGAGGTCGTTCTCGGCGGAGACTTCCATGTCCTTCTGGGCGCGGATCATGAAAAGCTCCTGGCCGGCGGTGTCGTCCAGGCGGAGTTCGTTTGCGTCCTCTGAGCCGCCATTCGTCGTGGATTTGGTCTTGATGCCGGTCCAGTTCTTGCGATTGGGCATCTCCCACGGGTTGTATGAGACCGGATTGTAGACAGAACCGATGACGAGGGGCCGGTCGGGGTCGCCTTCCATGAAGGCGACGACGACTTCGTCGCCGATCCGAGGCAGGAAGTTCGTGCCGCGATCCTTTCCGGCCCAGGGCTGCATGACACGAACCCAGCAGGAGCTGTCGGCGTCCTTTTGGCCCAGGCGGTCCCAGTGGAACTGGATCTTGATACGGCCCATCTCCTCGTTGTAGATCTCTTCGCCACTGGGACCGACAACGAGTGCGGTTTGCAGTCCGCGCATGATGTGCTTTTCGGTCTTGCGCGGGGGCCGGTAAGGAATGTCAAGCGGGATACAGGTGAAGCTGTTGGTATATGTGCTGTCCTCGGCGTTTCCGCCGCTCAGGAAGCTGCCTTCGACTGCGTGGTGGACGACGGAGGTGATGACATACCAGCCATTCAGTTCCCGTTTGTCGTGGCCGGTCAACTCGAACTTACAGCCGGGCATCATGGCGCGGCCTGTGCCGCGGCCGTGATAGGTGCGCTGCTCGACCTCCTCTTCCTCCATGCGGAGTTTGGCCCAGGCGGAGGCGTCGGCGCGGTCTTCGTATTCGCCGGGGTAGTCGTAGACCTCGAACTTATCGCTGCCGCCGACGACCTCGCGGGTGGGTTCCTCGTGGAGGAGATCCGTGGTGGGCGTCTCGTAATTGAAGTCGCGGTGGGTGTATTTGCCGCTACGAAAAGTCCGGCGGTACTCCCAGGAGAGGATGACATCCTCCAGGCGATTGGCTCCGGCGCCGTATGATCTCTCCAACTTGAAGCGCGACTGCCCCGGACAGGCGGAGTGGATGGACTTCGAGTCCGCGACGACCACCTTGGTGACGCTGTCGAGGTGCTCAAAAAAGTAAAAGATGCCCTCGGACTCCATCAAGCGGCTGATGAAGTTGTGGGCGGTCTCCCGGTACTGGGTGCAGTAGGTCCAGGCGTTGTGGGTGCCGGTACAGGAGATTTCCTTGCTCAGGACGTTAAAGCGGCCCAGGACGTCGTTGACGATCTCCGGAATGGCAATTTCCTGATAGATTCGGCAGTCCTGGGTTTTGGTCAGCAGCCAGAGTTCGGGAACGACTTCGGCGAAGTAAAGGGCAAGGCGATCGTCTCCGCCTAGTGCCTGGGCATTAGAGACGACGCCGCGGATGTAGCGGAAGCTCTCGCCGTCGGCGAGACGGATGCCGATGGTGACCTTCTTGCCGATGAGGTCCTTGATTTCGATATCGAAGTCCGTGCTGACCAGTTCCAGACTGAAGCTGAACAGGTCGCTGATGGCTTCACGGCCTTCGAGCGTCCGGATGAAGAGCTTGTCCGCCCCGAGGGGGGACTCGAAACTGAGTAGCCTGGATTCGGATTCGATATCTGACACGACTGATTCCTCCGTGCAATCGGGAGGCCAGTTTACCGCCGGCCTCCCGTGAAGCTAAGCCAGCCGCCTAAGCGGTAGCGTAAGTAAAGTTGCCGTCCGCACCCGGGGCAACATTGATGGAAGCGGGCTTCGCGCCTTCGGCCATCGCGGTCAAAAGCTGACGGGAGATGTCGGGCAGAAGCGAGTGGGTGAGGATATTGTCGACGTTGCGCGCGCCGCTTTCGACCTCGGTGCAACGGCTGGCGACGGCGTCGACGAGGGCATCGTCCCAGGAGAGCCGGATCTTGTGGTTCTCCATGATGCGCTTCTGGATCTTGCCGAGTTTGAGTTTAACGATGGTCTTGAGGGCCTCGTCGCGGATCGGATAATAGGGGATGATCACCGTGCGTCCGAGGAAGGCGGGCTTGAAGACCTTATCAAGCTCGGGCTTGAGGGCCTTAACGAGGCCTTCGGGCCTTGGCATGGTCTCGGGATCGGCCACAAGTTTCATCAGCGTGTCGGTGGCGGCGTTCGACGTCAGCAGGATGATGGTGTTCTTGAAGTCGATTTCACGGCCTTCCCCGTCCTCCATGTGGCCCTTGTCGAAGACCTGGTAGAAGAGCTCGAGCACGTCAGGGTGCGCCTTCTCAATTTCGTCGAGAAGCACGACGGCGTAGGGCCTGCGGCGCACGGCTTCGGTGAGGACGCCTCCCTCGCCGTAGCCGACATAGCCCGGAGGCGAGCCCTTCAGCGTGGAAACGGTGTGCGCTTCCTGGAACTCCGACATGTTGATGGTGATGAGGCTCTTCTCACCGCCGTAGTAAAGGTCGGCGAGGGTGAGGGCGGTTTCGGTCTTGCCGACGCCGCTGGGCCCGACGAGCAGGAAGACGCCGATGGGGCGGTTGGGATCGTCGAGCCTTGCCTTGGCCGTCTGGAGGCGCTGGGCAATGGTTTCGAGGGCGTGATCCTGGCCGATGACGCGCTGGCCGAGGTACTTGGACAGGTTCAACGTGGTCTGGATGTCATCCTTGAGCATCTTACCGACGGGGATGCCCGTCCAGGCGGAGATGACCTCGCTGACGGTCTGCTCATCGACGCAGACTCGCATGAGGGGCTCTTCGCCCTGGAGCGCGGCGAGGTCAGCGCTGAGAGTGTCGAGCTTCGACCGAGTGTCGGCTTCGGCAGTGCCTTCCTCGAGCAACTGGCGGAGCTTGCGAAGCTCTTCAACCATGCCTTTTTCTTTTTCCCAACGCTCTTTGAGCGCGGCGAGTTTGGCTTCGGTGTCCGACTTCAATTTGGCGATGTCGGCGAGGCGCTCGGCGTGATCGGCACCGGCGGCGGCTTCGCGATCGAGGACGCGCTGCTGCACGGTGAGGTCGTCGAGGATGCGAGTGGCATCTTCCATCGGCGGCGGAGTGGCGTTCTGGCCGAGGGCGACGCGGGCACACGCGGTATCGAGGATGCTGACCGCCTTATCGGGTAGCTGGCGGCCGGCAAGATAGCGGTGCGAGAGCCGGACGGCGGAGGCGACGGCCTCATCGAGGATGCGCACGCGGTGGTGCTTCTCGAGGGAGGCGACGATCCCGCGGAGCATGGTCTGGCAGACCTTCTCACTGGGCTCCTCGACCTTCACCACCTGGAAGCGGCGGGCGAGCGCGGCGTCCTTCTCGAAGTACTTCTTGTACTCGGACCATGTCGTGGCGGCGATGGTGCGCAACTCACCGCGAGCCAACGCGGGCTTCAGCAGGTTGGCCGCGTCGTTCTGGCCGGCCTGGCCACCGGCGCCGATCATGGTGTGCGCCTCGTCGATGAAGAGGATGATGGGCGTGGGCGAAGACTTCACCTCCTCGATGAGGCCCTTGAGGCGGTTCTCGAATTCGCCTTTGACGCTGGCTCCGGCCTGCAAGAGCGCGAGGTCGAGCGATCGGAGAGTGACGCCCTGCAGCGGGGGCGGGACGTCGCCATTAGCGACGCGGATGGCGAAGCCTTCGACGACGGCGGTCTTCCCGACACCGGCCTCGCCGGTCATGATCGGGTTGTTCTGGCGGCGCCGCATCAGGATGTCGACGACCTGGCGGATCTCGGCGTCGCGGCCGAGGACCGGGTCGATCTTGCCGGCCCTGGCGTTGGCGGTGAGGTCGACGGTGAACTGATCGAGATTCGGCGTCTTGCCGCCAGCGCGGCGCGGGGCGCCTGAGGGAGCGGCGCCGGGCTCGCCACCGGCAGCGGCGGCGGCCTCGGGGGCTTCACCTTCGTCTTCGGGGGAGCCGCTGACGATGGTCATGAAGTCCTTCTTGAAGTCGGACGGATCTATGCGGCTGAACTCACGGCTGACTTCGCGGACGAGGCGCCAGAGCTGCGGCTTCTGAGTAAGGGCGAGAATCGTGTGGCCCGTGCGAATGCGGGCGGCCCCAAAGTCCAGGCTAGCCAATGTCCATGCCTCAGACAGCATGTCACTTATGCCTTCGTCCATGGCAGCCAGTCGCTGGTTGCCCCGCTTCAGCTTATCGAGGCTTTGATTCAGTTCCTTGTTCAGCCGCGACGGGTCAATCCCGAAGTGATGTAAGATTCGTGCGCTGTCATCGTCGGTGTTATCGAGCAGGCGCAACAAATAGTGCTCGATCTCAACGGCATAGTGGGTACGAGCAGCACAGAGTCCAGCGGCAGCCTCCAGAGTCTGGCGCGTCGTGTCATTCAATCTCCCGATCAGGGCCTTTAGGTTTGCAGCCATTGTCTATCAGTCCTCCCTCAGACGGTAAACGGTGTCCTTCGGATTGCGATCCATGGACACCGATTTGATCCATGTCAGCCAGCCCAGTTGTGGAGTGGACTCGCCTTCAGCCCCCAGACAATAGGCGGGGGCCTCCTCCCGTTCAAGAACGAGTTGAACCTCTAAATCAAACTGAAGCCCGGCGGAGAATTGGATCATCGCATTCGACGCCGGATACGTGCTGCCATTGGGCAGCAGTTGCAGATGGGGGGCCAGGGGTGCGGGGCCGATAAGGAGAGGCACGGTGGACTGCGCATCCCAAACTTCATCGCTCGCCACGCCCCCCGCCCAAGTTGAGATGCGACATTTTTGCCGCCAGCACGGCGCTGCGCACCCACGGGTGCGGCGCCGAGGTCGCCAGCAGCAGCAGCCACTTCTTCGGGGGCTTCGCCTTCGCCCTCGGGGGAGCCGCTGACGATAGTCATGAAGTCCTTCTTGAAGTCGGAAGGATCGATCCGGCTGAACTCACGACTGACTTCGCGGACGAGGCGCCAGAGTTGCGGCTTCTGAGTAAGAGCAAGCAGCGTGTGCCCGGTTCGAATCTGGGTAGCGCCGAACTCGAGCGAGCCGAGGGTCCACCCCTCGGTGAACATGTCGACCAGTTCCTCGCTGAACGCGGGCGTGCGCTGATTCCCACGCTTCATCTTGTCCAGGCTCTGGTTGAGCTCCATCATCAGGCGCGATCGATCGATGCCGAAGTGGCGGAGAATCCTGGCGCTGTCACCGTCGGTATTGTCGAGCAGCCGCATGAGGTAATGCTCGATTTCGACGCTGTGGTGAGAGCGCGCGATGCAGAACCCGGCGGCGGCCTCCAGCGCCTGGCGCGTCGTGTCATTCAGTCTGCCGATCAGGGCCTTCAAACTCGCGGCCATCGTCTATGCTTCCTCCCTCAGACGATAGACGGTGTCCTCCGGATCGCGATCCATCGGCACCGATTTGATCCATGTCAGCCAGCCCAGTTGTGGAGCGGACTCGCCTTCAGCCCCCAAACAGCAGCCGGGGGCATCCTCCCGTTCAAGAACGAGTTGAATGTCAAAATCGAATTCGAGTCCGGCAAAGAAGCGGATCATCGCCTTCAATGCCGGATACGCGCTGCCGTTCGGCAGCAATTGCAGATAGCGGGCCAACGGCACTGGGCCAATGCGGAGGCGCACCGTGGACTGCGCGTCCCAGACCTCATCTCCGGCCACGGCGCCGACGCCAAGTTGGGATGAGACGTCGGAGTTGGCATCATCGTCGTCCAGCAGGCACTGGCTGGATTGTTCGAGGCGGCGCCAGGCACCGACGAACTGAACGACTTCCACGGGCGCGCCGAAATAGTCCTGGAGCAACTGCTTCAGCGCCTGGGCCGAACGGGGGCGCTGGGCCATGAGGCCGGAGTAGTAGGCAAGGGCCTTGTCGTCCACCGGCTGCCTGTCCTGCAAGCCCTTGCTGCCGAGGCCGATCAAGTCAAGCAGGTATTGCAGCATGCCGCCGGGCTCGCCGCGCTCGTAAGGAACCGGGAAGTGGTGCTTTTCCCAGGCGCGATAGAACAACGAGGTGAGGCGGTGGTTGAAGATGTCGAGGAAGTCGACGCCGGCACGGTCGCGGGCGCGCAGCCTCTCCATCAGATGAGCGGTGAAGACGGGCGGGAGTTCGCCCACGGGCCCGGAAAGCCCCAGGAAGTTCACCGTCATGCGGGGCGGACCGTCTGGACGCTCCTCGAGCTGGTGGATCTCGCTCGGCGGGAAGGACAGGGCCTGGCGCGAAGCGAAGCGCACGGCCTCGTGTGATGGATCTGCGAAGCGGCCTACCGGCTTGCCATCCGCCGCGAAGGCCTGCATTAGGCGGACAGCCTGGAAGAAGCGGTAGTCGTACGGGTGCTCCTTCAGCCTCTCCGGAAGGGGATACGGGTGTTCTGAAGCTTGCGGGCGGCTGTCGTCTTCGAAGACTACAGCAGAATCGCCCGGCCCGCTCTCGCTGGCCATCGCCGAAGCACCCCCTTCCTCTGTTTCGTTCGAGCCTCCAACTGGGTGAAGCTGTTCAGGCCGACATAGAGCCCGAGGAACCGGTCGATCACGTTTGCGAACAGGAATGCGCCGGAGCCGACGAAGTACTCCTCGTCGAGTGTCAGTTCAACGCGCGTGCCACGAACGAAAGCGATGCCGGCATCGTCGGCGACGCGCGCCAACTGGCGGCTGCTGCGCACTCTGGCGATGCCCTCCACCTGCCGGTCCATGATGCCGGCCGAACCCGGCGTGTAGAGACGCAGGATCTCCTGTAGCGCCTCGTGCCCTTCCTCGACGAGCGACAGATAGTTGAGCGACAGATGCGAGATGAGCCGCCAGAACGCGGCGGTGCCCAAAGGTGGACGGATGGTGGGCGAGGGTTTGCGCAGGGCGATGATCTTCTGAATGGGCCCGGCGCCGTCCATATCGAAATCTCCCGCATCGCTGCCCATGGAGAGGCGTGAAGGCACTTCACGGTTCGTGCAGAGGCAGCGGACCGTCAGCGCGTCGTAGTCCGGAGCCCGTCCGCGGCCTTCCAGGTCGACCAGCGTGACGTGCAGTTCGGTGCTGTCGTCCTGAAGCTGCTTGGACGGCCGCCGCGTGGCGTACCAGAAAAGCTGGTTCTTCGACTCGGCCGTCATGTGGCGGAACGAGTAGAAAGGCTCGAAGCGGACGACCTCCATCGTGCGCGGATTCGTGGCGACGACTTCTTCCATCGAGAAGACTTCGAGCATCTCCGTGCGGCGCACGTCGGGGATGACCGGGTACTCGAAGCGAGTGTTCTCGACAAGGATGGGATCCGCGGTGTGCGGAAAGAGATTGACGGCCGGAGCGCAATTCAGACGGATGGTCTTCGTTGTGACGCCCATCTGAAGTATGGTTTCCCAGTCCGTCCGTTCCGTCGGACTGAGCAGGAACAGAACTTCGAGCTGATCGCCGATCTCGCTACCCTCGAGCACATCCAGACCGGAGAGCTCATAGAACAGGTACTTCTCGGGGAATGAGAAGTACTCCTGAAGGAGCCGATAGCCATCAAAGGAGCGCTGGGGGTATGGCAGCACGGCGTCTTCGGGATCGAAGCCGGAAGGCTGCAAGCTCCCGGCGGGTAGCGTGAATGAGTGCCGGCGGGGCGAGTTCGTCACTTCGCGAAGGAGAACGCGCTTCGTGTTGTTCCCCAGCATCTCGTACAGCGGGAAGATCAGACTCGCTTCGCCGTTCAGGAAGAAGCGCAGCTTGTTGAGGCCAAGTTTCGAGAAGGTGGCTCCCTGCCTGGTCTTGAGGATCAGCCGGAGGGCCGCGTTACAGTCCGGCGCCTTCACGGGAGGATTCACGCGGTCCGGCGTGGTCCATTGGGCCTCGACGATGTCGATGGGCCAGACGGTGACGTCGGAACAGGTTCGGAACGAGCACCTGTACCCGTTGACCGGCTTGGCCAGCAGGTTCGCCCCGCGCGGCACTTTCAAGCCGCTCGTCATGCCGCCCTGCTTCGGATCCAGATGGAACTCCGCGACGGTCATCGACGGAATGGGCCGGAGGTAGTGCGGATACAGAATGCCGAGCAGCGCGCTGGTAACCTCGGAGAACTCATCGTCCACTTTGAGGTGGATGCGGGCGGCGAGGAAGGCAAAGGCTTCGATCAGCCGCTCGACGTGAGGGTCCTCGCAGCGCGTGGGCTCCAGCGCAAGGCGTGACGCGATCTTCGGGTATTTCGCGGCGAATTCAGCGCCGAGCTGCCGGACATAGGTGAGTTCGCGTTCGTAATACGCGAGCAGCTCGTCACGCACCGTTTTCGCCTCCAACGTTGTAAGTGCCGCTGGACAGGTCCAGCGTGGTGTCGAACTGGACGCGTTCGACGCCGTTTTCCATCCGCAAATTGCCCTCGATCTGGAATTTCAGCACACGCGCTTTGGTGTTCACTGGCAGCAGGTTCACGACGACATTACTGAGGCGCGGCTCAAAGGTCTGCAGTGTACGCTCCAGCATGTCGATGAGCCGGGCCTGGTCCCGCTTAGTTCCCATGGAATAGGTCGTGAGGTCGGGCAGCCCGTAGCGAATCAGCGAATAGGGCAGTTCCTTGCACCAGTCAGGCACATCGACCAGCGGCTGCCGTGTGTTCAAGAGCCATTCCAGGTCCCGCCGCAGCGTGACCCGGAGCCGGCGGACGGATTGAACATAGGTGAGAGGGGCTTCCTCCCGCTTGGCGGGCTCAAGGTCGGTGAGCCTCTCAAAGAGGGAGGGGACCACTTCGGATTGGTGTTTCCGCTCCGCCACGCCCACTCCTTACTGAAGCTCGAAGGCCCGGACCGGATCGAGCCGGCAGACCATCTCATAGATCTTCTGCCGCTCTGCGCCTTCCTCGCCTTCTTCGTCGAGGCACTGGTACAGCAGGATGAGAGGCTCCACGATCAGGGGAGAGGGTTCCCACTCGTCCAGCCGGCGTTCGAAGATCTCCGTCGCCAACTCGCGCAAGATTGGATACGCCACAGGTTTGCGGCCGGCCTCCATCAGAATGTTGGCCTGTTGGACCTTGCGTTCGAAGCGGCCCCGTCCGGATGATTCGCTCTTCAACAGGCGGGCAACGGTCGCCAGCGCAATTTCGTACTTCCGGCTCTTCACCGCGTCGCGGATGATGTCGTCGTCGCTCTTCGGCTTCTCCACCTCGCGCGGCTTGACGGGCGCGCCGCCGAGCAGCCCCTCTTCCTTGAGGAAGTGCATGGTCTGTGGATTGGCCGCGGGCGTGTCGTCGTTGAGCGTCAGCTCCGGCAATCCGGGATGCGCGACTAACAGGCCGCGAAGTTCCTCACGAACCGCCGCTAGAACAATCGCGTACTCCTCGCCCAAGCCTTCGAGCGCCTGCACAGTGTAGCGTTGAAGGTCAAGCCAGGCGCGGCCGCACGGAAGGGCCATGGCCTCCTCGCACGCGGTGAGCAGGTCCGCCCAATTCTGCTCCATGGACAACAGCTTCAGCCGTTGCCGCACCTCGATGGGAGCGGCTTCAAGGAGTGACCAGTCGGGCGTGTCGCCGTGCTTTTTCAGCTCGCCGAAGCGCAGAGCACGAAGGAGAACGTATGGCGCCGGGCTCCTGGGATTCTGCTTCTGCAACCAGACGGCGGCCGAGCAAATGCGATTGACGGCATCCTCTTCATCATCGGGCTCCGCCGAGAGTGTGCCGCCAGATTTCTTCTTCGCCGTTGCCGCGGGCGCCGAATACTCCTCTTCCTCAGCTTCCGCCTCGTCCTCGTCATCGGCGAAGGGATCGTGCGTGGCCGCGGGGGCGGCGGGCGCCGCTTCCTCGTCGTCGGCGAAAGGATCGTAGCCCGAGGCGGATGGAGCGGCGGAGTCTTCCTCCTCCTGTGCCGGCGCCTCACTTGCCTCATCATCATCGGCAAATGGATCCCAGCTTGAAGACTTGGAGGATGATGCAGCAGATTGAGAAGGGGCGGAACTGGCGGTGGTTTTCTGCGTCGCGGCAGGCTTCGCAGAGCTTCCTTTCCGCTGCGACATGATACGGACGGTGTTCTCGATCTGCTCGAGACACTCGTTCAGAGGCGTGAAGTTCGGCGCATAGTCATCGAACTTCTCTCTGCAGATCTCGTCCAACGCCGACAAGTCCTCACGCACGGCCTTGAGGACTTCGCTGATTTGTTCGATGTGGTCTGATGGCGTGGCCTTCAGAGCCTGGTCGACGTCCTCCGGCAGGACCTTGCCCAGGTTCTGCGCATCAGAACGCTTCTCGGACTTGCTGCTGTCCCTGGCCGCTTCCTCTTCTGTGGGGATGGTCAGCGAGTCTTTGTATTCCAGCCACGAAATGCCTTCGGCCGTCAGCGGGACGCGCCGCATGGCCAGTTCTACTTTGGTGACGATGTAGGATAGCGGGACAGATCGCATCTCGCTATCACCGTCTTCCAATTCCGGATAGAGATTGTCCCAGTACTGCTCCTGCAACTGGCGAAGGAGGCCAAGGCCGTCCCTCAGGCCGTCGAAGCCCTCGCGATAGACGAGGGCCTCCGTGAGCCATGCGGCCAGTTGGAGATCCTTGCTCTTCTTGGCGATGGCCTCGCTGGCAAGTTTGACGACTTGCTGCCAGTCGGCGGTCTTGCGTGCGCGCTGCCAGACGCCCTGCGAGACGTCGTCGTCCTCGCGGCGGGCCTCCTTGATCTGGTCGTAGACAGGCGCGTAACGGAGGTCTTCCCCACAGGGATTCTCTCCGGCAATCGGATTCAGAATGTCATCACGTAGCGGCATCGGTCCCCTCGCTCTCCGGCGGGCCGATGGTCAATGATCGGATCTCCAGGAAGGGGACTTCTTCGCCATCGACCAGCAGCATCTTCTGGCCGTAAGGAATCGCCTCGCCGTTTTCTTCTACCCAGACGCTGCTGCGCCCGAGACGGACCGCCTCATCCGCATGACGGTAACTACGGGGCGACAGCACAGGCACCAGAACCTCGCCCAACTCCACGCTTTTGAATCCGGGGCCTGTCCGCAAGAGTGCGGGCGCCCAGAGCAGATCGCGGACGCGCTTGGGCGGCTCGATCTTCAAAGACGCGACGTGTTCGAAGGGTACCCATAGGTAATTGCCCGCGGCAAATACCTCCAATCGCGGTCCAATCCGCGGATCGGCATCTTCAATGGACTCAAACGGCTGCCCGTTCAAGACCCCGCCGACGGTCTGCGCGGGGCTCTGCGTCGGGGTCTCGCCCTTGCCGAACATATCATCCCTGGTGAGCTCGGCATGGATGGCAGCGTGGTAAAGCAGTGCTCCGACTTCGCGGTCTTTGTTCCCCGTTGCCAGCAGTTGCAGGTGCCTTTCGGCCCTGTCGTACTCGCCGGCGAAACACAGTAGTTCGAAAAGAAACGTCCGCAAGCGAACGTCGGCGGGGTCGTCCCTGAGGGACTCCCCCGCCGCCGCCACGGCCTCACTGAGTTTCCCTTCCCGAAAAAGGGCTTGGGCTTTCATCGGCCTTCAGGCTCTCCTTAGGAAGCTTCGCCCTTCTTGATGTCGTAGTTCGCGCTCACGGTGCCCTGAGGCGCGCCCGTCTTATCGAGAGGCGTGTAATCGATGGTGACCTTCGTATAGGCAAGGCTCATCGATTCATTCGGGATGTCTCCGCCGCTGCCGCCGATCTGGTAGCTGCTCACCACGACATTCTCCAGTGTGAACTTCATGTACGGCACTGGATTCTCCGCGGCACGGTCAATCGCGAAGGTCATCTTCGGACGAGACTTGCCGTTACAGCATGCCAGGAACAGCTTGGGAGACGCCTTATCCATGTACTTGGACAGGTTCAGATCCGAAACGTCCGGCTTGCCGCTCGCCAATCCCCCTCCGTATTCGGCGATGCCCGGGAGGCTACCTGACCAGGAGTAGCTCAGAACATCGATCCACTCCTTGTGCGACTCATTCTGGGACTCGCCCGGAATATCGTCGATCTTCAAGAACATGTTTGCTGCCATGGGTTATTCCTCCGAATCCTACGCGGTCTCCTTGTTGGTCTTGAGGTTCCAGCCCCCGTTGATGGCGCCTTCACCCTCGCCGGCCTTCACCGACTTGTATTTCAGCGAGACCTCCTCGAAACGCAGCGAAAAGTTCTCGACCGGGATGTCGTCACCTACGCTGCCAGCAAGCGAATGGCCTGAAACGACGACGTTCTTCAAATCCCAGACCATGTACTTGATGGCTTTGCCGGACTTGAGGCCCGCGCGCCGGCCGACAAGGACCGCCGAAGGCACCATCTTTCCCTCGAACATCGACTGGATCAGCTTCGGCGAGGCCTTGCTGGTCGGAGACGTGAAGTGGAAATCCTGCATGTTCACGCGTCCCGCACCGCTCTGGCCGCTGCCGACGCCGGCGGTGGCGTTATTGGATGCCCCGAAACTGAACGAGAGAATCTCGATCTGGTTCTCGTGCCCCGTCTTCAGGCTTTCGCCTTCTATCCCTTCGATCTTGAGATAGAAGTCGACTGCTGCTTGTGCCATAACAAAAATCCTCCAATTGAGCTAAAGACTAAGTACTCCTCCAAAACTACTTCCGGGCCGATGCGGGCAGTTCGGCAACCAACCGCAGCGAAACCGAAAGTTCATCGAGCTGGAAGTGCGGCCGCAAGAAGGCCACAGCCCGGTATGCTCCGGGTTTGCCCGGAACCTCCAACACCTCCACTTTCGCCTCGCGAAGCGGGAACTTCGCTTTGGTCGCCTGGGAGGCGGTGTCGTCCGGCGTCACGTAGTTCGAAATCCAGCGGTTCAGGAAGGACTCGCATTCGCCGCGGGACACGAAACTGCCGATCTTGTCGCGCATCATGGACTTCAGATAGTGGGCGAACCGGCTGACGGCCATGATGTACGGAATCTGCGCGGAAAGCCGCGCGTTGGCATTGGCGGCTTCGCTGTCATACAGCTTCGCCTTCTGCGCGCTCTGGATACTGAAGAAGGCGGCGTAGTCCGTGCCCTTGCAATGCACCAGCGGCGCAAAGCCTAGGTCGGCCAGTTCCTTCTCTCTGCGGTCGGTGATGATCGTCTCGGTGGGGCACTTCATCGTGATGTCGCCGTCGTCGGTGGCGAAGTTGTACACAGGAAGCCCGTCCACCAAGCCGCCGCCCTCCACACCGCGGATGGCCGCGCACCAGCCGTATTTGGCGTATGCGTTGGTCATGCGGGCGCCGAGCGCGAAAGCCGCATTGCCCCACAGGTACTTGTCGTGGGTCAGGCCATCGACGCTCTCTTCGAAGTTGAAAGCATCCACCGGCTTGGTGTCACGGCCGTAAGGCAGGCGCATCAACACGCGAGGCATGGTCAGGCAGACATAGCGGGAATCGTCGCTCTGCCGGAAGCCTTTCCACTTCGCGTACTCGGTGGTGTCGAAGACCTTGGCGAGATCGCGCGGCTGGTCGAGCTGCGTGAACTCTTCCAGGTTGAACATGTCGGGTGAGGTCGCCGAGATGAACGGGGCGTGCGCCGCCGCGGCCACCTGGGAGACGCGCTCCAGCAGTTCCACATCCTCGGGGTGCTTGCCGAAGTAGTAGTCGCCGATCATTCCCGCGAAGGGCTCGCCGCCGAAGACGCCGAATTCCTCTTCGTACACCTTTTTGAACAACTGCGACTGGTCGAACTCCGGCACGCGCTGGAGGTCGCGCAGCAGGTCTTTCTTCGAAACGTTCAGAATCTTGATCTTCAGCCCGGTCCCCGTCTCGCTCTGGCTCAACAGGTAGTGCAGGCCGCGCCAGGAGGATTCCAGTTTTTGGAACTCCTCGTGGTGCATGATGACGTTCAGCTGAAGGGACAGCAGATGGTCGATCTGCGCGATGCGCTGATTGATCATCGCTTCCGTGTCCGGCGACACGGTCATCTCGCCCTGCAGAATCTGGCTGACGAACTCGCTGATCAGCGACTTGCCCCATTCCTTCTGCTTGGGGTCCTTCGCCAACCGGCCCTTTTCTACGATCTGGTCGAGGAGGCTGACTTCCTGGACCTGTTCAGACGCCGCAGCGGCTTGCGCCTGGCTCTCAGGATTTGCTTTCGCCATGGAATTACTCCTCTTCCTTCTTCTGCTTGGCCAGCTCTGCCTTCAGTTTGTCGAGCGATTCCGTGTTGCTCACCACGTTCTGAAGCAGCTCTTCCAGCTTGTCGTTGCCCTGCAAGGTTCCACGCAGGTCGGACAGCTTGGTCCGCAGATCCAGTAGTTCGCGCAGCGGCTTCACCTGCCGGGCCACGTTGTCCGGATTGAAATCGTCCAGACTGGAGAACCGCAGGTCCACACCGAGCTTTCCAGCGTTCGGATCGTCGCTCAGCTTGTTTTCGACCGAGAACTGGACGCGAGGTTTCATGCTCGCCAGAACGCTGTCGAAGTTGTCAGGCGTCACTTCCACGAAGCGGCGCTCTTTCAGGCGTGGCAGCGGCTCCTCAGGCTTGCCGCTGAAATCGGCGAGAACGCCCATCACGAAGGGGATCTCCTTCACCTCGATGGCGTCGCCGACTTCCACGTCGTAGGTCACATGGACGCGGGGCGGGCGCACCCGCTCCAGTTTCTGATGCACACTCTCTCTTGCCATTTTTCCCTCCAGCGGCGGGGTCCAACTGCACCCGTATTCGACTGACTCTAATCCACCGGGGTAGGCAGGTCAAGTGTTCTGCTGCCTTCACCCCGAAATACAACAAGCGTAATTACTGGGCCGCCTGGCTCACGCATTGAAAGCCGGACAGGTAGTTCTTCTGGAAGACCGGCGGGGCGGTGCCCATGTCAAGGAAGTACCGTACTGTGACGGTCTTCCCATTGCCCAGTGTCATGGGTTGCCCGGACTGCCCCTGCCTGGGAACCCAGTCGAAGTTGTAGCCTCCTCCCGCTGGTTGCCAACGGTCCGCATCCCCAAAAAATCGGAATACTGACCAGAGTCCGTTGTACTCTAGCAATCCAAGTTCCGGACCACCGAGGCTACCCATTAGCTTGGCCTCACGAGCCCTGGAACCCGGCCATTGGAAGGTGGCTTGGCCACCTCCGGCGCCTGCGGACTTCAACTCCTGACCATCAACCCGGAGCGTCAGCCGCTGTATACCTTCTGCCGGAAGTGCACGCAGCGTGTACATCAACTGCGGTTCCTGCTGAGTGCCTCCCTTGTACAGAGCATCGCTGAATGACGCCGCCCGATTGAAGAAGCGCAGGAACTGCGGGGTGATCTTGATGGGCGAGCCTGGTACCGGAACGTACTGGCCGCCCTGCTTCGTGAGGTGGTTCTTCAGATTCCCTTCATAGAACGCCCAGAGCGCGCCGGTCCCTGGCCGGAAGATCGCGTTCACCTCCTCGAGCGACGCATCCACCTGCGACGCCGAATTGAAGGGGTACTTCTTGGCGAGCGCCCCAAACTCGGCGCACATCGCCTTGCCCGCGCCGTTTATCTGGGCAGGCCCCAGCCTGCCGAGCAGCCCTTCCACGTACGTGATCGGGTCTTCCATCAGCTTCTGGACCATCTGCTCGACGTGACCCTCTTTGTCGATCCGGAAATTCTGCGCAACCTGCCGGGCCGCCATCTTCGCCTGGGACGCCTGAGTGAGTGTCATCGAAACCGCGGGGTCGTTCGGGTCCTTTGTGCGCGCCACGGCCTCCAGAGACGTCTGGAGGCCGATCAGCCCGTTCATGTAAGGCTGGTTCGGCGCGTCGATGTACTTGTCTGGGCAACCCGGTGCGGGCGTGATGAACTGGACCGGCTGGAAGGCGGTCTTGACGTCCTCAACCGTCGCGGCGGCCGTGTTCACGCTGGCCACGCAGAACAGCGCCAACAGGTAACTGGTGTTGTTCGACAGCACAGCCAACTTCTTCGACGCATCGTCGACACTGGCATAGCGCACGATGCTGGACGCCCGCAGGTATTCGCGCCAGTTGCCGAGGAAATCCGCACGGTACCGTGCCGCGAGCTCGGGCTCGACCTTCGACCGGTCCAGCGCGGATGCCGTCTGCGGGCCCAAGACCCACTCTTCGCCGGCGAAGAACTTCTCCCAGTTCTTGATGGCGTCCATCATGAACGTCCAGCCGCCCTTGCTGAAGGCGCCGGCAATCTCACGGTTGTTGACCACCGCCTGCGCCGAGCCGGGATACAGCCGGTTGAAGTTGATGGACGGATTCTTCCGCCCGGCCTCCGCTAGCATGAACTGGTAGATCCGTTCTGTCCCGGTGAACTGCGCCAGGAAGCGCCGAGCCCGCTCGATCGCCAGCGTATCGTTCTCCTTGCTGAACGGGTTCCCGTGCTTCAATTCCTCGGCGTAGAAATCGAACTGCGCCTGGGCCAGCTTCGACCGCTCGTCGTCCACCTTCCGCTCCCCCGCCCAGCGGTTCAGCAGCACCGGCGACAGGAAGAGCTTCGTGCTCTTGTCGGGATGCGATGTCGTAATCAGGTAGGCCTTCAGCGTGTCGTAGGTGTAGCCGTAATCGTCGGTGGGCGCCGGCGTCGCTGGCAGCTTCTTCAGGTGGTTCAGCATCGACGCCTGCGTGGCGCCGAACATCACCTGATGGAACCGGCCGAAGTACAGCCGCCGGGCCGTCGGCAACAGTTCGTCACCGGAGTAGAGCCCGAAACGAAGCCCCATCGGCGCGCCCTCGCGGTTGTACGTCGAGAGTTTCTCCACGCTCTGCCGCAGCACATCCAGCCGCTTCAGGGTGTCCACCGGAGGCAGGTCCTGCCCGCCGCCGCTGATCGAGCCGATGCCGCTCACCGCATCCGCAACTTCCTGCTGCAGCGACTTGTTGTTGAAATAGGAGACCGTCCACACGGTGGCTAGGATTAGCCCCAGGACCGCAGCCGACCCCAACAGCACGCGCCGCGTCATGTCCGTCCCGACGCTGCGGGAGCTCGCCGTAAACGCGGCGGGGTCTTTCAGAATGACATCGCTGAACAGCCGCGTCAGGAAAAGCCACTGCGGCACGCGCCGTACTTGGACGCGAGCTTGCGGAGCAGCCTGCTGCTGCGTGGCCATCGAGAAGATGCCGGTCGCCTCCGCCGAGCGCTGCGCAGCCTGCTGCTCCGGCCGCTGCGCCTGAATCACTTCACGCACTTCCACCGGCCGCACACCTGAGAAGTAGAACCCGCGAATGAAGGGGCTGGACTGCAACTGGCTCGGCCGGCACAGTTCCACCATGAACTGGACCAACGCCGTTCGCATCTTGCGGAACTCGCGGGGGAACTCGTAAATCCCGGGCAACTGCTGCTGGTTGTGTTCGCGCTTCAGGATGGGCGGACGGTGATCGGCCAGGCCGACGTAGAGATCGTTGTAGACCTGCGTCAGCCGCTTCGTCTCTTCTTCCGCGTACGTACCGATGCGCTGGTCCACCGCCAGCGGCACCGTAGCGCCCACCACCTGACGGCCCTCCTCGTCCGTCAGCGGAGCGACATACTCCATGAAGAACGGAATACGGTCGCAGCGGGTGAAGAGGACGTAAACGGGAAGCTGGATCCCCAGCTCGCGGCACAAGTCCTGGAGCCGCGCATTCAGGCGGCGTGCGTTCTGCGCCAGCGCATCGCTGCCTCCCTGCCGGAGGAAGCTCTCCGCATCCACGCAGACCACTGCCGAGCGCGGTGCCTGCTGCCCTGCCCCGACGACGGCCTTCATTCGCGACGGCTTCAGCCGCCTGATCAGCGACAACCACTTCTGCGACTGCTCCGGCAATTGCCCGCCGGCCTCGGCAATCACCGCATTCCGGGCGAACCAGAGGTTCACGGACTGCGTCGGGACAATGTAGCCGTCCTGATAGACGTGTCCTCCGATCAGCTCCGCCTCCGCGCCGCTGTTCACAATCGTGCTGGTCTTGGCAGAACCGGTGTCGCCCAGGAGGATCACGGCCGGCATCGTTCCGATGCGCGCTTCGCGGCCAAGGTGAGAGGCCTTCAACCGCGCCTCGGCATCCCGGAACACCGGATCGAATTCGTCGGATCCACCAGCGGCGCCGCCGCCTCCACTCGTCCCGCCCCCTCGTTCCTGCCGCTTCCGGTACAGGAAGATCACCAGGAAGACAATCGCCACGCCGAGTGCCATTAGAAGCGCGCGAACGATCATCGCCTTGTCGCCGTCGAGCTTCATCACATCGGTGACGACCCACGCCAGAATCGCGTACACCACAAGGCCGATCGCGGCCAATAGGTAAACTACCGGGCTCGAAAAACTCATCGCCTATCGCCCCCTCATCCCGCCATCGTCTGAAGCGACGACAGTCCCGACCCCAGCATCATTTTGTAGACCACGAACAGCACAATCGCGAGCCCGGCGCATCCGGCCGCCATCCACATCAGTTTCTTGACCCAAGGATCCGCGCCTGACTGCACGAACGCCTGCTCGGCGGGGCGCCAGCCCGGCGAGATCTCACCGCGCGCCGCGCGGGACCGTTTAATCTTGTCCTCGATCGCGTCCGTCACGACTTTCAACTCGCCGCGGCCGCTGACGCTGTATTTGCCGACGAACCCGAGCAGGATGCAGAGGTAATAGACCTCAAGCAGGTCCGCAAGCTGCGCGCTCTCGCGCCTGCCCAGCAGGTGCTGCACCTGGTCGAAGAAGATCTCGCCCGCCGTGTGCCGTCCGAACAGCTCTTCTTGCAGAGGCTTTCGCACCCAGTCCGCGAAAACTTGGCTCTGCAGGTTCAGAACCGACTCGTCCAGGAACGCCACCACCGCGAACATCCCGAGCCGGATGTCGTCCTCGACGTACCCCATGCGCTTGCCCTCGTCGTTGGCAAGCCGCAGCGCCTGTCTTACCTGCTGCCGGAACTGCTCGGCGTCATTCACCACTTGTCGATTCGAGCGCAGTCGAACCACGGCCGTGAGCATTTCCTGAAATGCCAGGGCCAAATTCTCGGGACGCCCCGCGCTCGGCGCGGCCGCCGGCGCCCCTTGAGCTGTCGTCATTGGTTATCCCTCCACAACCACCATCAACTCCACGTCCGGTTCCGGCAACTCCCCCGGGATATAGACTGCCACTTCGCGCGTCTGGACGATATGGTCCCAGCACGGACCCGCGCGATCCACGCTGAAGTACTGTGAATCGACACGCGGCGAAATCGCCGATGGCGGCGTGGGAATGTGCGTCAAAGTCATCCCCGGCAGCGCCCGGCTGACCAGTTTGGGCAGGAACTCCTTTGAGCAGATCTTCACCAGCCTCGGAGTACCCGCGATCAGTTCCGCTTCGCCGACCTTGCTGCGGATGCCAAGAATCCATCGGGCCCGCTGCAAGGTGCGCGGGTCAGTCGCAGTGCCCTCGTAGAAGTAGTCCCGCGCCTTCGACAGCTGGATGCGCACGCAATTGCTGGGCACAACCAGCTCCAGGTGCTTCCGGATGTGAAGGTCCAGGTCGGCGAAGCACTCTGTCAGCTTCCGATGGTCATACTTGGGAAGCGTAGACGGGTGGGAAGAAAGGCCAAAAGTACACAACGCGCCGCCGAGACGTGACATCTCCGTGTACAACTCCTCCGGATGCGCGCTCTGCCCCGCCAGCAGGTGCCTCAGCGGCGTCAGGCTCGCATTCACGCAGTGAAGAAACCAGGAGTTGCTGATGCCCTCGGCCGAGAAGCCCGACGCCGTGCCCGACGCCATGTCCTTCGGCCGCACAATCTGGCGGCTCTTCTCGTCGAGCATGTCGACCATGCGACGCAGAATCAGCATCACCCGCTCGCTGGCCTGGATGCGGATGACCGGCGGGATAAAGTCGCGGTCCAGCGCGAACTGCCCGGCGCTGTCGCGCCGGATTCGCGCCACTGGAATCGACAGCTCCCCTGTCAACTCCGCCTCCGCCATCAGGCGCAGATTCTTCTTCGCCAGCCGGATCGTCTTGAAGTCGCCGCCCGTCAGTTCGTCCGGCAGGTCAACCGGCAGCGGAGCGTAGCGAAGCCCGTCGGCGGCGCGTCCCTCCTGCGCGCAGTTCGGCCCCTTGTCATCCACCGGCGAGATGGCCAGGTGCATGTCCAGGTACTCCTGCATCGGCGGAAACAGGTCTGCAATCGCTCGGGGCTCCGGCGCCGTGTCCGACTCCGGCATCAGGAACACGAGGCCGTCGGGCAAAATGCCGCGAGCGTGGACCAGCGAGAACATTCCGTTCCGCAGCGCGTCCACGTCCACCTGCACTCCTGCCAGCCCCCACGGCTCGTAGTTCAACGAGGCCGACGTGAAGTGGACCAGGTTCTCGAAATAACGGTTCTGCACCTGGAAGTGTTGAGGTCCCAGGTGCATCCCCTCCGACCATACAACGCGAGAGAGCGTTTTCATCGCGTATCCTTAGCAGCGCCCGTCAGCGCAAAATGCGCGCGGCGCGAGTCTTAATATAGTACGGTATTTCAAGGGCGGTTAACTTATGAGCTTCTACCAACGATACGAGCTGGTGAAACTTGTCTCCGATGGCGACCCCAAGAGCTTCCTGGCGCGCGAAATCAGCAGCGGCCGGCAACTGCTTCTCCACCTATGGGGAGCGGGGCCCGGGAGCCTGAAATCCCCGCCGTTATTGAGGTTGAGCAAGCTCCTGCGCGAGAATCCCGTCGCCGCTCTGGGCCACATCGTCGAAGTTCAGGACGCCGCCGAGCCGCCCTACGCCGTCACCGCCCACGAGCCGAACTTCACGACGCTCGACAAGTGGCTCGACGAATTTACGCATTCACTCGGCGGCGCTCCTGCCGCGTCCCCGGCTCCTTCTGAGATCGACCTGGCCTCCGCGCCAACGATGGCGATACCGACGCTGCCCAAGGCGGCTCCCGCGCCTCCACCGGTTGCTCCTCCGCCTGCCGCTCCGGCGGAGGAGGCGGGCGAGTTCACCCGCATGTTCAGAGCGGAAGCGCCAGCGGCGAAGGCTGCACCACCTCCGCCACCTCCACCGCGTCCAACGCCGCCCGCCGCACCCGCCGCCGCAGAAGCGGGCGAGTTCACTCGCCTGTTCAAAGCCGATGCGCCGGCTGCCAAGGTGCCTGAACCTCCTCCCGCACCGGTAGCACCGGCAGCGGCACCACCGGCCGCCCAGTCTGCCGGCGAGTTCACCCGGCTGTTCAAGGCCGACACCACGCCGTCCCGGCCAGCCATGCCGCCCCCGCCACCTCCGCCCGCACCCAAGCCGGCCGAACCGGCCGTTGGCGGCACATCGGAGTTTGCGAAACTCTTCGGCGCCCCGGTGACGCCTCCCAGTTCGGCACCGATCGGCGAAGGACCCGCCGCGCAGACTGCGGCGCCGCCTCCGCCCAAGCAAGGCGAAGGTGAGTTCACCCGCTTCTTCGCGCAGCCGATGGCCGCGAATCCAAAATCAGCAGAGGACGTCGAAAAGGGCATCACGCCCAACCTGCCACCGCCGCCGTCGTCGAAGCCCTTTCAGTCAGCCGGGGACTTCACACGGCAGTTCGGCCCCGGCTCGATGAAGCCGCAAGCCGATCCGCTCCTCGCGCCGCAAGCTCCGCCGCCGATGGCGCCTCCGCTTCCGCCTTCCGCTCCGGGCGGTTCGGCCGCAACGGGCATCTTCTCATCGCTGTCGCCCGCGTCCCCAGCCCCGGCCATGGCCGACCTGCCGGTGGTCAGCGGACCAAGCGAGTTCACACGCATTCTACAGGGACCGCCGCGTCCGGGTGCCGCTCCTCCCCCAGCTCCGCCGCAGGCACAGGCACCGCCTCAAGCGCCACCGCCCGCGCCGCCTCCGGGCCAAGCTCCGGCGTTTCAAGCGCCCCAGTTCCAGCCGCCGCAGGCGCCGCAGGTCCAACAGCCGCAATTTCAGCAGCCACAGTTTCAACAACCGCAATTCCAGCCACCGCAGTACCAGCCGCCCGCGCCGCCTCCCCCGCCGCAGGCTCCCTCGGGCGGCGGCAAGATGAACATGATGATCATCGGCCTCGCCTTCGTGGTGATCGTACTGGTGATCGTGCTCGTGTTCCTGCTGCTGAAGACTAAGTAGGCAGCAGGATCACCAGCTCAAGCTGCGGTTCCGGGAAATCGCCGGGGACATACGCCGCAATGTTGCGCGAGCGCTCCACCGCCTCCCAGGCCAGGCCGGACTGGCTCAGGCTGAAGTACTGATAGTTCAGCTTCAGCGGAATCGCGCCCGGCGGCTGCGTCTGGTGCAGCATCGGCATGCCGGGCAGCGCCTGCCGCACCAGGTGCTCAATGTGCGTCACCGAGCAGACCTTGATCAGGTGCGGCGCCTTCGAAATCAGCTCGGACTCTCCCACGCTCGACGAGATCGCCAGGTACATCTTCGTGCCCTTCAGGTACTTCTCGTCGTCGATCGTCGCACCGTAGATCGACGGCCGTACGAGCTTGAGTGGGATCGAAACAAAGTTGCTTGGCACCACGGTCTCGAGCAGCTTCAGCAGCTTTTCCTCGAGCTCCGCAAACTTCGGACCAAGCTCGTCGTGGTCGTACGCCGGCAAGTCTCTCGGCAGAATGTCCTGCGAGAACGTCGTCAGCACCGACGCCAGCGAAAGGAGCGTCGAATACAGCTCCTCCGGATGGCCGCCCTTCGTCTCGTACAGGTGCCGCACGACCGGCAGATGCGAGTTCACCGAGTACAGCAGCCAGAAGTTCGCAATGTCGGAGACCGTGAACTCGGCCAGGCTCTGGTTCTTCTGGCGGCGCAGCGCGGCCAGCATCGAGCTCTTCGCCGACAGCACCTCCAGCAACCGGCGCGCCAGACGCGTCAGCGCGTCGTTGGCCCGGATGTCGAGCAGCGGCGGCACGAAGGAGGCGTCGAACTCGTAAGTATCGGCGGCTGTGCGGCGGATCCGAGCCACACGGATCAGCTCGTGGCCCTGGCGGTTCTCGCCTTCGATCAACAACCGTAAATTCTTGCGGGCCACCTGCACAACACGCTCGGTCAGGCCGCTGTTCTCGTCGCGAAACGGCGACGCTTCGGCGAGAAACCGCGTTTCCAAACCCCGCCCGGGCGCCGAGATGTTCAGCGCATTCTCCTTGTACTCCGGCAGCGCCAGGAAGACATCCACGGTCTCCTGCCCCGGCTGGAAGAACTCGGCGAGCGGGCGCGCTTTCGGCGCGGCGTCGGCTACCGGGATCTCGAACGGAGTCCCGTCGGGAAACAGCCCTGACGCCTCCTGCACGGCCGCGGCGCCGCCGCCCAGAGCCTCGTAGTCGAGCTTCAGCTGGCTGAAGCCGTATGGCCTGTAATGCAGCGTCTGCGTCCGGAATTGAAGCAGGCTCTCAATGAAGCGGTCCTGCACCTGGAGATGTTGCGGGGTAAGAAAAGTACCCTTCGACCACAGCACTGGCTGGAGGATCCGCATCGGATCACAAGTTAGCACAGTACCCCCGCTTTATGGCATACCTTCACTATGCCCTTGTCCCGACGTCATCTATTCTCGCTGGCCGCCGCCGCTCCGCTCGTAGCTTCGCAACAGTCTCCAGAGCAGGGATTCACGCCGCTTAACGACGGCTGGCAGATCATCGACGGTACTGAAACCTCCTTCGGCCTCGCCAACGGCGAAATCGCCGTCAGCCCCTTCACCTCTTTCCCCACCTGGCTCCGTTCCGCTCGCGAATACGAGAACTTTGACCTGCGCGGCGAGTTCTACATCAAGGGCTGGACCGACTCCGGCATCTACATCCACGCTCCGCTCTACGGCCGTCCCACCCACTGCGGCATGCAGATCAAAATCTTCCACCAGAAGGACGAGAACCCCACCGCCTGGTCCTGCGGGGCGATTCTGCCGGTCGTCGCGCCGTCCAAGGTGACCGTGCGCCAGGAGTGGAACGACATCCGCATCCTGTGCGACTGGCCGAAGCTCCAGGTCTGGATCAACGGCGAGCCGGTGCATGACATCGACATGGCCGCCCACCCCGACCTGCGCCACCGGCTGCGATCCGGATTCCTCGGCATCGCCGCCGCTTCCGCGCCCTGCCGCTTCCGAAACCTGCGGATTCGGGAACTGCCCTCGAAGGAGAAGTGGGTCGCTCTCTACGAGAAGCCCGAGGACTTCGCCAACTGGTTCGTCACCGAGGGCAAGCCGGACTTCCAAACCTTCGGCTGCGTCCTGCGCTCCGACGCTCTCGGCCATATGGCCACCAAGCAGAAGTTCCGCGACTTCGAGTTCGAGTGCTACGTCCGAGGCTGCGCGCAGCACAACGGCGGCATCCTGTTCCGCTCCGGCGGCCGGGGCACCCAGGGCGCGAAGCACTACGAGATCCAGTTGCACGACGTCGAGGAGGCGCACTTCCCGACGGGCTCGCTCTATTACTTCCAGCGCGCCACCTATCCGCGCATCGAGAAGGAGAAGTGGTTCCTCTTCCAAATGCGCGTCCAGGGCGCGAACTGCATGGTGCGGATCAACGGCGACACCGTGCTCGAATACAGCCGCCTCGAGAATCTCGACGAAGGCTACATCGAGCTCCAGGCCCACCGGCGCGGCTACTGGATGGAGTTCCAGCGGGTCCGCATCCGGACGATCTGACATGAACCGCCGGCACTTTCTTCAGTCCGCGGCCGCTCCATCGCTACTTGCGCAGCCACCGGCGATTCCTCCCGGAGCACAGCCAGCCGAAAAGCCGAACGTGCTGTGGCTGTTCGGCGATCAGCACCGGGCGCAGGCACTCTCGTGCATGCACGATCCGAACGTCTCAACGCCGAACATCGACAACATGTCGACCGACGGCGTGCACTTCACGTCCGCCGTGGCAGGCTTTCCGCTGTGCTGCCCCTTTCGCGGCTCTTTGCTCACGGGGCGCTATCCGCACAAGTGCGTCCCCGGTCACGAGTACCCGCTGCCGGCCGGACAGCCAACCATCGCACAGCCATTTCGCGAAGCTGGTTACCACACCGCCTGGTTCGGCAAGTGGCACCTGACCGGTTTCAAGGAACGTAACGGCCGCGCCGCCTTCCACATCACCAGACCTGATCAGCGCGGCGGTTTCGATACCTGGGCCGGATACGAGAACAACAACTCGCAGTACGACTCCTGGGTCCATGGTGGCGAAGGCAAGGACGCCTTTCACTACCGTCTGCCCGGCTACGAAACCGACGCCCTCACCGACCTGCTGATCAAGTACATCCGCGAGCAGGGCGCCGCTCAGAAGGCCGGGGCCGGGAAGCCATTCTTCGCTGCTCTCTCAGTTCAGCCGCCGCATGACCCCTACGTCGCTCCACCGGAGTACATGCGCCGGTTCACTCCGGCCGGGCTGAAGATGCGGCCAAACGTTCCGGGCGTCGCCGAAGTTCAGGACCGTGCCCGGCGTGAATTGGCGGGCTACTACGCCATGATCGAGCACTGGGACATGAGCATCGGCCGGATCCGGCGCGTGCTCGACGAAACTGGCCTGGCGTTCAACACGCACATCGTCTTCTTCTCCGATCACGGCGACATGCACGGCTCGCAGGGTTTGTACCGCAAGACGAACCCCTTCGAGGAATCCGTCCGAATTCCGTTCATCATCACCGGCGGCATTCCGCGCTACCAGGGGCGCCGTGTGGGCCGCTGGCCACTGGCGTTGAACCATGTGGACATCGCGCCGACCACGCTTGGACTTTGCGGCATCCGCAAACCCTCCTGGATGGAGGGCACAGACTACTCCTGCTACCGGATTGGGCCCGACCCACTGCCGGCGCAGCCGGATTCAGCCTACCTGCAACTGGTGGTCCCGACCGGCCACGCCGATTCGATCAACAAGCCCTACAGGGGCCTGGTGACCCGGGACGGCTGGAAGTACGCGGCCTTCGACAACAACTCGTGGCTGATGTTCAACCTGAACGAGGACCCCTACGAGCAGCGCAACCTGGCCCACAACAACCGATATCGCGCCGAACGCCGCAAGCTGATCGAACGCTTGCGGCAGTGGGTGAACGACACCGGCGACAAGTTCAATCTGCCCGGCGACTGAGGCCGCGCGGCGGCGAAAACCGCGCCTTACGAAACGAACCTAGTCCCATTTTCGGACACCTCTCGCGAGGGCCCTCCAAGGTCCTCGCCAAAGGGAAAAGCCGGAGGCGCTTGCGCGCTTCCGGCCCAAACTTCAGTGCAGCATAACGCGCCAAATCTTTCTCCGTAAGCTATTGATATTGAGTGAGATATTGTCCGAACTGACGAAACTGCGCGGCGGCTCGGATTGATGCGGCCCAAGATTCCGCGTCCTGGCGGAATTCCCATGGGACGCGGGAACCGGAGCCCCTGACGTGGTTTCCATGTTGGTGTGGGACTTTCTACCTGGTCGCGGCGGTTGTCGATGAGTCTGTTTCGTGCGTTGACGAACAAGTGCCTAGACGGGACTCTTCCGATGGCTGATTCAGAGTGAGAGGAATATGGAGGCCAAGATGCTACGAGCGGGCAGATTTGTCGGACCGGCAGTGATCCTCATCTACGTCGCCTGGCTGGCTTCGATTCATGTACATCACCGGCTCACCCATGGGCACTTTGCGGAGATCGGGTTGCACACAGACACCCTCGTGCACGCCGCCTCGATTGGCATACCTGGAATCACGAAAATGTATAAAGGCACGCTAGCGAACTATGGGCTCCTTCCTACCACAGTGGAGCGCTGGTGTTATGTCAGCGATACGCTGACGCCGGGCGAGATGGTCGCATACAACATCGAGCGATGGGACCCCAAACAGAACGCCTGGATCCGCGCACTGGAATTTGCAGAGCCTGCCTTCTGCAGACCCGTTCCACTTTCCATGGGGAACACCCGCTGGAAACGCTCATGGCTGTGGCCTGGGCAGCGGCTTTCGACTGCGGAGGGGGCTATCGGAGCACGGGACATATTCCGCAAAGGTGACAATCTCCGGTTCGTCATTGTCACCGAGATCACCAAAAGAACTGGAGGACCCTCGGCGTATCCAACGCCTCCATTCGTGCTCGATGAGCAGAGACTGGACAACGAGACGCAGTTCAGAGTACGACATTGAGGACGCAGCAACGTGAGACGCGCAGATGTCCGGCCTGAAACACCACACCGTCAAACTCGTTGCGCATGACCCGGCGTGGGCCGCGCTGGGAGAAGAACTGTGCCGGGCGGTGCGCGAGGCCTGCGGGGATCTGATCGTGGACGTGCAGCATGTGGGGAGCACGGCGGTGGCGGGGCTTCCGGCGAAGCCGGTGATCGACATCGTGGTTGCGGTCCGGACGCGCGAGGCAATCCCCGAATTGAGCGCGCGTCTGGCCCGGATCGGCTATCTCGACCGCGGCGACCGGGGCGACACGGGCGGGTACCTGTTCATCGCCGAATCAGCGCCGGATGTCCGGACCGTGCACCTCCATGCCGTCGAAATCAGGGACCGGCAGTGGCGCAACTACCTGCGCTTTCGCGACCTGCTGCGGAGCCGGCAGGATGTCCGCGAAAGGTACGCGGAGCTGAAGCGCAGCCTTGCGCGCCGTTTCCCTGACGATTCGCACGCCTACACGGACGGCAAGGCGCGGTTCATCCAGGAGTGTCTCGACGCGTCCTGAGCTCCGCCCGGACGCCCGCCCCGCAAATTCTCCAAGTCCGGCGCCGTCCGCGCGCATCGTTGTTCGAGCGGTCGAGCACTAGGACCGCGCAAACCCATGAAGCTCCTGATCGATGAGATCCGCCACAATCCGCTGCTGTGGTGCCTGGCCTTCGTTCCTGTGGTGTTCGCGGCTGAGCGACTCCAGCCCGGCGCGCACACGCTGCTGTTTGTCCTTTCGGTGCTGGCGATCGTCCCGCTGGCCACCCTGCTGAGCCATGCCACCGAGTCCGTCGCGGCCAAGACCGGCGATGCCGTCGGCGGATTGCTCAACGCGACCCTGGGGAACCTGACGGAGCTCGTCATCGCGCTCACGGCGCTGCGGGCGGGCCAGTACATGCTGGTGAAGGCGTCCATCGCCGGAGCCATCGTCACCAATACGCTCTTCATGCTGGGCATGTCGTTCCTGCTGGGCGGGCTGAAGCACCACGTGCAGGACTACAACCGGGTTAGCGCAAGGCTCCAGGCGGGCCTGCTGTTCCTGGCCACCGTCGCCCTGCTGATCCCCTCCGCCATCGCGGGCGCGGACTCCGCGTCGACCGCGTCATTCATGCAGGAGCTGAGCCTGGGTCTGTCGGCGCTGCTGATCCTGGCCTACGCGCTGGGCATGTACTTCTCCCTCAAGACGCACAAGGAACTGTTCGCCAGCGCCGAGTCGGGCGAGGATCATGAAACGCCGTGGCCGATGGGCGTGGCCCTGGTCACTCTCGCGCTGGTCACGATCCTGGTGGCGCTGGTCAGCGAGGTCTTCGTGGAGTCGGTGCAGGAGGCCGCGGAGTCGTTCGGGATGACGCCCGCGTTCGTGGGCTTCATCGTGGTCTCGCTGGTCGGCGGGGCGGCCGAGATGGCTTCGGCGTTCTCCGGCGCGCGGAAGAACCGGCTGGATCTGAGCGTTGGCATCGCGCTCGGCAGCGCTTCGCAAATCGCCCTCTTCGTCGCGCCGGTGCTTGTGCTGCTGAGCTACGTCATCGGGCCGTCGCCGATGGACCTCTATTTCTGGCCCGGCGCTGTCCTGATGATCCTGATCTCGATGGTCACGGCATCCCTGCTGACGAACAGCGGGCGTTCGGCCTGGTTCGTCGGCGCGCTGGTCCTGATGGTCTACCTGGTCTTTGCTATCACGCTCTACCTGATGCCGCCTCGGGGCGCATAAGGCTCCGCTATACGCCCGCGGCGATGATGTTGGCGCCGGGCTGCTTCACCTCTTCTCTCGCCGCCAGCTCCCGGCGGAACCGCACGTGGCGCAGGCGCGTGAGCTCCACCAGCGGACGCCAGGCCGCATGCACCAGTCCATGCCGGATCAGCATGTGCCAGAACCGGTTGGACCGCTTGTAAAGGTACGACATCGCCAGATACGGCGCCACTGCGCGCCAGTCCTCCGGGCGGCGGCGCAAGATGGACGCGTGGGAAAACAGCCGCTGATAGATCCAGCCGTACCCGTGCTCCAGTTCCTCCGGCGTCATGTTCTTCGGCCGGAAGACGGCGTGGGCCGTGTCGTAACGCGACCAGTCCCGGTGCAGCAGGCGGCCTTCGGCCTCCATCTGCCGGAAGAGCGGCGTGGCGGGGTATGGCGTCAGGATGTGGAACGTGGCGCACTCCATACGGTTCTGCTCGATCCACTCGGCCGTCTGCTCGAAGACGTCCTTCGTGTCGTGATCGAAGCCGAGCACGAACGATCCGTTCACCTGGATGCCGTGGTCGTGGAGCATGCGCACGCGGCGGGCGTAATCGGCGGGCTTCGGCGTCTTCTTGTGGGCGTCGGCGAGATTCTGATCGGTCAGCGATTCAAAGCCGATGAAGACCCCCGTGCACCCGCCCAGGGCCATGGCTCGGATCAGCGAAGGATCGTCTGTGACATCGATGGTGACGGCCGCGCTCCAGATCCGCTTGATCGGCTGAAGCGCGCGGCACAGTTCGTGCAGGTACGCGCGATTCGAGCCCAGGTTGTTGTCGACGAAGACGGCATAGGGCTGGCCGTCGGCGACGAACTCGTCGACCACCTGCTGGGGATCGCGCATACGGTACGGCATGCGTAGACCGTCGGTGGCGAGATAGCAGAAGCCGCAGCGATTGTGGCAGCCGCGCGTGGCGATCAGGCTGGTGGTGGTAAGGAAACGGTTGCGCGGAAGAATCGCCCGGCGCGGCGCGGGGTCCGTGCGGTAGTCGTTCTCATAGGTGGCGGCGTAGCGCGGCTGCAAGCGGCCTTGCTCGATATCCGACAAGATCAGCGGCCAGAGCAAAACGCCGTCACCCATGGCGAGAGCGTCGGCGTGCGGAGCGCATTCGTCCGGGCACGACAGAACATGAAGCCCGCCAAGCACCACCTTGCTGCCGCGGCTGCGATACCAGCGCGCCAGTTCGAAGGCGCGCTTCGCGAACGTCAGATGGACGCTGATGCCGACCACCTCCGGCATCGGCTCGCTGGGCGGCGGCCCCTGGAGCAGGTTCTCATCCCAATAGCGGACATTCCAGTGCGGCGGAGTCGTGGCCGCGAAGCTGGTGAGAGCGAGCGTCGGCGTCAGGACGTGCTTGCCGAAGCTCGCGTTCGGGTCCTTCGGATAGAAGGGGTTGAGCAGCAGCGCATGGCCCCGTTGCACTGTTGCTGCCGGGATGGCCGGATCAAGGCGCGGAGGCTGAACCATGCCGGGCGGGCACCAGCGGGGTTTCAACGCCTGCGCGAACGGGGAGGAGGACGGAGCCATGGGTGTACTTTATACTGCAAAGTACTTTCCGTCAAGACTTCTCTGCTAACAATCTCGACAGGGGGTGACTTCCGATGAGTGCGACTCAGGCCGAAAAGGCGTTGCGGTTCCAGGCGCTGCACGATGGCCCCGGGAGCTTCGTGATTCCGAATCCGTGGGACGTGGCGTCCGCGCGCATCCTCGCGGGACTCGGGTTCCAGGCGCTGGCCACGTCGAGCGCGGCCTCAGCGTGCGCAATGGGCCGGAAGGATGGCGGGTTGACGCGGGACGAGGCGCTGGCCCATGCGCGGTCTATCGTCGATGCCACCGAATTGCCGGTCTCCGCAGATCTCGAGAAGGGCTTCGGCGCGGCGCCGGAGGTCGTCGCGGAGACCGTCCATCTTGCCGCATCCGTGGGACTCGTTGGCTGCACGATTGAGGATTCGACGGGAAACCCCGATGCGCCGCTGTTCGATTTCACGCTGGCCGTGGAGCGAATCGCCGCAGCCGCGGAGGCTGCGCGCGGGCTTCCCTTCCCCTTCATGCTGACCGCGCGTGCGCACAATCTGCTGTACGCGAATCCAAGCCTGGACGAGACCATCCGGCGCTTGCAGGCATTCGAGAAGGCCGGGGTCGAGGTCCTGTTCGCGCCCGGTCTGCCGAACATTGAAGCTGTGCGAACGCTTTGTGCCGCGGTCTCGAAGCCGGTGAACTTCATGGCCGGGATTAAGGGGAAGTCCTTCAGCGTGGCTGAACTCGAGGCGGCCGGGGTGCGGCGGATCAGCCTCGCCACGTCGCTCTATCGTGCCGCGATGACTGGATTTTTGGACGCCGTCCGCGAGGTGAAGGACGCAGGCCGGTTCGATTTTCTGGACCGCTGCGCCAGCACTGCGGAGATCAACACGTTGATGGGGATTTAACCTCGGCGTGGATGAAAGTGGGATCGAATCAGTGCGACCTGGTCTAGAATCGGGCATGTTCACGAGGCGGGCTTGGTTCGGGGTGTGCGCGGCCGGGGCACTGAAAGGGCAAAGCGGGGATGCGAAGATGTTCGGCGACGCTGAGGCATACGAGAAGTTCATGGGCCGCTGGAGCCGCCTGGTGGCTCCTCTGCTGGTCGACTTCGCGGAAGTCCCGGATAAAGGGCGCGTGCTCGACGCCGGTTCCGGCACCGGTTCGATGGCCTTCGAGATCGCCCGGCGGAGGAACTCCGTCCGCATCACGGGTATTGATCCTTCGGACGAATACGTCGCCTTCGCGACCAGCCGGAGCTCTTTCGCGGAGCGTGTCGAGTTTCAGAAGGGCGATGCCCAGGCGCTTCAGTTCGCCGATCGTACCTTCGCCGCCAGCGTCTCGCTGCTCGTCTTCAACTTCATCCCCGACGCCGCCAAGGCGCTGCGGGAATTGCGCCGTGTCACCCAGCCGAAGGGCCGCATCTCGGCGGCGGTCTGGGACTACGGCGGGCGTATGATGATGCTCCGCATCTTCTGGGAGGCCGCCGCCAGCGTGGACCCGGCCGCTGAGAAGCGCGACGAGCGCCACATGCGCTTCCGGAGGGAAGGCGAACTCTCCGCGCTCTGGCGACTAGGCGGGCTGAACGCCGTGCGCGAGAAGCCGCTGGAGATCACCATGCGCTTCAGTTCCTTCGCCGATTACTGGGACCCGTTCCTGCTGGGCCAGGGACCGGCGGGCGCATACGTCCGCGCGTTGCCGGAAAGCGGCAGGCAGGCGCTACGCGAAGCCCTGAAGCGCCGCCTCGCGCCGAAATCGGAGACCGAATCCTTCGAACTGCCCGCGCGCGTGTGGGCCGTGACGGGCGCGGTTCCTGGATAGCGTTCACTTTTCTCTTGCGGCCGCCGCGCCTTAGTGTATAGTGTATCTGTACACTAGACAGTGAGGGCTCGATGCCACCCGGCGGACTGAAGATTCGAATCGACGTGAATGCCTCCGAGCCGGTCTACCGGCAAGTGGCGGCGCAGTTCCGGACGCTGATAGTCGAGGGCGCGCTGACGCCGGGGGACTCCCTGCCCCCGGTCCGCAAACTGGCGACGGACCTGGCCGTGCACTTCAATACCATCGCCGAGGCGTACCGCCTGCTGGCCGAGGAGGGCTTCCTCGACGTCGGCCATGGGCGCGCCGCTCGCGTGGCAGAGCGCCGAGCGCCGCGCGCCAGGGAAGGTGACGTCGAGGCCTTCCGCCAGCGCCTGCGCCGCATGATGGCCGAGATGAAAGCGGGAGGGCTCCCGGCCGCCCGCATCAGGAAAGAGATCGAATCCCTGATGGAGAACCTTGAACCATGATCACCTCCGAATTCGCCGCGATCGCGCCTGTCATCCTTCTGGTTGCAGCCGTATTTGAAATTGTCCCCAGACTGCGCAAGCGCAACCTCTATTTCGGGGTGACCGTGACGCCGGAGTTCCGCGACTCGTCCGATGGGCGTGGCATCGCCATGCGCTTCCGGCTGATCCTATGGGCCGGATCAGCCGCCGCGCTGGTTGCGGCGTGGATCGGCTCAGAGATAGGCAACCGCGCGCTGCTCGGGCTGTCTCCAATGATCCAAGTCTTTTCAGTGATGGGGGCATGGGTCTGGGCATGGAAGGCCACCCGGCCCTATGCCGCGAGCGTCAGCGGCGAACGTTCGGCAGAGCTGTTCGCGGCCCGCGAACCTTTGCCCGGCGGGGTGCTCACCATGCTGTCTCCCTTCCTGGGCCCGCTGGCGGCGGCAACCTGGCTCGCCCTCTCCTGGGACGAGTTGCCCGCGCGGTTCCCGGCGCACTATGGCCTGGACGGCAGGCCGGACCGCTGGGTGGAGAAATCGCCCGCTGCCGTCTTCTTCAACCCTGTGATGAGCGCGCTGACGCTCTCGTTAATGGCCGCCGTCGCGCTGATGATCCTCTACGGCTCGCGCCGCGGTTCCAGCGGAGAGCGTGAAGGTTGGGCGACGCGTTACCGCGCTCTGAACGTGCGGCTGCTTGTCGCTGTAATGTGGATGGCCTCGGCGCTCACTAGCCTGGTTTCGGTAGGAGCGTTGATCCCCTCCAGTGTGCTGGCCTGGGCTCTGCCGGTGGTGGGCGCGGGCATGATCGCGGCGATCGTCGCCTTCGCAATCCCGCTCATCCGCATGAGCATGGAGCCCACCGGCGGCAGCGACGCCACGCCGGACGAGTGCTGGAAGCTGGGCCTGTTCTACGTCAACCCGGCGGACCCCGCGTTCATCGTCGAGAAGCGCGACGGCATCGGCTACACCTTGAACTTCGGGAACCGCATGACGTGGGGCATCCTTGTGCTCATCGGCCTCATTGTCTTCTTCCCGATGTACTTCATGCGGCTGGTCAACGCCGCGTAAGGCCGCTCAGTATGGCTTCGCATCCTTCGGCGCCGGCTTCAGCGCGAGATGGTGGAAATCGTAGCTGAAGTCGGTGAGCGGAGAGACGGCCTTCATGCGCACATCCGTGATCTTCCCGTCGGGGCCGAGAACAAACGTCATGTATGCATCGGCAAGCAGCGTGCGATCCTTCCAGCGCGCAATGAACGTGTCGTACTGCCAGTGCTCCAGCGTGCCGGTCAGTAGCGGCGTATGCGTGAAACGAACCGCCAGTGCGCCGTCCTTCTCTTCCACCAGGACGTCCCCGTACCAGGGATCGCGATAGCGGCCCGCATAGCTCGCGGCCGGCAGTGAGGGCTTCGACGCCGCGTTGCGCCCCTTCGCGGCTTTCCCGATCTCCTCCGCGGCCTCAGCCTCGCGCTTCTTCTGTACGGCCAGGAATGCCTCCACCCAATCTGTCGCCGGCGCGTTCAGGTAGTGATCCAGAACGGTGTACGTCAACGCGTTGAACGCCCCGCCGGATTCCTGGTTGGTCAGCACGATGATACCGAGCTTCTGGTCCGGCACCAACGTCACGCGCGTCACCATCCCGGCCAGCCCGCCGGTGTGATGGACGATCTTGCGCCCGCGATAGTCCCACAGATTCCAGCCCAGGCCATAGGCCAGGAAGTTCGGCTTCGTTGCCGCCAGCGACGGCGACGGATCGCCGATCGGCATGATGGTCTGCGGCGACCACATCTCCTTCGACTGCTTTTCCGAGAAGAGGCGCTTCCCGCCGCCGATCTCGCCCTTGTTCAACTGCGCGACGACCCATTTCGACATGTCCTCCACGGACGACAGGATCGACGCAGCCGGGGCGTTGTTATCCAGGCTCGAATGCTGCAATGCTTCCATGCCGCGTTCGCCCTTCGCGTGGGGCATGGCCAGGTTCTCGTTCCTCGGCAGCATCCGGAGCAGCGGCACCGTACGGCGCATGCCGAGCGGCTCCAGGATGCGCTCCCGCAGGAAGACGTCCCACTTCTTGCCCGACGCGGATTCGATCACCTTTCCCGCGATCAGGTAGAGGATGTTGTCGTAGGCGTACCGGCTGCGGAAGCTCGCGCCAATGGGCACGTTGCGCAGCCGCCGCGCGATCTCGTCTTCCGTAAAGTCCGACGGCGGGAAGTACATCAGGTCCCCCGCGCCCAGTGCCAGTCCGCTGCGGTGGACCAGCAGGTCGCGCACCGTCGTCTCGCGAGTGATGTACGGGTCGGCCATCTGGAACCACGGCAGGTGCTTCACCACCGGATCGTCCCAGGCGACTTTTCCTTCGTCCACGAGCATCGCCAGCAGCGCGGCGGTGAAGGCTTTCGTGTTCGACGCCACGCCGAACAGGGTCTCTTTCGTCACCGGCTCCGGCGAACCCAGCTTCCGCACTCCGTAGCCCTTCGCCACCACTACGTTGCCGTCCTTCACCACGGCCACCGCGATGCCCGGCACGTCGAACGCCTTGCGCGTCCGTTCAGCGACATCATCGAGATTCGGCTGACCGAAAACCAGCGGCGTGGCGACGAGCGCCGCCATCAGGGCGAGGAGCCTTCGGAAGTGCGCAACCATGCCCCCTATTCTCGCCCGGCGGACGCGCTTGCGGCGGCATCGGCCCAGACTTCACTTGCCGGCGGGGGCCGGCACCGCAGCGTGGCTCCAATCCTCGCGACGTTTAATGTTGCTCCTCCCGCAGGAGTTCAGGATTCACTGTGATCACGTGGTACATTCCGTTCAGATTCGCAATCATGTCTCGGAGGAACTCCCGCATCGCATCTCTTGAGTACCCGCCTTCACGAAGATCCTGCATTTCACGCCTGAGGGAGAGATCGAGAGCCTCCTGCGGAGATTTGTAGAGGCAGATCCCACCGAAGACGTTCCAGTGCCGGCTCTTGTCGGCACCGTCCTCTTTGTTGCCCGGCAACAGGAAGTTGTCAAGCGCGAGTGAGGATGGCAATGCCGCGCGTGGGATCGAGCTAACCCAAGCGTACGGAATACGTATCGCTTCATCCAGCAGGCCGACGGCCTTCTTCTTGTCGCCTTTCTTGATGGAAAGCGCCTCCCGGAACAGCAGGACCATCGGTAGATTGTGATTCTCCACGTTCTGATCCTGCAGCCTTCTTTGCGTGCGAGAAACTGCATGGAGGTACCGACGGTCATTCTGGGCGAAGTTGATGAGTGCTCGGAATTCAGATTCCCGCGTTGTGCTCTTGTAGTACTGCCATTCTGTCCGTTGCACGTAGTTCTCGAGGTTGTCGAAACTCCGAGGTCGCGCGAGACTTTCGAGTTCGCGGGTCAGTCCGAGGTCCTTCCGCATGTGAGCGGAGATGATCCCAAGGACCGCGCGCCAGTCCAGCAGTCCCGCTTCAAATTCCTTGAAAGCGGTAGACCCGAGCACCTCCCGCAAGTGGTCCCGGAACGCAAGGAGCTGAATGGGAAACTGAGGCTGGTTTCGCGTGGTGAGCGTCTCTGCGTCCTCTACCAGCTCAATCAGGGCCAGAAGCAACTCAAATTTGTCACCGGCATCATGAAACTGCTGTACGCGCGCAATCTTGCGCGCGGCGTACTCCCTCTCGATAGGAAGCAACCGCGGTTCTCTGTGTCGCCAAGCGTATTCGAATCGGACCGCCTCAGAGTAAATTGCATTCTCCAGCGCGGTCTCATAGGCACTCGTCTTCTTCCGCTCACGAAAACCAGCAAGCCACTTCAACCCAGAGTCTGTGGCGTGTGGATAAGCCAGAGCCCACATCGGACGTTCTCGGTATTCCTGAACTTGAACGTAGCGATACAGCTCTCGCGGGCGGGGAAAGGGTATGCCTCTCACCCGCGATGTCTCCAAGGCTGAATACGGGTCGCCAGCCGAAGCGACCAGCATACGGAGAATCTCCAGGTCTTCCTCATCGATCAGGCCATTCCAATTCATGTCGAGCCGGCAGGCCACCTCTACCGGGGTGGCAAATGGTTCGCGGTGGAAAGCGTCGAGCGCCCCCAGGTCCGCGGCAGTCCACCTCCTGTCGCCGTCGAGGTCACCCAACATGATTAGTTCCGAGCGAATATCAACGCGGTGTACTGGAATTGCTAGCTTCCAATACGCATAACCGGCCGCACCGAGGATGCAGGTGATCAGGATCAATTGATTTCGGAGACTCACGGAGAAACTCCACTTGGCAAGCATAGGGCGATCTAGGAAACGCCTATCGTCTCATGGTTCCGCTGCGCAGTGATTCTGCGCTTGCTCGCTTTGTCAGGAGCGGGCTATGCGCGTCCCGGGATCAGTCCGATTAGTTCGGCGCTAGCAGAGGAGCACTTCTGCTTAACTGCAAACTCGAGCGGGGTCCCACACCAGCCTCCGACCATCATCCGGCTTGATGACCGCCCTCACGAGCGCTTCCGAGGAAGGCGTCGGCTCCCTCAGGAGCATTCCCGAGGTGCTGCCTGGGACGACCTAGCGACGACGTACGGGACAGGTGACTATCGTTGCATTGTCACGCCACCAGAGACATACACGATGGCGCAAGAAGTTCTCACCCCAAGCGGTGTCCGTAGCTTTTGTAGTTGTCCGGTTTTGTTGACACGTTAGTTGTCCGGTCTGACCTCAAGTTTGCCATTGGTGGCACAGCCGTAGCGAAGCCC
>JBOZRR010000034.1:0-29427 GCA_050789245.1 Bryobacteraceae bacterium | reverse complement strand
TTTGCTCGGATTGAGGATGTGTTCCTGCAAGAACTTCCTCCATCCTAGCCGGAGCTTCACCTACCCCCAGCCGCCGCTAATTTGGACACGAGTGAGTCGAAGGACACGCCATGTGCGAAGTAGTCAACTTGGGAGATGAAATCATATGGGACATTGTACGCAGGGCCGGAAGGTGCCGACCCCTCAGTTGCCCACTTATAGCCCCACGCTACTGCGGCCCCAAGCCAGGCAAACAAGTGAGTAACAACACAGATCCTGTCTGCAGACACCACTATCCGATCAACCATAAGACGATACCCGAGTCGATGATGCTCTTCGCACGGGTATTATACCTTCGGAATGTCGTCGTAGGGCCTCGATAACCTCTGTCAGCTTTCAGCAAAGACGCGCAAGAGAGGGGCCGGCAGCAGGGCGCCAAGCGCATCATAGGATAAACACGATATGACCAACGAACTGCCGTGTCTCGATCTGCTCGAATCGACGCCGGCGATCCTGCGCGGGCTCATGTCGGGGATTTCGGATGAGGACGCGCGGTGGAAGCCGGCGCCGGACCGCTTCTCGATCGCCGAGGTGTTGGCGCATCTGTCGCATTCCGAGGGTCACTGCTATCGCGCACGGTTGGATCGATTCCTGGCGGAGGAGATGCCGGAGTTCGAACCGGACGATGCGCAGATGTACCTGGATTTGTACAAGAACGGCGACCCGGAGGAGGATTTCGGCCACTTCGAGGATCAGCGGGAGGCGAACATTGAACTGCTGCGCGGGCTGCCGCCGGAGGCGGGTTCACGCAAGGCGAGGCATCGCGCGGCGGGCGAGATCACGCTCTCGCAAATGCTGCACGAGTGGGCGCTGCACGACTTAGGGCACGTGCGGCAGATCGCGGAGCTGGTGCGGGCGCGGAAGTACCTGGCAGGCGCGGGTCCGCTAGGGGAGGACTATCAGCTCAAGCCCTGAGTCTGACGAGCTACCCGACCTCGGCAGTCGCCTCCGCCGCGCTGAAGTACGCGCAGTCCGGATGGTGGAACACCAGCGCGCTGACGGACGCTTCGGGCTCCATCATCATGCCCTCAGTCAGTTCGACGCCGATCGCCTCGGGCCGCAACAGCTTCCAGATGCCTGCCTGGTCGTCCAGGTTCGGGCAGGCCGGGTAGCCGAAGCTGTAGCGCTTGCCGCGATAGCGCGACGTGAACCGCTCGTGCATCGTCAGCGACGGCGGATCGGGGAAGCCCCAGTCCTCGCGGATGCGGCGGTGCAGCCACTCCGCGCAACCCTCGGCCGTCTCCAGCGCCAGCGCTTGCAGCGCGTGAGCCATGAAGAATTCGCCGCGCTCCTTGGCCGCCTCGCTCGCCTCGCGGACCCCTGTCCCCGCCGTGCAGACGAACAGCGCCATGTGGTCGCGCCGTCCGTTGTCGTCCGGATCAAGGATGTAGTCGCTCAGGCACAGGCCGTCCTCGCGGTCCTGACGGCCGAACGTGAACGAGTGCACCGGCGCGGCCGCGCCCGGCTCGAACAAGCGGATCGAGTTGCCGTCACGCTCCGCCTCGTAGAACTGCCACACCGCGCGCACCCGCATGAACGTCGCCGCGAACTGCTTCACCTCTTCCACCTGGTGGAACAGCTCCAGCGCCCGAGCCTCGCGTTCGTGAAGCGCCTTCTCGAAGTTGCCCTTGTAGCCCAGGTGCCGCCCGTAGAGCATGAACGGGTTGATGTAGCTCCACACCTCGTTCAAGTGCGGCACGTCGCGCAGCTTGCGATCCGTGTACGGAGCCGCCGGAATCGGGATATCGGTCCGGACCTTCGGGCTTCGCGCCATCGACGGCACGAATGGCCGCGCCGCGGGCGCTTGTGCCGCCACGGGTCCCGACTCCACAAAGACGTGCGACTGCAACGACTCGGCGCGTGTCGCCGGGTCCATGATCTCGTTCAACAATCGCAGGCCCGTCATCGCGTCCTTCGCGTAGAACGTCGGCGACGAATACGCCGGCCCGATCTTCGTGACGGTGAAGCGTTCGCTCAGCGCCGCGCCGCCCACCAGCAGCGGCACGTCGATGCCCGCGCCTCGCAGGTCTTCGCCGGTCACGATCATCTGCTGCGCGCTCTTCACCAGCAGTCCGGAAAGGCCGATGGCGTCGGGCTTGTGCGCCTTGAAAGCCTTGATCAGCTCTTCCGGCGGCACCTTGATGCCCAGGTTCACCACGTTGTAGCCGTTGTTGGCCAGGATGATTTCGACCAGGTTCTTGCCGATGTCGTGGACGTCGCCCTTCACCGTGGCCAAAATCACCTTGCCGCGCGCGACGACGTCGGACTTCTCCATGAACTGTTCCAGGTGCGTCACCGCGGCCTTCATCGCCTCGGCCGATTGCAGCACCTCGGCCACGATCAGCTCGTTGTTGTTGAACAGCCGGCCCACTTCCGCCATGCCCGCCATCAGCGGGCCGTTGATGATCTCCAGCGGTGCCGCGCCCTCGGCGCGCTTGCGGTCGAGGTCCTCGATCAGCCCGTCCTTCGAGCCCTCGATGATGTAATTCGACAGGCGCTGATCCAGCGGCAGTTCGGCGGTCTTCTTCTTTTCGCGCACCTTCGCGCCACGGAAATGCTCGGTGATCACCGCAATGTTGAGCTGGTTCACCGCCGCGCGCTCTTCGTGCGACTGCCGGCGCCAGTCTTCCGACACGCCGGGGAACTTCTCCGGGTCCGGCGTGTTGAACAGCAGGTGCTCGGCCAGACGGCGCTCGTGTTCGGGAATCGACGCGAAACGCTCGAGCTTTTCGGCATTGACGATCGCCAGATCAAGCCCCGCCTTCGTCGTGTAGTACAGGAACACCGAGTTGACGATCTCGCGCGCCGCCGCCGGCAGCCCGAACGAGATGTTCGACACGCCGAGAATCGTGCGCACGCCCGGAATCTGTTCCTTGATCAGCCGGACCGCCTCGATCGTCTCGACGGCGCCGCCGATGTAGTTCTCGTCGCCCGTCGCGCACGGAAAAACGAGCGGATCGATCGCAATATCCTCGACGGGAATGTCGTATTTCGTCGTGAGAATCTCGACGCTCCGCCGGGCGACTTCCAGCTTTCGCTCGCGAGTGAACGCCTGCGCTTGCACGGGATCCTCGTCGATGGTCCCCACCACCAGCGCCGCGCCGTAACGCCGCGCGATCGGGCAGATTCTCTCGAATTTCTCCTCGCCGTCCTCGAGATTCACCGAATTGATGATCGCCTTGCCCTGCGAATACGTCAGCGAGAGCTCGACGGCCTTCGGGTCCGTCGTGTCGATCATGATCGGCGCTTTGATCTTGCGGATCAGCTTGTCGTAGAAGGCCGGGATATCGTTGATTTCCTCGCGGTCCGACGACTGCAAACACACGTCGATGATGTGCGCGCCGTTGCGCACCTGGCGCCGCGCGATCTCCGTCGCCTCCTCCCATTTCTCCTCTGAAATCAACTGCTTGAAGAGGCGTGAGCCGATGACGTTCGTGCGCTCGCCGACGATCAGCGGCCGGTTCGACTCCTCGGCCTCCACCACCTCGATGCCGGAGTAAAACGCGCGCGGCTTCTGAGCGGGCGTCACGCGCGGCCTCTTGCGCTCCACCATCTGCGCGATGGCCCGGATATGCGCGGGCGTCGTCCCGCAGCAGCCGCCGACGAGGTTCAGCCAGCCGTGATCGGCGAACTTCTCGAGCTGCGCCGCCAGCGACGTCGGCGTTTCGCCGTACTTGCCCTCGACGTTCGGCAGCCCGGCATTCGGGTAACACGACACGCGCACGGGCGAAAGTTCATGAATCGTCCGGATGTGGTCGGTCATGAACTCGGGGCCGGTAGCGCAGTTCAAGCCGATGGCGAGCAGCGGCGCGTGTTTGATGGAGACGACCAGCGCGTCGGCGGTCTGCCCGGCCAGCATGGTGCCCGTCGGCTCGATGGTGCCGGAGACCATGACGGGAATCGGGAAGCCCGCTTCGCGCGCGAGCTGATCGATGGCGAGCAGCGCGCTTTTGACGTTGCGCGTATCCTGCGCTGTCTCGATCAGCAGCAGGTCGGCGCCGCCTTCGATAAGTCCCTTGGCCTGAAGGTAATAGCCGTCGCGAAGCTCCTGGAACGTTGTGCCGCCGGTGACGGTGACGGCCTTAGTCGTCGGTCCCATCGACCCGGCCACGAAGCGCGGCCGTCCGGGCGCCGACATATCGTCAGCCACTTCGCGCGCCAGGCGCGCGGCGATGGAATTCACCTCGACGCAGCGATCGTCGAGCCCGAACTCGCCCAGCGTGATGGTGTGGCCGCCGAACGAGTTGGTCTCGACGATATCGGCCCCGGCCTCGAAGTACTCGCGATGGATGTCGCGAATCCACTCGGGGCGGGTGAACAGCAGGTTCTCTGTGCAGTTCTCGAACCTGGGCCCGCCCCAGTCTTCGATGGTCGGGTTGCGCTGCTGGAGCATGGTGCCCATGGCCCCGTCCAGGACGAGGATACGGGCATCTAGGGCATCGAGCAGGGCTCGCCTGCGGTCATCACGATTGGGCATGAGAGCGGAAAGCTCTATTGTACCCTTTGACTTAGCAGACTATTCACTGCGGGGGCCAGCCCCGAGACGGCCATGGCCGTGGCGGCCATCGAAATCCACTGGTCGTGGTCGTGCGGGAAGCCGCTCTGGAAGTACGGCTGGAACTTCGGCGAGCGGCTGCGGACGTACCAGGAGCCGTCGTCGAGCTGCGTTTTCAGCAGGTACTCCACGCCCTTCTGGTACGGGAGCTCCGTCGCGGCAAGCTGCCCGGTCTCGTTCAGCGCCGTCAGCGCCAGACCGGTGGCGTACGCATCGCTCGCCAAGTTCACGGTCTGCGCCCAGCCGCCGTCCGTTCGTTGCGACGCGATCAGGTCTTTCGCCGCAGCCTGGATCTTCGACCTCTCCGAACCGGCCCTGAACATCGCCAGCAATCGCTCGGCCTTCTCATAGCTTGTGGCGGGGTGAATGGACTCCAGCCACTGCCGGGCACGCGCGATCCGTTGGTCGAATTCGGGTTGGCGGGCAGGCCAGGCGTACGTTTTCAGAAGCTTGATGGCCATCATGGTGCGCGTGACGTCGCTTTCTTCGAGCGGCGCGCGGGAGATGCCGCCGAAACCGATGGACCACCGGCCGTCGGCCAACTGGCGGTTGGCGATGAAGTTCACGGTGACTTCGGTCAGCGACGAGGCCGGAGCCTTCGCATCGGCTGCGGCGGACATGACATAGAGCACCGTGTCCGAGTCGCCCGGCGGTCCAACCATCTGGAGAGCGCCCGGCTCAACCAGCGGACGGGCAGCCATCAGGCCCATGGCGTACTGCTTCGCCGGGGTCTCGTCGGCGGTGACTCCGGCCTTGTGCAGAGCCGACCAGGAGCGAATCGCCATCACCTGGTGGTGGCAGGCGACGCAGCCGCCTTCCTTGAAGAACCCGGCTGAGCTGCGCCCGACCGAAGCCATGGCCTGATCGATGGCGGCGCGGGGCGAGTTCGGCTCCAACGTCCGCGCGGGCGGCGCCGGAGGCATCTTGGATGGGATATTCGCGCCGGACAGCACGCTCAACACGGCCGGGTGATTGAATTTACGCGCCCAGTCCATCGCAGTCTCGCCGTAGATGTCGGCGGCATTCACGTTCTCCGTAGCCTTGACGAGCAGCTTCACCACCTCGGGGTCCTGCTTCTCGGCGGCGGCGGCGATCATCAGCGGGGTCATGTCGCGGACATCCTTCGCGCCGGTTTTCGCACCGGCGTCGAGCAACATTCGGACCAGTTCCGCTGGAGCGTGCGGCGCGGCGAAGTGCAACGCGGTGAGCTGCTTCAGATTGATGTCGCCATGCCGGACCCTCCCGCCAAAGGTGTTGGCGATGTTCGGATCGGCCCCCTTGGCCAGCAGAAGCTTCGTGGTGGCGACGTCGCTGAGGCCCGCGGCCGACATCAGCGCGGTCTGCCCCGCCATGTCCTTCGCGTTCACGTCCGAGCCCGCGTCCACCAGCAACTTCACGTTGTCGTAGCCGCTGTAGCTGGCGGCGGCCAGCAGTGCGGTGTTGCCCATGCCGTCCGCGGCCTTCACATCCGCGCCCTTGGCGAGCATCAGCTTCAGCGTCGGGAACGAACCGCTGCACGACGCGGCGACGATCAGCGGCGTGCGGCCCTGGTTCGTTTTCGCATTCACGTCGGCGCCCTTCTCGATCAGCATGCGAGCCTTCTCCGGGTTGCACGCGCCGGCGACGAGCGCCGTCAGGCCGATGTCGTTGCGCGCGTTCACATCTGCGCCCGCATCGAGCAGGATTCGGACCGACTCCGCGCTGCCGTAGAACGACGCATAGATCAGCGGCGTGATCTTTCGGTTATCGGTGGCATTGATGCCGGCGGGGTCCGCCGCCAGCGTTTTCAGTGTGGTGAGTTCGTTTGCGCGAATGGCGCGGAAATACTCTGAGGCATCGGCGCCGAAAGCGCGTCCCCCGAGCAGCACGGCGGCACAAAGGGCCAGCCGGGAAAGGCGATACTGCATCTGCTCTTCTCCTCCACAACTTGACGCGCACATCCAGAATGAAACGGATCATCGCCGGATCATTCGTGGCGCAAAACGGAGGGCGAGGGGTGTCGAGGTCAGTCCCCGGCGCCGGGTTGCAGCGACCGGCAGTGGGGGCATTTTGTGGCGGCCCGATCGACCGACTCGCGGCAGAACGGGCAGGGGTGGCGATTGTTCATCCGGTATGCCATGACGCACGTGAGCCAGGCGAAGGGGCCGCTGGCGAATCCGGCGATCAGCCAGAGTGGGTAGCTGCCTCCTCGCTGGCTGGCGATGATGCCGGAGAGCAAGGCGGGAAGAAGCCACAAGAGAGGCCACATGAGAAACAGCGCTGGAATCCCGATACTCCTCATGGGGATCTTATACTCCCTGAGTCACCTCATGGGCTAGTCCCCGAACGGGGACAGGGAGGCCGGGAAAATTCCCTATCCATTCAAGATTCTTTGGTCCTATAATCTTATTTAGTTGCCCTGTCGAGAGGAGCTGCGATGGAAACCATCTCCACACCCAAGCCGCGCCGTGAAGCGCTGAAGACCCTGCCCGGCGACGATATCCGTCAGATTCTATGGAGGTTTGAGGATCGTTACGACCTGGCGATGCTGATCCAGAGTGTGCGCGCGGTGGCCCGCGGGCCGGTGGCGCGGCTGGTGGCGCAGGGCGGACGGCTGACCCACGACTGGACGCCCGAGAAGAACGCTCTGCTGGCCGAATTCGACGCGGCCGGCATCACGGCGGCCTACATGGACCCCGACTGCGGCGGCTTCCTGGAAGGGCCGAAGAACCTGGCGCTGTCGCTCATCGCGTTCGAGCTGGCCTGGGTGGACGCGGGCGCATCGACGGGGTCTCTGGCAGGGTGCCTGGCGCTGGCGCCGATCCACGAACGCGGCACGCCGGAGCAGAAGGCGCACTACATGGAACTCGCGGCCCCTGGGCCGGGAAAGACGCCGCAGCGCGGGGCGTTCTGCCTGACGGAGCCGATCCCGTTCGTCGGGGTCGAGACGGGCATGCTGTCGGGCCGGGTGAAGATCCTCGAATGGGAGCCGGGGCAGGAGCCGGTTCTTGAAGTCAACAAGCGCGGGCGCTTCATCACCAACATGGGCTTCGCGAACTTCGTGACGGCGGCCGTCGACAGCGGCGACCCGCGGATCGAAGGCAGCATGATGGTGATCCTCGAAGAGGGCGACGAAGGGCTGTTCGACAGGGGCACGCCGACGAAGAAGCTGGTGCACCAGCTCAGCTCGACCTCCGACCCGGTGTTTGCGCTGAAGATTCCGGCCAGCCGGATTGTCGGCGGCTACAAGGTGGAGAACGGCCGCATCATTCCGACCTACAGCCACGGCGAGGTGATCGAAGCGGTCTTCCGGCGGACTCGCGTGATGGTGGGGCTGATGACCTCCGCCAAGCTGCTGAGCGCCGTGGAGCCGCTGATCCGCTACCATCGCGACCGGTTCCGGGGCTCGGGCATGGTGCCTCCCGGCTCGCCGAGGTACGAGCTGGGATTGCAGCAGAAGGAAGACGTCACGCACCGGCTGGTCGACATCTGGGCAGCAGGCGAGGCGGGCGCATCGCTCGGCTTCGCGGCGGCACGGCTGTTCGACGAGTTGGACCCGCTGGAGACCGAGAAAGACCGCGCGCTGGCCGAACAGGGCATCAAGGGCGGCATTGCGGCGTACAAGGCGCTGAAGAAGCGGTACGCCGACGCCATCGAACTGCTGGAGCAGGAGAGCCGTCCGGAGGCGATGAGGAACAAGTCCCGCTACCAGACGCTGAAGGACGACGCCATCGTCAGCTACATCGTCAAGGACGCGCAGGCCAACGTGCTGTGCCCGGCCTGCAAGCTGTGGAACACGGGCCACGGGTCGCAGATGATGCGCGAGGCCGTCAGCCTGATGGGCGGCTATGGCATCACGGAAGACTGCCCCGGCTTCCTGGGCTACAAGTGGATGGATTCGCAGCTCGAAGCCACCTACGAGGGTCCGGAGGCGGTGCAGCGGCGGCACCTGTCGCTGTCGATGACCAACGAAGTGTTCCTGGTGCAGTTCCGGTCGTGGATCCACGAGATGCGGCGCGTGGCGTCGCGGAACGCGGCGTCGGGCGGCTGCACGCTGGCCACAGCCATGGAGATGTGGCTGTGGACGGTGGAGCACCTGCAAATCGCCAAGGACGCCGAGGGCACGAAGCTCTATCAGGGCAACCGGCAGGGCGTGACGTTCCCGATGGCCGATGCGCTGTGCTGGCTGCTGGCGTCGCGGGCGCAGATCCTGGACGTAGAGCACCTGGCGGAAGCCGGGCCGTCGAACGCGGCGCTGGAAGACGGTATTGAAGGCACGGTGCAGTTCATGCGCGACCTGTGCCACGTGCAGGCGGCCCGCGCGGCGGGCGAAGTGAACCGGATCTGCACGGAACTGGTGTTCGGCTACCTGCGCCATCCGGCGTGGGACGATCCGCAGTGCCAGAGCTGCTTCAAGCAGGGTGAGCTCGAAGACCTGGAATCGCTGGTGCCGGGCATGTCGGGCTACACGGTGGAAGTCGTCATGGACGACGGCAGCCATGCGCCGAAGGCCGGGCCATGCGCGCACCACGAGGGCCTGATGGACTTCACGCGGCTGCGGACCAAGCTGGAAGGATGCATGACGGGCTCGCGGTTGACGAAGGACCGCGCGGGCGAGTCGCTGGCGAAGGTGATGATTCCGGCGGCGCTGGACTATCCGCAGTAGAGCGCGGTCGAGGAGACCACGGCGATGGAGCACGAAGTGAAACCGCTGGACGCCGACATCGTGTGCGCGGGCTTTGGTCCGGCCACCGGCGGATTTCTGACGACTTTGGCGCGGGGCATCGCCGAGCAGAGCCTGGAGAGCCGCGCGTTTCCGGGTATGCCGCCGCAGGTGATCTGCTACGAGCGGGCCGACGACATCAGCTTTGGCGTCTCCGGCGTGGTCACACGGGCGCGGGCGATCAAGGGGAGCTTCCCGGATCTCGACGCCACGCAGATACCGATGGCGTCAAAGGTCTCCACCGAAAAGCTGATGTACCTGATGGACCCGCACGGAGCGAGCCGCCGGCCGTTGTGGATGAAGGCGGCGGACACGGCACTGGAGATGTTCGGCGCGAAGGAGCATGCCTTTGAAGCGCCCATCGTGCCGGAGTTCATGCACAAGCACGACGGGCTGGTGATGTCGCTGGGGCAGTTCAACCAGTGGGTGGGCCAGCAGGTGATGATGTCGGGCATGGCGCAGATCTGGCCGTCGACGCCGGTGGCGGAGCCGCTGATCGAAGACGGAAAGGTGGCCGGGCTGGTTCTGGCGGCCGATGGGACGGAGATTCGCGCGGCGCTGACGGTGGTGGGCGACGGGCCCGTGGGCGCGGTGAGCCGCGCGATGGACGAGACGCTCGGCATGCCGGAAGGCCACAAGCGCGACGAGTGGGCCGTGGGCATGAAGATGGTCATCGAGCTGCCTGACGGCGTGGATCTGGAGCCCGGCACCGTGTACCACACCATCGGCTACCCGGAGCCGGAGATCTTCGGCTTCTTCTACGTCCATCCGGACAGGCTGGTGTCGGCTGGGATCTTCGTGCCGTCGTGGTTCGAAAGCCCTGTGCGCACGGCCTACCGCTACTTGCAGCATTTCATCCAGCACCCCTTCTTCTGGAAGTGGCTGAAGGGCGGAAAACTGCGGAGCTGGGGCGCGAAGTCGCTGCTCGAGAGCGGGCGCCGCGGCGAACCGCACCTTGCGGGAGACGGGTTTGCGCGGATCGGCGAAGGGTCCGGCTCGACCAACGTGCTGACCGGCAGCGGCGTGGATGAAGCCTGGCTGACGGGCACGCTGCTGGGCGAGTCCGTCCTCGAATTGTGGAAAGCGGGTCTGCCGTTCACAGCAGAGAACCTGGAGCGGACCTATGTTGCGCAGCGCCGCGCGAGCTGGCTGGAAAGCGAGGGACGCGTGGCGGAGAGCGCGCGCAACGGTTTCCAGAAAGGCGTGCTGCGCGGGCTGATCGGCATGGCACTGGCCGGGCTGTCGGGCGGAAAGCTGAACTGGCCTCGGGCGGCGCGAGAGAAGCGCCCGATGACGCTCGAGAACTTCTACTTCGGGCGGCTGCCGCACTCCTACGTCGGGAAGATCCGCGAGCAGTGCCTGAAGGACAACAAGCCGCTACACGACGCGCTGATGGAGGCCAGCGGCTGGCCGAAGATCGACTACGACGGTCAACTGCTGGTGACGCACCAGGACGCTCTGCTGATGGGCGGCAAGGTGCAGGCTCCGCCGGACGCGGCGGATCACGTGGTGTTCCGCGACGAGAGCGTGTGCGAAGCGTGCGCCGGCAGGTTGTGCATCGAGATCTGCTCGGGCGAGGCGATTCATGCGGGCGAGGGCCGCGTGCCGGCCTTTGACCGCGAAAAGTGCGTCCATTGCGGCGCGTGCCTGTGGAACTGCCTCGAAGAGAATGTGGCCTTCGCGGCCGCGCCGGGCGGGCTCCATTCAGCGGAGAACTGAAGCGCGCCGGAACGAATTTGAAGGAGTAATTGTGCCGTATCAGATCATCGTGTGCGGAGGGCTGGCGCCCGATCCGCTACAGACCCTGGAGCCCGTCGCCGGGCCGGCTTTGAAGAACGAAATGATGCTGCCCGCGGTCTTCGACCCGTGGGCGGCGCACGCGCTGTACGAAGCGGCGCACCTGGCGAAGAGCGCGCCGGGCAGCTCGGTGAAGGTGCTGAGCCTGGCGCCGAAGGCCAAGCTGCAACAGGTGATGATGACCGTCGCGCAAAAGCTGCCGTTCGAACTGGTAGCACTGGACGCGCCCGTCAACGGCTTCAGCGACGCCGCCGCGACGGCGAATGCGCTGGCTGAGGCGATCAACGCGCTGCCGGGGCTCGACCGGTCGCAGTTGCTGGTGTTCGGCGGCTGGGAGTCGGCCACACGGGGCGCCGGCGTGGTGATGCCGATGGTGGCGGAGAAGCTCGGGATCTCCGAGATCTTCCTGGCTGTGGACGAATGCGCGCCGCAGGCCGATGGGTCGCTGCTGGTAAAGGAACGCGTGGAAGGCGGCGTGCACCAGGTGTCGCGGCTGAGCGGGCCACCGGCGGTGCTGGGCTGGGCGACGGGCAATCTGCCCGAACCGGCCAACCATCCGCAAACGGGCATGGCGAACATGCGTGCGATGATGCCGGCGCTGCAAAAGGCGAAGCCCGTGCAGTTGGCGAACGGCATCGCGTTCGCGAACGTGCACCTGCCGGCGCAGACGCGCGAGACGCGCATCGTGAAAGACGTGCCCGCGAGCGAGATTGCCCGCGAGCTGAAGGCCTGGATGGAGGAGTAGAGCCGCCATGGACAAGATTCTGGTTCTGTTGCATACAACCGAAGGCGGTTCCCTGCCCCGGGCCGCGCTGGAGACGCTCTCGTGCGCGAAGGCGCTCGGCGGCGAGGTGGTGACGGGCGTGTTTGGCGAGGGCGCCGGGGCGTCGATCGGATCGCTGGCCGTGGACGGCGAGGCGTTCGCGAATCCGCGCGCGGCGACCGATTTGGCCGCGGCGTCGTCGATTGTCGATGCGGCCGGCGCGGGCATTGTGCTGGCACCGCAGACATCGAGGATGGCGCGCATTCTTCCGGCGCTGGCGGCTCGCAAGGGCGGCGCGTGCGACACGCACGTCACATCGCTTACAAACGATGGCGGCGCGCTGAAGGCGTCGCGCTGGTTCTACCGGCAGAGGATTGAGGGCGTGTTCTCTCGCGCAGCGCGGCCGTGGTTCGTGATGGTCGAGCCGGGCAGCTACGAGGCCGTTGAGGCGACGCCGGCGGCATCGGTGACGAGGCTCGACGTGGCGGCCGTGTCGCGGACGACGTTCGAAGGCTACTCCAGCACGCAGGCGGGCGAGCAGACGATCCGGCCGGACGCGAAGCTGCTGTTCGTGGCGGGCGCGGGCTGGACGAAGAAGCAGAAGGACGGGACGGTGCACTCGGACGAGGCGGGCGAGTTGATTCTCAGCATGGTGCGCAAGGCGCAGTGTTCGCTGGGTTCGTCGAAGTCGCTGGTGGACCTGTCGAGCGAAGGCCAGAGCGTGCTGCCGTTCCTGACGCACCTGCACCAGGTGGGCCAGACGGGCTCGACGCCGCGGCACAGGAAGGGATTGGCCACCTGCTGCCACGGCGAGGAGCCGCATGTCGTGGGCTGGCGCTTCATCAACGAGCGGCGCGCCGTGAACCTGGACGCCAACTGCGGCTGGGCGCGCGGCAAGGCCGATGTGGTGTACGTCGCCGACGCGTTCGAAGTAATGCGCGAGCTGACGAAGCTGATCGGTTAGTGCTGGTGTTCCTCGGCGGCCGGGGCGGCCTGCTTCTTCGAAGCAAGCTGCCAGGCGCCCTGGACGTAGTGCAGGAAGTCGACGTAGGCGGCGACGTAGGCACGGCCGGCTGCGGTGTCTTCCGGCTTGAAGGACTTGCGGGCGTTCACTTCGGCGAAGCGCGCCTTGGCGCCCTGTTCGAACGCGCCGCGGACCTTGGCGATGACGTGATCGGCGTTGCCCGAGGCGATGGCGTCGTCGGCGTCGGGGATGACAGTGCCGCCGAGGCCGCCGGCGGGCTTCAGGCCGGTGTAGGGAGCGCCTTCACCCATGCGGTGCAGACGGACGAGCGTCTCGAGGAAGTACCGGTCGGCGAGGGCCTTCGCGGCGGGCGAGGCGGCGCGGACTTTCATGGTTTCGTCGAAGGCGGCACGGACGGCGGCTTCGTCATTCTGGTGGACCCAGGCAAGGGCCGGCAGGACGCTGCCGGATTGCAGGGCCTTGGCGGCGGCCTTGGCGACGGGGCCGTCGACGGCGTCACAGTGGGCGCGAGCGGCGGGGATCAGGAACGCGGCCAGTGCGAGAGCCAGCAGGGTACGGGTGAGGGTCATTCGAGTTCGTTTTCTCCTTTTTCCGACGATGCCATAGAGGAGGCGGGATGGTCAGTGACGGGGGTCACACAACGCCGTTCACAAGTTTATGAGAAATTAATTGTTGCCTCTAAGTAATTTATTCTATTCACCTTATTGATTCGCACAGGCCGGACTGCGGCACCGGTTGCACGATTGAGGGCTGGAGAATCCGGTCGGGTGGGAGTGGAGTGGTTGGGAAGGAGGACGAACGGTGAGGGCGTATAAGTGGCTGGCTGAGTATTACGACGAAGTCTTCCATGCTCATCTGCCCGCGGTGGAGGCGGCGGAGCGGGAGTTGATGGGGGCGGTGCTGGAGAGGGCGGGGTCCGTGCTGGACCTGTGCTGCGGAACAGGAACGACGGCGGTGCGGTTCGCGCAGCGGGGAAAGCGGGTGTATGGGGTGGATCTGTCGCCGGGGATGTGCCGGGCGGCAAAGGCCAAGGCTCGCACGGCGCAGGTGCCGGTCAAGGTGATCCGGGCAGATATGCGCGACTTTGCGCTGCCCGAGCCAGTGGACCTGGTGACGTGCGAGTGCGATGCGCTGAACCACGTTCCGGAGAAGGAAGACCTGGGGAGTGTGCTGGAGTGCGTGGCGCGGGCGCTGAAGCCGGGCGGGTACTTCTTTTTCGACGCGAACAACAGCACGGCGTTCCGGGATGTGTGGCCGAGGGCGTATTTCGTCGAATTGGACGGCAAGGCGATGATGACGCACGGCGCGTGCGAGGCGGGAGAGCAGCGGGCGTGGGTGGATGTCGAATGGTTCGTGCGGAAGGGCAGGCTCTGGCGGCGGCACACGGAACGCGTGGAGGAGGTGTGTTGGAGCGCGGCGGAGATGCGGAAGGCGCTGAAGGAGGCGGGTTTCGGCAGGATCAGGTCATGGGATGCGGCGCCGTACTTCGGCGCGTCGATGCTGGTTCTTCCCGGCCACAGGACGTTTTGGCTCGCCCAAAAGAAGGGATAGAATGGTGGCCATGATTAGGTCTGCAATTCTAGTTTTTGCACTTCTCGTTTCAGTTAGTTCTGCCGTCGCGCAGAAACCCGGCAAGCGAGCCAAGAATGTGATCATCTTCCTGGCCGATGCCGGAGGGCTTCCGACTGTGGCGGCAGCGAGCCTGCACGGCTACGGTGAGCCGCAGCGGCTGTTCGTTCAGAGTATGCCGAATATCGGGTTGAGCGACACCTCGCCCGCGGAGAACTACGTGACGGACTCGGCGGCGGGCATGACGGCGATTGTGACCGGCGTGAAGACCCGGAACGGCGTCATCAGCCAGGGTCCTGACACGGTGCGCGGCAAGCAGGACGGCACGACGCTGAAGACGCTGCTGGAGTACGCGGAGGAGAAGGGTCTGCTGACGGGCGTGGTGACGAACACTTCGATTGCGGACGCGACGCCGGCTGCCTGCTACTCTCATTCGAACGACCGCGGCAAGCAGGGCGAGATCTTCCTGCAAGTGTTCAATCCGAGGTTCGGCGACGGCGTTGACGTGGTGCTGGGCAACGGGCGGAAGAACGTGTATGAGGGCGTGGAAAAGCTAGGGCAGAATCTGGACGCGGTGGCGAAGTCGAAGAACCGGCCGATCCATGCTTCGCTCGAGGATGTGGCCGCGGACAATGCGCGGCCGATCGCGGTGCTGGACGGCACCCTCGACGTGGCGAAGGCGACGCGCATGGCGCTGGACCGTCTGGAGAAGAGCAAGAAGGGCTATTTCCTGATGGTGGAGTGGGACGCGCACACGGACAATCCGAAGAAGGGCCTGGACAACCTGGTGAACTTCGACAAGCTGATCCGCGAGGTGGCGGGCCGCGTGAATCCGAAGGACACGCTGTTGCTGTTCGTGGCGGACCACTCGTTCGAGATGCGCATCACGGGCGGCAAGCGGGGCACGCCGATCCTGACGGGTCTGGAAGAGTGGCAGGCGAAGACGGGCGACAAGAAGGAAGAGGTCCGCATTCCGGGCATGCGCGTGGGCCGCAGCCACACGGGTGAGGAAGTGGTGGCGGCGGCGATGGGTCCGGGCGCGGACAAAGTGCGCGGCTTCCTGCCGAACACGCGGCTGTTCGAGATCATGCTGAGCGCATACGGCTGGAAGCCGGACCAGACGAAGAAGTAGGGCGTGCGGGGCTTAGCGCCCCGCCTTCGCCATGTGAGCTTGGTGGCGCTTCGCAATCTCCTCTTCGGAGAGATGCTCGACACGTGAAGCGATCCACCAGGTGTTGCCTTCGGGGCCGATGACGCCGCCCTCGCGATTTCCGTAGAATCGGAGGTCTACGGGATAGAGTTGCCTGGCGCCGGCCTCGATGGCGCGCCGGAACGTCTCGTCCGCATCATCGACATACAGGTAGATGCTGATGGGCGGAAAGTTTCCGGCCCCGAGCGCCTGAACCTCCTGACATTCCCCAAGCATAAACATTGCAGTGCCGATGCGGAATTCGCAGTGCTGGACGCGGCCCTGCCCGTCGCGGAGATCCTCGACGATTTCGGCGCCGAAGGCCGCCTTGTAGAACTCGAGTGCAACCTTGGCGTCACGAACGCTCAGGAACGGCGTTGCGCTGGTGAAGCCTTCGGGAACTGATGTGACACGGCTCATGGGATGTTGCCCCTCCTGGAGACAGTTTGGCAGAGCGGTGCGGCTCAAATCTCGAAGGCGACGCGGACGTGCGGCGGGAAGGCGGCCACGGCAGCGCGTGTGACATTAGGCATGACTTCCAGAGTGAGCTCGCGCAAGCGCGGCAGAGCGGCGAGAGCCGCCACGCCCGTGTTGCTGACGCCGGTACAGGCGGAGAGCGTAATGCGCTCAAGGGTGGAGATGCGGCTGAGGATGTCCAGGCTGCGGTCGGTGATGCGGGTTGCGCCGGCGTAGTAAGTCCTGAGGTTCGGCAGCGCGGCGATGTGTTCCGTTGCGGCGTCGGTGGTGTCGCGGCAGTACATGCACCAGAGCGCTTCCAGGCGAGGGCACTGCGCGATGTGCCGGAAGCCGGCATCGGGAACATCCATAGGCATGAACTCGACCAGCGAGGGGAAGTGGGGCAGCAGGGCGAGTGACGCGTCGTCCACGTTCTTGCAGCTTACGGAGAGCCCGCGAAGGGATGGGGCTTTCGCGAGCGCCTGGAAGCCGCGGCCCCCGAGGCTATAGCAGCGGCGGCCCCAGAGGTACTCGAGCGTCGCGGAGCGGCTCAAGTCGGTGAAGCCATCGTCGCCGGCCTTGGTGTCCTGGCACATCAACATGCGGAGGCGCGGGAGCGCGGCGATGGCGGGCATGGTGGCGTCGGATGCGTCGAAGCCGAGCCAGCCGAGGTTGGGGAGGCGGGCCAGGTGATGGAGTCCGGCGGTACCGATGTCCAGGCGGGAGCTGTCGAGGTTGAGGGCGAAGAGGCCATCGAGTCCGGTGAGCCGTGCCATGTCGTGGTCAGTGATCTGGCCGCGGAGGAGCAGGTAGTTGGGTTCGGCGTCAAAGCCCATCAGGGTGAACTCGGGTTCCCTGCCCTGCCAGGTCTTGAAGTGTGGGAACTCGTGGAGAATCTGGAGGCCGGCGCCGGTGACGAGATCGCCGGATTTGAAGTGGCGCAGATGTGGCTTGCCGGCCAGTGCGCGGAGGACTCCGTCGCCCGCGGTGGAGCCGAGCAGATCGACGCGCTCGAGATGCGGACAGCCGTCGAGGTGGGCGAGTCCCGCGTCGGTGACGCTGTGGTGATGGTAGAGGTAGAACTCGCGCAGCGCGGGGAGTTGGCGCAGGACGGTGAGGCCCGCGTCCGTGAAGCCGCAGCCGGTGAGGTTGAGGCGCTGGAGTTGTGGCATGCGGGCGAGGTGGTGGAGTCCCGCATCGGAGACGAAGCGCGAGCCCTCGAGATGAACTGAGGTGACGAAGTCGAGTTGGGCGAGGCGGGCGAGGAGTTCGTCGGTGATGCGGCCTGAGCGGAGCCCGGTGATGCCGTGCTCGCGCATGACGGCGAAGATCTCGTCCCAGTCCCTTGGAGGGACGGGCGGGCGCGGCTCGATCCAGTTCTCGTGACGATTGATGCGGTAGAAGGGCGGCGAGGTGCTGAGGCCGTGGGGCGCGCCGGCGGCGGGAGGCTGCATCAGGCTGGCTTCGAACTCGGGCCAACTATCGAAGCCGTGATGGCGGGCGAGGAAGAGGCGCGCGTCGTCGAGCGAAACGGATTCGTCGCCGGGCATACGGCCGGGAAGCGCGTCGAGACGCCTGAGGACATGCGCTCGAACCTGTGCGGCGTCAAGGGGAAGCTGGAACGCGCCGCGGAGACGACCGAGTGCGGCGGCATCGGCGGACTCGCAGACGAGGGTGAGGTCGGCTGCGATCTGGCGGTAGAAATCGCGCCGCGCGAGGATGCCCGTATCGGGGTTGGACATGGACATCCTCCTTTCGCGTGCGCGGGATCACAAGGTAGCGTTGCTTCAGCGTCAGCCGAGCTCGGGCGCGGTCTGTTCGGGCGACGTGACGCCGGGAGGCAGTTCGAGGATCTGAATGTTGCGGAAGTGGATCTCCGCGCCTTCCGATTCCATGCAGATGTAGCCCTTTTTCTGCGTCGCCTGCGCGATACCGTTCACGAACTTGCCATTGACGGAGAGCTTTGCGACGCCGTCGACGGCAACCAGATCATAGGTGTTCCAGTTGCCGCGGCCCAGGCAGCGGTTCTCGACGGACTTGCTGCGTTCGCCGCGCGGATTGTCGGGCACGGTCTTGACGCCGCCGACGCCGAAGAGTTCGCCGTGGACATAGGCGATGGGCGGATCGAAGTTCTCGCGGCGGTTGAGGTTTACCCAATCGAGTTCGAGCATCTGCACCTCGAGGCCGTTGGGGAGGCGGTTCTTTTCGCCGGGCACCGCGTTGCTCCAAATGAAGACGCCGGAGTTCCCGCCCGGCTCCATGTGGCGCCATTCGACGTGCAGGATGAAGTTTTCGTACTGGCGGTCGCTACGCATGACGCCGATGGGCTTGCCGGAGCAGACCAGCAGCCCGTCTTTCACCTTCCACGTGTCGGGATCTGTATTCACGTTGATCCAGCCGGTGAAGTCACGGCCATTAAAGAGCGGGCGGTATGCGGGCAGGGGCGCATCGGCCGCGCGGGCGGTCTGGGTAGCAGCGGATAGAACGGTGCCGGCGAGCAGCGCGCCGGCGTCACGTCGTGTCATGTCTGGGCGATCTCCTTCCAGACATTGTCGGTCAGAAGCCTGCCATGTGTCAGTCGGCGGATGAGGCCGGGTGATTCCTGCCATTGGGGCCGACGTGCCAGATGCGCGAGGCGTATTCGCGAATGGAGCGGTCGGAGGAGAACTTGCCGCAGCGTGCGACGTTGAGGATGGACATGCGCGTCCAGCGCTCCTTGTCGAGGCCGGCAAGGCAGATCTTCTCCTGGATCTCGATGTAGGAACGGTAGTCGGCGAGCAGCAGATACTCGTCGCGGTCGAGGAGCGAATCGAGCAGGGGACGGTAGAGTCCGGTGTCGCCGCGCGAGAGAGCCCCTGAGGCGATCAGGTCGAGGACCCGCGCAAGCTCGTGGTCTTTTTCGACGATATCGCGCGGACGATAACCGGCGGCCTTGATGCCGGCGACCTCCTCCGCCGTGTGGCCGAAGAGGAAGAAGTTCTCCGCGCCGACTTCTTCGCGGATCTCGATGTTGGCGCCGTCGAGCGTGCCGACGGTGAGCGCGCCGTTCATGGTGAACTTCATGTTGCCGGTGCCGGAGGCCTCCTTGCCCGCGGTGGAGATCTGCTCTGAGAGATCGGCGGACGGATAGACGCGCTGGCCCAGCGTGACGTTGTAGTCCGGCAGGAAGACGACTTTCATGCGGCCTTCCATGTCGGTATCGCTGTTGATCAGCTCCCCCGCGCCGTGGATGAGGCGGATGATGAGCTTGGCGAGGTAGTAGCCCGGGGCCGCCTTGCCGCCGAAGATGAACGTGCGCGGGCAGGCCGGCAGATTGGGGTTGTGCTTCAGGCGCAGATACGTGGTGAGGATGTGAAGCACCTTCAGGTGCTGGCGCTTGTATTCGTGGATGCGCTTCACCAGCACGTCGTAGAGCGATTCGGGATCGACGTTGATTCCGAGGCGCGACTGGATGTAGGAAGCGAGGTCGCGCTTGGAAGCGGTCTGAACGATGCGCCAGGAGGCCCTGAATTCGGGATCTTCGGCGAGCGGCTCGAGGCGGCGAAGCTCATGGAGGTCTTTGAGCCAGGCATCGCCGATGCGATTGATGATCAGCGCGGCCAGGGCGGGATTCGACTGCAACATCCAGCGCCGGGGTGTGACGCCGTTGGTGACGTTGGTGAACTTGTGCGGATCGGCCTCGGCGAAATCGCGCATGACGTCGCGGCGCAGAAGGTCGCTGTGGAGTTCGGCCACGCCATTGATGGCGTGCGAGCCTACGGTAGCGAGGTGCGCCATGCGGATGAACTTGGGGCCGGTCTCGTCGATCAGCGACATGCGCCGGAGGCGGTCCGAGTCGCCGGGATAGCGGGCGCCGATATCGAGCAGATGGCGGCGGTTGATCTCGAAGATGATGTCGAGGTGCCGGGGGAGTGTTTCCCCGAAGAGAGGCAGGGGCCAGCGCTCCAGCGCCTCCGGCAGCAGCGTGTGGTTGGTGTAGCTGAAGGTGCGGGTGGTAACTCGCCAGGCGCTGTCCCAGTCCAGGCCATGCTCGTCGAGCAGGAGACGCATCAGCTCGGCGACGCCGATGGCCGGATGAGTGTCGTTGAGCTGGATGGCGTAGCGCTCGTGGAAGCGCTCCGGCGGAAGTCCCTTGAGAATGGCGGCGCGCACTGAGTCCTGCAGCGAGCAGGAGGTGAAGAAGTATTGCTGCATCAGGCGCAACTTCTTGCCTCGGGCGCTTTCGTCGTTGGGGTAAAGCACCTTGGAGATGGTTTCGGAGACCATCTTCTGCTCGACGGCGCGGAGGTAATCGCCTGTGTTGAATGCGTCGAAGTCGAAGGACTCGATGGCTTCCGACTTCCACAGGCGCAGCAGGTTCGCGGTCTGGCTGCGGAAGCCGAGGACTGGCGTGTCATAGGGTACGCCCTGGACCATCTGCGCGGGGATCCAGCGCACACGGAACCGGCCGTTCGAGTCGATGTAGTTCTCGGTGTGGCCGCCGAAGCCAACCTGAACGGCGCGCAACGGCCGGGCAATCTCCCAGGGGTTCCCGTAACGCAGCCAGAGGTCGGTCTTCTCCACCTGCCAGCCGTCGCGGATCTCCTGGTCGAAGATGCCGTACTCGTAGCGGATGCCGTAGCCTATGGCGGGGATATCGAGCGTGGCCATGGAATCGAGGAAGCAGGCCGCCAGACGGCCCAGCCCGCCGTTGCCGAGCCCAGGCTCCTCTTCGATCTCGACCAGCCGCTGGTAGTCGTACCCGAGGTCGGTGACGGCTTCGCACATCTCGTCGCGGATGCCGAGGTTGATCAGGTTGTTCTCGAGATGCGGCCCCATCAGGAATTCAGCAGAGAGGTAGCAGACGATGCGGCGGTCGCGCTCATGGAAGGCAGAATCCACCGTTTGGATCCAGCGCGCCAGTAGCCTATCGCGCACCGTGCAGGCGAGTGCCAGATAGAGATCCACTTCGGTCGCGTTGGATTGCGTGCGGCCTTGAACGTAGAAGAGATTCTCCAAGAACGCAGCCCGCAGCTCCGGAACGGAGTTGCCGGTGCGGATGCTGTCGGAAGGAACGGGCTGTGGGGCCATGTGAATCCTACTTAAGATTACTGCGCCTTCCGGACGAAATGGTGGTATCTATGGGGCGATGAGGGTGTTGGCGCACGCGCCGGATGAACTGACCCATGGCCGCCTGGCGAGGCTGGGCGAAGGCATCGGGAAAGTGGTGTACGCCAGCGAGCATTGGGTGGTGAAGCGCGAACGCACCCCGAAGGAGATCCTGGCGCTGATCGTGGTCTGGAAGACCATCAGGAAACTGGAGCGCATGCTGCCGGGAAAATGGGGCAAGCGCGTTCTGGAGCGGCCTTCCAGCACCATCCGGCTGCTCCGGCTGGCCACGCAGGCGGTGATGTCGGTGGTGCCGAAGAGCGTCTGGTTCACGGCCCATGTCGGCGAGGTGTGGAAGACCTACAAGAAGCGCGACCTGCGCGGCGAACGGCTCGCCAAGGAGCGGCTCACCGGCAGCGGCATCGTCCCGGAGACGGTGCACTTTCCGCCGGTGCGCGTGGCCGTGGGCGGCTGGCCGGGATTCCTGACCGTCGACGAAGCTACTGAGCGCGTGGAGGCGACACTCTACCACCGGCTGCATGAACTCGCGATGCAGGGCAGGTTTCTTGCCGTCGAGCTCTGGCTGGAACGCTTCCTGGAACTGCGGCAGCGCGGCTGGTCGCACGGGGTCTTCTCCGTGGACGCGCACCTCAAGAACTTCGGCGTCACGGGCGACCATGTCGTGCTGATCGATGTCGGCGGGCTGACGGCGAACTGGGAGGACATCGAGGACCGCCTGGCGTTCGAGGACGCGGTGACGCAGCCGCACCGGCAGTTAGGGCTGGGTCCGATTCTGCGCTCCAGGCCCGAGATCGCCGCCCGCTTCAACGAGAAGTGGAAGGCGACGGTGAACCGCGATGTCGTGCGGGAGCGGCTGGGGGTGAAGGAGGACGCCGAAGTGCCGGCGTCCCCCGTGGGCAGTTAGAGTCAGGCCGCGGCTTTCTCGAGTATCACGAGATCCTGATAGCCCAAACCCCACTTGTTATAGCTGACCATCTTGAAATACCCGTCGAGCATCTGCTGCATATACTCCTCGTCGTGAAAGCTGGTCTGATACCACTCGGGGTGCAATCCGCGGAGCTTGTTTGAGCGCTTGAAGAGAATTCCTTCGCGCCGGAGATCATCGGCTTCGGGGGCGCTCAAGCAATCCTGGCTGCAAGCTCCATGCAGGCTCAATAGCAAGATTCCGCCATCTCGCAGAATACGGCGGAACTCCAACAACCAGGCGCGTTGATCGGCTTCACTCAAGTGAGTGAAGACCGAGATTGCGTAAATGCAATCAAAGAATTTGTCGGCAAACACAAGCGGCGGCCGACTGCTATTCACGCCAAAGGCGCCCTTGATATATCTCTGGCACCAGCGAATCGAGGCCTCATCGACGTCCGTCCCGAAGAAGGACGTCCGCGGGTACCGTTCGATGAGCCACCGGGCCGTCCTGCCGCAGCCGCAGCCAAAATCGAGCACCCGCTCCATGTGCTCCAGGGGCTGGCCGAGGCCGCGCAGACGGCGCTCAATCGTGGATGCCGTGGACTTGCCAACATCCAGAAAGAGCGGGATATTCAGACTTTCCGACACCTTATAGCGAAGCAGCGCGGGTGGCACGCCGTGAAGGTTAGAGCGGATCTCGGTGGTTTGAAAATCACTCCACCAGCAGCGCAACAAGAGGAATGCGCGAAAGACGGAATAGTACGCGCTCTTGAGTCCTCGATATATGAGCGCCAAGACCGCACTCTTCGGACTGTTCAGATCTAGCGCTGCTCCCAAGGCAGATTCCGGCCTCGGGCTTATTTTACTCCCGCAGTGAAATCAATTGGAGCGCGCGGCCGGAGCGGTCTCGTTGGCCGGCATTTCGTTGAAGCTATAACCGAAGCCTCGGACGGAGCGAATAAAGATTGGGTTGGTGGGGTCCGTCTCGATCTTCTGGCGGAGGCGGAGGATGTACACGTCCACGGTGCGGTCCGTGACGGCGCGGTCGTGGCCCCAGACGGCGTCGAGGAGTTGCTCGCGGCTGAAGACGACACCGGGGCGGCTCATCAGGAACTCGAGCAGGCGGAACTCGGTGGCGGTGAGCGAGACGGGCTCGTCGTGCAGGCTGACGCGGCAGCTCTGGCGGTCCAGGTTGAGTCCGCCCATCTTCAGTGTGCGGACCGGCTGGGCCTGCGCGCGGAACTGGATCTTGATGCGGGCGATCAGCTCGCGGACGAAGAACGGCTTGACGATGTAGTCGTTCGCGCCAAGCTCCAGGCCGACGATGCGGTCGGTCTCAGAGGCGCGGGCCGTGAGGAAGATGATGGGGATGTGCGCCAGCTCCGGGTGGGAGCGGATGCCCTTGCAGATGTCGAGCCCGTCGGAGTCCGGCAGCATGATGTCGAGCAGGACCAGGTCCGGGCGCTCCCGTCGGCAGAGCTCCACGGCGCCTTTGCCGGTCTGCGCGCCGACCATCTGGAACCCTTCCTTCTCAAGGTTGTACTTGAGCAGGGCGAAGAGGTCCGTGTCGTCTTCGATCAGCAGGATTTTCTTCATTCTTTCGAGACCTACCAATTACAGATACCCGACGAACCGTGACAGAACGATTACAAACTGGTTAACTCTGTCTGAACCGGCAAATCTCCGGTCAAACCGAGGTCTCCCGTGGGCAAAGTAAAGGAGAAAGTGGTGCCCTGGCCGAAGGCGCTCTCGACGGTCACCTCGCCGCCCTGGGCGCGAACCAGGTGTTTCACGATGGCCAGCCCCAGTCCGGTGCCGCCGAGTTCCCGGGACCGGGCTTTGTCCACGCGATAGAAGCGCTCGAAGAGGCGGGGCAGTTCCTCCGCCGGGATGCCGATGCCGTTGTCTTTCACGGAGATTTCGGCCAACTCCGGAGCGCTGCCGGCGGCCGGGAGGAGACGCGCGGAGACGTGAATGCTGCGGCCCTCCTGCGTGTACTTGATGGCGTTGTCGAGCAGGTTCGACATGATCTGGTGAACCGCCTCGGCGTCGCAGAAGACCTCCACCGTGGGGTCTGCCCGTTCGAGCGTCAGCTCGATGTTCTTCTTGTTCGAGACGGGCCTGATGGAGTCGACGCACTCGGTGAGGAGCGAGTTCAAGTAGTAGGAGGCGAACTGGAAGCGCTGCGTCTTGAGCTCGATGCGGGAGAGCGTGAGCAGGTCCGCGGTTAGACGCCCAAGCCGTTCGGCATTCTGGCGAATGATGTTGAGGAAGCGGACGTTGTGCTCAGAGTCGTCTATGGCGCCGTCGAGCAGAGTCTCCGTGTAGCCCTGGATGGAGGCGAGCGGTGTGCGGAGCTCGTGGGAGACGTTGATGACGAAGTCCTTGCGGATGCGCTCGACACGCTCGAGTTCGACGTGCTCGCGCTGCTGCTCCTCGAACATGTGTTGGAGCTTCTCGCCGGTTTCGTTCAACTGCCTGCCGAGGGTGCCAAGCTCGTCGTTGCCGCTGAAGGGGAGCCGGGCGGCGAAGTCGCCGGCGGCGAGCCGCGAGGCGTAGTCGATGATGGTGCCGAGCTTGCGGGAGATGTAGCGGGCGAAGAAGGCGGCCAGCAGGATTGCCGGAAGGAAGGCGATGGCTGTGTACAGGAGGAGCTTGCGGCGGATGTTCGCCACCTGGCTGTTGATCTCGCGCAGCGGGACGGCGATGCGGGCCACGCCGACTTTGACGGGCGCGGCGACGTAGAGAAAGTTCACGCCGACGGTGCCGCTGCGGCGGATGGCGTAGCCGGTGCGCCCCTGGAGCGCCTCTTTCACTTCGGGGCGGTCGAAGTGGTTCTGCATGCGGCTGGGATTGGCTTCGGAGTCCACCAGCACGTTGCCGGAACGGTCGATGATGGTCAGGCGGCCGGCGGCGGCTGTGGCGAGCGCCTTCACGGTCTCGGGCTTCATCTCGACCAGGTCCTGCTCGCTCAGCACGCTGAGCATGCGGGTCTTGTCGCCCATCTCGCGCTTGAGGGATTCGATGTAGGCCTGCTCGGCCATGTTTGAGCCGAGGAACTCGATGGCGACCAAGGCCACGCCGACGATGATGAGGACTCCGAAGAGGAGCTTAGCGAAGATTCTGGCTGTCACTCTTCACCTCGGACGCGGGTTGCGGTGCGTACAGGCGATGCAGGCTGGCGTAATCGGCGACGGCGCCGGGCAGTTCGTCAGGACGGCCGCCTTCTTCAAAGACGCGGCGGATGGAGGAGGAAGAGACGGGCAGATCGAGCGTTTCCAGCCGGTGAATGCGCGCCCCATGGGGGACAGGATACTCGTAACCGGGGCGCGAGACGACGATGAACTCGACAGCGGCGAGCACGTCGGCGGCGCGGCGCCAGGTGGAGATCTCGGCGAAGGCGTCGGCTCCGATCAGGAAGAAGAGCATGTCGCCGGGGGCGAGGGTTTGCTTCAGTCGGGTAATGGTGTCGATGGAGTAGCTCTTCCCCGCCCCCTCTTCCAGGCGCGACGGGACGAAGCGCGGGTCGGCGGCGCAGGCCAGTTCCACCATGCGGTGGCGGTGCTCATACGGGGTGGTGGCGCCGGTGGGCTTGTGCGGCGGGTTGCCGGAGGTGATGAACAGGACCTGGTCGAGGTGGAAGCAATCGGCGGCTTCGGCGGCGATGCTCAGGTGAGCTTTGTGGATGGGATCGAAGGTGCCGCCGAAGATGGCGATGCGCCGGCCGCTCATGCCTTGAGTCCCGAGGCGGCGGCGCGGGCGAGTTCGTCGCAGCGGTTGTTGTCGTCGTGGGAGGCGTGGCCCTTGGTCCAGACCCAGCGGGTCTTGTGGCGCGCGAGTTGAGCGTCGAGCTCCATCCACAGGTCCTGGTTGAGCACCGGCTTCTTGGCGGCGGTCTTCCAGCCGTTGCGCTTCCAGCCCTTCATCCAGGACTCGACGCCGTTCTTGACGTATTGCGAGTCGGTGACGACCTCGATCTCGCAGGGCTCCTTGAGGGCGGCCAGCGCGCGGATGGCGGCGGTCAGCTCCATGCGGTTGTTGGTGGTGTGCGGCTCCGCGCCGGAGAGCTCGCGCTGGTGCGAGCCGTAGCGCAGGATGGCGGCCCAGCCGCCGGGCCCGGGGTTGCCCAGGCAGGAGCCGTCAGTGATGACCTGGATCTTCTTCATGTGCGGGAGGGCATTTCGTCAGGCAACGGCGGTCAATTCGGTCTCGAAGAAGCGATCGACGAGCGAGAGGATCTCCGGCGCTTCCTTGGCCTGGTAGATTTGGACGCGCAGCTTTGAGCCGTTGCGGATGCCGTGAGTGAAGTACGTGGCGAACTGCTTCATCTTGCCGACGATATCGACGCCGCCCTTAGTGATGAGCATGGAGTAGTAGGTGCGCATCATGTCGTAGCGGTCCTGCTCGGTGGGGTGGAAGTATTCGCCGGTGGCGAGGTACTCCTGGATCTGCCGGAAGATCCAGGGGTTCGAGGAGGCGGCGCGGCCGATCATGACGGCGTCGCAGCCGGTCTCTTGCACCATGCGGATGGCGTCCAGGGGCGTGAGGATGTCGCCATTGCCGATGACGGGGATCTTGACGGCGGCCTTCACCTCGGCGATGCGGGTCCAGTCGGCGCGGCCGGAGTAGCCCTGCTCGCGGGTTCTGGGATGGAGCGCGATGGCCTGGAGGCCGTTCGACTCGGCGAGCTTCGCCATGCGGATGTGGACCAGCTCATCGTCGTTCCAGCCAGCGCGGAACTTCATGGTGAGCGGGATCTTGATGGCCGCGCGGCACTTCTGGAGCAGATTCTCGACCAGCGGCAGGTCGCGCAGCAGGCCGGAGCCTCCGTTGCAGCGGACCACCTTCTTCACCGGGCAGCCGAAGTTGATGTCGACCGCATCGAAGCCCTGGGCCTCGCAGATGCGAGCGGCTTCGGACATCACCTCGGGATCGGAGCCGAAGAGCTGGGCGGAGATGGGGCGCTCCTGGGGTTCGAAGTAGAGGTAGTGGAAGTTCCGGGCCTTGGTGCGGTTCGGGTGGCGCTCCGTGGCGACGACGCCGTGGGAGCTGGTGAACTCGGTCATCAGCAGGCCGCAGCCGCCCTGGTTACGGATGAGCCGGCGAAAGACGGTGTCGGTCACCCCGGCCATCGGCGCCAGCACCGTGGCGGGCTGGACGCGAATCGGGCCCATGTTGTAGGCTGCCGGGAATTCGACCATTCACCCTCCATTGTAGCGGGAGGAAGGGGATGAAACGCACCGGAATCGGGCCGCGTATCAATGAGTTGAGGAGCCTCTGATGATGTGGAAACCGGCACTGGCATTCGGATTGAGCATAGCGGCGGCGGCGGGGGTCGGCTGGTGGCTCTCGTCGCTCGAACGGCCCGAGCCGGCTCCAACGATCATCATTCGGGCGCCGGCGGCTCCGGCGGTGGTCCCGGCCGCTCTTCCCACGCCAGCCGCTGAACCAACTCCCGCGCCGGTCGTCGTGAAGCCGAAGCGCGAGGTGCGCAAGGCCGCCAAGGCGGTGGCGGCGCCGGTCCCCACTCCGGCGCCAGTGGAAGAGAAGCCGGCGGAACCGGAGCCTGTGATGGTGACCTCAGTGGCCGCGCCTCGGACGGCTGAGCCGACGCCGGCGCCTGCCCCAACTTCAACGAAGCCCGAGCCTCCGCCGGCCAAGCGGATTCCGCGGCTTGTGACGATTCCGGCCGGGACGCTGATCACGGTCCGGTTGAACCAGGAGTTGAGCTCGACGTACAGCGCGGACAGCCAGACGTTCACGGCCAGCCTGGATCAGCCGCTGGTGATCGACGGGCTGGTGATCGCCGAGCGCGGGTCCAAGCAGGAGGGTCGCGTGACGCAGTCCGATCCGGCGGGCCGGGTGAAAGGGCGCGCGTCGCTCGGGGTTGCCTTGACCCGGCTGCGGACGGCGGACGGGCAGACCGTGGAGGTCTCCACCGACACTTTTATCCACGAGGCGGAGAGCACGGTGAAGCGTGACATGGCCAAGACGGGCATCGCGGCGGCCATTGGCGCAGCCATCGGCGCGATTGCCGGCGGCGGCAAGGGCGCGGCGATCGGCGCGGGCGTTGGCGGCGCGGCGGGCGCGGGCTCGGTGCTGGCCACGAAGGGCAAGGATGCGCGACTACCCGCCGAGACTCGGATCGCGTTCCGGCTGAACAAGCCGGTGACGCTGACCGAGCAGTTCAACTAAGAGCTACTTGGCCGTCGGCGAGAAGTCCGTCTCTTCTTTCCAGCCTTCGAGGGTGTTGTAGACGATGGGGCAGTAGCAGGCGCGGTCAATGAACTGCCACATGCGCGTCTGGATGGAGCCTTCACCCTTCACGAGGTGCGGGAAGTATTCGCAGGCGGAAGGGCGCGCGTCGTAGACGGTGCACTCGTTGCCGTTGAGGAAGACACAGCCGGAGGCGTCGTCGCGCTTGAGGATGCGCCCTTCGTCGGGGTCTTCCATGGTGTAGTCCCGCATGAACTCGTGGAGCTTGAGCCCGAGGAATTTGGCGAGCTTCTGCGCGTCGCGGTCAGTGACCTTGGCGGTGGCGACACGGCAGCAGTTGCCGCACTGGAGGCAGTCGATCTGGTTCTCGACGTCCTGAGCGATGCGGCGGAACTGCTTCTCCTGCCAGTTGTGGCTTTTGAGGTAGCGGCGAAAGCGCTCGTTCTCAGGGCGCTTCTTGTCGCCAAGGCGAGCGATTTGGACTAGGTCGGTCAGCATACGCTACGAGGAAATTGCGTCTCTTATCCAGGTTACAGCAAACGTACATTCGCTGTATGTCGTTCCGAGCATCACCTGCAAATACGCATACCTTTCACAATCCCCAGTATTGCAAGAGCCAGTCTTTGCCCGCTCTCATTTCCAGTCCGGGTAATTCTTCGAAGCAATGTATGCAACAGCATTCATTAACGCAATGACAATCACCCCAATGAAGAAAGAATCCAGAGACAGATCGAGCTTGCTGCAGCACACAAGCGCACTGGCCAACATAACATTATATATTATCCACCATTTCCTTTTTGACCACTTCTCAGGAAAACTTTTCAACGTAAGCTCCGCTGGATGCGCCATCCGAACTTTCGAGCCGGTGCATAGGCGGTCTGGTCGATGTCCGGGCTGAGTTCCCGATTCAGAAGGGCGCTGAATCGAGGATAGTCGTAGACGCCCCGCAGGACACGACGAATCGTACCGTTCCCGACCAGGCGGTGGAGGGCCAGATCGATTGCAGCGCGGCTTCCCAAGCGGATGAAATCGCTCTGGGAGAAGGCCCACTCCTGTCCAAATTAGCTGACCTCCGTCAACACGCTTGTTGATTCCGCTGGTTTTGCAGACTCCGTTTCGTCGATTTCAGAACCAGGTTGGG
>JBOZRR010000033.1:0-55541 GCA_050789245.1 Bryobacteraceae bacterium | reverse complement strand
CCTAAAACGATTTCAGAATCGGTCAAAATCAAATCTCCCAAGATTGTTTTACCAACCTGGGATTAGGGCCTGCCCCCGGAATTGATCAAGAGCCCGCCGCGATCTTTCGTCTTTCCCCCTTGTGCTTGCCCGCCTTTGGTTGTACCGTCTGACGATCAAAGGAGGGCGTAGATGCCCAAGTATCTGATCAGCGCAAGCTACACCGCGGAGGGCCTGGCCGGGCTCAAGAAAGACAAGGCCTCCGGCCGGAAGACGGCCGTGCAGGCCGCCATCAAGAGTGTTGGGGGCAAGCTCGAGGCCATGTACTTCACGTTTGGCTCGGAAGACGTGATTCTGATCGCCGATCTCCCAGACAATGTGGCCGCCGCTTCGGTGGCCATCACAACGAATTCCACCGGCGCGGTGAGGGTCCGGACCACTCCACTGCTGACGGTCGACGAGGTCGACAAGGCATTGGCAACGGAATCCAAGTACCGCGCGCCGGGAAGTTGATCGCCTGCCTTGAGCCCTTGGGCGGCGTGAAGCGGATACACTCTGTAGAAGCTTCAGCCGCCCATGCCACTTCAACTCACCACCCTCGACTGGTCTGTCCTCATCGCCTATCTCGTCATCGTCGCTTTGATCGGCATCATTGCCGGGCTCAAGGTAAAGGGGACGGATCACTATTTCCTCGGCAACCGGGGTTTCGGCAAATGGCTGATGATCGGCCAGAGCTTCGGGATCGGCACGCATGCCGAGATGCCGGTTTCGCTGGCGGGTGCGGTCTACTCCACCGGCTTTTCGGGCATCTGGTTTCAGTGGAAGAACCTGTTCGCGACGCCTTTCTACTGGATCATCGCGCCGCTGTTCCGGCGCATGCGGCGGACGACGATCGGCGAGGTGGTGGAGGACCGTTACGGCGCGTGGATGGGCGTGTTCTACACGGCCTTCGCGCTGATCTACTTCACGATCAACATGGCCAGCATGCTAAAGGGCGCTGGCAAGGTGATCAGCCAGGCGACGGGCGGCGATGTGACTCCAAACACGATTGTTTTCGCGATGACCGTCGTGTTCCTGCTTTACAGCTTCATCGGCGGGCTGCTTGCCGCCGCGTGGACCGACTTCGCGCAGGGGTTCCTGATCATCATCCTTTCCTTCATGCTGATTCCGCTCGGATGGGACCAGGTGGGCGGGCTGGAGGGCATGAAGCACGTGCTGGACCCGCACTACTTTTCGCTGGCCGCGCCGGAGGGCATTGGGCCGTGGTTCATCTTCCTGTTGACGATCAACGGGCTGATCGGGATTATCTCGCAGCCGCACCAACTGGCGGCGGTCGGCACGGGCAAGGACGAGCACACGTGCCGCGTGGGCATGTTCTTCGGCAACTTCACGAAGCGCATCTGCACGGTGGGCTGGGCAGTGGTGGGGCTGATGGTGGCCGCGCTGGTGCTGAAGCCCGAATCCGGCTTCCCCGCCCTGAGCGACCCTGAGGACGCCTTCGGCTTCGCGTGCCGCCATCTGCTGTTCTCCGGCGGGCTGGGGCTGCTGATTGCATCGATCCTAGCGGCCAACATGTCGACGTGCTCTGCGTTCATGGTGGACAGCGGCGCGCTGTTTACGAAGAACCTCTACCAGCGCTTCCTGCACAAGAACGCGCCGGACCGCCACTATCTGTGGGCGGGGCGCCTGAGCGGACTGCTGCTTTCGCTGTGCGGCGTGCTCTACGCGCTGTTCCTGGTGGACCGCGTGCTCTATTCGTTCCTGCTGACCGAGACGATGGCCACCTACATGGGCATCAGCATCTTTGGCGGAATCCTGTGGAAGCGCGCGAACCGTTGGGGCGCGGTTTCGAGCCTGATTGTGCCGATCGTGGTGAACTTCGCAATCCTGCAGATGCAGGGGCGACGCCTGGACCACTGGGACCCGAACGTCTTCGGCGTCTCACTGCTGACGGGGATCGCGGCGCTGGTGATTGTCAGCCTGTTGACCCAAGCGGAACCCGAAGCCGCGCTGACGCCGTTCTTCCAGCGTTTCGACGAGCCCGTGGAAGGCACGGCACCCGCGGGGACGCGATTGCTGCTGGCCGACGCGCGCCACGGCGCTTTCGCTTTCGGCAAGTACAAGGAAGACTGGCGCGGGTTCCTGCTCGGCTGGTTCTGGGTCTGTGTGCTGGTGTTCGTGACCTGGTTGTGGCTGCAGACGTAGGGGGCCTAGGTCAGAAGATCGAGCGGACCAGGCCGCCGTCGACGCGGAACGCGGCTCCGTTGATGGCGGAGGCGAGCGGGCTGGCGACGAATGCGACGAAGCCGCCGATCTCCTCGGGGCCGATCAAGCGCTGAATGAGCGAGGCGGGGCGGTTCTCGGCCATGAAGCGCTTTTCCGCGGCGGCGGCGTCCATGCCGGGGAAGACCTGTCCGATGAAAGTCGCGACTCCTTCGGTCTTGGTGGAACCCGGCAGCACGACGTTCACCGTGACGCCCGTGCCGCGCGTCAGCTCAGCGAGGCTGCGTGAGATGGACAGTTGCATCGCCTTCGTAGCGCTGTAGTGGGCCATTTCGGGGGCGGGCGAGATGGCGGACTCGCTGGAGATGAAGAGAATGCGGCCGGAATTGCGCTCGAGCATGCGCTTCAGGTAGTGGCGGCTGAGGCGGACGCCGCTGAGGATGTTCACTTCGAACATGCGTAGCCAGGCATCGTCAGTGGTCTCGAAGAATTCGACCGATTCATAGATGCCGAGGTTGTTGACGAGGATATCGACGTCGGGCAGCTCCCGGGTCGCCTTGGCGCAGCCTTCGGCAGTAGAGCAGTCCGCCGCGAGCGCGAGGACACTGGCATTGGGGACATTCGTCTTCAATTCGGCGATGGCGCGGTTGACGCTCGCCTCGCCGCGGCCGTTCACGGCGACGGTGGCGCCTTCGCGAGCCAGGGCGGTGGCAATTGCGAGGCCGATGCCTCCGGAGGATGCGGTGACCAGTGCCTTTTGTCCAACCAGCTTGAGGTTCATTTGAGTGGTTCTCCCCTTCCCCTTAATGATGCGTGGCAGGAACAAATCGGCTCGACCGTTGTCCATAGGGACAGACGCCGGCGTCGCAACCTGATCGCTTACAGGGGTGCGACATGTTCGAGCAGAGCTTCGTGGAAGGACGTGCGCGGACTCGCCGCGGCTGGTCCGTCCTGACATCGATCATCCTTCAGACCGGGGCGGTCGCGATTGCGCTACTCATCCCGCTGATGAAACCTGAACTGCTGCCGCAGGTGGTGACGGTGATCCCGCTGAGTCCGCCGCCGCCGGCGCCGCCACCGCCGCCGGACGTGCCGAAGATGGAGCGGGTCCGCCCTGCTGCGCCGAGCCAGGTGCGCGGAACGACGCTTGTCAGTTACAGGAACATCCCTGACCGGGCGCAGACCATCATTGATCCGCCGCAGGCCACGGGGTCTGGCGACGGTGTCGCGAACAGCATCGGCCCCGGCTTCCCCGATGAGCGTGGCGTTCCGAACAGCATCTGGAGCACGGGGCCGCAAGCGCAGGCGCCCCCGCCTCCGCCGCCTCCGGCGCAGGCCGCGCCGCCGAAGAAGCCGACGCTTATTCGCGTCAGCGGCGAAGTTCAGGAGGCTCTGCTGCTGAACCGCGTGATCCCCGAGTATCCGCCGATAGCGAAGCAAACGCGCACGGAGGGCACGGTGGTGTTGACGGCGCTGATCTCGCGAGAAGGGCGCATTGAAGACCTAAAGGTGATCTCGGGCCACCCGCTTCTGGTGAACGCTGCGCTGACGGCGGTGCGGCAGTGGCGATATCGTCCGACACTGCTAGGCGCCGAACCGGTGGAGGTGCTGACCACGATCGCAGTGCACTTTAAGCTGACCCGCTGACCCCTGGCGGTTCAGCAGATCCGGGGCAGTTGATCGCCGCTGAGCATGTCCATCAAATGTGTGCCTCCGGTGGATGTGAACAGTACCACGGCTCCAGGGTGGGCTCCTGCCGCCGTGATGGCGATCGCCGCGCTGGGGCCTGACGTGCCTGCCGCGCAGTATCGTGAATGCCTCTTCCGGCTGCGCGGCGGGCATGAAGGCGGTGAACTCTCTGGCTCGTGATATCCGCTGGGCGCGCGGATTACTGCAACGCTGTGCTAGGATAACCCGCCATCATGTCCGACCCCATTGCTTTGAGCATTCAACAGTTCGTCGGCGCCTGGGAAGTGATGTGCTGTTCGGCCCCCGGCCACGCTCGCGCTTCGGCGCCAAGCGTCGAATACATCTTCGGTGGAGTGCCGATTCCGTTCTTCAACGTCGCGGTCCTGACAGGGCGCGGCATCGCCGGCGGCTCACTGCGCAAACTGGGCGAAGATATCCGTGCCTGGGCCGCGCCCACGGGCGTGCCATACCTGGTGGTTCTGACGTATGAGGCACTGGCCGCGGGCGTCGACGCGGACGCAGAGCTTGGCGCCAGCGAACTGGTGCCGCTATTGCCGATGACCGGGATGGTCGCGGGGCGCGTCGCCCCGCCCGCGCAGGTGCCCGAAGGGCTCCAGTTGAAGCTGGCATCCGACGACGCCGACTGCGCAACGATCCTCGATGTCAATGCCGCGGCCTACGGTGTGCCGCTCGACGACGCGAAGGGCCTGCTGGGCCGCGCCTCATTTTGGCAGGGCAAGGCGCCCGCGCTGGGTGTGGCCGGCGGACGGACGGTGGCGTCCACGACGGTCTTCAATGTGGACGGCTACCGTTACGTCGCTCTGGTCGCCACGCAACCCGGCGAGCAGCGCAAAGGCTACGCCGACGCGGTGATGCGCTTCGCGCTTCAGGAGTCGGTCAAACTGTACGGCGACCGGCCCACAGTGCTCCACGCCACCGACGCCGGCCGACCTGTTTACGAACGCATGGGTTACGCGCGTCTCGCCACGCACATGGCTTACATCGAGAAGAAGTTCCTGGGCGAGCACTGAGGCGCGGATCGCCGGTTTGATGACCGCGGTAAAGCCACTGGCGGCCGCAGGCCCCTTGCGTTCCGCTTTCCGGCGGTTGTCAGGGTTGGGCGGCTATTGTGAATTGAGCCGCGGGAAGACGGTGATACGGAGTTTGGCGGCTCCGTAGGGGACTAAAGTGACGAATTCGAGAGGTTCGGCGCTGGTGACTGGGCTGGGAGGCGGGGGCGCCGCGGAATCATTGAGCATCGTCCAGGCGGGGAGTTTACGTGCTCGGGCTTTGAGACGGAGGGGAGCGCCCTCGGGGCTGAAGGGGTAGTCGCCGAGGGGACGACGTTCGATCTCAAAGGAACGCGCGGGGTTCTTCATGTCGACGGAGAGGGCGTAGTTCCAGGGCGTGGTGGGGTGGACAGCCCAATCCGGGGCGCGGGGATGGTCGTTGAGCTTGCGCCAGTCTTCTCCGATGAGGAGGGAGTAGACAAGGGGGCCGCGGTTGACGACTACGCCGTCGTTGAAGTCGCGGGCGACGGTGATGCGCATGGGGAGGTTGAGCTCGACCTGATCTCCATCGTTCCAGGTGCGGTCGATGGTGTGGAAGGCGCCGGGCTTGGGCTTAGCGGAGTCCTGACCGTTGATGCGAATTGTGACGCCTTCGGTCCAGGCGGGGATGCGGAGTTCGAGCGGAAACTGGCGGGCCGCGGCCGTCTGGATGCGGAAGCGGATGAGCGAATCGAAGGGGTATTCGGTCTCCTCAGTGATTGTGACGCTGCCGCCGTTGACTTGCGCGGTGACACGGCTGGGGGCATAAGCAATGGCGGCGAGCCCGTTCTTTGCCGTGGCCATCCAGAGGTTGGCGGCGAACTTGGGCCAGCCCTGATGCATGTTGGCGGTGCAGCAGCCGAAGTTGGGTTCGAGGCCGAAGACGTTCGAGTCCGGGCCATTGGTGGTCCAGTCGCGCTTGGAGCGGGTGACGAGGACCTGGTTGGGCTGCTGGTCGTACTGGTGGGCCCACATGTCCTTGGAGAAGGTGCCAGGCAGAGCGTTGAAAGCCATTTTCTCGAGGCGGTCGCCGAAGGAGGGGTCGCCAGTGATGGCGATGATGTTCTCGAGCGAGAACATGCCCTCGACGACGGAGCAGAGCTCGGCTCCCTGGACGGGGCTACGTCCGGCATAGTGCTCATCGCCGGAGTGCATGCCATTCGGGTGGAGGTGGAACTGATCGAGGACGCGGAACTGATTGTAGAGGGAATCGAGGTCGGCTTTTTCGCGGGAGACCTGGTGCCAGATGGCGGCGGTCTTCAGACCCTGGGCGTTGTTGACGACGTGCGTGGCTAGGTTGGTTTCGAAGCGGCGGAGTTTGCGGGTGTAAAGGAAGTCAGTGAACTGGGAGGGCCAATCGTGACCCTGAGCTCTGAGGGTGCGAGCGAGGTCGAGGAGCTTGGGGTTGCCGGTGCGGTTGTAGAGCCAGAGGATGCTCATAACCTGGTCCTGCCAGCGATAGATGGCCCACTGGCGAAGCGGGTTCGTCTTGATGTGGGCGGCCATGTGGTCGAAGTACTTTTCGAGGGCCGGAATAACGCGGGGGTCGCCGGAAGCCTCGTGGTACTGCATCAGGACTTTGCCGAGGACGAAGTTGGGCCACCAGTCTTTCGTCTTGGGATCGGGATTGGGACCGAGCGCGCCATCGGGACCCTGGTTTTCGAGGGCCCAGTTGACCCAGCGTTTGGCCTTCGCGAGAAGCGTCTGATCGTTGAGCAAGTAGGCGAGCGGGATAAGGCCGTCCATGAAATAGGGGCCGCGCTCCCAGGCTTCGCCGGCGCCGCCCAGCCAGGCACTGTTGGGGCCGAGGTCAGGCCAGAATTCGTCGATGTGGCCGGAGAGGCCATCGGCCTGGATGCGGAGTTGGCGCTCGAGCCAGCCGGCGGGCTTGACGGAGCCGAGCGGGAGCAGGATATAGGGTGTCTTCGCGAGGGGCTCGCGGTTGGGAACTGGCGGTTGGGGCTCGGCGGCGGTGGCGACAAGGGCAGCAAGAGCGACCAAGAGGAAGGGCTTCATGGCGAACCTTGATCGTACAACCGGCGGGACACTATGCGCCGTGGGCGAGCCGTTCGGCGAGCCACGGGTCGAGGCCAGTGGCAAGGATGCGCTGTTGTGCGCTGGCGATGTCGTAGGGGACGCGGCAGTAAGCGAGGAGGTTCGTTCGGTTATCCCAGAGGGCGTAAGCGGCGTGGGGGTTCCGGTCACGGGGCTGGCCGACGGAGCCGGGGTTGATGATGTAGAGGGCGTCGGGGTCGAGTTCGACGATGCTGTCGTGTTCGCCGGCGGCGGGGATGGAGAGAGTCTGGAGGCCGCCACGATGGTAGACCCAGCCGCGCTGGAGATGGGTATGGCCGACGAAGCAGATGGGGCGCATGAGGTAGCGGTCGGCGCCGACGACGTCCTGGGTGTGGACGAGGTATTCGTCTTCGTCGAAGGGTGCGCCGTGAGAGATTTCGAAGTCGTTGAAGTAGAGGGGACCGCGCGGAAGGGCGGCGAGCCACTGACGCTGGGATTCGGAGAGGGCGGACTGGGACCAGAGGGCGGCGGCGCGGGCAGAGGGGTTGAACCATTCGAGGTCTTCGAGGCCGCAGCAGACGCGGTCATGGTTGCCGCGGACGCAGGCGGCGGCGTTGTCGCGGACCCAGTCGACGACTTCGCCGGGAGAGGCACCGTAGCCGACGAGGTCGCCGCAGCAGATGATCTCATCGTAGAGACCATGGGCGTCCTGGAGGACGGCGAATAGGGCGTCGATGTTGCCGTGGATGTCGCTGATGATTAAGCGGCGCACAGTCGCACTAGTGTAACCTCTGGCGGGACTCCGAGGCGGATGGGGGCACCGACGGTGCCGAGGCCGGGATTGACGTAGAGGGCGGAGCCGGGCTTGCGGTAGAGTCCGAGGACCCAGGGTGTAAAGAAGCGGGCGACGTTGATGTTCTGGTCGAAGAGTTCGAGGTTGACCTGACCTCCGTGGGTGTGGCCAGCGACGGTGAGTTGGAAACCGGCCTGGGCAGCGCGGGGGAAGACGTCAGGGTTGTGCTGGAGGAGGAGGTTGAAGGCGTCTTTGTCGATGAGGGCTTCGGCATTGGGGAGGTAGCTGGAGCCGAGGCGCTGGTAGTCGAAGCCGGCCATGTTGAGCTTCGCAGTGCCGAACCGGAGAGTGACGGCTTCCTTGCGAAGAATGCGGATGCCCAGGCGGGCCGCGGCGCGAGAGGCGGCGCCCTCGGCGTGCGCGTACATTTCGTGGTTGCCGTTGCAGCCGTAGACTCCGGCTTCGGCTTTGAGGTTGCGAAGGAGCGCGAGGCAGTCCTGGAGGAGGTCGATGCGACGGGTGATGAAGTCGCCAGTGACGACGGTGAGGTGGGGGCGGTTCTCGTTGGCCATGGCGATGGCGCGGGAGAGTTCATCCGCGCCGAAGAAGGGCCCGAAGTGGATGTCGGAAAGTTGAGCGATGCGGAGACCGTGGAGATCGGGGGGGAGGTTCGGGATGGGGATATCGACTTCGCGGAGGATGGCGCCGGAGCGCGCGATGAGGATACCTGCTCCGCTGGCAATGAGAGGGGCCGAGGCGGCGATGCCCGCCGTGGATTGAAGAAGAAGACGGCGGGAGGGCCGTTGCGGTTGGTGGCGTGTGGTCCAGACGTAGAGGACGAGACAGAGGACTGAGGCGGCCCAGAAGAACGTGACGGCGAGGACCCATTGCGCGCCGGTAGCGGGGAGGTAGTTATCAAGGTCGCCGGCGTAAATGAGCGGGATGGCAGCGATCCAGAGGGCGGCAATCGCTGAGATCCAGTGAAGGGCCTTTCGCCGCGCCGGTGACGAGGCGAACCAGGGCCGGGCGGCCAGCCAGCGGACGAGGTAGCGCAAAAGCGCCAGCACCACGACGGCGAAGACGAGCAGCGGCGTCCAGCGCCGGATGATCTCCATGGGAGCTTCCATTTTACCGGGGGACGTGCCGGGAGCCCGGCGGCTACAATCGAAACAATGTCTCTTGTTGTTGTCGGATCGATGGCGTATGACGGCCTGCAAACGCCTGCAGGCAGAGTGGACCGGGCGTTGGGCGGCGCGGCGACCTACATCGGGCTGGCGGCCAGTTACTTCACAAAAGTGAGCCTGGTGGCGGTGGTCGGCGAAGATTTCGCGCAGGAGGATCTGGATTTTCTGGCGTCGCGCGGGCTGGGGCTTGAAGGCGTGGAGCGTGTTTCCGGCAAGACGTTCTTCTGGGCAGGCGTCTACAGCGACGACATGAACGACCGGACGACGCTGACGACCGAATTGAACGTGTTCGCGGACTTCGACCCGAAGCTGCCAGAGCAGTACAAAGCGCAGCCGTACCTGATGCTGGGCAACATCCAGCCGGCGCTGCAACGGAGCGTGAAGGCCCAGATGGGGCGGCCGGCGCTGACGGGCGGCGACACGATGAACTACTGGATCAACGACTACCGCGACGAACTGCTGGAGACGCTGAAGGGCTGGGATTTCCTGCTGATCAACGACAGCGAGGCACGGCTGCTGTCAGGCGAGCGGAATCTGAAGAGAGCGGCAGCGGCGATCCGGGCGATGGGGCCGAAGATCCTGGTGATCAAGCGCGGCGAGTATGGCGCGACGCTGTTCCATGGCAACGGCTATTCGAGCGTTTCGGGCTACCTGCTGGACAAGCTGACCGACCCGACGGGTGCGGGCGACTGCTTTGCGGGAGGGTTCATCGGCTACCTGGCGTCGCGGGGCGTGACGGCGGAGACGGCCGGCGCACAGGACCTGGCGCGGGCTGTGGTGTACGGGTCAGTGATGGGCAGCTTCTGCTGTGAGGAGTTCGGCGTGGAGAGGTTCCGCACGCTGACGCGCGGGGAGATCGATGCCCGATTCGCCGAGTTCCAAAATTTCTCCTCGTTCTGAGGCGGGGCTGGTGCTGCTGGCGCTGGCCGTGGTGAGCGTGGCGGCGCTTTGGTACGTGGCTTCGCAGGGCTGGACGCTGTACTACGGCGATGCGCAAGCACACCTGATGATTGCGCGGCGCATCTTCGACGCGCGCGAACCGGGATATGAGCAGATCGGAACGGTCTGGCTGCCTCTGCCGCACTTGCTGATGCTGCCATTCGTTCAAAGCGAGTGGCTGTGGCGCAGCGGGGTGGGCGGGGCTCTGCCGGTGGCGGGGTGCTACGTACTGGGCGGCGTGTTTCTGTTTCTGGGCATGCGGCGGCTTTTCGGGCGCGTCGCGGCGTGGACGGCGGCGGCGATCTACGGGCTAAATCCGAATCTGCTCTATCTGCAAAGCACACCCATGACGGAGCCAGTGTTCTTCTGTTGCTTCGCGGGGCTGTTCTATTTCCTGGTGCGGTGGGAGGAGTCGCGGCGGGTTGGGGATGCGGCGCTGGCGGGGCTGATGGCGCTGTGCGGCACGATGACTCGGTATGAGGGATGGGTGCTGCTCCCGTTTGTCGCGGTGTTTCTGCTGGTGCGCGGCGGGACGGCGAGGTGGGCATCGGCGGCGGTCTTCTGCGCGATTGCAGGCGCAGGTCCGCTGTACTGGCTGGCGCACAATGCGGTGCTGTATTCGAATGCGCTGGAGTTTTACAACGGGCCGTGGTCGGCGAAGATGATCTACCAACGGCAGTTGGAGGCCGGGCTTTCGCGCTATCCGGGGGACCATTCTTGGAGGTTGGCGGTGCTGTACTTCCGGGAGGCGGCGCGGCTGTGCGTGGGGACTCCGCTGTTGTGGGTTTGCACGGTGGGGGCGGTTGCGGCGCTGTGGCAGCGGCGATGGTGGGCGCTGGGGCTGTTCGTACTGCTGCCGGCGTTTTATGTGTTGAGCGTGTATTCGTCCGGCACGCCGATCTATGTGCCGCACTGGTGGCCGCGGAGCCACTACAACACTCGGTACGGGTTAAACATGCTGATGCTGGGGGCGTTGGGCGGGGGGGCCCTGGTGTCGATGGCGCCGTCGCGGTGGCGTGTGGGCGCGGCGATCGGGCTCTTGGGGCTGGTGCTCTGGCCTTGGATGGCGAGGCCGGATCACGAGGCGTGGGTGACATGGAAAGAGTCGCAGATGAACTCGCGGTCGCGCAGGGCGTGGACGCGCGAAGCTTCGGCATATCTGATGCCGCGATACAAGCCGGGCGCCGGGATCTTCATGCCGTTTGGGGACCTTTCGGGGATCCTGCGCGAAGCGGGGATTCCATTGCGGGAGTCGTTCCATGAAGTGGACCGTCCGCCGTGGATGGCGACGGCGGCGCGACCGGAGATCTTACTGCGCGAGGAATGGGTGATCGCCTATCGGGGCGATGACGCATGGAAGGCGATGCAGCGAGTGAGGAGAGGCGTACCGAGATACGATCTCGTGAGGGAGTACGTGACGAAGGACTCCCCGGCAGTGGAGATCTGGCGCAGAATTCAATGATCAAGATTCCATTTACGAAGGCGCACGGCGCCAGGAATGACTTTCTGCTGACATGGCAGCACGAGGCTCCGAAGCAGGGACTGGCCGAAGTGGCGGTCGCGATCTGCGAACGCAACGCGGGTGTCGGCGCGGACGGCTGGATGCTGGTGACGCCGGGTGCAGGCGGCGCTACGCCGGCGATCCGGTTGTTCAATCCGGATGGCGGAGAGGCAGAGATCTCGGGCAACGGGACAAGATGCGCGGCGGCGTTCCTGGTGGATGCGGGGATGCAGGAGACTGACATCGAGATCCGCACGGGCGCGGGTCCGAAGCATCTGCGACTGCTGGACAGGACGGGGTTGAAATTCCTGTTCGAGATGGATATGGGCGTTCCGCTGGTGGCGGAAGGACAGTTGCGGTACGCACTGGAGACGAGCGCGGGGACGTACGACGCGACGATCCTGAACGTGGGCAACCCGCAATGTGCACTGTTTGTGGGCAGCTTCGAGTTCGACTGGAAGGCGCTGGGCGCGGAGATCGAGCGGCTGCCGCGCTTCCCAAATCGGACAAACGTGAGTTTCGTGAAGGTACTGGACAGGAAAACGCTGGATGTGCGGTTTTTTGAGCGCGGCGCGGGCTTCACGATGTCGAGCGGAACGGGATCGACGGGCGCGTTCGCGGCGGCGCGGTTGCGCGGCCTAGTGGATGATGAGGCGGCAGTCGGGACACTGGCCGGACCGCTCTCGTTCCGTTGGGAGCACGAGACGATCATGATGCAGGGCCCGGCGGAGATCGTCTCCGGCGGCGAATTCTACTTCGAGCCGTAGCCGTCAGATCACTTCGATCTGGGCATCGAGGGCGCCAGCGGCGCGGAGCGCCTGAAGGATCGAGACGACGTCGCGCGGCGTGGAGCCGATGGCCGAGAGGGCACGCACGAGGTCCTCTACGGTCGAGCCGGGCTTGAGGTCAATGGCGTTGGCGGTCGCCTCGCGGGCGTCGACATTGGACTGAGGCACCACAACTGTTTTGCCGTCGGAGAGTGGGTTGGGCTGCGCCGCGCTGAACGTGGTGGAGACGGCGATGGAGAGTCCGCCGTGCATGATGGCGACTGGGCGGATGGGGACATCACGGCCGATGACCACTGTGCCGGTGCGTTCGTTGACGACAACGCGATGGATGGCATCAGCCTCGACAGCGAGTTCCTCCATGGCGGCGATGAACTCGACGAGGCGCTCGCGTTGGGCGGGCGGGACATCGACCAGGACAGTGGCAGCGGATTCACTGCGCGCGGGCTTGGTATCGAACCGGGCATTGATGGCGGCGGCGACGCGGGAGGCCGTGGTGAAGTCGGCTTTGCGCAATTGCCAGCGCAGGACTTGGTCGGAGACAGACGAAGGCGCGGCGACTTCGACAATGGCGCCTTCCGGCACGCGTCCAGCCGTGGGGTGGTTGAATGTGACGGAGGATCCTGCGGAGCGGCCTGAGGCATAGCCGCCCGTGAGCACGCCACCCTGGGCGACGGCGAAGACCCGGCCGTCCACAGCTTTCAAAGGAGTGAGGACGAGGAGACCGCCCTGGAGGTTGGTGGCATCGCCGATGGCGGCGACATGGACGTCGATACGGCTGCCCGGCTGTGCGTACGGCGGGAGGTTAGACGTGACCATGACGGCGGCCGTATTGCGAACTTGCAGCATGGCGGCGTTCACGCCGACACCCATGCGGTTGAGCATGTTTGCGAGCGACTGAGCCGAGAACATGGTCTGGCGTTTGTCGCCAGTTCCATTCAGCCCGACGACGAGGCCGTAGCCGACAAGCTGATTCTCGCGGACGCCCTCAAGCGAGGCAATCTCCTTCAGCCGGACGGCCGCGGGGGAGGAAAGCGTGATCAACAGGAGGAGTGGAAGCAGCCGGCACATTGCGATGGTCAGAAGGGCAACAGTCCGAGCAGCAGCCGGTAGATGAAGCCGGGGCGGCGGGTGGCGTCGGTGACGAGGCCCTTACCTTCCATCTCGATGCTGAGGTCGGCGATGCGGTCGGAAAGGACACGGTTGGCTGCATCGATATCGTTGGTCCGGACGAAGCCTTTGATCTTGACGAGTTGACGCTCGGAGTTGATGGTGACGGCCTTTGTCCCCTCGATGGCGAGGAGGCCGTTGGGGAGTCCCTCGACGACACGCGCAGTGAGCGTGGTGTAGAGGGCGCTAGACCGAGACGTCTCTCCACTCCCATTTAGGGATCTCGAGCTTTCCAGGCCGAGCAACGCGGATAGGGGGCTGCCCGACCGGATGGGTCCGCCGAAGGCCCCGATGGAGGCGTTTGCTGACGAGTCGCGCGAGGTCTTGCTATTGCCTCTGGAGAGAGCGGTGGCTTTGTCGGAGATCAGGATGGTAATGACATCGTTGGCGCGGCGAGCGCGGAGGTCGGTGGCGAGGTCGGCAAGCGGGCCATGTTCCACGAAGAGCGAGCCGGCGGTCTTAGGCGGCTCCTGCGGATAGAGGAGCACAGCGAAGAGGAGCACGGAGAGTACGCGGAAGAGAGTCATTTGGTAACTCCTGGCCTGGTAACGGCTCGGGCGTCGCCGGAGATTGTCGCTAGGAAGATGCGACCGGTGGATTCGCGCTTGAAGCGCACCTGGTCACCGATGGCGCCGTCTCCGAGCGAGACCGCTGTGACGGTGAGGGTGAGCGACCCGCTGCGGCTCTCGACAGCGACGGTTTGCCCGCGCCGGACGAGCGGCAGTGATCGGGTTCTCTCGCCCCCATCGGGCCAGTGGGCGGCGAGTTTCACGCGGAGGGGCAGAGTGCGCGTTGGGCTGAGCTGCAGGGCACCACGCCAGACGAACGCGACACCTGATTCGATGAGCGAGGCCTGCTCTGGCCCGAACTGAAAGCGCAGGGCCGCCTGTGGAGCGCTGCGAGGCCAGAAGTCGAGGATTTTGAGACCGGCGACATCGTTGCGGCCTCCAGCAGCGAGTGCGTCCCGTAAGGCTTCGCGCACCTGATCTTCCGTGATGGACACGGAGCTTTGCGACGTTTGCGCCGGCAAGACGCGCATGAACAGGATGATCAGCAGACAGGCGGTTCTCATCATCGCGACATGTTATTGACTTGGCTGTACATCTCGTCGGCGGTGCGCACCACCTTCGAATTCGCCTCATACGCCCGCTGGCTGACGATGAGGTTGATGAACTCCTCGACGACACTCACGTTGGACTGCTCGACGTAGCCCTGGAGAAGGCTGCCGATGCCCTCCTGTCCGCCGGGCGTACCGATGGTGGGTTCGCCAGAGGAGTCAGTGGGTGCGAAGAGGTTGCGGCCCAGACTGTTGAGTCCGGCGGGGTTGGCGAAGTTTGCGAGCTGGATTTGGCCTGCGACCTGCGTGTTGGTTGCGCCGGGCAGCTTGTAGCTGACGGTCCCGTCCTGGGCGATGTTGATGTTCTGCGCCTCGGCGGGGACCATGATCTGGGGTTCGAGCGCATCGCCATCAGCGGTGACGATGTTCCCGTCGCGATCGAGGTGAAACTGGCCGGCGCGCGTATAAGCGATCTCTCCGGAGGGCCGGCGCACCTGAAAAAAACCTCGGCCTTCAACGACCAGGTCGAGAGGATTGTTCGTGGCCGAAAAGCTGCCTTGCGCGAACGAGATGGAGTTTGAAACGGTGCGTGTACCCAAGCCAAGCTGGAGACCGCTGGGGACAAATGTCTGCGACCCTGCCGCAGAGCCGGGCTGCGCAATGGTCTGGTAGAGCAGGTCTTGGAACTGGGCTCGCCTCATCTTGAAGCCGACGGTGTTTGCGTTAGCCAGGTTGTGAGCGATGTTCTCGACGTTGGTCTGCTGCGCTCCCATGCCGCTGGCGGCGCTCAAAAGGGCACGAATCATGGCTTGCCTCCGATAGTTCTATGTGTGGACACGGCCTACCTCTTCGGCGGCGCGGCGGTTCATCTCTCCGCCGAGTTGCACAGCCCGTTGGAGCGATTCGGACTGGCGGAGCACGGAGATGAGCTTTGCGGCGGAGTCTGCTGGATTGACGTTCGAGGTTTCGAGAAAACCCTGACGGATCTTCGGTGGAGAGGTGAGCGGATTTGCGGGCGCGGAGCTGAGGTCGAAGTGAACACCTTCGCGCCGTGTCAGCTCACCCGTGGGCGTCGATTGGACCAGCTTCAGTCTGCCGAGATCTCTGCCCTGCTGTGAGACTGAACCCTCAAGCGTAATAGTGAATGGCTGGCGCGGATCGACTCGAATGGGCTGGTTCTCGGTGTTCAGTAAAGGGAGGCCGTCGGCTGTGCCGATGGCACCGTCCCTCGAGAGCACCAGATCGCCTCCGCGCGTCAGGACAGGGCCGCCTTTCCCTTGTGCGACAAGGAAGCCCGGACCCTCCAGGGCAATGTTGAGCGGATCGCCGGTCTGGCGAAGCGCGCCCTGCTGATGGTCGATCCAGCGCGACCACAGGACGGGCTGTTGGATGCTGCCATCACCTTGCCCGCCGCTGTCCGCGCCGTAGATCGGCCAGTCCGCTCTGAAGCCCGTGGTCGAACCGTTGGCAATGTTGTTGGCGAGGAGATCGAGCGTGTCCATGCGTGCTCGAAGTCCTGAGGCGGCGAGAGTGGCGATGGGATCCATGGCTATCCAGCCAAATCAATGCACGTGAGATGCCATAGATTTCGGATGCCCGCGTGCCGTTCTTGAACGCCGAGAGCACGGTTTGGGGCGCGCTGTGCCGAAACGGTACGCGGGACCGGGACAAGCCGGTCCGCTGGCATCACTTCTGTTGAGTTTTGGTGCGAAACGAGTGGCCACCGAGTTGCAGAGAGGTGAACGTGCTGATCGGCTCGAGCTTGCCCTTTCTGTTTCAGGAGCTGTCCTTCGCGCCGTCGGCCTGCGCGGGACAGGAGCAGAAGGAGTTGATGCCAGCAGACCAGTTTCTCAAGTGGCTACCCATTGCGCCGGTTGAGGCGGAGACCGGACCCGTAGAGCCGTCAGCTTCGCCGGTGGTCGTCAGTGCTCCGCTGAAAAGAGCATTGCCGCTGGCGAAGAATGGCCCCTCTTTCGAAACGCCGCGAGTAGAAGGCCCTCCAGTTCCCGCGCCAGTGCGAGCGATGCCTGCAATGGTGGAGATGGCGCCTGAACTGGCGATCGAGGAGGCGCCTCGATTGACGACGGACAAACCGGCGCAGGAAACGGACGCCCTGCCCGGTGCTACGGACGTGCGGGCTACACAGGAATCTCCTGCGCCTGCACCGCAACCGCTCGCCATGGTCGCGGCTCCGGAGGCACCGACCACGCGGCTCCCAGAACCGGTTCGCGCTCCTCGCCACACGGATCAAACGGCAATGGTCGACACGGCGTTGCCGGCCGCGACTGAGCCTGTGGTACATGAGGCAACGCCAAGGCTCGAGGCACCGAAGCCGGACACAGAGTTCACACGGCCCGAAGTGCAATCGGATATCCGGCAGGACGCGGGGATGGAAGTGGATGCGGAAGCGCGAAACGCACCACCCCAGGCGAAGTTGCGTGAACCGCTGTCCCCCACGCACACAGCTCAGACGACAGAGATGGACGCAACCCAGTCCGTCAAACCAGCGAGGGAAGCTTCTTCCAGTCAAGAGAAGACGGCTGTGAGGCAGCCCTTCGAGCCCGTAGAGGCCGAGCGGCGCGCATCGGAGCCCGAACCGGCGCGTGTGGGTAACGCCGTAAAGGAGACACCCGCAGGGCCAGAAGTTGCGGCGCCGGCGATGGAGCTCCGAGACGCGCAGGAGCGCCCGCGCATGGAGCAGGTAGATACTCCGAAGCCACGTGTCACCACTGAGCCGAGAGCGGAGGCGGAGGCGGACAGGCCATCGCAGGCGAAGCCCTTGTCATTTCTCCGCGTGACGAGTCCGACACCGACCGGCGGCAAGGTGGAGGTGATCGCGCGGCAGCGTGGCGATGTGATTGAAGCGACCGTCAAGCCGAGCGACCCGGCGCTGCACACGGTCCTGCAGAGAAATCTGCCGTCGGGAATGGGAGAACTGCGCTCGGCGGGAGTTTCAACCGTCGAGGTTGTTCCGCCGCAGGCCGCGGTGCGGTCGGAAAACAGTAGCCGCGACGATGGTTCATCGTCATCGGAAGGTCATCCGCAGCCGGACGGCTCACAGCACCGGCGGGGCCGGCAGCGGCACGCTTGGGACCTAGAGGAGTTCGAACTTCAGTAAGGACAAGACCATGAATGTTGATCCAACTTCGGCCTCGACGGCCAGCGCAAGTGCGGAATTGAGCCGCTTCACCAACTCGAGCGTGTTCATGCAGCTTCTGGTGGCGCAGATCAAGTATCAGAACCCGATGAGTCCGGTTGAAGGCGTCGAGTTCGTCACTCAACTGGCGCAGCTCAGCCAGGTGGAAGAAACGACCACGTCGAGGAAAGAGCTACAGACCATTCGCGACATTCTGCTCGCCAGCGATCTGATCAAGGAAGAGGCTCCGGCAGAGTAGCGATTGACAAGAGTCCAGACGGAAAGGAATAGATCATGTTTACTTCGTTCTCTACTGCCCTGTCCGCGCTCGGCGCGCATACGACGGCGGTCGACGTTGTCGGTAATAACCTGGCAAACCTCAACACGCCGGGCTACAAGGCGAGTGTAGTCGCGTTCTCCGATCTGGTGACGCAATCGCTCGGCGCCGGATTGGGAGAGACCCAGGTAGGCTTCGGTGTCGCGCGCCCGGTGACCATCCGCCAGTTTTCACAGGGTGCGATTCAGTCGTCGAGCGCTCCGCTGGACGTCGCGATTCAGGGCGATGGGTTCCTGGTGGTGCGCGATCCCGCGACGAACGCCCAGCTATTGACGCGAGGCGGCAACTTGCAAGTCAACAAGGAGGGACAGCTCGTGACGGCGACGGGCTTCCGCATCCAGGGCTGGAACGAGGTGGGGGGCGTGCTTGACGTGACGCAGCCGCCAACGGACGTGCAAGTGCCGGTGGGTTCACTGCGGCCGCCGGTGGCGACGAAGTCGATCTCCTTCGACCTGAACCTGGACTCCGCCGCGACCAGCGGCCCTCCGCCGGGCAAGTATTCGACGTCGCTCGAAGTTTTCGACTCGCTTGGCGACTCGCACATCATCTCGGTCAATTTCGAGAAGACGGCGAATCCGGGTGAATGGACGTATAGCCTCCAGATCCCTGACGCTGACCTGGCATCGCCTCCGGGCACGCCACTGACCGGGACAGTGACTTTCGACGAGAACGGAATCATGTCGTCGCCGCTTGTGGCGGATGCGCCGCCGGTGCTGCAGATCGCCGGCTTCAAGAACGGCTCGGCCGACATGAACGTCACCTGGAACCTGTTCGACGGTCCGACACCGCGACTGACGCAGTACTCGCAGCCGTCCGCACTGGCGGCCAACTCGCAGGACGGACACCCGGCGGCCCAGTTGATCCGCGTGGGCATCGGCAATGGCGGCAAGATCCTGGCACAGTACTCGAACGGCCAGCAGGTGGCGGTGGGGCAACTCGCCATGGCATCTGTGCGGAATCCGGAATCGATGATCGCGGTGGGCAACAACAACTTCCAACTCAGTGCCAGATCCGCGCTGCCGGCGATCGGCCTTCCAGCCACGGGCGGCAGAGGGCAGATTCTCGGAGGCTCCGTCGAGTTCTCCACGGTCGACATCGCGAAGGAGTTCACAAACCTGATCGTGTTTCAACGCGGCTACCAGGCCAATGCGCGAGTGGTGAGCGCGGTGGACGAGCTGAGTCAGGAAACGATCAACCTCCGAAGGTAGCGCTCGATCCATGGATGGCGCTAAATCCGCACTCGAACAGATAGAGACGATCGCCGACATTCCGATAGACGTAGTGGTCGAACTGGACGGCCGGGTGCTGACGGTCAGGGAGATCCTCGAATTGCAGCAGGGCAGCGTCATCCGGCTGACGCGCTCCGCGGGTGAGAACATCGATGTGCTCATCGGCGGAGCGCTGGCCTGCTTCGGGGAGATCGTGATCATCGAGGACACGATCGGCGTCCGTATCACCGATTTCAACGTGGAGGAGTGAGCCGATGTTTGCCGGCTACGAATTCGTCTTCATTGCCTTATTCATCGCCGCCGTCGCCGGGCTGACGTGGCTCATGAAGCGCGCACAGTGGAATCCGTCCATCCGGCTGGCCCGGAAGGACGCGGCGCGGAGGGAATTGGAGGCGCTTGGCCGGCTGGCGCTGGGCCAGAATCAAACTCTAACGCTTGTCCGCGTCCGGCAGCAGGAGTACTTGGTGGCTTGCGGACCGGGATGCGTGACCATACAGTGCGTTTCATCTGTCCACGCGGCGGATGGGTTGCGGGAGAGCGCCGCATGACCCAGCTTGCCTGGCTGATCCAAACGGCGCCTCGCGGCACTGACCCTTATGGGATGCCGCTACAAATCCTGCTGGTGCTGACGGCGCTGACGTTCCTGCCGGCCGTCCTGGTGTCGCTGACCCCGTTCCTGCGGATCACCGTCGTGCTGCACTTTCTGAGGCAGGCGCTGGGAACGCAGTCCGTGCCGTCAAACCAGGTGCTGCTCGGACTCGCGCTGTTCCTGACGACGCTGGTGGTTCAGCCCATCTTCATGGAGGTCTACGACCAGGCGTGGGTGCCCTATCGCGCGGGGGCCAAGAGCACGGAAGAGGCGTACGCAACAGGCGAAAAGCCGGTGAAGAAGTTTCTGATGAAGTTCGCGCGGGAAAAAGACGTTGCCCTGATGCTCGAGATCACCAAGAGCCAGCCGCCGAAGACGCCGGCCGATCTGAGCCTGCGCGTGCTGGCCCCGGCCTACGTCCTGTCCGAACTTCGGACCAGCTTTCAGATCGGCGCCGCGCTCTTCCTGCCCTTCCTGGTCATCGATATCGTCGTCGCCTCCGTCACGCTCTCGATCGGCATGGTGCAACTGCCGCCGGTGATGATCTCGGCGCCTTTCAAGATCATTCTGTTCGTGCTCGCCGACGGCTGGAACTTGGTGGTCGGCTCCCTGATGAAGACGGTGATGTGACCCATGAACCAACAAGTTGCGGTGGAGATGATTCGTGGCACGCTGATGACTGCCTTCTGGGTGAGTCTGCCGTTGCTTGCCATCGGCTTTATCGCGGGCATCGCGCTGAGCCTGCTCCAGATTCTGACGTCGATTCAAGATTCGTCCTTCTCCGCCGTGCCCAGGCTGGTGGCCTTCCTTGTCGCGCTCATCGTCTTCCTTCCGTGGATGCTGATGAAGGCGCTCTCCTACTGCACCATGATTCTCGGCGACTTTTCGAGGTATGCCCGATAGTCTCCTCGGCGGACAGGCGTGGTTCGCCAGCGCGCACTTTGTTCACTTCCTCGCGATCACCGCCAGAATCACGGGCGCCTTATCTCTCGTCCCGCTGCCGGGCAGCCGCGCTCTGCTGTCGGGCACGCGCGCCGCGCTCATCGTCCTGCTGTCCCTCACATTCGCCCTCCCCGTAACACCAGCCGCCCCAGGTCTCGCCCAAGACCTCCCCATTGCGCTCGGCCTCATGACGGAGCTCGCCATCGGACTCGCCATCGGCGTGGTCTTCGGCTTTCTCAACGAGCTCATCGGTCTGGCCATGCAGATGTTCTCGCTACAGTCCGGCTACGGCTACGCATCCGTTGTCGATCCCAATAGCGAAGCGGATTCCGGCGTGCTCACCGTTGCCGGACACCTGCTCGCCGGCCTGCTCTTCTTCGCCACCGGAGCGCATCACGCCCTGATGCGGGCCATCGCCCGCAGCCTCGAAGTGTTTCCGCTCATGGAAGCGAGCATCCCGATTCGCGACCATGTCCAGATCCTCCAGTTCTGCGGCTCCGTCTTCGAGCTGGCCCTGCGCCTGGCAATTCCGCTCATCGCCTTGCTCGTCCTCATTGATCTCACACTGGGGCTGCTCGGACGGCTCAATACACAGCTTCAGATCCTCAGCCTTGCATTTCCGGTCAAGATGCTCGTCTCGTTGTTGGTGCTGGCGCTCGTCGCCGCTTCCGCCCCGGCGCTTTACCGCATGGGACTGCGGCAGGCCAATGCGGTGCTGTCCGCGGTCATGAGGTAGGCCCGCATGTCGGACGCGTCCCAGAAGACTGAACAACCCACTCAACAACGCATCCGGAAAAGCCGGGAAAAGGGGCAATATCTCTCCAGCCGTGAACTCGTTTACGCCGTGCAGTTCGTCGTGGCGCTGGCTCTGCTCGGCTCGCCCGCTCTGCTCTACCGGCATGGCTTCCTCGAGTGGTTCCGCACCCTCCTCGCTTCGAGTGCTCGCGGCGGTTTTTCCGAGGGACGCATTCAGCGGCTGCTCCAGGGAGAGATTCCAGAGATGTTCCTGCCGATGGCGGCGGCCGGCTTCGGCGTCTTCGGGCTCGGCCTGCTCACGCAGATGGCCATCTCCGGCTTCGGCATCGCCACGGCCAAGCTCGCCCCGGACCTCTCGCGCCTCAACCCCATGAGCCGTCTCAAGAACCTGCCGAAGCAGAATCTGTCAATGGCCCTGCAGGCGCTGGTGATCGCGCCGGTCTCGTTCGCGATCCTCTGGCTCGCCGTCGTCCCCGTTTTGGATCAACTGATGCAGCTTCCGGTGCTGCCGGTTCGGTCCGGCGTGGCGTCCGTGGCGGAGCTCGTCAGCCGCGTCTTGATGCGCCTCGCCATGCTGTTGCTCATCTGGGGCGCCATCGACTTCTTCCGCCAGAAGAAGAAGCACAACAAAGAGCTGATGATGACGAAACAGGAGATTCGAGAGGAGAATCGCGAGAGCGAAGGATCGCCAGAGATCAAGGCTCGCATCCGCCGCGTGATGCGGGAAATGATGCGGAAGCGGATGATGAGCGACGTGCCAAAGGCCACCGTCGTCATCACAAACCCGACGCACTACGCGGTCGCGATCCGGTACCACCTGAAGCACGAGCCGACACCGCGCGTCGTCGCCAGTGGGCGCGACCATCTCGCCCTCAGGATTCGCGCTCTTGCACAGGCCAACGGAGTGCCGATCCTCGAGAACAAACCTCTGGCGCAAGGTCTGTACCGCGCCTGCAAAGTGGGGCAGGTCATTCCCCCGGATCTGTATCGCGCCGTGGCAGAAGTGCTGGCCTACGTCTACCGGATCGACCGGTCTCGAATGATCGGGTAGCCGCCTCCTAATTTCGCAACGCCATTCCGGAATTTTCCAAACTCGCGATATAATTCTGAAACATGAGATTGCGTGTCCTTCGCGGGCTCTGTCTGCTCGCGGAACTGCTGAGCGCTCAGGCTTTCGCGCTCGACCTGACGAATTCGGTGGTGAAGACCCCTGCCGACCTGCGCGGACCGGAACGCAAAGCCGTCGAGATGCTGGTGGACGAGGTTGCTGCCCGCACGCAGGGTTTGCGCTGGCCGCTCAATGCCGCCGGAGGCAGCGCAGTGATCGAGATCCGCCGGGGCACGGGGCCGGCGGAGGGCTACACCCTGCGGACGGATGCTCGCGGCGTGACGATCTCTGGCAATGATGTGCGCGGAGTGCTGTTTGGCATCGGCCATCTGCTCCGTTCGTTGGAGTATTCGCGCCGGAAGGTTGAACTGCCGGTGGCGTTGAACCTGACGACAGCGCCGAAGTACCCGCTGCGTGGGCACCAGTTGGGCTACCGGCCTAAGACGAACTCATACGATGCATGGACCGCGGCAATGTGGGAGCAGTACATCCGCGATCTGGCCGTCTTCGGCACGAACGCGATCGAACTGATTCCGCCGCGTTCCGACGATGACGATGACAGCCCGCACTTCCCGCTGCCCCCAGCCCAGATGATGGTCGAGATGTCGCGCATCGCCGACAGCTACGGGCTGGACGTGTGGGTCTGGTATCCGGCGATGGACAAGGACTACGCGGACCCGAAGACGCAGGAGTCCGCTCTCAAGGAATGGGGGGAGATCTTCCGCAGCCTGCCGCGCATCGACGCGGTGTTCGTGCCCGGAGGCGACCCCGGCCACACGCACCCCGCGCCGCTGATGAATCTGCTGAAGCGGCAGACCGAGAACCTCCGCAAGTATCACCCGAAGGCGCAGATGTGGGTTTCGCCGCAGAGCTTCAGCGCCGAGTGGATGGAGCAGTTCTTCGGCATTCTGAAGCAGGAGCCCGAGTGGCTGTCGGGCGTGGTCTTCGGGCCGCAGCAACGGGTTCCCGTGGATGAGTTGCGCCGCCGGACGCCGAAGCGCTACGGCGTCCGTTTCTACCCCGACATCACGCACAGCCTGCGCGCGCAGTACCCGGTGCCGGATTGGGATGTGGCGTATGCGTTGACGTTGCAGCGAGAGCCGATCAACCCGCGGCCCCTCGACCAAACCACCATCTTTCGCCTCCTGCAGCCCATGCAGCAGCCTGGGTTCCTGACGTATTCAGAAGGCTGCAACGATGATTTGAACAAGTTCATCTGGAGCGGCCTCGGCTGGGATCAGGACGCGTCGCCGGTGGAGATCCTGCGGCAGTACGCGCGCTATTTCATCGGCGGAGAGATCAGCGAGGCGTTCGCACAGGGCTTGCTCGCCCTGGAGCGCAACTGGCGCGGCCCGCTGAAGGCGAATACCGGCGTCGACACAACGCTCGCCCAGTTCCGGTCCATGGAAGCGCGCGCAACGCCCGCCCAGAAGATGAACTGGCGCTTCCAGCAGGCCCTGTACCGCGCTTACTACGACGCCTACGTGCGGGCGCGGCTCACCGCCGAAAGCGCCCAAGAAGAGAGCGCTACGGCGGCGCTGCACCGGGCAAAGGAGTCCGGGAGTCTTCAAGCGATTGACGCAGCAGAAGACGCCCTTCGGCGTGGGCCGGTGGCGCCGGACCTGCGCGCACGCGTCTTCGAACTGGCTGAAGCGTTGTTCCAGAGCATCCGGATGCAGATGAGCGTTGAGCGGTATCAAGCGATTGCGGTCGGCCGGGGTGCGAATCTGGATCTGGCCGATCATCCGCTGAACGATGGCCCGTGGCTGCGCGCGCGTTTCGCGGAAATCCGCGCCCTGCCCGGAGAACCCGAACGGCTGAAGGCGATTGATGCGCTGGTGAACTGGACCAACCCCGGACCGGGCGGCTTCTACGACGACCTGGGCGATCCGCTCAACCAGCCCCACCTGCTGCGCCCCGTCACGTTCGAACAGGACCCGGCGTACCTGCGAGGCGCAATGACGACCTTCGCGAACCGGCCGCCGTTCACGCCGCTGCGGATGTCCTGGTGGACGGAGGCGCAGTCGTTGAACGACCAGCCGTTGGAGATGCTGTACCGTGATCTGGACCGTTCGGCGCGCTACCGGGTGCGAATTGTCTATGGCGGCGACAACATCCCCGTGCCGGTCCGCCTGGTGGCCAACGGCAAGGTTGAGATCCATCCCATGACGCCCAAGCCGCTCGACTATAAGCCGGTGGAGTTCGATATCCCGGCAGAGGCGACGGCCGGCGGCGAGTTGAAATTGACGTGGTCGAAACCCGCAGGGCTCGGCGGGAATGGACGTGGAGTACAGGTGGCGGAAGTATGGCTGATTCGAAAGTAGTCTGGCGGCACCCGGTTCGCGAACGGCTGGAGGCAGGACTGCCAGTCGTCGCGTTGACGCTGACCGCACCGAGCGCGGAAATCGCCGCGCACGGCGCGCGGCAGGGCTTTCATCTGCTGTGGGTGGAGATGGAGCATTCGCCCATCACGCTCGAATCTCTGCGGACCATGGTCCTGGCCACGCGCGGCTTGCCGGCGAGCATCTTTGCTCGGGTCCCAGTGAATGAACTCTGGACAGCGAAGCGCGTGCTGGACCAAGGCGTGTCGGGCGTGATCTTCCCTTTCACCAGCACGCCGGAACTGGCGAAGAACGCGGCACAGGCGTGCCGGTATCCCCCGCTGGGCAAGCGCGGCTCGGGAGCAGGGCTGGCGATTTCGACATGGCCGGGCACGGGCAACTACTACGAATCGGCCGACGCGAACGTCGTGGTGGTAGCTGTGGTGGAGGATGCCGCGGGGCTCGAGAACATCGACGAGATCGCGGCCACTCCGGGCGTCGACGTCATTTTCGTCGGCACGAGCGACCTGGCGTTTTCGTTGGGAGAGCGTGGTAATCAACAGTCCCCCGCCGTCCGTTCGGCGCTCCAGAAGATCGCCGATGCCGCCAGGCGCCATGGCAAGCCGCTGGGCCGGCCCGCCGTCACGCCGCGGCAGATCAAGGAGTGCATCGACGAAGGGTTCCTGTTCATCCAGACCGCAACGGAACTGGGACTGCTGTCGATGGGCGCACGGGAGATTCTACGGGAGATCGGGGGCTGACCGAAATGGAAATGACACGCAGGACACTACTCGCCCTTGCCGCCGCATTGCCGGCCGCGAGCCAGAACAAGCCGGGACTCGAAGCGGAACTGATCTTTCCGCCAGAGACGTGGCACAACCACTCGTCGTCGATCGTCGAACTGCCGGACGGCGACTTCCTGGTCTGCTGGTTTCACGGCTCGGGCGAGCGCACCGCCGATGACGTGAAGATCCTCGGAGCACGGCTCTCGAAGAGCACGGGCAAGTGGAGCGCTCCGTTCGAGCTCGCTGACACGCCGGGCTTCCCCGACACCAACGCCACTCTTTTTGTCGATTCGAAGAAGCGGCTGTGGCTGTTCTGGCCGACGATTCTGGCCAACGAATGGGAGACGGCGCTGATGAAGTACAAGATGTCCGCCGATCCCAGCGGCGCCGGTGCGCCGCGCTGGACGGCGGCGGACAACATCCTGCTGATCCCCAAGAACCTAGTGGAGCGAACGCAGGAGTACTTCAAGCGCGACCTGAAGCCCACGCCGTATGGACGGTACGCTTCGCGGCTGGTGGCGATGGCGTCGGACAAGCTCACGGCCCGGCTCGGCTGGTTCACCCGAACGCATCCGCTGGAGTTGCCGAGCGGGCGGATCCTGCTGCCGCTGTATTCCGACGGCTTTTCGTTCTCCCTCATGGGGATCAGCGACGACGGCGGGCAGACGTGGTTTGCCAGCGAGCCGATTGTCGGTGACGGCAACGTGCAGCCCTCGGTGGTCAGGAAGAAGGACGGCACGCTGGTGGCGTATATGCGGGACAATGGCCCGCCGCCGCAGCGGATCCTGGTGAGCACGTCGAAGGACGACGGCATGACGTGGACTCCGGCCGAGGATTCGGAACTGCTGAATCCGGGGACGAGCGTCGAGGCGATTGTGCTCAAGGACGGGCGCTGGCTGATCGTCTACAACGACCTGGAGGACGGGCGGCACTCGCTCGCCGTCTCGATGTCGGAGGACGAAGGCGCAACGTGGCGCTGGACGCGGCACCTCGACCGGAAAGAGAAGTTCCGGTATCACTACCCATCGATCATTCAGGCTCGCGACGGATCGGTGCATGTGACGTACAGCCACTTCGAGCCGGGTCCGGAAAGGCGCGAGTTGAAGACGATCAAGCACGTGCGCTTCCAGCCGGACTGGGTGAAGGGCTGAGGCTCAACGGCGCAGCGCGCCCTCGATCCACTCCATCGCCGAGGTGACGGACTCGGGCGAAGGCGAATGGCCTGAGCGGTGGTTCAGGAAGAACAGGCCGCCGGGCGCGCCCAGAGCGTCATAGGCTCTGGCGGCGCGCTGGAGGAGCGGCAGGCTCTTGTCGCCGTCAGCGGATTCACCGGCTATGAGCAGGAACGGCCGGGGCGCGATGAGCGCCAGCAACTCGTCCTGGTCTGAACCTTGCGGCAGCAACTTCAGGCGGGGACCGAAGTACCAGGGGTCGCCGAAGTTCGAAAAGCTGAGCGAGATGCCCGGCTCGGAGGAGAAGACGGCCTTGATCCGCGGCTCGAAGGCCGCGGCGTAAAGGGCCATCTTGCCTCCGAGCGAATGTCCGGCGATGCCGATCCTTGCCGCGTCGATCTCAGGCTGAGTGGTCAGCCAGTCGACGAGATGATGCGCCTGCCAGACCCAGTGGCCCAGACCGGTGACTCCCGGGTACCGCTGCGCCAGACCGGCCACCACCTCCTGGTAGCCTGGACCGTCGTTCTCGCCGGACCAGCGAAAGGCGAGCGTGGCCATGCCGCGCTGTGCCGCCAGCGCCGCCAAGGCGCGGACGCCGGGCGGCGCGAAGTTGCGGCCGCCAAGGTTCCGGCCCGCCGGCGCATCGACGTCGTAAAAGGGGACGATGACAACGGGCAGCTTCCGACCCGGAAGGGCATCAGCCGGAAGGATGAGCATGGCTCGCCATGGCTGGCCGGGTTCGACGTTGAGGTCGAGGAGGCGGCCGGTCCAGGCCGGCTCGACGACCGTTTCGAGGATCTGCGCGGGCGCCGGCCTCATGGCCGCCTGGGGCTGGCCCAGGACGCCGAGCCACCGGTGCGATATCGCGGCCTGATCGGGCTTCAGCGGACTGCCAACCGAGGCAACGGGTTGCATGCTGCCGACAGCCTTCAGTTCCGAAGATTGCTGGGCGCGCGTCACCGTCCGGGCGATACGGAATCCGGTGTATGGACTTCGGCTAGACGGCGGCATGGAGGAGCGGAAGCCCTTGTTCCAGGCCCTGGCGGCCGTCAGATACGACCCTCCGAGGACGACTCTCTCGTGGCCGGTCTGCGGCCCGGCGGGATCGTAGACCGACTCGACGATTCGGACGGAGTTGAAGCGGTCCCAAACCCACTCCCAGACGTTGCCGAGCATGTCGCGCAGGCCGTTTTGCGCGACGCCCTGGCCGACGGGCCGGGTGCCGAACTTCGCGGCTCGCTCCGTCAGTTCATCGACGTTCATCGGGCCTGGAGCGAGGTGCGCGCCGTCGACGAGCGCGGCGAGCGGTCCGGCGGCGGCGCTCCATTCAGCCTCGGTGGGCAGACGGTAGCCGGTGCAGGAGCGGTCCCAGGCACCGGTGAAGTCGTAACAAGGCGTGAGCCCTTCGAGGCGGCTCCGGCGGTTGCAGTAGTCGAGCGCATCGGTGAATGCGACGTTCTCGACGGGCCTCTGCGCACCGGGATGCTTCGACGGGTTGCGCTGCATGACGCGCTGGAACTCGGCCTGCGAGACTTCAGTCCGGCCGATGTCGAAGGCACCCCAGTGGATGGTGACGGGGAGTTGCGTGAAGCCGTCGGTGAGGGTCACCGTGCCGGCCGGGATGCGGGCAAACTCCTGCGCGGCGAGGGGCGCGGACAGCAGCATCAGGCACAGCGAGAGCGATCGCATGCCGATCATGATCGCAGACGCGGGTGGTAACCCGCGGAGTGTTTGTGCAGCTCCAGCGCGTTGAAGATGATCGGGCAGTACGGCGCCCAGCGAGCATGCGAGGCCGGCCGGCCGCCGAGCGAGTGCCTGCCGACAGTGACGTACGGAAAATCGCGGCAGGCGCGAGGACGGGCCTCGTAGACCATGCACAGGTTTCCGTCAAGGAAGACGCAGCCTTCGGCGGTGGTCCGCAGGGTCCGGAGCAGCGGCGAATCCGGATCCGGACCGGTGTAGAGCTGGCTGACGTCCTCCGGCGTCGAGTTCAGATGCCGCGCGATTTCGGCGATCTCCCCCTGGTCGACGGAGACGGTGGAGTGACGACAACAATTGGCGCAGGCCTGACAGTCGATTTGAGGCTGCACTTGGCTCGCCAGGATGTGGAACTCGTCTTCGCGATGGTGGTGCGCGGAGAGGTAGCGGCGGAATTCGAGGTTTTCCCGCGCCTTCGCGGTTCCGAGCCGAAAGACCTCAGCCAGATCGGTAACCACGCCTCAGGCTACCGCCTGAGGAGGCCGGTGTCACGCCCCGGACGCCGCCTTACGAAACGAACCTAGTCCCATTTTCGGACACCTGCTCCGGAGCGCCGGCGGGCCTGCTCCGGACCAGGAAGCAAGTATACGACTCCGGTCCAAGCGTTTTCCCGCATTGCGTTGATTCCACTCGTGAAAATTGTTGTGACCGGGGTTCCGGCAGGACCGGGAAAATATGGCGACGGCGGGTAGATTTCCAGCATCGTGTAGCGGAAGGAGAGTTCATGCAGACGGACACTGTCTCGATCCCACTGTCGATGCCGGGCCCGGAGTTTTGGGTGGAGGTGATCCGCAGCACGATCACGCTCGCGTTTGTCGCAGGACTCGTGGCAGTCTTCTACCTGGCCGTCAAGTGGCTTGCCGGACCGCGCGCCAGGACGTCGGCGTCGTGGCACTGGCGTTTTGCGGCAGGGGGAGTCGTGGGCCTCATCGTGCTGCTGCTGGCGCAAACACCGATCGAGGCGTTTCTCTCGTTCATCATCCAACCGTTGAACCGATTGACTGAAACGACGGCGCCGGACTGGCCTCGTGAGGCGCTGACCGGCCTGTTCCGTTCGGTGATCCTAACGCTGCTGCTGGTGCTACTGATCCAGTTGATCGGGTGGCTCTACTGGCGCTGGGAGTGGAGGCTGCAATCGTTCCGGGCACGATCGGAGAACTCCGCGTACTGGACCGTGATCGGGACAATGCTGCTGCGGCTGTTCCGTGTGGGGTCCATCTTCTTCCTTCTTTTGGCATCGCTGCCGGTGTATCTGAACTTCTTCCCTCGCAGCCGGAGGCTTTTGACAGGTGTCGTCGACTTTCTAGGGAATCCGCTGCGAACGATTGTGCAGTCCGTGGTGGACTACTTGCCCGATCTGGGGTACCTGGCCATCATCCTGATTTTGGGCCGATATTTGCTGAGGGCGATTCGGTACTTGTTCGATTCGCTGGAGAATGGCGAATTGAAGATCCAGGGCTTTCATCCCGATTGGGCGATGCCGTCGTACAGGCTGGCCCGGACATTGTTTCTGCTGTTCCTGCTGATGGTGAGCTACCCGTACCTGCCTGGATCGAAGTCGCAGTTCTTCCAAGGATTCTCAGTGTTCGTGGGCGCGCTGATCACATTCGGATCGTCGGGCGCGATCGGCAACATCGTGGCCGGGACCTTGTTGACGTACACACGCGCATTCCGCATGGGAGACATGGTGAACATTGGCGACTGCACCGGTGTGGTGATCGACAAGAGCCTGCTGGTGACGCGCGTCCGGACGTCAAAGAACGAGGAGGTGTCGATCCCGAACGGGAACGTGCTCTCGGGTTCCGTGCTGAATTACAGCTCGCGCGCGGCGTCGGAGGGTGTGGTGCTGACGGTGGCCGCGGGCATCGGCTACGACGTGGACTGGCGGACCGTGCACCGGTTGATGATCGATGGCGCGCTGGCAACGCCGTATATCCTGCACAACCCGCCGCCGAAGGTCTGGCAGTCCAGCCTGGGCGATTATGCGGTGAACTACGAACTGCGAGCACTGACGGACAATGCGCTGGAGATGTGGGACACATATTCGCTGCTGCGGCAGAACGTGCTGGACGCGTTTAACAAAGCAGGCGTCGAGATCATGACACCGAGCATCTTCGCGCACCGCGACGCAAGCGGACTGGCGGTCCCGGTGGAGCAGTTCCCCAACCGCGAAGAGCCGAAGGGAATCGCGGTATCGCTGCGGACGCCGTCCTAGCGGGGAGCGCCCGGGGGCACTTCTTCGCCCGGTTCGATGGCGTTGAAGATGGCGGTGAAAGAGAACTGGCCAGCGGCTCGCGTCAGGGCGGAGCCCAACACAGGGTCGAGTGCGGAGATGCGTTGGATTGCGGCGGCGATTCGATCCGTGTTGAGGGCCAGGATCGCGTCCTTGAGTTCCGCTCGGAGACCGTCAGGAAGCGCCCTCAGGGATGCAGGGGGCAGATTCCCGGACAGACCGGCGGACGGGATCAGAGCCGACTCACCGGCGCGGTAGGGCACGCCGAGATGCTGCCGAAGACAGGCGAAGACGGCATCCGAGGTGAAAGGCTTCACAACCAGGTCGTCCATTAGGCCGTTCATTGAGCCGGCCGCATCGGGGTGCTGGACGGAGGCGGTGGAGGCAACGATCTTCACGTCCTTTCCTCCGGCCAAGGCGCGGATCCGCCGGGCCGCTTCGATCCCGTCCATGTTGGGCATTCGAATATCCATCCAGATGAGATGGGGTTGCCAGGCGGAGAATTTCTCGACGGCTTCGGCGCCATCCACCGCCGTCTCGACGACGAATCCGGCTTGGGAAATGAGGGTCTTGAGGAGGTTCCTGTTGTCCGTATCGTCCTCGGCGACGAGAATCCGCGGAGCGGGTTGATCTGGCTCCAACTTATAGACCACATCACGGTCCTCGGGCAAGAAGGAGGATTCGGACTGTTCCGGGATTGAGACCGGCAGTTCGACGCGGAAGATGGAACCCTGGTCCGGCGCGCTTTTCAATGAGATGGCGCCGCCGAGCATGATCACGAACTGCCGGCTGATGGCCAGGCCCAAACCGGAACCGCTCTGTTCGCCGGAAAGACCCAATTGGACGAAGGGCTCAAAGATGCGGGTCTGATCTTCGACGGCGATGCCGACGCCTGTATCCTCCACCTCGAAGACCAGAACGGACGCGGCGGGCTGATCCGCGGGCATAAGATCGACGCGCAGCGTAACAGTCCCACGCCGTGTGTATTTGATCGCATTTCCCAAGAGATTGATGAGAATCTGGCGCAGCTTCGAACCGTCGATGAGCACGTTCCTGGGGATGGCGGAGGACAGAGCGAGCCGGATTTGCAGGTCCTTCGCCAGAGCGCCGGGACGCATCAAGGAGACGATGTCGGCAGTAAGGCGGGTGATGTCGCAAGGACCGATCTCAAGCGGGGATTTTCTTGCCTCGACCTTAGCGTAGTCGAGCACATGGTCGATGAGGCTGAGGAGGTGAGCGGCGGACCGGTGAATGACCTTCAATCCGTTGCGTTGTTCCAGGGAATCCGCGCTGGCCTGAAGCAGTTTGGCGAAGCCCAGAATGGCATTCAAGGGGGTCCGCAATTCGTGGCTCATGTGGGAGAGGAAAGAGCTCTTGGTACGATCCGCAGTCTCGGCGGAGATTCTGGCGGCCTCAAGTTCAGAGGTGCGTTTAGCCACCTCGTTCTCGAGGTTGATCGCCAGTCGTCGCAAGTGCCTGACCCGGAAGCGATAGGCCAAGAACACAACGCCGGCGATGAAGAGGCCTGCCGTTAACCTGAACCACCACGTAGCCCACCATGGGGGAAGGACCCGGATGTGGAGGCGAACTCCGGCTTCGTTCCAGACGAGGTCGTTGTTGGAGCCCTGCACGCGGAGGACGTAATCGCCGGGCGGGAGATTCGTATACGGCGCACGGCGTATGGAACTGCCACCTTCAGTCCAACTCGACTCGAAGTTCTCCAACCTGAAGCGATACCGGTTCTTTTCCGGCGCGACGAAACTGAGTGCCGCGAACCCAAATGCGAAGATGTTCTGCTCGTGGGAGAGGGTAATGGAAGAGGTGGACCAGATGGGCAGTTTGAGAGGAGAGTCCTCGCCATGTTCGACGGAGCGACGGAAGAGGGTGAAATCCGTGAGGAGCACGGGCGGGACGTGAGTATTTGTCGAAAGGAGAGCAGGATTGAGGACGGTCAGACCGTCGGTTGAACCGAAGACGAGCCTGCCGTCGGACAACCGGGCGACCGCTTCCGGACCATACGGGCCGAGTTGATTCGAAGTCAGGCCATCGGATTCTGAGTAGTTACGAAACTCACCAGTCCTCGGGTTGAAGCGTGAGAGGCCGTTGTGTGTCGCCAACCAGAGACTACCACCGTCATCTTCGAGAATGGCCGCGACGTAGTTGTCGGCAAGCCCCTCTTTGGTTGTGTATTTTCGGGTCGAACCAGTCGCGGTGTCCACTCCGACCAAGCCCTCCCGCGTGCCGACCCAAAGAGTCCCGTTGCGGTCCCCATGGAGCGACGCGATTGCCTCTCCAGCGCGTAGCAGCGGTTCGCCCGACTGGGAGCCATAGTCGACGAAGCTGTCCGACTCGCGGCTATAGCGGTACAGCCCGCTGAGCGTGCCCACCCACAAATGGCCGGCGGCTCCTTCGAAGAGCGCTGTGACATGGGGACGGAATCCAGTGAGAGGGTTGACCTGGCCTGGATGATATGTCCGGAATTTCTCCGATTTGGAGTCGAAGCAAACGAGCCCTTCTCCCTGGACGGCAATCCAGAGCGCACCATTCCGATCCATCAACATCGTGAAGATGAGATCACCGGGCAGGCCGCCGGGCTTCCTGGGGGCGCCGCGGTAGGAGTAGAACCTTTCGGTTTCGGGGTCGAACCGGTTCAGGCCTCCGCCATAGGTGCCGAACCAGAGCCGCCCCGAACTGTCCTCGCGGATAGCCGCGACGAGGTTATGGGAGAGGCTATGCCGGTCTGCCGGGTTGTGCCTGAAGACCTTGAAGCGTCCGGTTCTGGGGTCGAGGCGGTGAAGGCCATCCTCAGTCCCGACCCATAGGAATCCTCTGCTGTCGGCCTGCGTCGACCAGATGACGCCGTCCTGAAGGCGGTTCGAGTTGCCAGGATCGGGCCGATAGCCGACAAAGGCAGGACGCTTCCTAAGGAAACTGACGACACCGGCCTTGTTGCCTATCCAGATGGTTCCTTCGCGGTCCTCGAAGATGGTGGAGACGCCCCTATAGTTGAGACTGCCCGGGCGGTCGAAGTCCTTTGTATAGCGCAGGAACTCATCGCGGTCGCGGTCCATCCGGAGGAGGCCATCCTTCACAGTTCCGAGCCAAATGACGCCGTCAGGATCTTCGTGCAGGTTGGTGACGCCGGAGATGTCTTCGGGTTGTTCGGATCCGCGCCGAAGCGAATAGCGTCTGACTTTGCCGGTCTTCACGTCCAGGGCACTGAGAAGGAACCCAAAAGTGGATGTGGTCCAAATCGTCCCCGATCGGTCCTCCCACACGACGTTGATTTGGGCTTCGCCGAGGCTGTTCGGATCGCTGGGGTCATTTGTGAATCGGGAACAGCGGCCAGTCGCCCGGTCCATCAGGTTCAGGCCCTCGGATGTACCGACCCAGAAGTTGCCGCGGCTATCTTCGAAGACCCGGTTGATGCTGCCTCCGGTGAGGCTGGCAGGGTCAGCAGGATCGTGCCGGTAGTTCTGGAAGATGCCGGTTTGAGGGTTCAGGCGATTGAGGCCGGCATCATTCGTTCCGACCCATAGGACTCCGGCGCGGTCTTGGTAAGCAGCGCTGACCTGATTGCTGCTCAGGCTTCCCTGCACGCTGGGAGCGTGCCGGAAATGGGTAAACACTTCCCGATCCGGGTCGAAGCGGTCGATGCCATCGGTGATGGTTGAGATCCACAGGGAGCCGTCGCGGTCCTTGAACATGGCCTTCAGATCATCGCTGGCGATCGTGTTCGGATTGGCGGGGTCATGACGGTACTGCTTCAAGACATAGCCGTCGTATCGGAACAGACCGGCATCGCTGGCAAACCACATGAAGCCTCGGTTGTCCTGGGTGATGCCGCGCACCCAGCGGTTGAGGGCTTCTCCGCCGGAGGTCAGGCGGCGGAAGAGGATGTCCTGGCCATCGATGACGGGGATGACTTGCGCTTCGCGCCGCCGTGGCGATTGGGCCAGGGAGTGGGTGGCTGTCAAGAAAACCAGGCACAGGAAGAACAGCCTGCGACAAGGCAAGGAATCCGGCCAGTTCGCGCGATGGCGCTTGGCCTGGGTGGAAATGATCGGCTTTTGCGCCATAGCCCCTGCCGGTGTCATCAGAGAGTCTACCGCAAGCCTCGAAGGACGCTGGGGAGGGCGGGCGTCAGGCGCTTTTGCTGTAGACGTCACTGAACTGGCCGCCGACCTGGACGACCCGGCGGGCCAGGAGACTGATGACTCCCTGCATGATGTCGGAGCTGTCCTGGATGAGATCGAACATGTCGGCCTGCTCGATGCGGAGGACGACGCTGTTGTCGACGGCGGTGACGCTGGCGCGATAGCAGTTGCGGTTGAGGACCGCGATTTCGCCGAACGGGTCGCCTCTGCGGAGAACGGAGAGTTCGGCGGAGCCAGAGGTGGCGCGGAGGGTACCGGAGGCGACGACGTAGAGAGCCTTGCCAGGTTCGCCTTCGTGATAGACCAGCGATCCGGCTGGGTAGGATACCTCCTCGGCCATCCGCGCGACACGAGTGAGTGTCTCAGCGGAGGTGGCGGAGAACAGCACGACTGACTTCAGGATGTTGGTCTTTTCCAGGGTCGAATACATCGGAGGCTCCTATGCACTGAGGCGGCCTTGCGAGGCAGGACGGTGGGTCGGGATTGGCCGGGTTTTCCTCATGAGTTTCCCGCTATCGAAGCGCCACGTTCACCGAGCAGGTGAATCCGCGGCGCATTGGGGCGATGTTGAAACCGAATCTCGGTTCGGTCCCGGTCCGCATGCGCCGCGAGACAGTCTTGCCGACCAGGTAGCCGACGGCAGCGCCCATTGTGACGTCGGTCAGGTGATGCTTGCGTTCTTCCAACCGGGTGGCGGAGACGTAGGCGGCGATGATGTATCCCGGGATGGCCGCTTTCCAGCCATAGTGCTCGGCGGCGACGGTAGCGAACATGAAGCTGTCGGAGGCGTGTCCGGAGGGGAAGGCGGCGTGATTCTCGCCGTTGGGGCGGAGCCGATGGGTGGCCGCCTTCGTGGATTGGACGATGGCCTGGGTGACGATGGTGCCGTGGATCAGCGCGTACGAAAATGCGCGAAACCGCCGGTCTTCCGATTTGCGACTGAAGGCGAAGAGCGTGGCGCTGGTTCCGGCGAGGATAAGCGAGTTTCCGATGTACTTTCCGGGATTGCCCCAGATGCCCCACATGTCGGGACGGGAGAAGTGCCGTTCGAGATCCTGTTCGGGGGCAGTTGCGATGCCGTACGCGGCACCGCCGGCGAGGACCGGAACGATGCTATGAGTGCTGAAAAGCCCGGCGAAGCTGCCTCCGATGTCCTTGAGGAATTCCTTGCCGGTGAGATGGTGTGCGGGATCGGCCGCAGGATGCTGATATACAGAAGTTTGCTGGCCGTGGCAGACGAGTGGAATCAGCAAGAGCAGCAGCAGCCTTCTGGGGCACTGATGGGTTCGGGCCATCCGCGAGCGTGTCTGCTGTTGCACTGCGGACTAGGGATGCCGGGTGAAGACGAAGGTTTTATCTTCTGCGCCGATTTGTCCGGGTGATAGGGGGAAGGAACAAATTCTGCGCCGATCCGCGAGGACTGGACATCTTGGCCGCTGGGAAGGCAAGCATGAGCGATCAGCGAGCGGACGCACGCCCGGCCAGGGGATTCGAGCGGGTTGAATGGAGACGGCCGGTCAGTCTATTGCTGATGCTGTGCCTGAGCGCCGTGCCGCCCGGCTTTGGGCAGCAAACGCCACCTCCGAGGACGCAGCCGGGCACACCGGCGGCTCCCAAGGCCGCTCCACCCAAGACCGCGGCGGCGAAGCCGGCGGCTGCCGCCGCGACGGATGTGGGCTGGCCTCGCGTTTACACCGACGGGACGGCGACGATGGCGGCACATCAGCCGCAGGTCGAGGACTGGAAGGACTTCAAGGAACTGACGATGCGCTTCGCGGTGGAGATGACTCCGCAGAAAGGCGCGAAGAAGGCGATGGCGGCGGTGCATCTGCTGGCGCTGACGGACACGGACATGGAGAACCGAACCGTCGTGCTGCACGACCCGAAGGTCTTGAGTTTCCGGGCTCCGGAGCAGGATGAGGCGAAGGCGAAGGAATTGGAGGCGTTGTTCAGCAAACTGCTGCCGAATCGCGGGAATGCGGTTGCGCTGGACCGGGTGCTGGCGTACCTCGATCCGGACAGGCTGAAGACGAAGCAGGTCAGGATTTCGACGGCGCCTCCCGTAATCCTGGTGAACACCAAGCCGGCCGTGCTGGTGATGGTGGACGGACAGCCGATCCTGGGAGATATTCCGGGAACGAAGCTGAACTTCATCGTCAACTCGAACTGGGACATTCTCAAGGAAAAGGGTGAGAAGGAATTCTACCTGTTGAGCGACAAGCAGTGGCTTGAAGCGGAAAGCCTGGACGGCCCCTGGAAGGCGGCGAAGGACTTGCCGAAGGACACGGCGAAGATCCCCGCCGATGAGAACTGGAAGGACGTCCGCGCGGCGTTGCCAATCAGCAAGGCAAACAAGGACATCCCCGCCCCTTGGGTGTATGTCGTGTACAAGCCGGCCGAGCTGATCCTGCTGGAGGGCGAACCGAAGTTCAAGCCGATTGAGGGGACGATGCTGTCGGAGGTGACGAACACAAAGAGCCTGCTGTTTTACAACAACACCGACAAGAACTACTACTTCCTGATCTCCGGCCGGTGGTTCAAGAATCCGCTGTTGCGCGGCAATTGGGAGTTCGCATCGGATCAGCTTCCGGCGGACTTTGCGAAGATTCCGAAGACTCACGCGAAGGCGCATGTGCTGGCGTCCGTGCCGGGGACGATCGAGGCGGCAGACGCGGTGCTGCTGGCGAGCGTACCGCAGATGGCGGTGGTCAACCGGAAAGAAGCGGCCGCGCAGGCGAAGGCGGTCTATGTCGGCGCGCCCGACTTCAAGCCGATTGAGCAGACGAGCCTGCAGTATGCGGTGAACACGCCCTCGGACGTGATCAAGCACCAGGACAAGTACTACCTGCTGCAGCAGGGCGTGTGGTTCGTCTCCGCGACGCCGAACGGGCCGTGGGAAGTGGCGGATTCGATCCCGCAGGAGATCTACGACATTCCCCCGGAGTCTCCGAAGCACAACACGACGTACGTTTACGTGACGGGCTCTGATAGTGAGAGTGTGACAACGGCGCAGACGGCGGGCTATCTCGGAATGGCGGTTGGCGTGGGGATCAGCGTCGCGGTGTGGGGGACCGGGTATTACTATCCGCCGTATTACTACTACGGCCCGATGTACCCGTATCCGGTGTATTGGGGCTATCCGTATTACAGCTATGGCGCGGCTGCCTGGTACAACCCGGCGACGGGTTTCTATGGAAGAGGCGCTGTCGCCTACGGGCCTTACGGCGGATATGGCAGGGCCGCGGCCTACAACCCTGCGACGGGATCCTATGCGCGGCGGGCCGGGGCGTACGGCCCATATCAGGCGGCGGTGGGCGGTTCGTTCTACAACGCCCGGACGGGCACTTGGGGCGCCGGTTATCGATACGCGAATCCATATCAGGGATGGGGGCAGGGGGTTGTGCAGCGCGGAGACAAGTGGGCGCGCGGCGGTTACTACTACGACGACCGTGGAGCGATCGGAGGGATCAAGACGTCGGAGGGGGGCCGCCTGGTCGCAGCGGGCGACGGTGACAACCGGGGCTTTATCGGACGCACGTCGGACGGCGATCTCTATGCCGGCAAGGACGGCAACATCTACCGTCGGGACGAGAACGGGAACTGGCAACAGCGCGGCGAAGGCGGATGGAACAACGTCAACCGCGACAGCCTGACCTCGGAGCAGCAGCAACGGCTGGACCAGGCCAAATCGTCGAGGTCGCAGCCAGGCCAGCGTGCCTCGCAGACGGACCGCGCGACGGGACAGACGCGGCAACAGCCCGGCTCGCCGAGCGCGGGGACGATGGATCGTGGCTCGGGCCGGGTGAGCCCGGGTCAACCGGCGCAGAACCGGTCGCTCCCTCCGAGGAGTTCGACGATGGAAGCGCGGCCAAACCGGGATACGATGAGCGGGCTGGATCGGGATGCGGGAGCGCGCTCACGGGGAAGCCAGAACTACGGTTCGTGGCAGAATTCCGGCCGCAGTTCCGGCGGTTTCAGTGGGGGCGGGATGCGCGGCGGCGGCGGCCGCATGGGAGGCCGGCGGCGATGAACGGCCACGTCCCCTCCGGCACTCGTACGGCGTGGTCCCGGCGGGAACTCCTGCTCGCGGGGGTGACCGTAACTTCCGTCCGAGCGGCCGCTCCGCCGGCATGCAAGTCAACATGGCTCTCCGATGAGGAAACGGAGAGGTTCCTATCTGGGGCGAAGATCCTGAAATCGAAGTACATGAAGGTGGGCATCGCGGGGACCATGCGCTGCACGCTCTCGGACGGCTCGAGGACGCATGAGGCGCACTTCTCGGATGTCGATGTCACGAAGCCGGTGTATCAGAGTGCGATGGGCACGGAGTTCAACTTCCGGGATTCCTGGAAGTTCAACTGCGCGGCGTACAGACTGGATCGCATCCTCGGGCTGAAGATGATCCCGGTCTCCGTTCCGAGAAGACACAAGGGGAACTCGGGGTCGATGACATGGTGGGTGGACTGCGCGCGCATGGATCTGGACCGGTACAAGGCGAAGGAACAGGCGCCGAATCAGGACGACTGGGCGCGACAGACCCATGTAGTGCGGGTGTTCGATCAACTGATCTACAACACGGACCGCAATCTTCAGAACCTGCTGATCACGCCGGATTGGCGGATATGGATGATCGACCACACGCGGGCATTTCGCAGGATGCCGGATCTGATGACCGGCAAGCCGCTGGATCGATGCGAGCGGAAGCTGTTCTCCCGCTTGCAGACGTTGTCCGTCGACGAGATACGCCCGTCCTGTGAAGACTGGCTGGACAGCATGCAGATCAGCGGGCTGATGGCGCGGCGCGACAAGATCGCGGAGTTGTTCCGGAAGAAGATTGCGGAGAGGGGTGAGTCCGCGGTGCTTTACGACTACGACCGGAATCAGGCGTAACGGCCTCCAGACAGGCGGCGGAATTTCGCTGGAACTTTCGGCCCGCACTCGCATCTCTGATCCGCCCGTCTTGCCGCTTCTCCGTTCGTGGAGAGGCAGCAAGCGCAAGGGGAGGAACTCCATGTCGAAGCAAGCAATCGTAGATGTAACAGAACAGCGAAGGCTGAACGAGGCCCGCGAGTCGGGGATCCCCTGGAAGAAGTGGGGACCCTACCTGAGTGAGCGGCAGTGGGGCACGGTTCGCGAAGACTATAGCGACAACGGCAACGCATGGGATTACTTTTCCCATGACCAGTCGCGCTCGCGAGCTTACCGCTGGGGCGAGGACGGGCTGGCCGGGATCTCCGACGACAAACAGCGGCTCTGCTTCGCTCTTGCCCTGTGGAATGAACGCGATCCCATTCTGAAGGAGCGGCTGTTCGGGCTAACGAATAGCGAAGGAAACCATGGCGAGGATGTGAAGGAGTACTACTTCTACGTCGACAGTACTCCGACACATTCATACATGAAGTACCTGTACAAGTATCCGCAGGGGGAGTACCCGTATCGCGACTTGATCGAGACGAACAGGAATCGATCGCGGGAGGAGTTCGAATACGAGTTGATCGACACTGGGGCCTTCGAGGAGGACCGATATTTTGACGTTTTTGTTGAGTATGCGAAGGCTGAGCCCGAGGACCTGCTGATTCGAGTGACCGTCCACAACCGCGGACCTGAGCCAGCAAGGCTACGGGTGCTGCCGACGCTGTGGTTCCGGAACACATGGTCCTGGGGTGTGGACGACCGACGGCCCTCGCTTCGCAAGTCCGGGCCTGGTGGGATTCGGGGCTCTCACCACGACCTGGGAGAAGCATGGCTCTATTGCGATGGCGATCCCGAACTGCTTTTCACGGAAAACGAATCCAACGCGCAGTGGCTGTGGGGACAACCGAATGCCACACCGTACGTGAAGGATGCGTTCCATTCATACATTGTTGGAGGGGATGCGGGCGCGGTGAATCCCGAGAACTCCGGCACCAAGGCCGCCGCGCATTACGCGCTGGAGATTCCTGCCGGCGGCAGCCAGGCGATCAAGCTGCGGCTGATGAAGAGCGCCCTCGCGAATCCCTTCAGGAACTTCGAGCAGATCCTGCAGAGCCGACAGGACGATGCGAATGAGTTCTACGAACGAATCACGCCGCCGTCGCTCAGCGCGGACGAAAGGCTGGTGCATCGACAGGCAGTGGCGGGGATGCTCTGGACGAAGCAGTTCTACTATTTCGATCTCGAGCAGTGGCTGAGCGAACACAAGAGCCACCCGCTGCTCGATTCGATGAAAGGCGGCGTGAGGAACACGGAGTGGTTCCACATGCTGAACGCCGATGTCATCTCCATGCCGGACAAGTGGGAGTATCCGTGGTACGCAGCATGGGACCTGGCGTTTCACACGCTGGCGCTGTCGATGGTTGATTTCGACTTCGCCAAGGAACAGCTTCTGTTGATGCTCCGAAGCCTGTATTTCCACCCGAACGGCCAGATCCCCGCGTACGAATGGAACTTCAGCGACGTCAATCCGCCGGTCCATGCATGGGCGACGCTGTACTTGTACAAGACGGAGAGCACGCTGGGCCGGGCGGATATCCGGTTCCTGGAGCGTTCATTCCAGGGACTGCTGCTGAACTTCAACTGGTGGGTGAACAGGAAGGACCCGGCCGGCCGGAACGTTTTCGCCGGGGGCTTCCTCGGACTGGACAACATCGGCGTCTTTGACCGCAGCGCGGAACTCCCAACGGGAGGCAGCCTAGAGCAGGCGGACGGTACGGCATGGATGGCGTTCTATTGCCAGTGCATGCTGGAGATGGCGCTGATCCTGTCCGAGTACGACCACATGTATGAGGAGGTAGCGTTCCGCTTTGTCCAGCACTACATGTGGATCTCCTACGCCATGGACAGGCTCGGCGAGCACCACGACGAGATGTGGGACGAGCAGGACGGGTTCTTCTACGACCTGCTTCGCTTTCCCGATGGGCGCGCGACCCGGCTGAAGGTGAGGTCCCTGGTCGGGCTGCTGCCGCTGTGCGCTGCAACATCGTTCGAGCATGACGCCGCGACGCGGTTCCCAAAGCTGCAGGAGATGATGGAACTGTTCAATGAGCGGCATCCGGAACTGGTTGCGCACGTCGCACCGACCGAATCGGGATTTTCCGGCTACAAGGGCAGGAAGCTGCTGTCTATTCTGAACAGGTCAAAACTTGAGCGAGTGCTCAGGTATATGTTGGACGAGAACGAATTCCTATCGCCTTATGGCATTCGCTCCGTGTCACGATTCCACAAAGATCACCCATTCACATTCTGGGTGGGCCACCAGGAGTTCAGGGTGGATTATCTACCCGCGGAATCGAACAACGGGATGTTCGGCGGCAACTCCAATTGGAGAGGGCCGATCTGGATGCCGGTGAATGCGCTGATCATCCGGTCGCTGTTGAACCTGTACCACTTCTATGGCGACGACTTGAAGGTGGAATGCCCGACCGGGTCCGGCCAGATGATGACGCTGTTTGACGTTTCGAAGGAACTCACGCGGCGGATTTCCAGCATCTTCTTGCGGGATGAGCAGGGGAAGCGACCAGTGTACGGGGGCACGGCCAAGTTCCAGGATGACCCGCACTGGCGCGACTACATCCTGTTCTACGAGTACTTCCACGGAGACAACGGAGCAGGCTTGGGCGCGAGCCACCAGACGGGCTGGACGGGCTTGGCCGCGGTGATGCTCGATCTCTTCGCGCGTCTCGATCCTCAGACGCTCCTCGAAACGGAGCGAGGAAAGATGCAGGCACACATCGTACTCGAGCAGATTGGCGGGACGACTGGTGAGGGAGCGTAAGGTTCAGCACATGGCGAATCCACGATATCCGGCGTTGTTCCAGGTGAACACGCGCGTCTACCTTAACCAGCTCTCCTCCGGCCTCGGACGGCCGGCCTCGCTCGACGATGTGCCCGACGCGCACATCGAGGAGTGGGCGCGGGAGGGCTTTGACCTCGTCTGGTTTCTGGGGGTCTGGCAGACGGGCACCGCGGGCCGCGCCGTTTCCGCCTCAAAGAAGGAGTGGCTGGAGGAGTATGCACGAATCCTCCCCGATTTTCAGCCGTCCGATGTCTGCGGATCGTGTTTCGCTGTGACGGGCTATACCGTGCATGAGGACTTCGGCGGGGATGCTGCACTTGCCCGTCTGCGCCAGCGGCTACGGGGCAAAGGCCTAAAGCTGATGTTGGATTTCGTCCCGAATCATACAGCGCCGGATCATCCCTGGGTACGGGAGCACCCCGAGTATTTTGTCGGCGGGACTCCGGAACTGCTGGAGGCGCAGCCTCGCAACTACTGCCGGATAGGGGACCGGATCTTCGCCTACGGACGAGATCCATATTTCGACGGCTGGCCCGACACGCTCCAGTTGAACTATGGGAACAGCGCGCTTCAGGATGAACTGACTGGCATCCTGCGGCGGCTGGCCGGCCAATGCGACGGTCTGCGGTGCGACATGGCAATGCTGGTCCTACCCGACGTCTTCGAGAGGACTTGGGGGATTCGACCCGAACCGTTCTGGCCGAGGGCGACGAAGGCCATCCACGAGGAATTCCCAGGGTTCCTGTTCATGGCCGAGGTCTACTGGGATCTCGAATGGGAACTCCAGCAACAGGGCTTCGACTACACATACGACAAGCGGTTGTACGACAGGCTCCGCGAGCATCATCCGCGTCCGGTGCGGGAGCACCTGATGGCTGGGCTGGACTTTCAGGACAAGCTCGCGCGCTTCCTGGAGAACCACGACGAACCTCGTGCCGCCGAGACGTTTGCGCCCGGCGTCCACAAGGCGGCGGCGATCGCGACCTTTCTCAGCCCAGGGCTACGGTTCTTCCACCAGGGCCAGTTCGAGGGGAGGAAGGCAAAGATCCCTGTCCACATTGGGCGGGCTCCAAACGAACCCAGGGACGAGGAAACGGCAGCCTTTTACGCCGCGCTGCTCGACTGTCTGAAAGCACCGGCGCTCCGCTACGGCGCATGGCGACAGCTTGAGTGCCGGCAGGCGTGGGACGGCAACTGGACAGCGGATTGCTTTCTTGCGTATGCGTGGACTGGCGCGGACGGAAGCCAATGGCTGGCGGCCGTGAACTACTCGGATCATGACAGCCAGTGCGTGGTCACGCTGCCCTGGGCCGGCATGGATGGAAAGCAGTGGCGGCTGGTGGACCGGATGGGCTCAGCCGTGTACGAACGCGATGGCGGCGAGTTGATCACTCGGGGGTTGTACCTGGATATGCCGGCCTGGGCGTTCCACGTCTTTGAGGTTGGGCGAGGCTGAAGGGTCCTCGCCCGATCCCTCGGCTAGTTCGTCAGCTTCTGGTAGTTCATGTTGCGAGTGATCACCTGAACCTTCTTGGCCTGGGCGTTCAGGGTGGCGGTGGCGACGTGATTGGTGCCGTCGGGCAACTTCTCGAAGACTACATCCATCGTCACGGGGTCTTTTGGCGTTCCCAGATTCGCGGCGACGGATGCCTTGAGCATGGACTTGGTCGCGGTGTCGTAAGTGAAGACCACTAGGTCCGTGGCTTGGAAGTAGTGAGTCACGCGCAGCTCGGATGTTCCGCCTGCAGGCCGGCCGAGGGAGGCGTAGCCGTTCTGAACCAGATAGTCGAACTGTTCCGGTTTCGGCGGCATGTAGTTGTGGATGATGGTGATCGCCCGTTGAATGTAGTCCTGGTTGTCCGCCTTCTTCCGGACAACAGGACGATTGGAGCTGGTATTCGCACGTTCCGCCTGGCCGGTGCCCCCCATGGGCTCCTTGATCACCTTGCCTTCGGCATCGTAGCGGCAGAGGAGGTCGTTCGAAGATTTCGCCTTGCCATCCACGAGGACCTCGGTGCGCTCGGTCCATGCGTACTGCCGGAGGGCGACCATGCTGCGGGCCGCCTCGACACGGACCGCTCGCACTTCGCGCGCGAGATTCGGGTCTGGCGCCTGGGACTGTGGCTGGGCCAGAGATGATCCCGCAACCAGCAATATTCCGAGTGATGCGATCTTCATTCATCCCTCCCCAATCTCATTGAAACGCCAGGGCTGAGGCGGAGCCTCTCCCACCAGAAACTGGCCCTATGGCATGCGCACCAGGCCCACAAGCTTCCAGCCGCTGCCGGTATTTGCGAAGGTAACCCGCACGGGGATCAGCCATGACGGATGTTCCGACTCGGCGGCACGGACCTCCGCGACGACGTAACTGCCGGAGGCCGATGGCAACCCCGATGGGGCGGTGATCTGCATTCCCGCGCCTGTGGTTTCTCCGAGCGGGCTTGTTGCGCCGGAGTCGTTGTTCAGCACGGACCACGCCGCCTTGTAGCCCGGCGCAGGCTTCGCGACGCGCACCTGAACCGCGGCGTTCTGGAAGCGGAGAACGCCGGATGAATCGAGCGTGAAATCGACGAGAGGATTGACGCGGGGAAGGTAGGTTTGGCCGATCTTGTCACGACGCTTGATGAGCACGTCGCCGATCAGTTTCTCCGCCGCGGCGTCACTGTACTTGCCGGTCTTCACCAGCGCCCGAATCATCTCGTCGCTGAATGCCATGACGCGGCGCGCGGCCCAGAAGGCGTCGTCGTCGCGCATGCGAAGCAGGGCGCCGGCCGGGACGCGGCTCTTCCACAGGAGTGGATCGAACTCGTCGCCTTCGAAGCGGCCGACGGAGGGCATCTCCTGGTAATCCACCGTCTGCCAGGGCTGCAGGTAGAAGCCGAACGTCGCCATCCGCTTCAGGGCCTTGTCCTTCTCGAAGAGATGTTCGTAACCTTCGAAGTAGTCGCGCGGGCCGTTCGCGCCCATGCCGAAGGTGGAGCCGACGTCGAGCAGGTAGTGCCGGACACGCGACTTTCCGTCCTCCGTGATGAGCGTGTCCATGGTGTTCAGTGCCTTGATGTCCACAAGATTCGTCCAAGCGCCGAAGACCTGTAGAGCGCGCAACTCGCGCCGCTGTTCATGCGGGACGATGTCGTTCGGATCGTCTGAGCGCGTTCCGTAGTATTTGAACCCGCCCAGGATCTTTCCGGGCAGAAGCCGGCTGGCAAGGATCCGGTATGAGCCATCGGGGCTTCTTGCCGCGCGCGCGAAGACGGGATCGATGTCCTTGATGGTCATGGGGCGGCTTCGTCCGGACGGCGGATCGAACATGGCATGCTTGTCGACCTGCAACTGCTCACGGCGCAGGGAGGAGATGTAATACTCCGCCTGGTGGTAGCCGAGCGCCCAAAAGATCCGCATGGAGACGACCGCCGCCGCCGTGCTGCCTTCGGGGTTGCTCTTCGGGTCGAACGCGAGGAACCATGTGATGCCGGCAGTGTCACGAACGGTGAATCCGGGCGCCGCGCCTTCGCTTTTGGCCCGAATCACGGTCAGAGTGCCTGGGGCCGGTCCTTTGCCGGCCAGCGGGCCGCGCACGGCGTCTTCAATGGTCATCGACCGGGCCAGGATGCGGTTCGTGAACCAGCTCGAATCGGGCACTTCGTCGATGGTGTTGATGTTCTGCGCACGAGTGCCGGGAGGGATGCCCGGCCTTGCGAACTGATTCAGGATGAGGTCATAGAAGAGGTCGATGTTGCGGTTCGTGACGCCGGAGGCATCTTGCGTTTCCGGCTCCACCGCAAGAGGATCGTCCTTGTAGAACTTCTGCCCCATCGCCGCGGGCGCGGAGAGCGTCAGCAGGAGGGCCAACCACAAGAAACCGGCTGCCTGGCCCCGATGATTCGTAATCAACTTCTGCCTTTTCATCGTCATGCGCCTCGAGTCAGAAAATGGGACCACCCGCGAACACAATACGCCAGCCTTCGTTTCCAATGGCAAAGTCGACCCGAAGCGGCGTTGCCATCGGTCCGTGGAAGCGAATCCCGACACCCACGTCGCTCTTCAATCCCTTGAAGCTGAGATCGTTGCGGTGGCTCGTCACTTTGCCGGCGTCATAGAACAGCGCCATGTCGACCCCGAGAGCGGGCATCCAGCGGACCTCAGCGTTCATCAGCATGCTGTGACGGTCGCGGAACCGGTAGCTCGAGTAGGCTCGGAGCGTGCTGCCGCTGCCGAGCGAGGGGAGCAGGAAGTACGGAATGTTGTCGTTGTCGTTGAGCGTGGTTTCCACGCGGCCGCGTGCGGAGAGGACCCAGGTTTCCCGGAGCAGAGGCAGGTGCTGGACTACTTCTCCATCGAGCTTCTGAAAGCTGTAGAGCCCGCCGCTCGTGTGATTGTAGTCGTGGAAGGTCACCTCATACAGGCCGCCGCGCCGGCTGTATCCGGGGGATTGCCGCCAGTCCACGCCCGCGGAGACCTTCGAGTGGATGTAGCGGGTATCGGCGCCCAGGCCGGGCGCGGTCGCGGGGGTGAAGCCTTCCTCAATCGAAGGAGAGGATCCGGTGCCTTCCATCGTGTTCCAGTTCTCAAAGCTCAAAGTGCCCTTGATGGGCAGCCAGGGGCGGAGCCGAAAGTCGGCGATGCCGTCCGCATACGTTTCCTTGAAGCGGAAGTTCGACTTGTTCTCTTCCTTGGAGTCCTGCCCAACACCGTAGAAATCGACCTGCGTCGCGTCACGCCACCCGAGCCTCGCGCCCAGGTTGAGCTTTTTGTTGAAGTGACCCCTCGAGTAGGTTCCGCCTTCGATGAGCTTGTAGTTGAGGACGGAATAGAGCCCCTTCACTTCCCAGAACGTGTTGTCGCCATAGAACTTGCGGTAACCCAAGCCGCCGGTCAGTCCGCCGCCCTGGTACACGCTGTCGAAGTAAGGGAAGAGGCCGGATGGGTCGAGGATCAAGAGTTTCTCAGCTCTCATGACCAGCGCCTCGCCTTTGTCTGGCTCGGGCGCCTTCAGAGTCTTGGCCTTGTCGGCCTGAAGGATTGAGATGCTCTCCCATCGGGAATTCGCCTTCGGTGGCGCCTGAGCGAGCATCGCCGCGGAAGCCACCAGTAAGGCCAGAGCGCCTGAGCCTAGCCTGCGGAGGGCAGGAGGAGTGATTGCCGGTAGCGCTGTTCTTGCGGCCTCAACAACGATTTGGCGATCGTGAATCATTTGAGATATACCTGTGCTGCGGCTTGCTTGAATCAAGTGACTAACCGCTTCGTGGTGTCCACTAGATGTTGAGGAGCCGGTGAAGGTCGGCTTTTTTTTCAAGGACTCCGCACGTTGCCGATGGCCGCTGGGGTCAAGGTCCGGCGGCCCGCGTTCCTGGGGGAGCCGGAATGGGCATCGAGGACGGGGCGACAATGGAGGAGCGAACAGCGGAAATGAGACAGGGACTCGTTCTGGTAGTCGATGATGATCACGACGCCTTGGCGCTCCTGGCGAGAGTCCTCGGCGAGGAGGGCTACCAGGTCCAGCCGGCAGACAGCGGCCGCCTTGCTCTCATGTCGGTCGTCGCCCACCCGCCGGATCTTGTTCTGCTCGATGTCCGAATGCCTGGGATGGACGGATTTGAAGTCTGCCGGCGGCTCCGGCAGACGGACGAGGGCCGCCGAATTCCGCTGATCTTCCTCAGCGCGTCGCATGAGATCGAGGAGTGGGTGGAGGGTCTGGCGCTCGGCGCCGTTGACTTCATCTCCAAGCCTTTCCGGCAGGAGGAACTCCTTGCGCGGGTGCGCACGCACGTCGAGCTCGGACGGCTTCGGAATGAACTGGAGACGCGCGTCGCGAATCGCACCGCCGAACTACACGACGCCATCGATCACCTGAAACTAGAGGTGATGGAGCGCCAAAAGGCGGAACAGGCGCTACGCGAGAGCGAACAGCGATTCCGCCAGATCGCCAACGCCGCCCCGATCATCATCTGGACGTCGAATCCAGATCTAGAGATCGATTTCCGCAATGAGTACGCTCGAGAGTTTACCGGTCTCTCTCCCCAGGAACTCGTCTGCGACAGATGGTCAGGGGTGGTTCACCCGGGCGATCTGGAACTCCAACTGCGGGATTACGCGGATTGCATGGCGGCCCGCCAGAGTTTCCAATTGGAGTACCGGATCCTCCGCGCCGATGGCGAATACCGCCATATGCTCGACAGGGGGACGCCGCGCATCTTGCCGGATGGCGGATTCGCGGGCTATGTCGGAATCATCGTCGATTTGACGGATGTCAGGCGCAGCCATGAGCGCGCGCTGGCCGCCCAGAATCTCGAGAATCTACGGGTCCTTTCGGCTGGAATTGCCCACGATTTCAACACGCTGATCGCCTCGATCTACGGCGAGACGGATCTGGCCCTGTCGGACATGGCGCCGGGGTCCCCCGGCCTGGAGTCCGTGGAGAACATCCTGAAGATTGCGAAACGGGCCGCAGAGGTTGTGCACCTGCTTTCGGTTTACGCCGGCGACCGCGCAGAGAACGCGTTGCCAGAACTAGTCGACATCAGCGTACTGGTGGCCGAGATCGTCCCGCACCTGAAGCCGTCTCACCTGCATAATGTGGAGATCCGTAGTAATCTCGAAAAGCGGCTACCAAGTGTGAGTGCCAATAGCCGCCAGATCCGCCAGGTGGTTCTTAATGTCATCATTAATGCAGTGGAGGCGCTGCAAGGCCGGAAGGGAATTGTCACAGTCTCGACCGGAGTGGTGGACCGGGGCTCACGGCAGTTCGTGCGGTTTGAAGTCAGCGACACCGGGAGCGGAATGAGCGAGGATATTCAGGCTCGGGTGTTCGATCCCTATTATTCGACGAAGGTGATGGGGCGCGGATTGGGTCTCGCGGCGGTTCAGGGAATTATCCGGTCGCACGGCGGCGAGATTGATGTGCGCAGCGCGCCAGGCAGCGGCTCCGCATTCGAGATTTTGCTGCCCGCGGCTGGCAATGGCGGTCCGGCGAGCTGAACGGTATTCTTGAGAAGCGGTGGACTGAGGGCGGGCCGTCGGGTTTAGAATAGCGGATATCTTGGGCGAAAGCTGGAGTTGGTTAGGTATGGCCGACATAAAGCTGGAATCGTTGAGCACGCTGTTTGCCGGAATAGCTCACGATGTTAACAACCTGCTAGGAGCGATTGCAGCTCGCGCTGAATCGGCTCAGGCCTCGCTCGCGCCCGGCTCACCCGCGGCCATGGATGTCGAACAGATCCACCGGACGGCGCGTCGGGCGGCCGAGATGGTGGCACACGTCTTCAAGATCTCCAATGGGGACGAAGCCTCTCCGAACCCAATCGACCTCTCCGAAACTGTCTCTGAAACTCTGGAAATGATCCGGAGTTGCGTTTCACAGACAGCGACTCTGCAAACCGAACTCGCACCGGGCCTCAGCGTGATTTCGGTGGACAAATCGGATATTCGCTGCATCACGATGAACCTCGTGATCAATGCGTCGGAATCGCTGGGCGGCGAGCCAGGCGTCGTAACGGTTCGAACTGCCCAGGCCGAGTTGAGTCCTGGTTCGGCGGCAGTGCTGCTCGAAGTGGAAGATACTGGCTGCGGGATGTCCGAGGCTGTCAAGAAGAGGGCCTTTGAGGCACTCTTTACCACTCGTCCGGGAGGACATGGCCTGGGCCTGGCGGCTGTCAAAACCATCGTCGACCGAAGGCACGGGATCATCCAGGTCCACTCATCGCCCGGGAAAGGCAGCCGGTTTTCCATCGTCTTCCCGTGCCGCCAAACGCTGGTTCAGTCCGGTTCAGATGCGGCGGCAACTGCCGCTCCCCCCCAGAATGGCGGCTTGCTTCGGTACGTCCTGATGATTGAGGACGAAGCGGCACTCCGCGACCCTGTGTCCCGAATGCTCCGCCGGGAGGGAATCCACGTGACCGAGGCTTCGACCGCCGAGGACGGGATAGCGGCGCTGCAGAATGGCGATCTAAATGTCGATGCGGTCATACTGGACCTGACTCTTCCAGGAATGTCTGGGCTCGAGGTCCTGCGCGAACTTCGCCAGCTTCGGCCCGACATGAGAGTGATCATCACATCCGCGTACGGCCGTGGAACCGTTGAATCTCGAATGAGATGCGACGATTCGTGGGTCTACCTGCAAAAGCCTTACCGTATGACGGAGTTGCTCGCGCTGATGAACGCGGGTCCCGCCACGGCGGATGGGAAGCCGGCCTCCGCAGCCGCTTCCGCCTAGGAACCCAGGGATTGGCGGGCTATTCAAGGAACCGGACGCGTCCAGTCGTGAGCTCGTAAATCGCTCCCACGAGCCTCATCCTGCCCTCGGCAGCCCGCATTCGTCCTTCCGGCGACTCGAGGATTTGCTTCATCGTCCATCGGACATTGGCCTCAACTGCTTGTGAGACCTGAGCTTCGGGGCTCAACCGAGGATCGATCCCCTCGAGCCCCGGAAGCAGGTTGTCGATCAGGAGCTGGATTCGTGCTCTTTCCGACGGACCCTGCGCTTTTGTTTTGAGGGCGGCCTTCACGGCGCCGCAACCTTCGTGACCGAGGACCACCAGCAACGGAGTCCTTAGATGGACGCCCGCGTATTGGAGGCTGCCGGCAATCTCCGGCGAAAGGACATTTCCGGCGACCCGGACGACAAACAGTTCGCCGAATCCGGCGCCGAAGATCAGCTCAGGCGGAACACGGGAGTCGCTGCATCCCAGGATTGTCGCGTAAGGCCGTTGTTCCCGGGCGAGGGCAGCCAGGAGTTCCGGTGGCGTGGCAGGCACGTTCAACTTGCCACTCGCGAATGCGCGGTTGCCGTCGATCAGGCGCTGTAGGGCTTCGCCGGCGGACAGTTCCGCTACGATCGGCTGGGACGCCATAGTGGCGGGTGCTCCTTCGGGCCAATGTGTACAACTCCCCGATGACGGGAAGCCCGTGCCGATTCACTTTTTCGACCAAAGAAACACTAAAACCAACAAAGCCTGGCTGCATCTCTATCGCGCTCTGATGGCTTGCTGGGCCTTCACCCAAGCCGCAGAGGCCGGTACGGGGAACAGAAATGACCGAGATCGCGAGCCCGCAGGCGTCCTTTCAGCAGGCGGAGTTGCGCAGTGAAAACACGCGTGTGGTGACGCTTCTGGCTGTCCTGGGGAGCTTGCTTGCAGTCGTGCTTGTGCGAGGTGCCGCGACCCTGGCACAGGGACACCGCGGTGAGACGTGGCCCTTCGCACTGTTGCTGCTGGTGGCGCTGGGTTACGGAGCCGCTTGGCTGAGGTTCATCCGGCAGACCACGCAGCGGGAGGGCAGCATCTCCAGCCGGATGTGGAAGTTCAGCGTTTTTGCGGAGTCCCTGTTGCCCACGGCTGCGTTGTTCCTTCAGATCCCCACCTCGTTCGTCGGTCCCCAACGCGCTCTTAGCTCGCCGGCCGTCATGGGGTACTTCCTGTTCATCATCCTGTCGACCCTGCACCTGGATGGCGGGCTCTCCCGGCTGGCGGGCGCCTTCTCGGCGGCTGGGTACACGGCCGCGTGCCTGTACGTTTTCGCTTTTCACCCCGATGCCGTGGACGGCGTCAGGCTCCTGCTCTACACCACCAGCTTCTCGATCATCGCCGCGCTGCTCCTTGGCGGTTACGCGGCGGGCTCGGTGGCGGAGCAGATCCGGCGGTATGTGGTCGCGGCGCTTGGCGATGCGGAGAACAGGGCACGCATTGACAAGATGGAGAAGAATCTGGAGATCGCGAGGACGATCCAGGAAGGATTGCTGCCCCGCACGGAGCCAACCGTGGCGGGCTTTGACATTGCGGGCTGGAACAAGCCGGCTGACGAGACGGGCGGCGACTACTTTGACTGGCAGGACCTCGGCGACGGCCGCTTGGCACTGACGATCGCGGACGTGTCCGGCCATGGAATCGGACCCGCATTGTGCACGGCGTCGTGCCGCGCCTACACCAGATCACTTTTCGACGCCGGAGCGGACGTGCGGAGCCTGCTCGACAGGCTGAACCGGCATATGTGCGCCGATCTGCCGCCCGGAAAGTTCGTGACACTTGCCGCGGGAGTATTGGAGGCGTCGGAGGCCTCGCTGGATCTGATTTCGGCGGGCCACGGTCCGCTGCTGTTCTACATCTCAGCCGAGAACCGGTTCCGGAGCTACGACGCTCAAGGAGTGCCACTGGGGCTGCTGTCCAGCTTCGGCTATGCGCCTTCCCAGCGGATCCGCTTCGCATCCGGAGACATTCTGGCGTTGGTCACGGACGGATTTGTGGAGTGGGCCAATGAGGAGGGCCAGGAATTCGGTGAGAAGCGGCTAGAGGAAGTGATCAAGGAAAACCGGCACAGGCCGGCCGCGTCGATCATCTCCGAATTACACCAGAGCGTACTGAGCTTCGCTGGTGCGGCTCCGCAGCAAGACGACCTGACTGTTGTCATTGTGAAGCGCCGCTGAGGGAGGCGCCATGCAGGAACTTGTCCGGACTCGAATGTCAGGAGGCATTGATGAGCGCGTCAGTCACCACCAAGAAGATTGATGAAGTCATGGTTCTCTCCATCTCGGGCCGTCTCATTCTCGGCGAGAGCGTCAGCGTCTTGAGGCAGGCGGTCCAGGATGCGATCCGGTCAGGCCACAGGAAGCTCCTTGTGAATCTGGCGGGGACGACCTATGTCGACAGTTCCGGCCTGGGCGAACTCGTTTCCGCATTTTCAGTGGTGAGCGACATCGGCGGAGAACTCAAACTCGTGAACGTGAATAAGCGGGTGCAAGATCTGCTGCTCGTCACCAAGCTGTATTCCGTCTTCGACATCCACGACGATGAGGCGGCCGCGCTCAAGAGTTTCTCCGCCTCGACAGTCGCCTGAGGCCCAACCGAAATGAACATGTTTACCGCGGCCGGGCGCCAGGTGGCAAACAAACTCCCGCTGGACTTGTGGTTTCCAGCCCGGCTACGTCGACGATTCACGCGAAAGTGCAGCCCTCGATCCGGAACGCCAGGATCGAATGACGCGGCACCTCGCATCCCCTCGGCAACGACTGCGGGACGAGTGCCGCATTGCCAGGGACACATGGAGATCCAGGGACCGCGGTGCAGCCTGGCGCAGCGGCAACCCCGAGAAGACGGGCGGACCTTGGAGCTTGTGGGGTTCAGGCAGAGAACGACAGAGAAGAAAGGACAGTGTAGATGACTCGCATCAAAATCATGCATTGGGCGGGAGCGGCAGTGGCATTCTGCCTGACTGCCGGTATCGCCTTCGCCCAACCGAAAGCACCTGACTCCGCATATACGGACAGGGCCATCCAGGCCATCGCCTACGTCCCCGGCGGCGGCGGCACGACGGTTGACCTGAAGAACTCCGGCCTGATGGCCGGGGTGAGCGGCGAGGCCCGCGTTGAGGCTAAGGCTGGTGTCACAACTGTGGAGGTGGAGATCCAGGGACTCAAATCGCCCACGCAGCTAGGGTCCGAGTTTCTTACGTACGTACTTTGGGCGGTGTCACCCGAGGGCAACTCCGCCAACATGGGGGCGATTGCGGTGGACAACGGCAAAGGGAAACTCAAGGCGACGACTCAGTTGCCGAGTTTCTCGCTCTTCGTGACGGCGGAACCGTACTCGACCGTGAACAAGCCCAGCGAGATGCTGATCCTCGAGAACGCGATTCGGAAGGGGACGAAAGGGCGAATTATTGTCGTCAAAGACTACAAACTGATGAAGCGCAGCCAGTACGAGAAGCTCGGCAACCCGCTGGCGCTGACGCTTGACCTGAAGAATGTGCCTCTGGAGATGTATGAGGCCAGGAATGCCGTGGACATCGCGAAATCCCGCGGCGCCGAGAAGTACGCTCCGGAAGCCTTTGCGAAGGCGCAGGGAGGTTTGCAGCTCGCCGAGAACGCCCTGGCGCGCAAGACTGACAAAAAACAGGTGATCACGATCGCCCGGCAGGCGTCGCAGGCGGCGGAGGATGCGCGGGCACTCACCGTGGAACGGCAGGAGAAGGAGCGCATTGAAGCGGAACGCGCGGCCGCAGCCGCGCAGGCCAAGGCCCAGGCGGAAGCCAAGGCAGCGGCCGAAGCGGCAGAGGCGAAGCGGAAAGCGGACGAAGAGGCTCGCCGGCAGGCCGAGCTGGCCGCAGCGCGTGAAGCACAGGTGAAGGCAGAGGCCGCAGCCAGGCAGGCGCAGTTGAAGGCGGAGGCCGACGCCAAGGAAGCGCAGATGAAGGCGCAGGCCGAGATCGCCGCCGCCAAGGCCAAGGCCGAAGCGGACGCCCTGAAGGAGAGGGAGGAAGCGGCCAAGGCGGATGCGGAGCGAGCACGGAAAGCCTCCGAGGCGCTGCGGGCCCAGCTGCTCGATCAGTTTAACCGCATCCTCGAGACACGCGACACGCCGCGAGGCCTGGTGATCACGATGGCCGACGTTCTCTTCGATACCGGGAAGTACGATCTGCGGGGCGAGGCGCGAGAGAAACTCGCCCGGCTGTCAGGCATCATCCTGGCGCACCAGGGACTCCGGCTGGAAGTGGAGGGCCATACGGACAGCACGGGCGGTGATGAGCTGAATCAGAAGCTCTCCGAACAACGGGCAGCCACGGTTCGGGAGTACCTGATCAAGCAAGGACTGGCGGCCGACAGTATCACCTCGGTCGGGTTTGGAAAGACGATGCCCGTCGCCGAGAACAACACGGCCGCGGGACGGCAAAAGAACCGCCGGGTTGAGATGATCGTTTCCGGGGAAGTGATTGGCGCGAAGATCGGAAAGTAGCCTGCAATTAAGAGGAGGGGCTCAGGCGTAGCGCTCCTGAGCCCACTCCTGTCCAAATTAGCTGACCTCCGTCAACACGCTTGTTGATTCCGCTGGTTTTGCAGACTCCGTTTCGTCGATTTCAGAACCAGGTTGGG
>JBOZRR010000032.1:0-132111 GCA_050789245.1 Bryobacteraceae bacterium | reverse complement strand
GGCCTAAAACGATTTCAGAATCGGTCAAAATCAAATCTCCCAAGATTGTTTTACCAACCTGGGATTAGGGCCTGCCCCCGGAATTGATCAAGAGCCGATTAAGCCAGCATGTCCGACAAGCCATTCGTCCATCTTCACTGCCACACCGATTACTCGCTGCTCGATGGAGCCTGCGAGATCTCGAAGCTGATGAAGACGGTGAAGGCGATGGACATGCCCGCTGTGGCGCTCACCGACCACGGCAACCTGTTCGGCGCCGTCGAGTTCTACACGAAGGCCAACGACGCCGGCGTCCACCCGGTCATCGGCTGTGAGGTCTACATCTCACAGCAGTCGCGCGCGATCAAGAACGACACCAACCGCTACAACCATCTCGTCCTTCTCTGCGAGAACCAGGAAGGGTACCGGAACCTGATCGACCTGGTCTCCACGGGTTACCTCGACGGCTTCTATTACAAGCCGCGCATCGACAAGGATCTCCTCTCGAAGCACAGCAAGGGCCTGATCGCGCTTTCCGCTTGCCTGAAGGGCGACATCAACGAGACGATCCTTCACGACAAGTACGACGATGCCAAGCGGCTCGCCTACGAATACCAGGACATCTTCGGCAAAGAGAACTTCTTCCTTGAGATTCAGGACCACGGGCTGAACGAAGACCGCAAGGCCATGCCTGCGGTCTACCGCCTGAGCGCGGAAACCGGCATCCCGCTCGTGGCCAGCAACGACGCGCACTACATCGAACACGCCGACTGCCGCGCGCAGGACATCCTCACCTGCATCCAGACCGGCAAGACCGTGAACGATGAAAAGCGGATGAAGTTCTCCACCGAGCAGTTCTTCATCAAGAGCCGCGCGGAGATGATGCAGGTATTCGGCGAGATCGAGCATGCGCTGGACCGCACGTGGGAGATCGCGCAGCGCTGCCACGTGAAGCTCGACAAGGTGAAAGAACCCTTCCCGCGCTTCGAAGTGCCGCGGGAACATTCCATCGACACCTACTTCGAATACGTCACGCGCCAGGGCTTCGAGAAGCGGCGCGGACGCCTGGAAGCCCTCGCGGCCAAGGGCCACCTGAAGCACGACCTGGCTGAGTACTCCGAGCGCCTGGATCTCGAAATCAAACTGATCCAGCAGATGAAGTTCTCAGGCTATTTCCTCATCGTCTGGGACTTCATCCGGTTCTCTAAGTCGGCCGGCATTCCGGTCGGACCGGGGCGCGGTTCCGCCGCCGGCTCGCTGGTGGCGTACTGCTTGGGCATCACCGATGTCGACCCGCTGCACTACGGGCTGCTGTTCGAGCGCTTCCTGAATCCCGAGCGCGTCAGCATGCCTGATATCGACATCGACTTCTGCACGAACCGCCGCGGCGAGGTCATCCAATACGTCACCGAGAAATACGGCCGCGAGCAAGTGGCGCAGATCATCACGTTCGGCACGCTCGGCGCGAAGGCGGCGCTCAAGGATGTCGGCCGTGCGTTGGACTTGAAGTTCGCGGAGGTGGACAGCATCACAAAGCTGATTCCGACGCAGCCGCTGAACATCAAGCTGAAGGAAGCGCTGGAAGTCGAGCCCTCCATCGGCGAGGCGGCGGACAAAGATCCGCGCGTCAAGGAGATGATCGACATCGCCATGCGTCTGGAAGGCATGGCGCGCAACGCCAGTGTGCATGCGGCGGGCGTCGTCATCTCGCCGGTTCCGCTGAAAGAGCTTGTTCCGCTGTACAAGACGAACAAGGATGAAATTGTCACCCAGTACGACATGAGCTGGCTCGAGAAACTCGGCCTGCTCAAGATGGACTTCCTGGGCCTGACGACGCTGACCATCATCCACAACGCGCTGGAGTTGATCGAGCAGACGCGCGGCGAGAAGCTGCAACTCGAAGAGCTGCCCCTCGATGACAAGCTCACCTACGAGAAGATCTTCTCCGAAGGGCTCACCAGCGGCGTCTTCCAGTTTGAATCCTCAGGCATGAAGGACGTGTTGCGGCGCTCGAAGCCCGAGAGGATTGAGGACCTCATCGCGCTGAACGCGCTCTACCGTCCCGGACCGATCAAGAACGGCTATGTGGACGACTACATCGAGCGCAAGCACGGCCGCCGCAAGGTCACCTACGATCTGCCCATCCTCAAGGATCTGCTCGAAGAGACCTACGGCATCTTCATCTACCAGGAACAGGTGATGCAGGTGGCGCAGAAGGTGGCGGGCTATTCGCTGGGAGAAGCCGACCTGCTGCGCCGCGCCATGGGCAAGAAGAAGCCTGAGGAGATGGAGAAGCAGCGCCAGCGCTTCGTCAGCGGCGGTCTCGAGAAAGGTTTCCCGAAGCCGAAGGTCGAAGGGATCTTCGAGTCCATGGCGAAGTTCGCCGAATACGGCTTCAATAAGTCGCATTCGGCGGCGTACGGCTACCTGGCTTATCTCACCGGCTACCTGAAGACGCACTACACCGTGGAGTTCATGGCCGCGCTGCTCACCTCGGAATCGGGCAACACTGACAAAGTGGTGAAGTACATCAACGAGTGCCGGGATTTGCAGATCCAGGTCCTGCCCCCGAATGTGAACAAGTCGAACATGAACTTCACTCCGGACGAAGGGGCCATCCGCTTCGGCTTGGGCGCGGTAAAGAACGTCGGCGGCGGAGCCGTGGAGGCCATCGTCAGGGCGCGCAAGGAGCACGGACCGTTCAAGTCGCTTGACGATTTCTGTGAGCGCGTGGACTTGAGCGCCGTCAACAAGCGCGTCATCGAAAGCCTCATCAAAGCCGGCGCGATGGATAAGCTCCAGGGCACTCGTTCGCAGCTCTTTGCCGTTATTGAAGACTGCATGGAGTCCGGGCAGCGCGCGCAGAAGGACAAGGAAAGCGGCCAGGGCGGCCTGTTCGGCGATATGTTCTCGACGGGGAGCGGTGGTCCGGAGGCCCCGCTGCGCAGCCTCCCCGCCCTGCCGGATTGGTCGCCCATCGAAAAGCTGCGCGGCGAAAAGGAGACCATCGGCTTCTACGTCACCGGCCATCCGCTCGACGAGTTCCGGTGGAAAGTGTCAGAAGTCGCGACGCACACTTCGGACACGCTCGCCGGGGCGCAGAGGGGTGAGGAGGTGGCGATCTGCGGGACGATCACCGGGATTCAGCGGAGGCGCAACAAGGAGCAGAAGCCCTGGGCTTTCATGCAATTGGAGGACTGGGCCGGGTCCACTGAGGTGCTGGTCTTCGCCTCGAAGTACGAGCTGTTGCAGAAGGAGATTGAAGAAGACAAGCCCGTGCTCATTCGCGGAAAAGCGATGCCCGAAGAGGATGGCACGGTGAAAGTGAACGTGAGCGAAATCACCCCGCTTGCGGTTCTTCGCGTCAATCTGGCTTCTCTCATCAGCATCAAGATTCGCTTAGGCGAGAACGGGACCGAACGCGCCGAGCAACTGCGCGCCCTCTTCACCCGAAAATCCGGATCTGCCGGAGTGCAGCTCAAACTCGAAAAATCACGCGATTTTCGCTTCCTCATGATCTTGCCCGACAAGGTTCTGCCCGACAAGGAGTTCCAGGCGGAGATCGCCCGCATCTGCGGCCCCGACGCGTTTGAAGTGATAGCCTCGTAAATGGAATATCAGGACCCGTATGAGTGAAGCAGAACAGAGCCCGCGCGCCGAGGAACTCGCCCAGGAGATCGCGCGGCTGCAGCAGACCAAGACCGGCGCTCAGGCAAGGCTGGCCGAGTTGCAGTCGGAGTTGAGCAAGATCCAGGGCGAGCAGGGCGTTAATCTCGCGTATCAGCGGGTGAAGCTGGCCCGGCACCCGAAGCGGCCCCACTCGTTGGACTACATCGAACGGCTGGCTCCGGACTTCGTCGAGATCCACGGCGACCGCGCCTATGGCGACGACGAGGCCATCATCTGTGGCTTCGGCTCCATGAGCGGCGAACAGGTGATGTTCATCGGCCAGCAGAAGGGCCGCGACACCAAGGAAAACCTGCGGCGCAATTTCGCGATGCCGAAGCCGGAAGGCTACCGGAAGGCGTTGCGCGTGATGCAGATGGCGTCGAAGTTCCGCCGGCCGATCGTCACCTTCCTCGACACGCCAGGCGCCTATCCCGGCATTGACGCCGAGGAGCGCGGCCAGGCGCAGGCCATCGCCTTGAACCTCCGCGAAATGGCGCGCATTGAATGCCCCATCATCGTCGTTGTCATCGGCGAAGGCGGCAGCGGCGGCGCGCTGGCGCTCGGCGTAGGCAACAAGGTCTATATGCTCGAGAACGCCGTCTACAGCGTGATCTCGCCCGAGAGCTGCGCGGCCATCATCTACCGCGATTCGAGCAAGGGCGACGTGGCGGCGGCTGCGCTGAAGATCACGGCCTCTGACCTGAGCCGGCTTGGCCTGGTGGACGGTATTGTCCCGGAACCGGCGGGCGGCGCGCACGAAGACTACGACCGGGCGGCCGACCTGCTGAGGTCCACGCTCGTGGCGGCCATCAATGAACTCCGAGTCTTGACGCCTGAACAGTTGATCGATCAGCGCTACCAGAAGTTCCGCGAGATGGGCAGCTTCTTCACGGAGCCCGGCTCGTGACGAAGGGCCGCTGGATCGCCGTCGGGGCGCTGCTGTTTCTGGTCTTTCTCGGCGTGATGACCATGCTGATGATCGGCCACCGCAAGCACCGCGTGGAAGTCTGCATGTCGTTCAACGGGCAAAAGAACTGTTCCACGGCGGCGGGCGAGACGCGCGACGACGCGCTGCGGACGGCCACGCAGGCCGCCTGCACCATCATCGCTTCCGGCGTTACCGATAGCCAGGCGTGCGAACGGTCGCAGCCCGTCAGCGTGCGCTGGCTCGAGTAAGCTGCAAATTATGAACATCCAGATGCTGCGGGCCGGGTTCGCCGGCGGGTTGGTCCTGTTCATTTACAGTGCGCTCGCCTGGACGGTGCTGCCGTGGAACGAAGGGAACATCCGCGGCTTTCCGGATGAAGCGAGCCTCAGGGTGGCCGCCGCCCCGATTCGCGAGAATGGAATCTTCATGATGCCGATGGCGGAGTCACTGCCCGGAGCCCTTCCAACGCCGATGGTGTTTGCCTCTGTTCTCCCCGGCGGACCGAAGCCGATGGTTCCGGCCATGGGCGCGGCTCTGGCCGCCGATCTGCTCCTGGCCGTCCTGGCGGCGTGGCTATTGCTGCAAACAAAAGGCTTAGGGTACTGGCAGAGAGTCGCGTTCGTCGCCGGATTGGGCGTCCTCTATTCTGCGGGAGCGAACTTCAACTATTGGAACTGGTTCGGCTTCCCGACCGCGTACACCGCAGTACAGATTCTGGACGGGACGGCCGGATGGCTGCTCGCCGGGCTGGCCATGGCGCGTCTGGCCGAGTCCCAGTAAGGACTGGCAACCGGATTGCAGTGGCCGCTTTTGACGCAGCCGCCGCCTTTGGGGTAATCTGGTAACTGTATATTTCTGCGTAAGGACCGATAACACTACCCATGGCGAATCATTTTTCTTCGCTGAAGCGTGTGCGCATCACTGAACGGCGCACCTCCGTCAACAAGATGCGCAAGAGCCGCATGCGTCACGCCATCCGCGCGATGCGCCGGGCCATGGAGCGCAAGGACGCGGCTGCCGCATCCGAACTTCTGCCCGCCACGTTTTCAATGGTGGACCGCGCGGCAAAGTGGGGCATCATCAAGGACAACACGGCTGCCCGCTATAAGTCCCGCATCCACAACAGCTTGAAGAAGCTCCAGGGAGCGGCCGCCTGAGGCGCGCCCTCTTCTTCAGCCAGTCAGACGGAACAGAAAATCCTCTAACACTAACCGGTCGTCCGGGCGGGTGCTCTTCAGATCACGATCCGCCCGGAACACCAGCCGGATTCCCTCCTCCAGTTTCTCCTTCGAAAACCGGGCGCTCGCCGTGTAGATCTGCTCAGCCCTGGCCCGCCACATCGGCACGCCCTGGCGCTGAAAGTAGTTCTGCACGTCGTTCGAGCTGCGCAAACCCTGCTCTTTCGCGGTGAGCGCGAAGCGGAAGACGCCGCCCAGGAACGTGAGCGCCAGCGGTAGATACTCCCCTTCCCGCACGAGCATGTCGAGCAGTTCCATCGCCTCCGTACGGTCTCGCCGGGCTAGCGCGTTCACCAAGCCGAAGATTGTCGTCTCCGAGGCGTTCGGCACCAGCGCGAAGACATCCTCGACGCTCACATTGCCGCCCCTGGCCTGAGCGAACAGCGCGAGCTTCTCGATCTCGTTGGCGATGCGCGCCGGATCGGAAGCGGTGGCGTCGACCAGCAGTTCCAACTCATCGCCGCCCAGGCGCAGGCCCCTCTGCGACGCCTCGTTCTGCGCAAAGGCGCGCGCATCCTGCGGCGTCATCTTGCGGAACTCGACGACTTCGGGCACGGCCTTGTAGAACTTGAGGACGCGCTCGTTGCGAGCCTTGTCCTCGCCGTCGAAGTCGTACTTCTGCGCGTTGAAGATGACGACGGTGCCGGGCGTGGGGTCCTTGCAGTAAGCTTCCAGAGCTTCGGCGCTGCCGGCCTGCTTGCCGTCGCCCTCATCATCGCTGGCGGCCGCTTTGCCCCGTGGGAGCGCGGCCTCGGCGCCCGCCACCCAGATCACCCGGTTCGACGCGAAGAGCGACATGGAACGGGCGTCGTCAAGGATGGCGCTGAGAGTGTCGTCTTCCAGGTCGTGCCGGGTGACGCCCTCCTCGCACTGTTCGGGGTCGAGGACGCGCTCGACGATTGCCGTGCGGCAGGCCCTGCGACGATAGGTCTCCGGCCCGATGAACAGATAGACGGGCGCTGGCGTCTGCTTCGCGATGGCGCGGAGGAACTGCTCGGGCGTCATGAGATCAGAAGGCCTCCAGGACGGTGCTCACCACCTGGCGGGCCACCTCGCGGCTTAGCCGCTCCAGCGCGACGTCGCTTTCATCGAAATAGGCCACCTGGTCGGAGGAGCTCTCGTAGCGCTGACGCACTTCCATGTTCTCGCGCTTGTAGATCACCTTGCCTGAGGCCTTATCGGTCAGCGTGAGATTCAGGTAGACCGAGACCTGAATGCCGACGGCTCGCGAAGTGGCGGCGTCGTAGATCGTCACGCCCGAGATGAAGTTCACCACGGAGCCGCTCAGGATCGCGTCCGCCTCGTTGGGATCGGCCACAATCCTATACCGCGTGCGTGTCAGGAACTCGCGGCCGATCGCGCCCGGCAGTGATTCGGTCAGCCGGTAGCGCGTCGTGACGTTCCCGAATGCCGGAATGGCAATGGTTCTGACGGAAGACGGGATCAGGTCGGACTTGCCGCCCACTTTGTACCCGCAGCCCGGCAAGACGGCCAGGGCAGCGAAGCAGGCAAAAGTGCGGCGGCGGGTCATGCGGAGCTCTATCTGACACCCTTTCGCGCCAGCATCCCTGCTGCGAGGATCGCGTTCTCGGCAATGCCCCGCAGGTTGTCGGAGGCGGCCCAAATCCACAGGCTTCGCGGGTTGCCGCGGTCATGCGCGACGTCGCTCACGGTGATGCCGCTCTGTCCGGCCACGCCGGCATTCGATGCGGGCTCGTGCTCAGGCTTACGCACATCCACGCCCGCTTCCTCAAGCAGCTTCTCAATCAACTGCACCGCGGGGCGCGACTCGAATTCAAGCCAGATGGACTGGCAATAGCCGTGAAACACCGGCGCATGAATCAGCCGGAGCGACGGCAGCGGCACGCCGTGCGGGCCGAGCAGCGAAGCGATGTGCTTCTCGATCCGCGTTTCGGAGCCGCTGAGCGGCAGCTTGGCCTCGTCGCCATACCGGGGCAGCAGGTTGAAGCTCACCTGAGTGTCGTACACGTCCTTTGGAAGCGTGTGAAACGAAAAGAGGCTGATGGACTGCTTGTGCAGCTCTTCAATACCGCTCTGGCCGCGGGCGCTGGCCGGTTCAATGACGGTCACCACGGCTTGATGTACCGGATGGTGGCGGTGAATCAGAATCAGCAGCCGGGCCAGAGCCGCCGCCGCAGGGTGCGCGATGGAGTGGATGGTGCCGGCCGGGTACTCCTCGCCGCCCGGTTCGAGGACCGGCGCGCGGAGCCTGGATTCGGCCAAGCCCTCGAGCTCGCCTGTCAGGTCGATAAAGGCGGGAGACTGCTTCATCCCGGCGGCCATGGCCACCGCAGCCTTCGAGGCCGCGGGTGTGCCGGCCAACAGGACAACTGAAGCGCTCTTGAGCAAGTCCGCGCTGAGCGGTTCCATCACCGATAGCTCGCCTTCATCCTCCGTGAGCACACGCTCGTCCGAGCCCGAGCTGCACAGCCGGAGATGAACGGGCAGCTCACGCTCGGCGAGAAGGTCACGGACCTCCTTACCCAGAAGCGTGTCTCCGCCAACGAGGATCCATTCTTGCGTCTTCATACGATATTTACCGGGCCGATTAGTGAGCTTGGTGCTCCGGTTCGGGGTTGTCCAGATGGTGTGGCCTCCGCCGCAGCAGTCCTCCGATTCGCACCACGATGCCGCTGCCGACGTAGACCACGGACAGCACCAGCAGCACGGGCTGGGAGAAGTTCCACAGCAGGTAAATCACGATGCCGAACAAGACGACCGACTGAGGCGAGCGCGGGCTCACCAGATTCAGGTCCTTAAAGCTCCGATAGCGCCACGTGCTGATCATCAGCAGAGCCAGGACCAGATTCAGCGCGATCCAGGCGGCGACCAGGGGCCACCAGCGCAGAGGCTCGGAGTTTGCCGCATAAACCACGGCAGCTACCATGCCGGCTGCCGCGGGGATCGGCAGGCCGACAAAATACTTGCGACCGGGCCGGCCCGGATTCCGCGGTACCGGGTCGACCGCGATGTTGAAGCGGGCCAGCCTTGAAGCGCCGCAGAAAACGAACAGGAAGATGGCGAAGTAGCCCGCCTGGCTCAAGTAATGACGCAGGATCGATTCCGTGCCGGGATCGACGAAGTAGAAGCCCCAGACGAACGCCAGCACTGCCGGCGCAATGCCGAAGCTGATGACGTCGGCCAGCGAATCCAGTTCACGGCCAAAGTCGCTGGTGGTGTTCGTCAGACGCGCGATGCGGCCATCCAGGCCGTCCAGGAACACCGAAACGCCGATCACCTGCGCCGCCAGTTGGAAATGCGGGTTGAAGCCGAAGTTGCCCGCGGAGGCGAACAGCGCGCCCTCAATCGCCTTGAGAATCGCCAGGAAGCCCAGGAAGAGATTGCCGGCGGTGAACAGCGCGGGCAGCGCGTAGGCGGCCTTACGCGGACGGCGGTCCGGCGAATTCGGGTCGATCAGCCGCTCCCGCAGATTCAACTTGGGGGTCAATCAGGCCTCCTCGTGGCAATCACCGAAGATCCGGCGGAGACGCGCTGTCCTTCTTGAACCGCGATCTCCCATTCCGGGCCGAAATTCACGTCCACGCGCGAGCCGAACTTGATCAGGCCGATGCGCTCGCCGGTGGTTACCCAATCGCCTGGCTTCTTCCAGCAGACGATGCGGCGCGCAATGAGTCCCGCGATCTGCGAAAAACTTATCAGCGTGTGGTCGCCGTCGATGGTCAGCGTATTGCGCTCGTTCTCGAGCGACGCCGCCTCCTTGCTGGCCACCAGGAACTTGCCCTTGGTGTACTCAACGCCAGTCACCTTGCCGCCGATCGGCGCGCGGTTCACGTGCACGTCGAACACATTCAGGAAGATACAGACCTGCGTGCCGGCGGGCTTCCGTCGAATCAGCACCACTTTGCCGTCGGCAGGGGAGACGGCCACGGGCCCCTGCGGGATCTTGCGGTCCGGGTCGCGGAAGAACCAGAGGCAGAACGCCGCTAGCACATAGCAGGGCGCGCCCGCCCAAGGCAGGACAAGAAGGCGGTCGAGCGCAAACCCGGCTGCTGCCAGCACAAGGGCGTAGTAAAGGCCTGTCGGAACGATTCTCAAGACAAGTTCCCGTAACCTATTGTCCCAAAGTGCGCACGAGAAGCGCGAGAAGGGCCGTCCGGTCGGCGATCCGGTCCGTCAGGATATTCTCGTTCGGCGCATGGGCGCCTTCGCCGACTCCGCCGATGCCGTCCAGCGTCGGAATCCCCAAGCCCGCCGTGAAGTTGCCGTCCGATCCCCCGCCCGTCGAGGACTCATCAATCGTCCGGCCCAATTCTCTCTTCGCCAGCGTCTTCGCCAGTTTGAACAGTTCCGCCACGCCCTTTGTCCGCTCCATCGGGGGCCGGTTCAGCCCGCCGGTCACCTCAAGGCTGCACCGCTTGTCGAGTGGCTTCAATGAGTGGAACTTGCGTTCCAGCGGTCCCGCATCCTTCATGCGCGTAATGCGGATGTCCACTTCGACCTCTGCTTCCGCCGCCACGACATTCGTGCGCGTCCCGCCGCGAATCACACCCGGATTCACCGTCAGGCCCTTCGACAAATCCGTAAACCCGGAGATTCGCTCGATCTGCCGCGCCAGTTCGACGATCGCACTGGCCCCAGCGCCAAAATCGACGCCCGAGTGCGCAGCCTTGCCGCGAACGCGCACCACGTAATCCCCCACGCCCTTCCGCGCCGTCTTTAGCTTCCCTTCCAGACCCGTCCCCGGCTCGGGTACCAGCACCGCGCGGCAGCCCAGAGCGTGCTTCTCGGTCAGCGCGCGGGAGCCTTCGCTCCCCACCTCCTCGTCGGGCACAATCCACAACCGCACCGGGCACTTCACAGGCAGATCCAGTTCAATCAGCGTCCGCATCGCATAGACAAAGAACGCCAAGCCGGATTTCATATCGAACACGCCCGGACCCCACAGCCGGCCGTCCCCCGCCCGGAACGGCATCGTCTTCAGCGTCCCAACAGGCCACACCGTGTCACCGTGCCCGACACACAGGATGGGGCTGCCGCTCTTGCGCTTCGGCCCCGGCAGTTGGAACTCGCACAGCAACGCGCGGCCGAACTTCGGTCCGCAATTGAACGTGCGAGTCTTTGCGATGTCCCCAACCCTGGCGGCGAAGAGGTCAAGAAACGCGTTGACCGCGGCCGGCGAATCTGACGGCGATTCGCACTCCACCAACTCCTTCAAAAAAGAGACGATATTCGCCTGCCTCGCCTGAACGTGTTCCAGTACTGGACTCATCGTTTGTTAGAATAACGATTTTCCATGACTCCGCTCGAGAACATCGACATTCGCGACATCCTGCCGCACCGGTACCCGGTCCTGCTGGTGGACCGCATCCTCGAGATGGATCCGCAACGCATCGTCGGCATCAAGAACGTCACGGCCAATGAACCCTTCTTCATGGGCCACTTCCCTGAATTCCCCGTCATGCCCGGCGTGCTCATCGTTGAAGCCATGGCGCAGGTCGCGGGCATTCTGGTCCTGAAGGAGATTCCGGACCGCAAGAAGAAGCTCGTCCTGCTGGCCTCCATCGAGGAAGCCAAATTCCGCCGCCCCGTGCTTCCAGGCGACACCCTGCGCATCGAAATGAACATGCTGCGGAAGAAGGCCACCGTCGTGAAGATGCAGGGCACCGCCTCTGTCGACGGAACCGTTGTCGCCGAAGCCACCGTCATGTGCAAACTCGCGGACCGCGCCGAGGAACAGCCGCCGCCGCAGGGATAGGAGACTCGGCCCATGCCGGTTCATCCCACCGCCCTCATCGATCCGGCCGCGCGCATCCACCCCGACGCCGACATCGGCCCTTTCTGCGTCATCGGCCCCGAAGTGGAGATCGGCGCCCGCACCCGCCTGATGGCGAACCTCTACGTCGAAGGTCCCACCGTCATCGGCGAGGACAATCTCTTCTTCCCCTTCTCGACCGTCGGCGTCGCCTCGCAGGACCTGAAGTACAAGGGCGAACGAGCCGAGACGCGCATCGGCTCCCGCAACAAGATCCGCGAATTCGTCACCATTCATCGCGGCACTGAGGGCGGCGGGCTGCTCACTTCGATCGGCGACGACAACCTCCTGATGGCCTACGCCCACGTCGCGCACGACGTGAAGATCGGCAGCGGCACCATCCTCGCCAACGGCGCCACGCTCGGCGGACACGTCACCATCGAGGACGGCGTCGGCATCGGCGCCTTCACCGGCGTCCACCAGTTCTGCCGCGTCGGCCGCTACTCTTACGTCGGCGGCTACAGCGTCATCACGCAGGACGTCATGCCCTTCTCGCTCACCGTCACCGCGCGAGAGGCCAAGGTCTTCGGCGCGAATCGCGTCGGGCTGGAGCGCAAGGGCCTCCCCGTGGAGACCATCGAAGCTCTCCAGAAATCGTTCCGTTTGCTGACACGCGCGGGGCTCAACACCGCGCAGGCCGTGGAACGCATCCGCGCCGAAGTGCCGGACATCGCCGAAATTGCCGAACTGCTCACATTCATTGCCTCCTCGGAGCGTGGAGTCATCAAGTGAGGCAAGGGTAGCAGCCGTGCGCTACGGAATGATCGCCGGCAGCGGGCGCTTCCCCATCCTTGCGCTCCAAACGGCGCGCAGCCTCGGCCACGAAGTGGTGGTTGTCGCCCTGAAGGACAACGCGCAGCCAGAGGTGGAATCGCTCGGAGCGTCTTGCCATTGGATCACCATCGCCGAGCTCGGCAAGCTCATCGACATCCTCCACCAGGAGAAGATCACGCAGGTGATCATGGCCGGCCAGGTGAAGCACGTGTCGCTGTTCAGCACGCTGCGCCCGGACTGGCACCTCTTCAAGCTGCTGGCCTCCTTGCCCACGCGGAACACCGACGCGCTCATCGGCGGCGTCCAGCAGGAACTCGAAAAGGAAGGCATCCAGCTCGCGGATTCCACGCTCCTGCTGAAACCCTTGCTCGCGGACGAGGGCCCGATGACCCGCCGCAAACCCGACGAGGACGAGCGCAAGGACATCGACTACGGCGAGCGCGTCGCCAACGCGCTCTCGGGCTTCGACATCGGGCAAAGCGTCGCTATCAGCGAGCGCGCCTGTGTCGCCGTCGAGGCCATGGAAGGCACCGACGCCATGCTGCGCCGCGCGGCCTCGCTGGTCAACGGACGGCCGCTGCGCCTGGTGAAAGCCTCGCGCCGCCGCCGGCACCTGCTCTTCGACGTCCCCGTGGCCGGTCCTGAGACCATTCGCACCATGGTCGAAACGGGCACAACGGCCCTGGCCGTCGACGCCGGACGCACCCTGCTGCTCGACAGAGATGAGATGATGCGATTGGCCGAAGCGGCCAAAGTCGCCGTCATCGGCGTGAAACCGCACGAGGATTAGGAAGGAAGCCATGGGCCAGGAGCAGTTGCGAGTCGCCGTCGTCGGAGCGGGAGTCTTCGGGAGGAACCACCTCAGGGTCATCCGGGATTCGGCCCGCGCCACGCTCGTCGGCGTCTACGACACGGACCGCGAGCGCTGCGCCGCCGCCGCCCAGGAGTTCGGCTGCCCCGCCCTCGAAAGCGTCGGTCAGGTAGCGGAGGTCGCGCAGGCCGCGGTCGTCGCCGTCCCGACCACCTATCACCGCGATGTCGCCTGCACGCTGCTCGACTCAGGCTTGGATACGCTCGTCGAGAAGCCCGTCGCCGTTTCCGTCGACCAGGCCCGGGAGATGTCCGGCGTCGCCGCGCGCAAGGGCCGCATCCTGCAGGTCGGCCACCTGGAGCGCTACAACCCCGCCGTCCGCGCGCTGCGCAAGATCGTCACCCTGCCGCTCTTCTTCGAAATCCACCGCCTCAGCGTCTTCACGCCGCGCAGCCTGGATGTCGATGTCGTCGCGGACCTGATGATCCACGATCTCGACATCCTGCTCGCCATCACGGGCCGGATGCCGGAAGAGGTGCGGGCTGCCGGCATTTCGATTCTCTCCAGTAAAGTCGATATCGCTAACGTGCGCCTGGCCTTCTCCGGCGGAGTCGTCGCCAACCTCACCGCCAGCCGCGTCTCCACGGAGCGCGTTCGCAAGCTGCGCCTCTTCCAGCCAGGGCAGTACGTCTCCATCGATTACGCCCGACAGGAGTGCGTCGTCATCGGCGTCGACGGCAACCGCCAGTTCGGCGTGCACCCCCAACAGGTCGAGAAACGCGAGCCGCTCGCCGTCCAGTTCGACGCCTTCCTCGATTGCGTCGAGACCCGCTCCACCCCCGACGTCGACGGTGTCGCTGCCGCCCGCGCCCTGGAGGCGGCCCGGATGATCCTTGATAAAATCGAGGAGCACTCGCGCGTAGTTGCTCGAACGCTTGCCGAAAGCGGCATTCGTTGAGCCCGGGCAACCGCACCTACCCTTCTCAGCGTCTTTCACTTGGGGCACATGCTCGAGGATTTCAAACGGTACTGGCATGGCGATCAGGACGATATCCAGCTCCTGCTTGACCTTTCCGACCCCGATGACTCCCGGCGCCACAGGATCGCTGCCCTCGGGGCCGTCGCCACGGAGATCCTCGTTGTCCTGTTCGTGCTCAGCATGCCCGGCGGCGGCGCGCTCCAGCCGTTTGAAGGCGGCATCAACCTCGTCGCCCGCAACGTCACTCCCGTCTTCGTCCCCCGCGATGTGGTCGAGAACTTCAAGCTCACGCAAAAGGCGCCCCAGCACTCGACGCCGGCGACCGAAGTGAACCTGGAGCAGCTTCTACCGCGCCAGGCGGCCGAGGCTTCGCAGCCGCCTGGGCCGCCCGCTCCGCGCCGGCCGGCTCCGGCGCCGCTCCCCAGTCAGACGCGAACCGCGCAACTGGAACTGCCGTCCATCGAAATTCCCCAGCAGGGCATCAGCCCGGCTCCGTCCGGCCCCGCCCCCGCGCTGCCGCCTCCCAAACCGGAACCCCGGCTGACGTTCGAGCGCGTCGGTCCCGCCCAGGGCTCGCCCAAGGGCGATGCCGTCGGACAGGCCACGATCCGGCCGCCCAGCTCCGATCTCAAGGACATCGGCCGGGAAAGCGCGCGCACCGGCGGCTCCGGCAGGCTGGCCGTCGGGGATGTCGGCGACATGCAGGACTCCGGCGGCGGCATCGCCGAGATGATGCGACAGTCCCCCGCGCAGGGGCGCACCGGCAGCGCCCTGGAACTCCTCAGCGACCCCCAAGGGATTGATTTCAAACCCTATCTGACGCAGGTCCTGGCCGTCGTCAGGCGGAACTGGATGAACGTCATGCCGGAGAGCGCCCGCTTCGGGCAGCGTGGCCGCGTCGTCGTGCAGTTCTCCGTCGACCGCGTCGGACGCGTCCCCAAGCTGGTCATCGCCGCTGCCTCCGGCACCACGGCCCTGGACCGGGGCGCCGTCGCCGGCATCTCAGCCTCGGTACCGCTTCCCCACCTGCCGGCCGAATACAAGGGCTCGGAGATCCGCCTCCAACTCGTCTTTTCTTACAACATGCCGCGCCGCTAGCCGCGCCGCGCGAGCCTGACAGTCGTTTTTCCCCGAACAAGCAGGCGTTTCGCCTATCCAGACGCAACCAGTTTGTGCCGTTAAGAGTCGATGTGTCCCGTAATGGTGCCCCGATTCAGCGCGAGTACGGGCCGCTGCGGTTCAGCGGACTCCTTCAGAACAGCTAAGTGTCTGTAAGGACAGTGAGTTAAGGGGTGTGCCGGTCGATGGTCGGGCGATTGCCCTACCCGATGTCGGGAAGAGACCAGACACCATGTCAACCGCCGCCACCGCACCCGCCACTGAGTTCAACGCCTCCCAGGCAACGCGCGACCGCGCCATCATCGAGCATCTGCCGCTCGTCCGCGCCATCGCGATGCGCGTGCATGAGAGTCTGCCGGTCAGCGTGGATCTCGATGACCTGATCCATGCCGGAGTCCTCGGCCTGTTCGACGCCGTCGTGAAGTACAACCCGACCAAGCGCGTTGCCTTTCCGAGCTACGCGAAACACCGCATCAAGGGCGCCATCCTCGATAGCCTGCGCCAGCTCGACTGGGCCTCGCGCGACATCCGCCGCCGCCAAAGGCTGATCGAGGACACCGCCCGCGAGCTCGCCGCCGAAATGCAGCGTACGCCGACCAGCGACGAAGTGGCGGAGCGCCTGGGCATTGAGCCCGCCCGCTGGCGGCAGATCATGCTGGATCTGTGGAACGTCGGCCTGGTCTCGGCCTCCACACGCCCCGCCGAAGCCGACGAACTGCCCGCGCCGGAGTTTCCCTGCCACCCCGACGAACAGCCGGACCGAATCTGCGCCAAGGGCGAACTGCGCGGAAAACTGCACGCCGCGATGAGCGACCTTCCAGAGCGCTACCGCAAGGTGGTCACCCTCTACTACAGCCACGAGCTCACCATGAAGGAGATTGGCGGCATCCTCGGCATCAACGAAAGCCGCGTGTCGCAGATCCACAAGTCGGCGCTCCAAAAGATGGCCAGCACCCTCGAAAACAAGGGCATCACGTCCAGCGCCCTCTTCTGATCTCCGGCCGGTGTGCCATTCTGTGGATCAGGATGACCCGGCGCCAGTTCGCACTCACCTCGGCGGCCCTGCCGCTCGCAGCCCAACAGGACGATCCGCTCGTCGCGGGCATCGACGCGGATGTCTGGTATTACGCGAAGAACCTTGACACCGGCAAGGTGCTCTCCCGCAAGCCGGAAGAGCGTGTGCGCACCGCCAGCACCATCAAACTGCCGGTCATGGCCGCCGTCTTCGACCTCGTGGCGAAGGGACGCGTCAAATGGGACGAAACGCTGGTGCTGCGCGAGGAGGACAAGGTCTCCGGTAGTGGCGTGCTCCGCGAATTCTCGAGCGGCATCCGCCTGCCGCTGCGCGACGTCGTTCACATGATGATCGTTGTCAGCGACAACACAGCCACCAACATGGTGTTGGAACGCATCACCGCCGATGCCGTTAACGAGTTCTCTGATCGCCTCGGCCTCAAACAAACTCTGTCGCTCAGAAAGGTCCGCGGCGACGGCAACCAGTTGAAAGCGCCCACCGGCTGGAGCAAAGCGGGCATGATCGAGGAGAACCGCCGCTTCGGGCTCGGTATCAGCACCAGCCGCGATATGGGCGTGCTGATCGAAAAGCTCGTGAAGGGCGAGGTGGTCAGCGCGGAGGCTTCCAAGCAGATGCTCGACATCCTCGGGCGCCAGCAGTACAAGGACGGCATCGGCCGCCGTCTGCCGGAGGACAAATACAAGGTCCACAGCAAGAGCGGAGCTCTCGATGCGCTCAGGAGCGACGTCGGATTGGCCGTGACGCCGGGTGGGGAAAAGATCTCCATCGCCGTCACCGTGGACGGAATGAAGAAGGTGGACTATTCACCGGATAACGAAGGGCTGATCTTCATCGGCAAGCTGGCGGAAACGCTCGTCGGCAGGCTCTCGCGGTCTTGAACGAAAGGTGCTACCATCCCTCGCTATGAAGCTCCTACGACTGCTCGTCGCGTTTGCGCTCGCGCTGTCCATGACAGTGGCGCAGGCCTCCCAGGCTCCGGCTCCGAAGAAGGGTGCTCCCAAGGCCCCGGCCGCCGCCGCGAAGGTCGGCGAACTCCTCGACCTGAACTCCGCAAGCGAAGATCAACTCAAGAAACTGCCCGGCGTGGGCGACGCTTACGCCGCGAAGATCGTTAAGGGACGTCCCTACCGGGCCAAGACTGACCTGGTGCAGAAGAACATCGTTCCGCAGGCCACGTACGACAAGTTCAAGGACCTGGTGATCGCGAAGCAGAAATAGCGCCGGGTTACGGCGGGAAAGACTGGAAAAACGAAGAGGGGCGCAGTCTCGAAAGTCTGCGCCCCTCGCCGCGTTGTTCGGGTTAGACCCTGTGTCTGTAACGCGATGGTCCCCTTCTAGTCGGGGTCTCTTCGATTATACAGGCTTGAACCCGGCCGCAAGCGGGTCGCCCGACGCTTTCATGTGCGCGTGCAGCCGCTGCGTCAAATCCTTCATGACGCCGGCATTTCGTCCGTCTCCGGAGAGGTCGTCCAGTTCGTCGGGATCGGTCTTCATCCGGAAGAGCTGCCATTTGCCGGCCTTGGGATACCAGATCAGCTTCCACTCTTGCGTCCGCACCATGCGCTGAACGTCGCGGTACGACGCGAACACGGCCTCCGCGCCATCGCCCCGGCGCTCCATCTGCCCGGCAAGGCTCGTGCGGGCCACATCGGTCGGCGCCTTCGCGCGAGCCACATCGCACACCGTCCCGAAGATCTGGTGGTTATAGCAGAGCGAATCCACCTTCTTCCCCGAGAGGCGCTTGCCCGGCAGCCGGAAGATCAGCGGCACGCGGACGCTGTGGTCGTACATCGACATCTTGCCCAGCAGCCCGTGGGAGCCGATTGCCAAGCCGTTGTCGGAAGTGAAGACGACGATGGTATTCTCGCCCGCGTCGGTCGAATCCAGCGCATGGAGAATTCGGCCAAACTGTTCGTCCATCGACGAAATCATGCCGTAGTACAGCGATAGCTCCTTGCGGATGGCTTCCTCGGTACGGGGCGCAGGCAGCAGTTTCTCATCGCGGATCTCGAGCTCGCCGTTGTCGAACGGATGCCGCGGCATGAAGTTCCTCGGCAGCGGGATGCGCGAAGGATTGTACCTGGACTTCCAGTGTTCGGGCGGTGTGCGAGGATCGTGCGGCGACGTGAACGACACCATCGCGAAGAATGGTTCCTTCGGCTTCCCTTGAAGGTAGCGGATCGCCGCGTCGGCAAAGAGCTGCGAGCTGTGTCCGCGAACCGTCTTGCCGTCCTCGTCGAACGACATCTCATGGTCGCCCATGCCTTTCGCAAAGACACGCGACGTCTTCGTGAAGCCCCAGGCCTCCGGCGTCCGGTCGTTGTGCCACTTGCCGGTAAAGAAGGTCTCGTAGCCCTGCAACTGAAGCGTCTCAGGCAGCACCGGGACCTGCGGGCGGATCGATTCGCCGAACCAGCGGACGCCCGTATGCCAGTCGTCCACGCCCGAAAGAAGACAGGCGCGGCTCGGCGTGCAGATCGGGTCCGAGACGTAGGCATTCGTGAACGTCACGCCCTGCTTGGCCAGCCGGTCAAGCGTGGGCGTGATGATTGTGGAATTGCCCAGTTCGTGGATGGTGTCGTGCCGCTGGTCGTCACTGACAACCAGCAGGATATTGGGGCGGACGGCAGCGCTCAACGTGGGCGCGGCTGCGGCGGCGCCGCCCAGCAACAGGGACCGACGGGAGAGTATATGGCTCACTAGCTCAACTTGTAGGCGACTGACTTCGCCTGGACGAACCAGAACAGGTAATCGGGCCCGCCAGCCTTCGAATCCGTTCCGGACATGTTGAATCCACCAAATGGATGCGCTCCTACCATCGCGCCCGTGCACTTCCGGTTGATGTAGAGGTTGCCGACGTGGAAGCGGTCGGCAGCCTTTTCGATCTTCGCGGGGTCTGAGGTGTATGCCGCGCCGGTCAGCCCGTACTCGCTGTCGTTGGCCAACTCGAGCGCATGGTCGAAATCGCGGGCCTTCGTCACCGCCAGGACGGGTCCGAAGATCTCTTCCTGGAAGATGCGGGCCTTCGGCGAAACGTCGGCGATCACCGTCGGCTGCACGAAATAGCCGTCGCCGTCCGCGCGGCCGCCGCCGGCCAGCAGTCGGCCTTCCTGCTTGCCGGTCTCGATGTACTTCAGGATCGATTTCATCGACCGCTCGTTAATGACCGGGCCCATGTAATACGACGGATCGTCCGAAGGACCAACGTGAATCTGTCGAGTCTTCTCGACGAGTTTCTCGAGGAACTCATCGTAAATCTTCGCGTCGAGGATCAGTCGCGAGCACGCCGAACACTTCTGGCCCTGGTAGCCGAAGGCCGAGGCGACGGCGCCCTGCACGGCCGCGTCGATGTCGGCGTCGGCGTCGACGATGATGGCGTCCTTGCCGCCCATCTCGGCGATGACGCGCTTGATCCAGACTTGCCCGGGCTGCGTCTTCGCCGCCAACTCATTGATTCGTAAGCCGACTTCACGCGATCCCGTGAAAGACACGAAACGCGTTCGGGGGTGCTCCACTAGCAGGTCGCCCACTTCGGCGCCGCTGCCGACCATCATCGTGAAGCTCTCGGCCGGGAAGCCCGCTTCTTCGAGAACTTCGGCGAATTTCGCCGCGATTGTCGGCGTGTCGCTCGACGGTTTCACGACGACCGTGTTGCCCGCGACCAGCGCCGCGACGGTCATCCCAACGAGGATGGCCAGCGGGAAGTTCCACGGCGGAATCACGACGCCCACCCCGAGCGGCACGTAGCGCAGCGTGTCCTTTTCGCCCGGAAGCTGCACCAGCGGCTCGGGGTTGTCGAGCTTCAACATCAGCAGGGCGTAATAGTCGCAGAAATCGATGGCTTCGCTGACGTCGGCCTCAGCCTCGGCCCAACTCTTGCCGGCCTCGTACACCAGCCACGCGTCGAATTCGAGCTTTCGGCGGCGCAGGATGGCCGATGCGCGTTGCAGCATCTCGACGCGCGTCTTAGCCGGAGTGGCGGCCCACGTGGGGAAGTAGGCGTCGGCCGTGGCGATGGCCTTGCGGGCAAGTTCCGCCGTGGCCTTGTGGTGCAGGCCCACGACTTCAGAGGGCCGGGAGGGATCCAGCGACTTCAACAGGTCGCCTGTGGAAAAGTGCTGGTTGCCGATGCGGAGCTGGTATTCGCGGCCGTACTGGTTGCGTACCATGGCCAGCGCTTCGCGCATGGCCGAGGCGTTTTCAGGCCGGGAAAAGTCCGCATACGGCTCGTTGCGGAAATCGCAGAGCCGGATGGACACGGAAATCAGCCCTCCACGAGTTTCTTGCCGCGATCCAGCAGGTCGGCTGCATCATCGGCGAGCCGGCGGCCCTTGTCGTACAGGCCCTTGCTCTTCTCGACGATCTCGCGGCCCGTGTCGGCCAGGCTCTCGCGGCCTTTAGCCGCAGTCCGGCCGATGGCCCGCCGGGTGTCCCGGCCGGTGGCTGGAGCAAAAAGGAGCGCGATGGTGGCGCCCACGGCGACGCCGGCAACGAACCAGAGAGCTTTGCTGTTGTCTTCCATGGAAGTGTGTCCCTTCACGCGCTATTCTATCCGACACAGGGCCAAACCAGTGAAATGGTCCCGAAACGGAAGAATTCCTGGGAGGTAAGTGAATGAGTGAAGCGACGCAGTATGACGGCCTGGAGTTGGTTCCGCTTACCGATGGAGAATTGGAGCTCGAGGTCTCCGAAATGGAGGCGATTTCCCTCAAGAGCCTTCTTACGGCGAACGGAATTGAGGCCGTGATGGTCGGCGCCAGCCAGCTTCCGAATTTGCCGTATCAGATCCAAGTCCCGGCCGGGAACCTGACCGATGCCATTCGCATCGTTCAGGAAGCCCGGCAAGCCGGAGAGCCCGCGGCGGAGGTTGCCGAGGCAGCGGGCGAGGCGCAGGGCGACCAGCCGCCCCAGGACTAGCCGCACTCAGCTTCCAGAATTGTGGAAACGAACTCCGTCCACTTCGAGTCGGCGGCCGTCGCTGCGCGTGGTCACCAGACCGTCCAGATCAGTGCGTAATACCATGACGCCGCGCGACTTGAGGTCCGCAACTACCGCCGGGCTGGGCAGCCGGAACGGGTTCTCGAAACCGGCGGAGATGATGGCGACGGCCGGACGCAGAGCGTCCAGGAAATCCGGATGCGAACTCCGGCGGCTGCCGTGGTGCGCAACCTTCAGTACGTCGATTCGGCCGGGCTCCCCAGCATCGAGAAGCTGGCGCTCCATGCGGCGCCCGAGGTCGCCGGTCAGCAGGAGACGGTGCCGTCCGTAGGAGACGCGCAGCAACATTGAATCCTCGTTGCCGCCCGCGGCGGGGGGAAACTCCCATTCGCGCGGGGCCAGCGTGTCGAATCGCGCGCCGCCCAGGTGGATGGTGTCGCCGCTGCGAAGGAACCGGATTCGGGTGCCGGCCGTGCGCGCGGCTGCCTCAATCCGGCGCCATAAGGCGGAGTCGGCACGTTCGCCAATCCACAACTCGGCGGGCCGGAAATTCTCGATCAATGCCGGCGCGCCGCCGGCGTGGTCCTGGTGAATGTGGCTGAGCGCCAGAGCGTCGATGCGCCGGAAGCCGCGCGACCAGAGATAGGGCGCGACGACATCTTCGCCCGTATCGAGCCGCGGCGGCTCCTCGGAGCCGAAGACGGCCAATCCGCCGGTGTCGACCAGCACGACGCCACCCTCCGGGAGCGCAAGCATCATGCTCTCGCCCTGCCCGACGTCGATGGCGGTCAATTCGAGGAAGCGCGGCACGGCATTCGGCGCGAAGGGATGAATCGCGATCACACCCAGCAGCGTGAGACAGGCCCCGGTCACCACCCAGTTCGCGCGCCACCGGTAGCGCAAGCCGGCGCAGAGCAGCAGGACCGCCGCAGCGAACAGTACCGCGAGCCACACGGGCGGGGCCGGGATGCGCCATTGCGGCTCCCAATCCGCGTGCCAGGAGACGATGCGGCGCGAGATGTCGAGCAGTCCCGAGGCCGCGAAGGCGGCCCAGCCCCATCCGGTGAGCAAGGCGAGGAATCCGAACGGAATCGCAACCGTGAGCAGCGGCGTGGCCAGGACGTTGGCCGTGAACCCGCTCACCGAGAGCCGGTGGAAGTAGTAGACCATCGGCAGAACCAGGGCGAGCTGCACGGCCGCGGAGACGAGCGCGAGGTCCCAGATCCACGCGGCCGTGTAGCCCGATGCCGCCATGACGCGGCGCACGGCCATCACCGGAGAGCGCGTGACCAGATGGACGGTCTCGGCAAGCAGCAGCAACTCGACGCGCAGCGCGGCGGCGGTCCGGGAGGCGAGCGGGCGGGGGGCGCCTTCGACCGTGAAATCGCGGAGCGCGCCGCGCAGCACGCCCGAAGTTCGTTCCAGCAATGGGACACCTAGAGCCGCGATCGCCGCAACCGCAAGGAACGAAAGCTGAAAACTGGCTTCAAAGAGCTGCGCGGGCTCGAGGAACAGGAAGACCAGCGCGACCAGCGCCAGCACGTTCACCAGCCGTGTCCGGCGGTAGACCAGCCGGGCGGCCATGGCCACCGTGAATCCGGCGGCGGAGCGGACGACGGGAGCGTCGCCCCCCGCGACGAGTGCGTAAAGCCAGGCGAGCGCGCACGCCGCGCCAAGTACTCCAAGCTCGCCGAGCCGCGACCAGCGCAGCCAGAGCAGAAAGAGCCCGGCGAGAATGCCGACGTGGCTGCCGCTGATGACCAGGGCGTGATAGGTGCCGGTACGACGGAAGTCGTCAACCCACACGCGGCGGATCTCCGATGTGTCGCCCAGCAGCAGGCCCTTCATCATGCCGCGGTTGTAGCCGCTGTCCGGGTAGATCTGATCGACCCGCCGGAGCGCGGCGGCGCGCCAGGAGGCGATACGGTTCGCCCACGCGGAGCCGCACTCGCCGGGGAGCACAGTGACGGGTTTGCGCGGGGTGAGGCGGCCCTGCCAGAAGATGTTGCGGGCCGCCAGCCAGGCGCCATAGTCGAAGCTGCCGGGGTTGCGGAAACTCTGCGGGGCGCGCAAGGTCAGCTCGGCTTCAATCCGCTGTCCGGCCCGGAGCGGCGGTGGGGCGAGTTGCGCCTTCGCGTTGTAGCTGGTCCGGATGCGCGCGCCTCCCCCGACTTCGAGTAGGAACCAGGGGCGGTCCGCGGGTCCGGTGACGCCGCTGACCACGCAGCCTTCGATCCGGCTCGGCCTACCGAAGACCAGACCCAGATCAGGCGCTGCCGGCCTGCGCAAGGCGTGGACGGCGATCCCGGCTACGGCGAACGCCAGCAGGAGACAAACGGCCTGCAACTTCGCGAACCGCCGCCACCGGCAGAGCAGCGCCAGCGCGAGAAACGTACCGCCGGCCGCGGCGAGCTCAGCCGGGGCAAACTCCGCCTGGGCTCCGGCGAGGATGCCGGTGGCGAAGGCGGCCATGGGGAGGAGCAACGGTTCGCGCAAGGTCCCTCAAGGAACCAGTGGCGCGGAGAGGGCGGGAATCTCTCGCGGATTCAGGTCAGTCGGTGTCCTCGCCTGGGGACTGCTTGTGCTTCGGCGGCTTCAGCTTCTTCGGCGTGATGGGGCGGGCCGGAGGAACCTGGCCGACGGTGGCGCGAGCCCGCCGGCGAGCTTTCTTCGCCTGATCTTCATGAACCAGAATGGGTTTTTGTTTCTTCATGCTGGACGGCTCCAAGGGGGGCTGGCTTGACGCCCATTTCCGCGGGTCCATAGAATGAAAGTCTAGAAGGAGGCCCTGTGCGGTCTATTGGCATTCCTGAGCTCCTGATTATTCTGGCGGTCGCCGTGCTGCTGTTCGGCGGCAAGAAGATCCCGGAAGTGGCGAAAGGCCTCGGAGAAGGAATCAAAAACTTCAAGAACGCTTTGAAGAGCGAGGAGAAGCCCGAGGAGAAGAAGCAGGCCTAGCGCCTGGCTCTCCGGCTCTCTCTCTGCCGCTGGCACGTTGAGCGGCGACTCCGAACCGGCTTTAGCAGTAACCCCACCCGGCCAAGGCCGGGCAAAAGATGAAGCCCCGCGGCACACCAGGCGCCGCGGGGCTTTCCCATTGAACCCCTGAATTCTCCGGGAACTACTTCTTCTTCGGCGGAACGATGGCGTCCTTCAGGGACTTCGCCAGGGCGAGCTTCACGGTCTTCTTCGCCGGGATCTTGATGGCGGCGCCGGTCGCGGGGTTGCGGCCCATGCGCGCCTTGCGCTCCACCTTCTTCAGCCGGCCGATGCCGGGGAGCACAAACAAACCGGACTTCTTCGTCTCGCGGATCGCGAGCTCAACAAACTTGTCAACCACTTCCTTGGCCTGCTTGTTGGTGAGTTCACAAGCCGCGGCCAGTTCCTTAATGACCTGAGTCTGGGTCATCTTCTTCGCTTCGGCCATATCGCCTCCTTGGGATCATTCACCCCGAACCGCGCTCCGGACTGGCCACGGCAGGTGGTCCACTACGTAGAACACGATTCGCGATTCAAACATAAACCCTCGAATTTGTTCGAAGGTCCCGTTCGCAAAATAATGATAAGGGAAGCCTTTGGACGATGTAAAGGGTAGAGTGCGCTGAAAACCCATGTTTTTCGGGCTTTTTTGCATTCACACCTATCCGGAAGCCCGATTTTAGGCCCTTTGGGGCCAAACAGCCGCGCGGCGGGCTGCCGCGGCTCTCCAACGGCTGAGTGAAAAGGCTTGGGCGAACTCAGTGATTCGCCCGGGTGACCTGCGCGGCGCGAGGCCGTAGCATCGGGGTGACGCAAGGCAAAGAGGCGGTCCCATGCGCGCGGCAGAGATCAGAAATCGCAAAAACAGGCGGGGCTTCATCCTCGTGACGGCCGGTGTGGCCGCGCTGCTGCTGGTGGGCGCGCTGGGCATGGCGGTGGATTTGGGACGCATGTTCATCGTCCGCAGCGAAGCGCAGAACTTCGTGGACTCCATGGCGCTGGAGGCGGCGGTGGAGTTGGACGGCACTTCCGAAGGGCTGGCGCGCGCGGCGGCGGTCCCGGCGGCAAGCAAGCAGAAGTACGACCTGGGGCGCTATAAGTTCGAACAGGTGGACGTGACCTTCGGAATGAGCCCCGAAGGCCCTTGGCAGCCGGCGGGCAGCGCTGGCGGGAAAAGCCGGTTCGCGCGTGCGCTGGCCCGGACCGAAGTGCCGATGTACTTCCTGTCGGCGCTGACGTCGCAGGGTAAGGGGCGCGTCCACGCGGCGGCCGTGGCGGCTCAGGTGGAGAAGCGGACGTTCAGCGAGGGGCTGTTCCCGTTCTCGCCGTTCGCGCACAACGGCAATCCGCCGCACTTCGGACTGATTCCGGGGCAGGTCTACACGCTACGCTGGCCGAGCAATCCGAGTCTCGGGAACCAGGGCGGCGGCAACGGCAACACCAACGTCTGCGTGGGAGACCGCGTGCAGGAGCTGGTGGACATGGCGAACGCGCAGGGCGGCTCCGAGCGCGGCTATATCGAGCAGAACAGCGCGGACATCATCCGGCAGACGATCATCAACGACTTCCAGTCCGTTACGCGCACCGTGGGCGACCTGGTGGATCTGACGGGAGGCGCGAAGCAGTCGCAGCTCGACAGCCTTCTGGTGCGGATTCTCCAGGACACGGACCCGGCCTCCACCACATACGCCCAGTACAGCCAGGGGAACGAGGGCAACGGGCGGCGGATCATCGCCTGCCCCATCAACGACGGCGGAACGCCGCCGGGCACGGGCAACCGGATTGTCGGCATCGGCGCCTTCTTCCTGCGCCGGACCGGCGAGTACGGCAATGGCGGCAACCAGTCCTGGTGCGCCGAGTACATCGGGGCCTGGGTACAGGGCAGCAACCACAAGGCGGTGGAGGAGAGCGGCGCCTGGGTGGTGAGGCTGGTGAAATGAGGCGGCTGCGGCGGACCGGGTCTGGCAGGCGCGGCGGCGCGATGGTTGAGTTTGCTCTGGCCTTCGTATTCCTGCTTCCACTTTTCTACGGCACGTTTCAGTTCGGATTGGCGTTCTTTTACTACAACGAGCTGGCAAGCGCCGTCCGGGCCGGGGCTCGCTACGCAAGCTACCGCAAGTACGACTCCAATTCCCATTTTCCGAGTGCCGGCTACGCTCTAGCCGTGCAGCAGATGACGGCGTGCGGCGACCCGCGAGGGTGCCTGCGGCCAGTGGTCCCGGGCCTGACTCCGGGTCATATTGACGTTCGAATCCAGTTCGTCGCGGGTGTTCCAGGTCTGGTGACGGTCTCCATCAGGGACTTTCCGTTGAACGTGGTCTTCAAGACCTACAAGCTGTCGAAGCCGTCCACGACGTTCCCCTACCTGGGCGTTTACGCCCCGGCGGTGTAGTCATGCGCCGCCAACGTCCACCCGCAAGGCAGCGCGGCTCCACCATGGTGGAGGCGGCGCTGGTGCTCGGCATTTTCCTCTTCGTGCTGATCGCGATCCTCGACTTCGCGCAGATCTTCTATCTGCACCATGCGCTGGTGGAGCGCGTCCGGAACTCGGCTCGGACCGCCGTGGTCGAGAAGCTCACTTCGGAGCAGATGACGAACCTCATCGTCTACGGCAGGAAGGACCCGGAACCGGGGCAGCGGGGCTTCTTCGGGCTGACGCCGTCGAATGTGTACACCTTCACCGTGGATCAGGGCAGCAGCGAGGCGCGGCTGTACGTGCGCGTGACCGGTCTGCGATTCCTGGTGCTGTCTCTGCTGATGACGCATTCGGCCAGGAACCTGCCGGTGGAACTCACCATCCCGATGGAAGAGCCGTAAGCGGCGTCAGGCCAGGGTGGCGAGGAACTCGAGATCGACGTTGCCGCCGGAGACCAGCACGCCAACACGCCCGATCCCCGAAGGCAGCTTGCCGTGCAGCACTGCCGCGGCGGCCGCCGCGCCGCTCGGCTCCACCACCAGCTTCATGCGGCTCATCATGAACCGGACCGTCTCGCGGAGTTCGTCCTCGGTCACCAGCAGCACCTCCTCCACCAGTTCCTGAATGACGGGAAAGGTGTGGACGCCGGGCTTCGTCGTGCGGAGGCCGTCGGCGATGGTGTCCGGTGGGGCGATCTCGATGGCGTGTCCGGCACGAAGTGAGAGCCAGTAATCGTTCGCGAGCTCCGGCTCAACGCCGAAGACGCGGATTCCGGGTTTCAACGCCTTCGCGGCGATCGCGCAGCCGGCGGTGAGTCCGCCGCCGCCGAGGCAGACGACGATGGCGTCGAGATCCGGCACTTCTTCCATCAGTTCCAGGCCCGCGGTGCCCTGCCCCGCGATGATCCAGGGATGATCAAAGGGCGGCACCAGCGTGGCGCCGGTCTCCTCGGCGATGCGCCGGCCGATGGCCTCGCGGCTCTCGCGCATGCGGTCGTGCTGGATGATGGTGGGGCCGTGGGAGCGGGTGGCTTCGAGCTTCGACTTCGGGGCGTCGTCCGGCATGACGAGCGTCGCATGCATCCCTAATCGCTCGGCGGCGATCGCGACGGCCTGCGCGTGATTGCCCGAAGAGAAGGCGACGACGCCTCGCGGGCGGTCCGCTTCGGGGATCGACTTCAGGAAGTTCGCCGCGCCGCGAATCTTGAAAGCTCCGCCGCGCTGAAAGTTTTCGCACTTGAAGAACGCTTCGACGCCGGCGCGCCGGTTGAAGCTGCCGGAGCGCACGACGGGCGTCGGTCGGGCGATGCCGCCAATTCGTTCGGCCGCCGCGCGGATGTCGTTGATGGTGACCTTGTTCATCTCAATATCCCGCGGACTTGTCCGCGATGTTCAGTAAGGGCTCGCCGTCCAGGTAGCGCCGATAGTTCTCGACGAAGAGTTCCATGGCGTCGTCCATCCAGCCCGGGGTGTGGTCGGCGCAGTGCGGCGAAAGCAGGACGTTCTCCAAGGCGTAGTAGGGGTGGCCCGGCGGCAGCGGCTCGGTGTCGAAGACGTCGAGAACCGCGCCGCGAATCCGGCCTTCCTGGAGCGCGGAGACGAGGGCGGGCTCGTCGATGACCGGGCCGCGCCCGAGGTTCAGGACCACGGCCGAGGGTCGCAGCAGGCGAAGCTGGCGGTCGCCGAGCAGGCCGCGAGTCTCGGGGGTGAGCGGCGCAGCGCAGAGAAGGTAATCCGAAGTCTCCAGGAGCCGGTCGAGCTCGGCGGCCGAGAAGCTGCGGTCGACCAGGGGGTCCGCGCCGGAAAGGTCAGGCCGCCGGCGCAGCGCGTGAATCCGCATGCCGAACGGCTTGGCGCGCTCGGCGGCGGCGCGTCCGATGGAGCCGTAGCCGACGATGCCCAGCACGCGGCCGTGCAGTTCGTCGACGTCGAACGGCTCCCACCGGCCCTGGGCCTGCTGGCTCTGCATGCGGCGAAGGTCTTTCGCGAAGTGAAGCATGCCCGCAAGGGCGAATTCGCCGAGCGAACGGGCGAAGACGCCACGGGTGTTGGTCAGGACGACGGGGCTTTCGACGAGCACCGGGAACAAAAGACCTTCCAGTCCGGCGGCGAGCGCGTGGACCCATTCGAGGCGGGTGAGGTGCGGCCAAAGCTCGGCGAGTGTGTCGCGCGAAGTGCCACCGCACAGGACGGCGTCGGCGTCGGGCGCGGCTCGCAGTAAGCCATCGGTGCTCGCGGCGGTCACGATGCGGACCTCGTCCGGCAACTTCGCAAGCAGGCGCAGATGGAGGGCGGCGGGATTGCTGATCACCAGCAGCGTGCGGGTTTTCATCGGGAAACTCTTAGCATACGCCGCCGGCGGTGCGGCTTGCGCCTGTTCCAAGTCCTACGGGACACTGGATTTGTGGAAGAAAGATGCACCTGTGGTGCCGTGACAGTCGAAGGGGCGCGGTTCTGCCATCGCTGCGGGCGGCCGCTTCGAGAGGAACCTCAGGTGGAGAGCGAAGAATCCGCTGCGGAATCGGATTCCGCGCCACAGCCTGAGCCGGTGAGCGTTGAATCGGCTGTGCTCGAGAGGGCCCGCCTGGAGGCCTTGGGGCAGGAGCCTCCGCCCACCGAGATCAGCTTCCGCAATCGACAGGCGGTGCGCGTGGCGTTGCTCACCGCGATGTTCACCCTGGTCAGCCTGACGGTCGCGCTTACGCTGCTCGGCCAGATTCTGGGATTCGTAGTAGCGCTGGCGGGCGGATTCTATGCCGTGTTCCTATACCGGCAGCGCTCGGGCACAGGTCTTTCTGTTATCGCTGGCGCGCGCATGGGGTGGATGACGGGCGTCTTCACTTTCGTCTTCATCACCATCATCACCACGGCGACGCTGGCGCTCTCCTCCGGCTTCGAAGAGTTGGCGAGGGCATACGAGCAGTACGCGCGGAATGCGGGCCTGCCGGCGGATCAGACCAAACGCGCCATCGATCTGCTCAGTAATCCGTTCGTGATTCTCGGCGCATTGGGCTTGCAGTTCCTGTTGCTCACGCTGCTGTGTTCGTTGGGTGGAGCGCTCGGCGCGAAGATGACGAACCGGCAGGAGTAGGCTCGGCCTACGCCCGTTCTGGACGGCGTGCTTCCGCGCGCTTCACCATGGCCACACCCAGGAAGATGACGGCCATCGCAACGGCTTCCCGCACTCCGAAGGGTTCGCGGTAAAAGATCCAGCCCAAGGTTACGGCGACGACCGGGTTCACGTAGTTGTAGATGGAGACCACCGCCACGGGCAGATGCTCCAGCGCGTAGACGTAGGAGCTGTAGCCGACAATCGACCCGAAGACGACCAGGTAAAACAACGCGCCGAGGCCGCGGCCGCTCCAGTGGATCGGCGTGCTCGACATCAGCGCGGGCACAAGAAACGCCAACCCAGCCGCCAACTGCTGCACAGCGCCGTTGACGATGGGATTAGCCCTCGTCTCGCTCTTGCGTTGAAGCAGCGAGCCGAACGACCACGAGAAGCAGCCCAACTGGAGGATCAGGAAGCCTTTGACGATGTTGCTGGATGCTCCGCCCGCCCACGCGCCCGGGCCCACCAGGAGCGCCGCGCCCGTCAGTCCCACGGCCATACCGGCCAGCGTCGGTGCATGCAGCCGGACGCGCGGCGGCATGACGGCATCCAGACCCAGCATCCAAAAGGGCGAAATCGTGATGATCAGGGCCGCCAGGCCGCTGGGGATCCATGTTTCGGCCAGCGTCAGGCAGCCGTTGCCAATGCCCAGGATGATGACGCCCGTCAGGGCCGTCCGGCGCAGTTCGGCGCCGCGCGGTAGCGGCGTTTTCATCAGCACGGCGGCCAGCAGCATCAATGCGCCGGATAGAAGAAATCGGATGGAAACCAGGGCTGACGGCGGGAACGACTCCAACGCCATGCGGATGCCGAGGTAGGTGGTGCCCCAAAAGAAACAGACGGAAACCAGGGCCGCATAGGCCCAAAACATCGGGTGGCGGGTCAAGAATTTAGGGTAGCATTGGCTAGAATAGTCACTTGATCCTGACACTCACGGCGAACCCGGCGATTGACCGGAACGTCACGGCCGACAAGCTGGTTTTCGACGACCGCGCCTATATTCTCTCCAGCTACGAATCGGCGGGTGGGCGCGGGATCAATGCATCCCAGGTGCTGCACACCTTCGGCGCGCAGACGCTGGCTGTCGGCATCTGCGGCGGCAAAGCGGGCCAGCGGCTGAAGGAATTTCTTGGCGGTTGCTGCAATTTCGAATTCGACCTGGTGAAGGTCCGCCACGAGATCCGGACCAACATCACGATCGCCGACCGCAACGGCCTGGCCATCAAGCTGAACGAAAAAGGGCCCGAGCTGAGCGCCGGTGAGTTGCAGCGCGTCGAGAAGGCTGTCCGGAGCCACCTGGACGGCGCCAAGTGGCTGATGCTCTGTGGCTCATTGCCGCCCGGCGCGCCCGCCGACTTCTACGCGAAGCTCGTGCGCGAGGCGATCAAGAAGCACGTGCCGGTGCTGCTTGATGCCGACGGCGATCCGCTCCAGATCGCGCTCGAAGAGCACCCCACGGTCGTGACGCCGAACCAGCAGGAAGCGGAGCGGCTTCTGGATCGCGCCCTGCTCACCCGCAACCACTTCGTCGAAGCTGCCGAACGCATCCGAGCGATGGGGGCGCGCACCGTGGTTCTGTCGCTCGGCGCGCGCGGAGCGGTGGCATCTCCGATCCAGGGTCCGATTGTCGAGGTGATTCCGCCGCGTGTCGATGCCATCTGTCCGATTGGCGCGGGTGACGCGCTGGCCGCGGCATTCGTCTGGTCGATGGAACAGAACTGCGATTTCGCCGATGCCGTCCGCTGGGGCGTCGCCTCAGGCACGGCCTCGGCTCTTCTGCCGGGCGTCAGCTTCGCGGGACTCGAGGAGACGCGCAAGATCTACGCGAAAGTGGAAGTCCGTCAGGCGAGCTAGGCGATCGCCTCGGCCACCAAAGGCCGCAATTGCTCCCGCAGAGCCACGACCTGCCCAACCACCATCACCGCCGGGGCCCTCACATCGACCCTGCGGGCTGCCACTTCACCTAGCGTCGCGACCACGACGCGCTCGCGCGGCGTCGTGCCGTTTTCGATAAACGCCACCGGCTCATCGGCAGGACGGCCGTGTGAGATCAGGCACTGCGCGATCTCATCCCGGTGCGAGACGCCCATCAGGATGATCAGCGTATCCACCTTGGCCCAGGCGTTCCACTGCTGGCAATCGCCGTCGCGCCGGTGCCCGGCCACCACGGCGAAGCCGCCGGAGACGCCACGGAACGTCGGCGGAATGCCCGCCAGCTCAGGAACGGCCACCGCCGAACTGACGCCGGGCACCACTTCAACGTCCCAGCCGCGCTTGGCGAGATAGTGCCACTCCTCGGCGCCGCGCCCGAAGACCATCGGATCGCCGCCCTTCAGCCTGACGACGGTCTCGTGGCGGCGGGCACAGTCTTCCAGCAGTTCGAGAATCACCGGTTGCACCAGTTCCTGCTCGCCCTCCAGCTTGCCGACGTAGTGCCGTTCAGCGCCGGCGGGCACCAAGTCCAGGACTTCGGGGGAAACCAGACGGTCGTACAGCACCGCGCCGGCATTCGCCAGCACTCGCGCCGCGCGCACCGTCAGCAAATCCGCCCGTCCAGGGCCTGCACCAACCAGGTAGATCCTGCTCATTCCGGTCTTATTCATTCCACAGTAGCACAACTACCCTAATCTCGATAAGCTTAGTCCAGAATCATCCGGCCGAGTCGTCGGACTTCGTCTCTTCCACCGGGGCCCGGTTCTTGAAAAACGGATTCGTGCCCCTGTAAATGGTTGCAATCAAACCTAGAAACAAGGTCCCCAAGGCGAAGAGGGTGGCCATTGTTCCGACAACCATATACTCCGCGCGGCTCCTCGGCTCCGGCAGGAACTGGAGGCCGATAATGGCGGCGACCGCAAAGACGATCACCACGGCGGAGGCAAGGATCAGCAGGTCACGCCTGGACTTCGACATGCACTGCAAATTGTAGTACGGCGAGCGGCTAGTCGTACTTCTCGACGATAATCTGCTTGCGGTCGAAGCCCTTTGACTTCAGGATGGCGCGGACTTCGTCCACCATCGCCTTCATGCCGCAGATGTACACGTCGAGGTCCGTGCGCCCGTCAAGCGCTTCATCCAGGTGTGCCTGGACGCGCCCCGTCCGTCCGTTCCATTGGCTGCCCGGCCGAGTCAGCGTCGGCATGAACTGGAAGCCCGGGCGCGACGACTCCAACTGTTCGAACTCGTCGCGGTACAAGATTCCTTCCTCGTAGCGAGTGCCGAACAGCAGACCGATCCGGGCATCGGACGCGACGACAGCCGCCGAACGGACGAATCCGCGGAACGGCGCGATCCCAGTCCCGGTGGCGATGAACAGCGCATCCCGGAACGGCTGCTTCGGCACGAAATAGCCGAGCGGGCCGCGCATTTCGACCTCCGCTCCCGGCGCCAAATCAAAGAGATACGGGGAAAAGATGCCCTCCTGGACCCGGTTTAGGCATAGCTCGAAGCGGTTGCCCTCCGGCGCAGAGGCGATGGAGTACGCCCTAGTCACTGGCTTCCCATTGAACGGCTCGGTGAACGAAACGAACTGCCCCGGCGTGTAGGACAGGCGATCTGTCTCCGGCACATCGAAGAGGAAATGGCGTACTTCGGGTGCAATCTTGGTGCTTTCAATCAGTCGTGCCTTCATCTCGTCAGGTCTCTACCTCACGAGATGCCTGGCGCCTCGTCCACGATGCCGCCCGCCGCTTCACGCCGCTGTTCCAGTTCCTCGGGCGAAGGCATGATGGCGAAAAGAGACTCGATGAAGGATCGGCTCTTGCGGCGCCCGTTGTTCCGCTGCCACTCCATGCGACCCCAGAAGACCAGCACCCCCAGGACGTCCTTATCCCGGATCGTGTGTGCCCCGGTCCGTTGAGCCACCATCTCGCGGAACTGGGTCAACTCCTGCTGGAACCGTTCCTGGATGGCGGCGGCGATGGTGTTCGCGGGCCTGGTCTCGTACACAAGACCGCTTTCGGCTGTCTTCAGCGTCTTCACCAGCGCGTCCAGAGCCTCGCGGACATCGGAATCCACGGCGCCGGGGGTGTTCATCACGGAGATCAGCAGCAGGCGGCCGATGACGATGGCCAGCTCCTGCTGTTGCTGCATAAATCGGTCGCTCAGCTCGATTTCGGGATGCGGAGCGGTCTTCGGATCCACGGGGTCGAGCTTCTCGTGGCGGCGGGCTTCGCGCAGGTAGTCGCAGTCAAAGGGACAGTCGACGGTTTGCTCTCGCTCGGTGCCGCAGCAGACCGAGCAAATCTCGTCGTTCAAAGCCGGGCAATGCCGTCTCGGCGGCCGGATTTCGCAGATCTGGCAGGTGGTCTTCTCGCTCATTCAGTTGCTCAGGCTTCCCAGTTGTCGGCCTTGCGGTAGGCCTCGAAGCACTTCTTCAGGCCGGCTTCGCCGCGTGCCGAAAGGCCGTGCTCCATGCCGATAATCCGATTGGTTCCCTTGGCATGAATCGCCTTGAAGACGTTCTGGTAGTTGATCTCGCCGGTGTAGGGCTCCAGGCGGCCGGGATTGTCGCCCACCTGGAAGTAGCCGATGTCATCCCAGTACTTGCGGATGTGGTTGATGACATTCCCCTCGGAGATCTGCTGGTGGTAAATGTCGAACAGGATCTTCACCTGCGGGCTGCCGACGCCGCGGATGATCTCGGAGGCGTGATCGGAAAAGACCACGAAATAGCCGGCGTGATCCACGCGGATGTTCAGCGGCTCCAGCACCAGCACCATCTTGGTCTTACTGACGATGTCGGCGGCGCGCTTCAAAACGTCGATGCAGTTCTTCGTCTGCTCGCTGAAGCTCAGGTTCGGCACCTGGAGGCCCGACGTGACCGTGGCGCACTCGTTGCCGATGATCGAGTGGATCTCGACGGCGCGCGTGACGTCCTTCAGGAACTGGTCGTGGAACATCTTGTCGACCATGGCCCCGCCCTTCCAGCCGCCGGAGTTCACCACGAAGACGCCCATCGACATCTTCAGGTCGTCCATCTTCTTGCGGAAGGTCTCGATTTCAGTGTTCGAATGCCGGGGTAAGCCGTTGTATTCAAAGGCCCGAAAACCCCAATCGGCGTAGACCTGCAATTGCTGCGGAATGGGCGTATTCGGCGGGGTCAGCCCGATGCGCGGAGCGTAGCGCAGCTTATAGCTGTACGGAGCCGGCGTCTGTGCCGAAGCAGCCGTAGCGGCGGCGGCGACAGAGGTGGTCTGAAGGAATTGGCGGCGTTTCATGGCGGACCGGGAAAGCCCTATCGTATCATCCGAACGATGAAGGCCATTGATCTGTACCTGAAAGTGGAGGTTGACTTGGAGGACGGAGAGGAGACCCAGCGCGTGGCGAAGGAGATCATCCGGACGATCGAGAAGATCTACGGCGTGCGCCGGGCGGAGTTGAGCAACGTCATCGTCCACGGCGAGAGCTGAAGCCGGAAAGCGTCACTTTCCTAACAATTGGCGTTCGGTCCGGCGGAAGTAGCCGTCCGTCATGCCCGCGATGTAGTCGCAAATTACGCGGTGCAGGGGGAGGTCGTCGCAACGCTCGCGCTGGCCCTCCGGCAGCTTCCCGGGCGATTCCATGTAGTACGCGAACATCCGGGAGATCCCCTCAGAGGCGCGCCGGCGCTCTTCCATCAGCGCTTCGCACGAGTAGACACGCTCGTAGAGGAACTTCTTGAGCGCCGCGTTCGTTCCGGCGGGGCTGCTGGACATGCGCACCAGGCGCTCCGGGCAGCGCCGGACGTCGTCGAGGGTCTCCGCGCCGGAGCGCTCGACGCGCCGCAGAGTGCCCTCGATCAGCCCCGAAACCAGAAGGTCAATCAGGCGCCGCAGAATCTCTTGAAACTGCACCTTCTCCGGGGCCGCCGGGAACTGCTGGCGGATCTCCTCGAGCAGTCCGCCGTAGTTCGGAACGTGCTCCGAGATCTCGTCGAGCGTGAAAAGCCCGGCCGAGAAGCCGTCGTCGAGATCGGCGGTGTTGTAGGCCACTTCGTCGGCGAGATCGATCAACTGCGCTTCGAGCGGCGGGCGCAGCCCCGGCAGGTACTCGTCGAGTTCTGCCGGGCCGCCTGGCTCGATGTCGCGCGAGTGCTTCACGATCCCCTCGCGGACTTCGAAGGTCAGGTTCAGGCCGGGAAAGCGGGCGTAGCGCTGCTCGAACTTTTCGACGATGCGCAGAGCGTGGAGGTTGTGGTCGAAGGAGTCCCCAAACGGGCGCATCTGCCGGTCGAGTTCTTCCTCGCCGGCGTGCGCGAAGGGCGGGTGTCCGATGTCGTGGGCCAGCGCGAGAGCTTCGGTGAAATCCTCGTCCAGGCCGAGGGAAGACGCAACGGTGCGGGCGATCTGCGAGACCTCGATGGTGTGCGTCAGGCGGTTGCGAAAATGGTCCGAGTAGCGCTCGGCGAAGACCTGAGTCTTGTCTTCGAGGCGGCGAAAGGCGCGTGCATGGACGATCCGGTCGCGGTCGCGCTGGAACTCGGTGCGATAGGGGTGGGGCGGCTCCGGGTAGCGCCGGCCCCGAAGCTGTTGGACCGGAGAGCGGAGCCGCTGGAGCGTCACTTACTTTTGAGGCAGTTCGGCGAGCATGCGGACGGCCATGCGGCTGCCTGCGCCGGTTTCTGAACGCAACGGCTCCAGGAGCTTCCTGGCCTCGTCCGGTTTGGACTTCGAGAGCACGCGGGCCAGGGAGATGGTGGCCTGATCCTTGCTGACGAGGACGGTGGGGCTGTTGACGAGTTCGCGCAGCAGCTTTTCCGCGTCGGCGGGTTTGCCCTGGGCGGCATAGACATCGGCCAAGGCGAGTTTTGCCAGGGAGGCGTACTGCGTGCCGCCGTCGGCGATGGCGGTCTTCAGCAGCTTCTCGCTCTCATCCATGCGGCCCTGATCGGCGGCGTTCACGCCCAGCAGGTAGCTGGCTACGGCGCCTTCCTCGGAGCCGGAGTACTTGGTGGCGATGGGAGTGATCTCGGCGACGATCGCCTTCTGCCGCGCTTCTTCGGTGGGGAAGGACTTCACGGCGGGGTTGTTGCTTTCGCCGATGACGGCGTTATACGTGCGGAACGCCTGCTTCAGGTCCGCCATGCGGCCTTCGCGGCGGGTTTTAGTGAAGTACCATGCGCCCGCCGCGATCACCAGCACCGCCAGTGCAATTCCGGCGTACTTGATGAGTTGACTGCGATGCTCTTCGACGTATTCGACAGTGTGTGCCACCTCTGTGACAAACTTGTCGGACTTCAGATCATGACGGGTCAGACGATCCACTGATTACTCCAATCCAACCTAACAATTTACCATGCGGAACCCGGTCAAGCCGGGGCGGGAAGAGGGCGTAGGGCTGGGGCGGACAAAAGACGTGCGGGCGCGACCGGGCCGGAGCCCGGACGCGCTTGAAGGAAAATCGCAGGCTAGAAGCTGCTCAACGCCTGGGCTTCGTCGTCGAAGACCTCGAAGACTGTATACAGCTTGGTGATCTGTAGCAGATCCTGGACGCGTTTGGTCAGGTTCAACAGCTTCAACTGGCCGCCTGCGTTCGACACGCTCGTGAAGCCGGAAACCATCTCGCCGATGCCGGAGCTGTCGATGTAGCTGATGTCGGCAAGGTTCAAGAGAATCTTCTTGTTGCCCTTCGACACCAGATCCTTTACGGTGTCGCGGAATGCGGAGGATCCCTCCCCAAGGGTAATGCGCCCGGCCGCGTCGATCACTGTGACATCGCCGACCTGGCGGATGGACATTTTCACGCTCACTGTCTTTCTACCTCCTACTGATTTTGTTGTGCCTCTTCCGAATCCTGCTCCGGTTGCGTGGCGGACTTGCGAAGAACGGCCTTCGTGCCGCCGTTCCCCGCCGGACCCACCACAAACTCGTCGACGAAGGCACGGATAAGAGTGAGGCCGCGGCCCGATTGATTCAGTAAATTTTCCTCGGCGAGGGGATCGGCCTGCTGGAAGGCTTCGAAACCAGCCCCTTCGTCACGGATCGAAACTTCGATGGTCGCTCCCTGGCGCTCCACGACAAAGTGGACCCGTTTGTTGGCGCTGTACCGGTTTCCGTGAACGACGGCGTTGACCACGGCCTCGCGAACGGCGTAGCCGAAGCGGAAGGTCTCCTCGTCGGGAAAGCCCATCCCGGTGCAGATGGCCGTCACCTTCTCTTCGGCCAGATCCACGCTTTCCAGGCTGGATTCCAGGTATTGGTCCACGAGGATTTCTTTGCGGCTGTCCGTGGTGTCCATGAGTCGTTGGCGGCCGCCCTGTGGGCCTGTGGAAACCGCTACAGTAAGTCACTGACCCTCCGGAAGTCAAGCGGGGCTCGGTTGTGGGGTTCGGCAACGGTTCGCTATGATACGGGTTGAAGTTAAGGAGAGGCACTGATGGGTCCCTTGGGCTGGCAGGAAACGGTAGTCATCTTTGTGTTGGCCCTCCTTCTGTTCGGACCAAAGAAGCTGCCCGAATTGGGCAAGAACCTGGCGAAGGCGCTCGGTGAATTCCGGCGCGCTTCGAACGAATTGAAGGATACCTGGAACCGGGAAATGACGGCGATCGAGCGGGAAACCCAGGAGATCAAGAAGGAAACCGAATCTCTCGAACAGGTCACCACAAGCTACGACTCCTCTTCCTACGACTACGATTCGTCCTACGATTACGGCGCCTATGGCTACCCGGAATCGTATGATTCAACCACCAGCACGACGGAAACCTCCGCGGTAGGCGCATCCGCAACTCAGGGCGCCGACAACGCTGCTACAGCGGCCGAGACCCCAGCAACCACCGAAACCGCCTCCACCGAAAGCGCCCCCAGCGCCCAAGTGGAACCCGGCGCGACGGCTGAAGGTTCGCGGGAGTCCGCCCAGGCTCGCTAGGCGGCGGCAGACACAAAACTCTAAACAAAGGCAGCAGTACGCGTTCATGCCTGAGCCGCAAGATCCGCAGGGCGCCCGTCCGGATCCCGATCCGGAAACGGACGGGCGCCTCCTGCCCGAAACACACGAAACGGTAGAGCTCGAAGCCACCACGGCGCTCGAACCCCGGCCGGAAGCGCCCGTGGCGGCCGCCACCCCGCCTCCTCCGCCGGCGCCGCCCGCCTCCGCCGATGAGGACGAAGAAGACGGCGACGACGAGGGCATGCTCCGCATGTCGTTCCTGGAGCATCTCGAGGAACTGCGGATCCGCATCATCCGGGCGCTGATCGGCGTCGCCATCGCCTTCGCCGTTACGGTGCTCTTCTCCGACGACATCTGGAACGCGGTTCGGCAACCGGCCGCAGCTGCGCTCCAGCAATTGGGCTATGAGCCGGACCTGGTTCAGCTCAAACCCGTTGAAGCCTTCATGATCATCTGGGTCAAGTTACCCGTGCTGGCAGCACTGTTTCTGGCCGCGCCCTGGGTGATCTACCAGGTCTGGTCGTTCATTGCGCCTGGGCTCTACAAACGGGAGCGGCGGATGGCCGCGCCGTTCATCCTCTCCACCGCCGGCCTGTTCATCCTCGGCGGCACGTTCGCCTACTTCGTCGCCTTCCGCTTCGGACTCGTCTTCCTGCTCGGCATCGGCGGCAAGGAGCTGGGCGTACGCCCGATGATCTCGATGACCGAGTACGTCGACCTGTTCATCAACGTAATCCTCGGCGTGTCGCTTGTCTTCGAACTGCCGGTCCTGATCTTTTTCCTGACGCTGGTGCGCGTCGCGTCGCCGCGCTTCCTGCTTCGGCATTCCCGCTACGCGATCCTGCTGATCGTCATCGCGGCTGCCATCATCACGCCGACGCCGGATGTGATGAACCTCACCATCTTCGCCGCGCCAATGGTGCTGCTCTACTTCGTCGGTGTCTTCGCCAGCTACCTGCTGGTGCTCAGCCGCGAAGGCAAGAGCTTCCCGTGGGGCAAGGTGGTCTTCATCCTGGCCGTGCTCGGGGCCGTACTGTACGCAGGCACGTACATGGCGATGAAGGTGTACGGGCTCCACTGGATCTGGCAGTGGCCGTTCCTGGTGAAGTAGTGGGAACTAGCGCTTAAAGAACCAGAGCCAGAAGTCCTGCTCGCCCGCGCCGTGGCGGTACCGCGGCTCGAACTCGCAGGCTTGGGCCAGCGCCACGGCTTCAGCGTCGCTGAACGGCACGCCAAGCCAGGTGTCGTCGGGATCGGTCTGAATGCTGGCGTCGCCCTGAACCTGGAACTTGAACAGCGAGCCCGGCCGCAGCAGCCGGTGCACTTCGCGGACGTAGTTGTATATCACTTCGCGGCTTGGAATGTGCTGGAAGACGATGGTGGAAAACGCGAAGTCAAACGGGAGGTTCGGCACCACGCTCAGGTCCATCCCGTTGTTCTGATAGATACGCGCGCCGGGATAGCTCTTCACGGCATGCCTCGCCAGGGCCACCATCTCGCCGGAGACGTCCACGGCGTGAACCTCTCCGAACCGCGCCGCCAGGGCGCGGGTCACCCGGCCCGCCCCGCAGCCGATCTCGAGCACGCGCATTTCACGCGGGTCTCTCCCCTGGCAGATGTTGCTCAAATCATTGAGGATCTGCTCGGAGATGGTCTCCTCGCCCGAGGCGAAAAACTCCTCGTCCGTCCAGTCGGTCCGCTCGGTATTGACGTAGAACCGGGCGTTCTCTCGGGCGCGCTCGTCCCAGTCCAGGCGCATCTTATCCAGGGTGTGTTCGAGGCTCTTCTTCCGGGCCATGTTCCAGTAGCTCTCTCAATTGTAGACGGACCGGCTCCAGGGGGCCGCCGTGATATAGTGAGAGAAGCCACACGAGTGGGCGGCTAGCTCAGTTGGGAGAGCACCGCGTTCGCAACGCGGGGGTCGTGGGTTCGAATCCCATGCCGTCCACCAACCCCCAAACTCCATTTCAACCTAGTCGCCGTCCTTCGCCACCAACGGATAGATCAGCCCGCCCAGGATTGCGCCAATCAGCGGCGCCGCCCAGAACAGCCATAGCTGCTCCAGGGCCCAGCCTCCGACGAAGACCGCCGGTCCCGTGCTGCGTGCCGGATTCACCGACAGGTTGGTCACGGGAATGCCGATCAGATGGATCAGCGTCAGGCACAGGCCGATGGGCACCCCGGCGAATCCGCTGGGCGCCCGGCGGTCCGTCGCGCCGAGGATCACGAAGATGAAGAAGAACGTCAGCACGACCTCGGTCACCAGCGCGGCCAGCATCGAATAGCCGCCCGGCGAATGGTCCGCGTATCCGTTCGCCGCGAATCCGCCCGAAAGGTCGAAGCCCGCCTTCCCGCTGGCAATGACGTACAGAACACCGGCGCCCACCACCGCGCCAATCACTTGGGCGATGAAGTACGGGACGACCTCTTTCGCGGGAAAGCGTCCTCCAGTGCACAGTCCGACCGTTACGGCCGGATTAAGATGACAGCCCGAGATGTGCCCGATGGCGTATGCCATCGTCAGCACCGTCAGGCCAAATGCCAGCGCCACTCCAAGCAGGCCGATGCCCACGTTCGGAAACGCCGCGGCCAATACGGCGCTTCCGCAACCACCCAAAACGAGCCAGAACGTACCGAAGCACTCAGCGGCCAACCTCTTCGACAGGGGCATGAAGAATCTTCCTTTCAAAGATCAGCGATCAGGCGATCACCTCCGCCTTTGGCCCGCTCACGTTGCCGGAGCGAATGGGCCGCGAACATTATAGGGCAGCTTTCCGCCGGATTCGCACACAATTCCGTGGTGCTGGCCCCAGTCCGCGGAGGGCGCGTACAATGGCCAGTGCCTGCGCTGGCTGGAGTTCACCCGGTGAGAGGAGGTTCTCGATCATGCCCGAAACGACGCCGTCCATGCCCCGAATCGGCGACCAGGCGCCCGACTTTACGGCGGTTACCACGCACACACCGGCCATGAAGTTCAGCGAATGGCAGGGCGACTCCTGGGTGGTCCTGTTCTCCCATCCGGCCGATTTCACGCCTGTCTGCACCACTGAACTGAGCGAACTGGCGCGCCGCAATGGAGAGTTCGCCAGCCTGAACACCAAGCTGATCGGGCTCAGCGTCGACAGTATTCACTCCCACCTGGCCTGGGTTCAGAACATGAAACAAGTGATGGGCGTGGAAATCCCATACCCCCTGATCGCCGATCTGGACATGAAGGTGGCGAGCCTCTACGGCATGATCCACCCCGGCGCCAGTTCTACCGCCACCGTCCGGGCCGTGTTCTTCATCGACCCGAAGCGGACGATCCGGGCGCTGATCTACTACCCCATGTCGAACGGCAGGAGCGTGGACGAGATTCTTCGACTGGTGAAATCTCTACAGACCGCGGACACACACGCCTGCGCCACGCCCGTGGACTGGAATCCCGGGCAGAAGGTGGTCGTCCCACCACCGAAGACGGTGGCCGATGTGGCGGAGCGGTTGAGCCACACCGGCAAAGATTACGAGGTGCGGGACTTCTACCTCTCGCTCAAGGATGTCCGATAGACACTCACCTGACCCTGCTTCGAGTGCTCCGCAGCGAGATCTCCCGTGTCATTCCAGGGCACGTGATAGGTTCGCAGGCACTCCGGACACCGATATTGACCGTTGATAGGCCACATCGGGGCCGGATGCGTCCAACGGCACCACATACGCGCGACCCGATCCATCAGATCCGTAGCATTGTTTTTCGACATGATCCCCTCCGCCAACGTTGATGCCCGAACTATGCTGGAAGTTTCCGATGTCTAGATGGATGACAACCGGATTGGTACTGGCAGCCGGGGCTGGTACCCTCTACCTGCTTGCTCAACGTTCCATCTACTATCCAATGCGTTATCCGGAGGGAGATTGGGCCAGCCAGCCGTGGGCCGGAGCCGAGGACGTATGGATCCAAACCGCCGACGGTCTCCGGATTCACGGCTGGTGGAAGCCCTCCGAGCCCCGCCGCCTGGTCACCCTCCTCCTCCATGGCAACGCGGGAAATGTCACCCATCGGGTTCTGCATATCCAACAAATCGCCCGTGCCGGAAGCAGCATTCTGGTCCTGGACTACCGCGGATTCGGCCGGAGTGAGGGCAAGCCGTCCGAGCCGGGCGTTTACCAGGACGCGGAAGCTGCGCTCGCCTGGCTGAAAGCGCAGGGTTGGCGGCCGGAGCAAATTGTCCTGCACGGCGAGTCCCTCGGCTGTGCCGTCGCCCTCGAGATGGCCGCGCGCCACGGGGCGGCCGGCGTTGTCCTGGAGGCGCCGTTCACCTCCGTCAAGGACGTCGCCTCCACCGTGTTGCCAGGGTTGGGTCCCCTGTTCGTCGGCGGGTATGATAACCGAAACAAAATAGGCAACTTGAAAGCGCCGCTATTCATCATGCACGGCACTCGGGACACCCTCATCCCGGACCGCATGGGCCGCGAGCTCTTCCAGTCTGCCCGTGAGCCCAAGCAGTTCTGGAGCATCGAAGGCGCCGGCCACAACGACATCATCCCCTCCGGAGGTCTTGAGTACGCCGAACGGCTGAAGGCTTTCTACCAGTCACTCCCGCAGTGACCGTCTGATAATGAAGTCAGCATGAATCGCCGCGCCTTCTGCACCCTCCCGCTCGCTGTCGCCACAGCCAACGCCGCCGGCACCGTGGAAGCTCTCGGATTCACCTGGTCCGCCCCCTACGCCGACGATTGGCGTGTGTCCAACGACGGCGGCGTCGAGACGCTCCACCTCACCGTCGCCCGGCCCAAGGCGGACAGTCCCCGCAAGCCCATCCAGTACGCGCTGGCGCAGACCAGTCCGCTCGAGCGCTTCACACTCGAATGTGAAGTTCAGCGCATCCAGCCCAAAGGCTCGCTGATCATCGTCTACGCGTGGAAGGATGCCTCGCACTTCAATTACGTCCACTTGAGCGACGACACCGGGACTAAGCAACCGGTCCACAACGGCATCTTTCACGTCTACGGAGGCGACCGCGTCCGCATCAGCTCCGAAGACGGCCCTTGCTCGCTACCCACCGGCGAATGGCACCGCGTCAAAGTCAGCTACGACGCGAAGTCTCACCTGGTCGAGACCTGGGTTGACGGCCAGCCGATCCCCGCCCTCCGCGGCGCGGACTTCAGCCTGGGCGCCGGCCTCATCGGCCTCGGGTCGTTCTTCAACACCGGCAGCTTCCGCAAGTTGAAGCTGACGCACTAATGGTGGCTGGTATCCTGAAGTCATCCACGCCGGACGTCTGGCTGGATGCACCGTTCCCCTCGCAATCATGTTTCTGAAGATTCTGTCGCATCCGATTTTCGTCAACCTGAACTTCCACATGCCGATGGTGGTGGACCTGTCGCATCCGCTGATCCTGCTCAGCGGGGAGAACGGGTCCGGCAAGTCCACGCTGCTGTGGTCCATCTACTACGCCTTACGCGGCGACCAGATCGACGGCTTTATCTATCGTGTCGAGAACCAGCCTCCCATCCCCAAGGTCTTCCTGTTCGACGCCGAACAGCACAACCCGCGGATGCATCCGGAGCTCTTCGACAACAACCCCCAGATGAAGGAGTTCGTCACCTCCGCCAGCCACGGCCAGGTGATGCTCTCGATGTTCCGCGAGACTTTCCCCGCCCTGCCCGAAGGCACCGTGCTGCTGCTGGACGAGCCGGAGATGGCGCTCTCTGTCTCCAACCAGCGCCGCATCCTGAAGATGATGATGGAGCTCTGCGAGCAAAAGAAGTTCCGCATCATCTGCGCCACGCACTCGCCCGCGCTGATCGACGCGAAGGAGACCTACGTCATCAACCTCGACAATCACATCAACCGCAACGTGATGCCCGAGGATCTTGGCATCGAGGGCTCCAGCACGATTCAATAGATTCGACGGCAAGGCCCGGCCACGCCCTCCCTGAATGAAGCGCGAAACGCTCCTTGACTACTTCCGCACCGTCGCGCAGCTCGAAGGCGAGTACCTCGTCTACGACGACGGCTTTCGTCCACGCAGCTACACCTACCGGGAGCTGGTCAAGGCCGCGCACAACTTCGCGGCCCGGCTCCAGGCACGCGGCATCGGCCGCGGCGACCGTGTCATCCTCTGGAGCGAGAATCGCCCCGCCTGGGTCGCCGCCTTTTGGGGGTGCGTTCTGCGCGGCGTCGCCGTAGCGCCCATCGACGAACGCCACTCGGTCGAATTTCTCGAACGCGTCGAAAGCATCGTGTCGCCGAAGGCGATTCTCGTGGGCGACGAGGTGCAGCTCCCCGAGCGGACTGCCGGCCCGCCCGCGTGGCGGCTCTCCGATTTCGATTGGGTCTCCGCCGATGCGCAGTTCGACGAGGCGCCCGCACAGCCGGATGACACCGTTCAGATCCTGTTCACCTCCGGCGCCACGGCCGAGCCCAAGGGCGTTGTCATCACGCATCGCAACATCCTGGCCAACATCGTGCCGGTCGAAGGCGAAGTGCTGAAATATCGGAAGTACGCGCGGCCCTTCTCGCCCATCCGCTTCCTGAATTTGCTGCCGCTCAGCCACATGTTCGGCCAGGCCATGGCGATCTTCATCCCGCCAATGCTGGCCGGCACCGTCATCTTCCAGCGCAGCCAGAATCCGCAGGAGATCATCCGGCAGATCCGCCACCGGCGCATCTCAGTCCTCGTCTCCGTGCCGAAGATTCTCGAGGTTTTGAAGGAATACCTCGGCGGCGCTTTGCCTGAAACCACGCAAAAGGCGCCATCCGGCGAGAAGTTCTGGTGGCGATGGTGGCGCTACCGCCGCGCGCACAAGCTTTTCGGCATGAAGTTCTGGAGCTTCGTCGTGGGCGGCGCGGCGCTCGACCCGAAGCTGGAGGACTGGTTCGGCAACCTCGGCTGGGTCGTCATCCAGGGCTACGGCCTGACCGAGGCCGCGCCCATCGTCACGCTCAATCACCCCTTCCATTCGAAGAAGGGCACCGTCGGCAAGCCCATCCACGGCGTCGAGATCCGCATCGCCGAAGACGGCGAAGTGCTGGTGCGCGGCGGCAACGTCACTTCCGGCTACTTCAATAACGCCGCAGCCACGGCCGAAGCCTTCGAAAATGGCTGGTTCCACACGGGCGACATTGGCGAGTTGGACGACTCCGGCCGCCTGCTCATCAAGGGCCGCAAGAAGGAGATGATCGTTCTTCCCGACGGCCGCAACGTCTTCCCCGAAGACGTCGAGCGCGTGCTGAACGGGATTCCCGGCGTCGTGGACTCGGCCGTTGTCGGCATCAAGTCCGAAGCGGGCGAGCGTGTCCATGCCGTCCTGGTCCTCGAGAATGGCGCGAAAGGTGAAGACGTCGTCCGCCGCGCGAATGCGAACCTGGAGGAGCACCAGAAGATTCGCGGTTTCACGCCGTGGGCCGAAGACGAGTTGCCGCGCACGGAAGGCACCAGCAAGCTGAAGCGGCGCGAGATCCGCGCCTGCATCAGCGGCGAAGCCGTCACGGCCACCCGGCATCACGCTGAGGAAGGCGTCGAAGGACTCGTCGCAAAGTGGGCCGGCGGGCGCGAACTCAACGCCGGCACGTCGCTCGACGACCTCGGGCTATCGTCGCTCGATCGCGTCGAATTGCTCGTCGCGCTCGAGCAGAAGCTCGGTGCGCCGGTCGATGAATCCGTCTTCGCGCAGGCGAAAACGCTCGCGGATCTCGAACAGATCACCAAGCATCCGCCAATCGCCGCGCCGGACACGGATGTCGTCGAGTTCCCGCGCTGGAACCGCACGCGCCTCGCGCATTGGTTCCGCGTGCTGAACCTGAACACCTGGCTCCTTGGGCTCGCGCGGATCTTCGCGTGGGTCCGCGTCGAGGGCCGCGAGAACCTGGAGCGCATCGAAGGGCCGGTGCTGTTCGCGGCGAATCATCAGGGCTACTTCGATACGCCGATCGTGTTCCTCGCCCTGCCTCTGAAGTGGCGCAACCGCTTGGCGCCTGCCATGCGCAAGGAGTTCTTCGACGCCCACTTCTACCCGAAGAAGTACGGCCGCTTCGCCTGGTTCACCAACAGCCTGAACTACTGGCTGGCGGCACTGATGTTCAACGCTCTGCCCATTCCTCAGCGCGAAGCCGGCACGCGTCAGACGCTGCGGTATATCGGCGAACTGGCCGGCGAAGGCTGGTGCCCGCTGATCTTCCCCGAAGGAAAGCACAGCCGCGACGAATCCATTGGCAAGTTCCAGGCCGGCGTAGCGATGATGGCCGCGCGCCTGAAAGTGCCGGTCGTACCCATCCGCATTAGCGGCTCGAATCGCGTTCTGCATCCCGATTGGAAGATGGCCCGGCCTGCGTTCGTCAACGTGAAGATCGGTGAGCCCGTCACTCTGGAAGGAGAGGATTACGCCGCCCTGGCGCGCGTTCTTGAAGAGCGCGTTCGCGCGATGTAAGATCCAGTGAATCCATGACAAAGCTCGCAATTGCACTCGCCGCGGCCACAATTGCGTTTGGCATGGCCCATCCGGCTGCCGCGCAGGACATCGATCGTAAAGCCAAACAGAGCTACGAGCGGGCGCTGAAACTCGAAGCGGAATCGAAGCGCGCCGAGGCTCTGGCGGCTCTCGACGAAGCCCTCGCGGTCAGTCCCGACTTCTTTCAAGCCCTGCGCCGCCGCGCCGACCTCCACATGCAGGACGGCCGGCCCGCCGCCGCTGTCACAGACCTTCGCACCGCGCTCAACCTGCATCCGGCCGACGGCGAGCTGTGGAAGAGCCTCGGCGACGCCCAGTTCGCATTGCGTGAATACTCGCAGGCCCTGGAGAACTACGGCAAGGCCGTGGAGCATCAGCACGAGACGTCTGCGCTACATCGCTCCCGTGGCGAAGCGCTGGTCGCACTCGGCCGGAACAAGGAGGCCGTCGACGCATTCACTCAGTCCATCCGATTGCGGATCGACGTCGCCGACACGTACGTTCTTCGCGGCCGCGCGCTTGCCGAACTCGGCCAACAACGCGACGCAATCGAAGACTACGAGCGCGCCATCCATCTCAAGCCCGACCTCTTCGACGCGTGGTTCGAGCGTGGCGTCGCCAACGGCAAGCTCGGCCAGTTCGACCGGGCCATCGCCGACCTCACCCGCGCCCTTGACTTGAATCGCACGGACGCGCAAGCGATGGGCTACCGCGCCACCGCTTACGCCATGGCTGGCCGCTACCCGGAGGCGCTCGCGGACTACACCGCCGCACTGCAGGCTAATCCCGACGACATCAGGCTCCTGCTCTCGCGCGGCGACCTCCACGCCCGAATGGGCAACCACCGTCTGGCGCTCGCCGACCGTGATCGCGTCCTGATGCTTCAGCCGGATAACGTCGACGCGATGATCTCCCGTGGCGCGTCCTACCATCTGCTCGGCGATCACACCAAGGGCCTGGCCGATCGCACCCGCGCCATTGAGCTCGCCCCGCAAAACCCGGTCGCCTGGTTCGCTCGCGGCAGCGCCTACTTCCTGATGAACGACTTCGAGCGGGCCGAAAAGGACCTAGCCGAAACCCTGCGGCTTCAACCCTCGAACACCGAGGCCGAAGCCATCCTCCGCCGTACCCGTGAACTCCTTGCCCAACGCGCTCACGCCGAGGCGCCCAAGCCGCCGGCGCCGGTTCCCATGGCCATCCGCGCCCTCGACGATGCTCCTTCCACCTCGCCGGAACCCCCGCCGCCGCCTCCGGCCCAGCCCGCCAAACCGGCCGCCGAATCCGAACGGGAAGGACGGAAACTTCTCGAAGCCGGGAAGTTTACACGGGCCGCCGCCGCACTCTCCGATGCCCTCGCGGCCGACCCCAATCGCGCCAGCGCCCTGAACGCACGCGGCTTCGCCTACCACAAGCTCGGCAAGTTCAAAGAGGCCATTGCCGACTACGACCGTGCCCTTCGGATCGACCCCAAGTATGTGAATGCCTTGCAGAACCGCGCCGTCACCCGCCGTGCTCTCGGTGACCGCGCCGGTGCAGCCACTGACATGGAACATGCCAGTCGCTTGCTTAAGTCGCGTTAATACACCAAAAACCACTGACTTAAATAGGCTTAAGCGTCGAGCCAATCCCATCCGGCCGCGTAGGGGTTCTGTTATGCATTTGTAACCGGTCCTCCATGGAGAACAGCTATAATCAGACTAGTCACTCTCCTTCAGGAGTCCTATGTTCAACCGAACTCTACTCTCCACGCTTCTTGCGTGCGCCTTGGCCCTGCCTGCGTCCGCACAGTCGCTGGCTGGTCTTGGCGCCATCAGCGGCACTGTCACTGACTCTTCCGGCGCTGTGGTTCCCGGCGCCCGTGTCATCGTTGCGAACACTTCCACTGGTATCCGCCGTAACCTCGAAACAAACGATGCCGGGCTGTTCTCCGCTCCGTCTCTGCCGCCGGGCGGAGGCTACCAGGTTTCAGCAGTGAAAGAAGGCTTCGCGGCTTATGAGGCGAAAGGCCTGGTTGTCCAGGTCGGCCAGAACGTTTCTCTGAATATCTCTCTGTCTGTCCAGGCGCAATCCCAGGAAGTCACAATCACCGAGGCCACCCCGTTGGTGGATGAGACCAAGAGTGGCGTCTCCCAGGTGGTCGGCAGCGGCCAGATCCTGAACCTGCCGATCAACGGCCGCCGCGTGGACAGCTTCGTCCTGCTCACGCCGGGCGTCGTGCCCGATGGCACCTTCGGCCTGATCAGCTTCCGCGGCATTGCTGGCGGTAACTCCTTCCTCACCGACGGCAACGACACCACGAACCAGTTCTACAACGAGAACGCCGGCCGTACGCGCATCTCCACGCAGATCTCGCAGGACGCCGTCCAGGAGTTCCAGGTTCTGACCAACGGCTACTCCGCTGAGTTCGGCCGCGCCTCCGGTGGCGTCGTCAACACCGTCACCCGCAGCGGCTCCAACGACATCCACGGTACCGGCTACTGGTTCTTCCGCAACCGTTCGCTGAATGCAACGGACCGCTACGCCACCGTCAATCCTCCCGAGTGGCGTCATCAGGCGGGGGGCTCTATTGGCGGCCCCATCAAGAAGGACAAGCTCTTCTACTTCTTCAACGGCGAAATCACCCGCCGCAACTTCCCGGCGCTGAATCGCGTCATTGCCCCGTTCACTGACTCTCAGGGCAACCTTCTGCCCAACGCCTGCACCACCGCTACCCCGGCCCAGTGCCAGGCTGCGTCCGATTACATCTTCCGCAACAACAACAAGATGATCGACCGCACCGCCGACAGCGAACTTCTCTTCGGTAAGCTCGATTGGCGCCCCAACGAAAGCCAGAGCCTCAGCGCCAGCTTCAACTACCTGCGCTGGCTCTCCCCCAACGGCATCCAGACACAGGCTGTTCTCACCAACAATGCCGCGACCTCCAACAACGCGAACTCCACCGTCCGGACCCGTTACGCCCGCCTTGCCTGGACCAGCATCGTCAACAACTCCATGGTGAACGAAGCGCGCTTCGGCTGGTTTAAGGACCGCCTCTTCGACGAGGTCAACCCGGAGTTCATCCCCGCCAGCACCGGCCGCCTGGGTGTCAGCGTCAATGGCCTTGCCTCCGGCACCGCCACCGATTACCCGCGCCTCCAGCCCAGCGAGCAGCGCTACCAGCTCTCCGATAACCTGACCTGGACCATCGACCGTCACACGCTGAAGTTCGGCGCCGAGGTCGTGAACACCCAGGACTATATCGACGTCCTTCGCAATCGCTACGGCACGTACAGCTACGCCAACTTCAACAACTTCGCGTTGGACTTCACCGGCAACACCACCAATGCCCGCCGCTACCAGAACTTCACGCAGGCCTTCGGCAACACGGTTCTCGACTTCACCACCCGCGACTGGAACTTCTACATTCAGGACCAGTGGCGTGTCGCTCCGAAGCTGACGGTGAACATGGGCCTGCGCTATGAGTACTCGCAGCTTCCCCAGCCCAGCCAGGTGAACGCTGACTATCCCGAAACGGGCCGGATCCCCAGCGTCGGCTTCAACTACGGGCCGCGCGCCGGCCTCGCCTGGGCGATCAGCAACAAGAGCGTTCTCCGCGCCGGCATCGGCGTCTTCTTCGCGCGCTATCAGGGCGCTCTGATGCAGTCGTTCTTCTTCGGCAATGGTCTGTACCAGCCGACAATCTTTGTCCAGCCGAACACAGCCGGAGCGCCGGTGTTCCCCACTGCGGTCACCAACTTCAGCACATTCCCGAGCGGCAGCGTCAGCCTTACCCACGCCGCCAATGGGTTCCGTAATCCCTACGTTACCCAGGGCGACATCGCCTACGAGCGTGAACTGGCCCGCAATCTCGGCATGACCGTCTCCTACGTGTACAGCCGAGGCCGCCGCATCACCACCGCGTATGACCGCAACATCGGCAAGCCCGGTCCTGTGGTTACCTATCGCATCAACGACGCCTCCGGCAACCAGGTCGGCTCCTTCTCCACACCCACCTATCTGCTCGCCAATCGCGTCGATCCGCGCTACCAGCGAGTGATTGTCGTCGAGAACGGCGGCGATAGCTGGTACAACGCCTTGGTCGTGTCGCTCCAGAAGCGCATGTCTCACGGCGTCCAGGTCACCTTCAACTACACCTGGTCGCACGCCATCGACACCGCCAACCAGGGCGGCGGCAGCAACGCGTTGTTCTTCGACAGCCTGCGCAGCACCTACAACCGCGATTACGCCGCGGACAAGGGCAGCTCCTCCCTCGACCAGCGCCACCGCGCCGTCACCAACTTCCTCTGGAATCCGACGTTCACCAAGAGCACCGCGCCCGCCGCCCGCTGGCTTGTCAACGGCTGGCAGCTTTCCGGTATCGTGACGCTGGCCTCGGCTCAGCCCCTGACCAGCACGCTGAACATCTCCGGCTCGCCTTTTGCCGGCGCAGCCTTCAATGGCACTCTCAATGGCCTCGGCGGCTCCAACCGCGTGCCGTTCCTGCCGTTCTCGAACCTGGACATCGACCAGACCTACCGTCTGGACGCCCGTATCGCTCGCGAGCTCCCCTTCACCGAGCGCGTCAGGGGCTACATCCAGTTCGAGGCCTTCAACGTGACCAACACCATGACTGACACCTTCCGCCTGACCCAGTTGTACGCGGCCTCCAACGGCGTCCTGAACCCCACCTCAAACTACGGTACGCCGACCGCATCGCAGGGCTTCCCCGACGGCACCAACGCCCGCCGGGCCCAGGTCTCGCTCCGGGTGATCTTCTAGTCCAGTCGGCCGGGCGGCTTCATCCGGGGCCGCCCGATTCGCTATACTTTGAATTGGCCAACCCGCGCCGAGGTTCTGGCGCGGGTTCGCTTTGTAGGGCTCAACATGATTATTCTTCTCACTACCATTCACGTCATCGTCTGCCTGTTCCTGATCATCGTCGTGCTGCTCCAGAGCGGCAAGGCGGCCGACCTCGCGGGCGCCTTTGGCGGAATGGGTTCCCAGACGGCCTTCGGCCCCCGCGGCGCGGCCACTGTGCTCTCCAAGGCCACCACAATCGCGGCGGGGCTCTTCATGATCTGCTCGCTCGCGCTGGCCATCCTGCACACGCGCGAAGGCGCGACCGGTGCCTCGTCGGTTCTCGAAACGAACGCGCCCGCGGCACCGAAGCAACAGCCGCAGGCCCGCCCGTCCTCGATTCCTGTCGAGATCGAGACCTCTACCGGCAAGAAGGGCACCATTCAGGTTCCCGTGGTGCCGAAGTCCTCGACTGGCGAACAGAAGTCGGGCGAACCCGCCAAGAAATAGCTCCGGACCCGGAGTCGGCGGTATAATCATCTTGCGGGCGAGCCCCAAGCCGCCCGCACCACCTGCGGAGGTGGCGGAATTGGCAGACGCACTAGCTTGAGGTGCTAGCGGGAGAAATCTCGTGGGGGTTCAAGTCCCCCTCTCCGCACCAAATATCTTGAGACTGACGGGCCGCCTTCGGGCGGCCCTAGTCGTTTGCGCGGTTCAATTCCACAGGCTTGTTCTCCGGAACGCGCTCCGGCTGGATTCCCGCCTTCTTGCCGCCCTGCACCTCGTATGCCACGCGGATCTTCGTCGCGCTCAACCGCTGAATCACCACCCAGCCCTTCAACGGAGCGGCAATCCCGAACCGCATGTAGGGGCTCCGGATTGTTCCACCGAACTCGAACCGCCGCCCATCCGCTGTTTCCACGCTGCCCCGGACCTCGGCTCCGCTCTGCGTGATCTTCACCCGGAAAGGCGTTCCGTCCGCCGCTTCCGGCCGCCAGTCCCCCGCGACACCCGGCAGCACGGCCGTCCCCGCATAGGCCACCGAAGTGTCCTCCGGCGGCGCCGCGGGCGTCTGCTCCCGCGCCGAGGTCCTGGCCACCTCACGCTGCATCGTCGAATATAGTTCCCGCCACTGGGCGCCTTCGCGATCCACGCCGGCAACGGCATTCTCCAACCCAGCCGCGGCATTGGCCAGAGCATCCGCAGCGCTCGCCAGATTCGCCGGAGCATCCGGCGGCGCGGGCACGCGGTCGAGGTTCCGCTGGCGGTCGGCCAGAAGCAGTTGCAGCTCAACTATTGGCGCCTTCAGCCTCTGTAGGGCGGCGGGGCGAATGGGCGGCGCCGCCTTCGGGTTCGTTCCCTCCATTTGCAGCATCGACAGGACCGTCTCCACATCGCGCAGCATCGTCGAATTGAAGTCCTGCGGGGTCGGCTTCTGCGGAAGCGGTCGCCGCAGTTCAGCCGCCGCGGCAAGCAGTCGCGACGCCAGCGCTCCCAGATACGCCTTCTTTGCCTCGACCAAAGCGTCGTGCCGCGCGGCATCCTCGGCGATCCGCTTCGTCATCTCGTCCGCCGGCCGCCGGAACAGTTCGCCTTCCAGCGCCGGATCACCGTTCTCCCAAGCCGTGACCGCGTCCGTGTACGATTTCCGAAGCGGCTCCAGTTCCTGCGCGTCCGCCACGCCAAGTATGGCCAGCATGCCCGAGAACAAGAGTCCCGCGCGCCTCACTGCTTTGTGCCCTTCCGTGCCGGCAGGGAGAATGGCTCATCGGGACGTTCGGGCTGCGCCTCGCAGCGCTGCTTTGCCAACGCCTCGAGCTGGTCGTAGAACTCCTTGAACCAGGCGAGGTCCTCCTTGCGCGGCTCCTGCGCCGCGGACAGGAGAGATTCAGCCATATCGTCGTCCGCCGGGGCGGCTAGAACCTGGGAGACGGCGGCCTCCGCCGTGACTACGGCGGACTGCGCTTCCGCCGCGAGGCGGGCCAGTGGCGGCGCGGCCTCTCCCGACGCCCTCTCCAGTGCCAGCGTGGACGTCAACGCCGCCAGCCTGCGCTCCGCCACAGACTTTTCCTTTGCCGCCGCTTCCTGGAACCCTGCAACCTCACTCGGAGCTGCGAATTCTGGAGGTCGGTAGCTCCGCGCGACAGTTCTGCGGCGGATCGCCCAGATGTCCACGCCGCGCGCAACCGCCAGAACCCAGCGATCCGCGGACTCTCTCGCGTCGCGCAGCATTCCGGCGAACTCCGGCGAACAGCCGGCCTTGGTGGTTGCGGCCGACCACGCCCGTTGATGGGCCGCCTGCCATGCCTGCCGCCGGGCAGCCACCTCCGCCCGAGCCTGCATCAGCGCATCCGGCGGCTGCGTGAATGCGGGGGCGGCCAGCAGCAGCAGTGCGCCCGCTCGCAAATATTCGTTGTTCATGCCCGCGTCAATCGATCTCCACCCGGTAGGGCGCCACTCGCAGCATGCCGCCCGCCAGGTAAGGCGCCACGCCCGGCCCAGCCTGCTTCAGCAGGGCCCGCAGGGTGTTTGGCGGCGCCATCATCTCCTCTCCTCGGGTGAAGAGCTGGTCGAACAGGCTGCGTTTCGGAGGATATACCTCCAGAGCCAGTACCGCATCCTTGCCGAGCTTCGCCTTCTCGCGGAGCACCTCCAGCGCTGTGTCGATGCCACCGATGTGGTCCACGAGTCCGCGCTCTTTCGCCTGTGACCCCAGCCACACGCGCCCCTGCGCCAGCGGCTCGATCTCCTCCACCTTCCGCTTGCGCCCGTCGGCCACCTTCCGTACGAAGCCCTTGTAGATGAAGTCGATCCCCTCGCGCAGCTTTACGCGGGCTTCTGGTGTCATCGGGCCGGCCGACGAATCGATGTCGGCGTACCTTCCGCGCTTCAGCGTCTCCACCGATATGCCCAGTTTGCTGTAAAGGCCCTTCAGGTTCACCTTGCCGAACACCACGCCAATGGAGCCCGTCAACGTGCCAGCTTGCGCGATGACCGGGTCGCCCGTCATTGCGATGTAGTATCCGCCCGACGCCGCCAGGTCCGACATCGAGAACACCAGCGGCTTCCGCTCGGACAGCTTCTTGAGTTCCTGGAGGATCTCGTCCGACGCAATCGCGTCGCCGCCCGGTGAATCCACACGCACCACGACTCCGGCGATCGAAGTATCCTCGGCAATCCGGCGTGCATAGCGCGAAATCGTAGCCGGAGTGACGATCTGCTCCTCGCCGAACGTGTCGGTCGAACCCACGCGGAGAATATCGCCCTGCGCGACCAGAACGGCAATCTTGCGCCGCGTGCCCTTCGGCGACCAGGCGCCAGCCTCCAGGTACTTGCGGATTGGCGTGAACTGATCGATGTCGGTGTCCGTCTGCCGTGCCATACGCTCGGAGACGGCTCGTTCGTAGATCAGCTCATCCACCAGTCCAGTCTCCAGCGCCTTCGGCGCCAGGAACGGCCCATCGTCCACCAGAGCCCGCATCTGCTCGGGAGTCTTCTTCCTGCCCGCGCCAATGCCGGTCAGCAACCGCGGGTAGAGGTCGTCCAGAATGGAGTTCAGCGCTTCGCGCGTCTCCGGCGTCATTGAGGTCCGGCTGAAGATGTCGCCGGCGTCTTTGTACTTGCCGGCATGCTCCACTTCCACCTCAACGCCGACCTTGTCCAGCGTGCCTTTGAAGTACATCGCCTCAATGCGCATGCCCTTCACGTTCAGCATGTCTTCGGGCGAGAGGAACACCTTCTCCGCGCCCGCGGCCAGGTAGTATTCCCGCATGCCGGGAGACTGCAGCCACGCGTACACCGGCTTGCCCGCCTTGCGGACTTCCGCAATGGCCGCGCGAATCTCTTCGAGCTTCGCCCAGCCCGCGCCGACGCCTCTCGGCTGCAAGACCACGCCCTTCACACGCGGATCGTTCGCCGCCGCCTTCAGCGCGCGCTGAACCTCCAGCACGGTCAGCGGCGAGCGCGACTCGAAAGCGGGAAGCGGGAAGCTCGGGGGTGCGGTCTCCGGCAGCGGCCCTTCCAGCCGCACCACTAGGCACGTCTTATCCGGAATGGAGGGAGCGCGGCTGGCGAACTTCATCGTCGCGAACAGCAGCACCACGCCGCTGACCACGGCAATAATCAGGCCGGCCACAACCCCGAGCAAGAACCGCTTCATAGTTGATCTACCTTATACGCCTTCCAGGATCTTGTCCACACGCTTGGCCAGGTCCGTCAGATACGCAGAGTCGCCGCCGCTCACTTCCACGGTGACGTCGCCCTTGTACCCGATGTCGGCCAGCGCCTGGTGAATCGCCTTGAAGTCGATGTCGCCATCCAGCAGGTTGACGAACTCCGGCACGCGCTTCTTGATCGTAGGATCCTGTCGGTACTTGAAGTCCTTGAAGTGGACCTTAACAATCCGCTTGCCGAGCGTCCGGATCCAGTCCTGCGAGAAACCGTACAGCCAGATGTTGCCGACATCGAAGTAGGCCTGCACCCAGGGACTCTTGAACTGGTCGACGTAGTTGGCGAACTCCAGCGGGCTCAGGAGGAACTTGTTCCAGACGTTCTCAACTGCGATGATCACCTTCATTTCCTTCGCCAGCGGCATCAGTTTCTTGATGCCCACCACCGAACGGTCCCAGGCCTGCTTGTAGGTGACCTCTGGGGTCACGACACCCGGTACCAGCAGCACGGTGGCAGCGCCCCACAGGTTTGCGTTGCGCAGGCTGGTCTCCATGCCGTGAATGCACTTGCCGACGATCTCGGCATCGGGGCTGGAGAGTGGGTACTTCCAGTGATCGGAGTTCATCACCGAGTGGATAGGGAAGTTCGTCTTGAGGCTCGCTTCCTTGGCCGATGCGGCATCAGCGGCTTCATACATCGTGGGCAGTTCCATCGATTCGAAGCCGCAGTCCTTGGCCATCTGGAACTTCTCCAGCATGGACAGGTTGCGGGGCAACATCCCGAGTAGAATCCCTTTGCGGATGGGTAGACGCGCCGCGGAGGCGGTCTGAGTCAGCGTCGCCGCGGTTGCGGCTCCGGCGAGAATTTGATGAAATTGGCGGCGTTCCATGAATGTCCAATGCGCCCGTTGGCGCTTGTGGCGATTGTACATCTTGCCGCCGTTCCACATCCGCCGCGCGTGATTCAGCGCTCCGTGAGCTGCGGCAGCTTGATCACTTTCTTCTGGATCGCGTACTGCACAAGCTGCGCTTTGTTGTGGATGTCCAGCTTGCGCATCAGGTTGAACTTGTGGGCTTCCACCGTCTTTACGCTCAGCTTCAGATCGCAGGCGATCTCCTTGACCGAGTTGCCCTCCGCCAGCATCTTCAGCACCTCGCGCTCGCGCGGCGTCAGCGTGCGAAAGCGCGGCGGATTCGTGACGCCCTTCGCGCGGCTGCGAAAGTCGTCCACCAGGTGCGCCAGCATTCGAGGACTCAAGTAGCTGCCGCCGCGAACCACTTCCCGCAGCGCGCCCACCAATTGCGGCGCCGGACTGTCCTTCAGCACGTATCCGCTGCCGCCGCACTCGACGCTTTCCACCAGGTAGTCCTCGTCGTCGTACATCGTGAGGAAGACCACCCTCGTCTCCGGCCGGGCCCTGCGAATCTGCCGCGTGGCCTCGAAGCTGCTCAGCCCCGGCATGCCGATGTCCATCAGAATGATGTCGGGCCTCAGTTCCGTTGCCTTTTCCAGCGCCTCCGCGCCGCTGCCCGCCTCGCCCACAACTTCCATGTCCTGCTCCGCCGCCAGCAACTGACCGATGCCCTGCCGGAACAGGACGTGATCGTCCGCCAAAAGTATCCTCAAACGTGCCATGCCTTCTCCCTCCCGATGGGTAGATCGATCCTGATCTTCGTGCCCGATGCGGATGCGCCCTGCCGGCGCTCCGCGCTGCTGATTCTCACCCGGCCGCCCAGAAGCGCTACTCGCTCTCTCAATCCGGCCAAACCCAAACAATCCGGCCGACGTGCGGCCGCCTCCGTGTCGAACCCCTTGCCGTTGTCGGCCACGGTCAGCGTCAGCGATTCCCCGGCCCGCTTCAGCGCCAGGTCCACACGGTCCGCTTCGGAATACTTCGCGGCGTTGCTCAACGCCTCCTGCACGATCCGGTAGATCACCAGCGCCGTGCTGGTCGGGACACCCAGCCGTTCCGGCATCCGCAACCGAACGGTTGCATGATGCATTTGCCGGAAGCGTTGCGCGAGCTGCCGCAGCCCCGCCGCCAGTCCCATCTGCTCGAGCACCGTCGGGCTCAGCGCCGCAATCAGCCGCCGCAACTCGACGATCGTGTCCTCGACGCGCTCCCGGACCGAAGCCAGCCTTTCAGTTCCCGTCCCGCCGTCGCGCTCGAGCATCTCGAGCTGCAGGCGGACCCACAACAGCGCCTGCCCTGCCTCGTCGTGAAGTTCGCGGCTGATCCGCTTTCGCTCCCGCTCCTCGGCCTCCACCATCCGCGCCAGCATCGTCGCGCGCTCGATCGCGCGCCGGCAGCGTTCGGCGGCGGCCAGCAGCAGTTCGCGCTCGCGTGGCAGCCAGTCGTACGGTCTGCGGAAGCCGAACAGCATCGCGCCGGAACTCGTGGAGCCTTCTCCAAATGGAACAATCCAAAGGCTTTTCAGCTTCTCCCGGCGGACCCACAGGCGTGTCCAGGCCGGAGCCTGGGCCACGGCCGCGCTGACGGGCTCCACGGGTACGTCCGTCGAGCCGAACATCGAGATTTCCACGACGTCCGCTCGAGAGTAGTCTCGAAGAACCTCCGTGATTCTCTCGAGAACCTCGCCGAGAGTTCTCGATTCGGCTTCGGCCCTCGATAGTCCGTAGAACGCCGCGCTTTCGTCCTCGCGAACCCTGTAGTACGCCTGGTTCAGCACGAGAATGCTCAGAAACTGAACCTGTTCGCTGGTCCACGCCAGTTCCGGGTCCTTCTTGAACTTCGCGGGCAGAGCCTCGCCAGCCGCGCGGAGGGCGCTGGCCACCCGGCCAGGCGGGAGGCCGAGCTTCGCCAGACGCCGGCCTCGATAGTCCACTTCCTCAGCTAATACACTGATTTCAGGAGTCTTAGATAACAGGCGGGCAGATCCGGGGAGCGTGATGGCCCGCAATGCCTCGCGTGTGGGTTCGTCGAGGCCGAGTCGCTTCAGCCGGCGGTCTTCCGCCGCGCCGATCCGATCCTCGAGCCCTCGCGCGAGTGCCGCGAAGCGCCGGCAGCCTTGGAGGACACGCTCTTTTTGCGTGAGGCGCACACTCACCCATCGGTGGAATGCGCGATTCGCATTAGGGCAGACGGGACCGCAGCCCTAGGAATCGCCCCCGGCGTATAATGTTAGCGTCCGCAAACCGACCCTACGAAATCGAACTAATAGAGAACAAAACCTCCGAGTTTGGCGTCTCTAACCAGAGAGGGAGAGATTTCGCCCGTGAAGCGCAAATGGAAATGGATTCTAGGGATCACCGTCGTGCTGGTGGTCGTGATTGGCGGCTCGGTTGCCTACAAGATGAAAGATCGGGGCGTCGTCACCGTCCAAACGGGACGGGCCGTGCGGCAAGACCTTGTCAGCCTGGTCACCGCATCGGGTGAGATCAAGCCCCGCAACTACGTGAACATCGGCGCCAACGTGATGGGCCGCATCACCGATCTGCACGTCAAGGAAGGCGACCGCGTGCACCGGTCACAGGTGCTGGCGCGGCTCGAATCGGTTCAGGCCGAAGCCGATGTGCAGGCCCAGCAGGCCTCGCTAAACTCCTCACTGGCGGAGGCGGCGGCCTCGGAAGCGGGCGTGAAGGCGATGGACGAGAATCTGCGCACCGCGCAGGCTTCGGTGGACCGCGCCAAGGCCGAGCTCGAACGCGCCAGGCTCGATTACGACCGCGCTGCGCAGCTCTGGAAAGCTCAACTGATCGCCAAGCAGGACTTCGACAGCAAGAAAGCCTCCTACGACGCACTCGAGGCCGGGGTGCGCGAGGCGCAAGCGCGCCTGGCTCAGATGAAGGCCCAACGCGAGCAGACCGCTTCGCAACTCGCGGTCAGCCAGCGGCGTGTGGCCCAGGTGCGCGCGACCCTGAACCGGTTTAGCGATGTCCTTCAAAAGCATTCGGCCATCACGCCGATCGATGGTATCGTCACCAACCTGCCGGTGCGCGTCGGCGAAACCGTGGTGCCCGGTATTCAGAACTCATCGGCGTCCTTGATCATGACCATCGCCGACATGAGCCTGATCACGGCCGAAGTGAAGGTGGACGAGACCGACATCGTCAACGTGAGGCTGGACCAGGCGGCCGACATCACCATCGACGCCATGCCGAACCGGACCTTCAAGGGTCATGTGATCGAAATAGGCAACACGGCGATCCTGCGCTCCACCGGCCTCGCGGCGAACCAGAGCGCCGTGTCCAGCCAGGAGGCGAAGGACTTCAAAGTGGTGGTGGCGCTCGACAACCCTCCGTCCGACATTCGCCCGGGCCTGAGCTGCACGGCCAAAATCATCACGGCCACCCGCCAGAAGGCCGTTTCAATCCCGATCCAGGCGCTGACCATCCGCCAGCGCGGAGACCTCGAGCCGGAGCAGAAGGGCACCACCGTGCAGGCCGCCACGAACAACGACCCGGAGAAGGCGAAGAAACGGAAAGAGGAGCTCCAGGGCGTCTTCATCATCAAGGGCGAAGCGGCTGAATTCCGCGAGGTGAAGACCGGCATCACCGGCACCACCGACATCGAGGTGCTTGACGGGGTGAAGGAAGGCGACGAGATTATTACCGGAAGTTATAAAGTAATCCGTACCCTCCGGAACCAGGCTCGTGTCAAAATCGACAACAAGGCTCCTGTTCGCACCGAATCATAACCAAGGCCGTCCCTTTGGCGTCAATACTTAGGGAGAAGGAATTTCAGTCACATGGCAACAGCAGTGTTGGACAAGTCGTCGCGAGGCGAGCAGCTCAAGCGGGACAACATCGTCATTCGCACCTACGATCTCTGGAAGACCTACGTGATGGGCGACCAGGAGATCCACGCCGTCTCGGGTGTCGACCTTGAGATTCATCGGGGCGAATATGTAGCGATCATGGGGCCGTCCGGTTCGGGCAAGTCGACGCTGATGAACCTGATCGGGTGCCTGGACACTCCGACCAAGGGCGATTATTACATCGGTGGCAACCTGGTGAGCGCCATGAGCGACGACGAGCTCGCCCGTATCCGTAACAAAGAAATAGGGTTCGTCTTCCAGACGTTCAACCTGCTGCCGCGCGCTACCGCACTGCACAACGTCGAACTGCCATTGATCTATTCCGGCATCTCAGCCGACCAGCGCGCCGAACGCGCCAAGGCTTCCCTCCGCGCCGTCGATCTCGAACAGCGCATGTACCACAAGCCGAGCGAGCTCTCGGGCGGCCAGCGCCAGCGCGTTGCCATTGCCCGCGCGCTGGTGAATGACCCGTCGATCCTGCTAGCCGACGAGCCGACCGGAAACCTCGACTCGGCGACTAGCGTGGAAATCATGGACCTGTTCGAGCGCCTGTACCGCCAGGGCAACACCATCATTCTGGTCACTCACGAGCGCGACATCGCCGAATACGCCCACCGCATCGTGACGATCCGCGACGGTAAGATCTCCAAGGACGAGAAGAACCCGCACTAAAAGCATTCAGCTTTCAGCGATCAGCCAGGGACCACCCGTTGGGTGGTCCTTTGGTTTTGGTGGCTTCGTTTGGAGGCGGCCGTTCCAGTAGACTTGGGTCTGAACCGTGTCTTCATCGAACCCCGAGAGATTGTTTCTGGCCGCGCAATCAGCACGGCGGCTGTATGCGGAACGCCTGGCGGGCGGTTCCGGCGGCACCTGGTGGACGGCCGTCGTTCTCACGGCATCCTCGGCACGGCAGGCGCAGTCGTATCAGAGCGAGATCGACCACCGGCGGGCCCAGGGCGCGCTGCCCTCCGGTGTTCCCTTCCTTGTGGTCCCCGATCCTGAGGGGCGGCGAATCGGGTCCGGAGGCGCCACCGTCCACGCGCTGCATCAACTGCTGGACACACTGGCTCCCGGGCTTCGAACTGCGGGACCGGAAGCGCTCGCGGAGTGGTGGGGCTCGCAACGGGTTCTGATGCTGCATTCGGGCGGCGATTCGCGTCGGCTGCCGCAGTATTCCCTTTCTGGCAAGGTCTTTAGTGCCCTTCCCGTCAAAACGCCCTGGGGTGCGGCCAGCACCGTTTTCGACGAGACGATGGCCCTCTCAAGCGCCTGGGCGGAGCGACTGCCGGCCGGCTTGCTGGTGGGATCGGGCGACGTGGTGCTCGTTTTTGAGACCGAGGGGTTGGACTGGTCGAATCCTGGGATTACAGGCGTTGCCATGCCGCAGCCGCCGGAGGTTGGGGCGCAGCATGGCGTGTATGTCGTGGGACCGGGGGGGACGGTCTATTCATTCCTTCAGAAACCGGCGCTGGCGGAGGTCGAAGAGGCCGGGGGGCTGTTGCCGGGCGGGCGAGTCGCGGTCGACACCGGGCTGCTGCGGTTTGACCCGGAGGTCAGCGCGCGGCTGACGTCGATGGAGTTCCGCGGTGACAACGGCGATTCGCTCGACCTATACACGCATCTGACGCTGGCGCTGACGGGGCAGTGGGCTCCGGCTCGGGAGGCGCCAAAGGTTCAGAGGGCCCTGGCGAGACTGGTTCAGGGCGTTCCGTTCGGGTGCGACTTAGTGGAAGGCGAGTTCACGCACGTCGGCACCACAACATTATTCCGGCACCTTCTGACCGAGGAGACCGACTTCCTCCGGCTGTATAACACGCAGCAGCGGTTGGGGTCGGCCGAGCAGCCCGGGTTGGATTCGAGCGGTGTGGTGATTGACAGCGCACTGGCCGGCGGCAGCGTCGGACCCGGCGCCGTGGTGCTGGAGTGCCACCTTGAACACCGCCTGAACGCGGCCAGGGGCTCCGTGGCGCACGGCTTGGAAAGCCAGCCTGCCCCGGTGGAAGTTCCAGAGAACACGGTTGTCCACCAGGTGCCCGTCAGGGGGCCGGGCGGAACTCCCGCGGGCACGGTCATTCGCTGTTACGGCGTGGAGGACAATCCCAAGGATCTGGCCGGTTCCGGGCGCGCCACATGGTTTGGTGTGGATCTGTTGAAAGCACTGGACGATTTGGGCCTCGCTCCTGACGAGGTGTGGCCGGACGTTCCGGCGAAAGCGCGGTGCCTGTGGAACGCGGATCTGTTTCCCGCGACGGAGCCGGCCGCCGCTTGGGAGGCCGCTTGCTGGATGATGGGCCAGGCGTCGGGGTTCAATGCCGCGAGGTGGCGGGAGTTGCCGAAGGCATCGCTCGCGACCAGCGCCGAGTGGGCAGACCAGACAAGGCTGCTCGAACAGCGCACCCGTCGAGCCACTGGCCAGTGGCGCACGGCGGCCACGCAGCTTGCGCTCGACGGAGCCGACATCCGCGCCATGCTAACGCAAGCGCCGGGTGTCAGCGCATTGGCCGCCGTGGCGAACCGGCTGTCGAAATTCGCTGACGAGGCTGCGGACCCTTCATCGGCGGCCAGCCTCAGCTATGAGGCATCCTTGTTCCACGCGCAGGCGGGGTTGGAGCCGGAGGCGGAGGAGTCGCGGTCGCGGGCGTTCGCGTTCGTCTCGAAAGCCGTGGCGATGGGCGCGCGGGATTCCGGTTTTCCTGTCGCTGATGGATTCAGGCAGAGGTCTGTAACGGTGGCTGCGCCGGTCCGCATCGACTTCGGGGGCGGTTGGTCGGACACTCCGCCTTTCTGCCTCGATTGGGGCGGCACGGTGCTGAATGCGGCGGTTTCGCTGAACGGAGATTATCCGATTGAGACCAAAGTTCGGCTCCTCGAAGAACCGCTGGTCAGGTGCCAGTCGCCCGAGGGCGAAGGAAAAGCGGAATACAGCCGGGTGGACGAATTGTACGCTCCACCGAGGCCCGGAGACCCGTATGCGATCCCGCGAGCGGTCTTGCAGATGTCAGGGTTGTTCGAGCCCGGCGCGGACCTGTCCGGCGTGCTGAAGCGCCTGGGTGGCGGACTTGAGATCTCTACCTCGGTACGGCTTCCCATGGGCTCCGGTTTGGGGACGAGTTCGATCTTAGCGGCAACCGTGATCCAGGCCTTGGCGGAGATGCTGGGCCACCGTCTGTCGGCACAGCCGTTGTCCGACTTAGTCCTTCAATTAGAGCAGTTTATGTCGACTGGCGGCGGCTGGCAGGACCAAGCTGGAGGCATCTTCCCGGGGGTCAAGCTGCTTTCGACGGGGCCGGGACCACGGCAACGGGTGCGGTATCAACCTGTACAATGGAGTCTGGAACGCGAGGCCGAGCTTGAACGGTTGACCGTGCTGGCGTACACGGGGGTGGCCCGTGTGGCCAGGAATCTCCTCCAACAGGTGGTGGGCCGGTATTTGGCGCGGGAGACCGCTGCGGTTCAGGTGCTTCACTCCATCAAGACGTTGGCGCTGGAGATGTCGCACGCCATGCAGCAGGGGGATTGGGATCACCTGGGCGCGTTGCTCGACCGGCACTGGCAACTGAACCAGATCCTGGACCCGAACACGACAAACGCGCCGGTTCAGGGGCTGCTGGAGCGAGTCAAGCCGTTGATTCGAGGGGCGAAACTGGCCGGGGCCGGCGGTGGTGGGTTCTTCATCCTGCTGGCGAACAGCGAGGCGGCGGCGGAGGAATTGCGGTCGAGAGTGAAGGCCTACGACTGGCAGGTGGCTGGTGACGGGCTGCGGGTGAAACGAGTACCCATCTAATCACTTTCGCGTAAATCATTTCACATTTCTTAAGATCACTCCGTTTTTCAAGACGTGCTACCCTTGGGCAGGTACAACTGTTCCTATCTTTGGTATCGGGTGGGAGCCTAGGGAGCGATTAATGCACAAAGGTTTTAGATTTTTCCTGGCCGCGCTGGCAGGATGCGTGCTCGCCCTGCCCTCGCAAGCGCAGGAAGTCCGAGCCAGTCTATCCGGCATTGTCAGCGATTCCACCGGCGCCGCAGTGGTTGGAGCGTCGGTGACACTAACCAGCGTTGAGCGCAACACAGCGACGACGACGCAAACCAACGAGATCGGCAACTACGTGTTCCCCTTCGTGAGTCCTGGGAACTACACCCTCGCGGTTGAGCAGACTGGATTCAAGAAGTACGTCCGACAATCGATTGTCTTGGCCGCGCAGGACAGGGCCCGAGCCGACGTTGTCCTGGAGATCGGCGAGATGACGCAGAGCGTCACGATTGAGGCCGACGTATCACAGCTTCAAACCGAGACTGCATCGCGCGGCCAAGTGATTTCAAATCAATTGATTGCGAACCTGCCGACGCAGGGGCGCAACCCGTTCCAGATCGCCTGGTCGATGCCGGGCGTGACCAAGACCGGCGACTGGCGCTACCTGCGCTCGTTTGACACCGGCGGCACCACCGGATTCTCGATCAACGGCGGCAAGCGCGGCGACAACGAAGTGCTGATCGATGGCATCAGCAATGTTCGCGGCAGCCGCGGTGTGATTGGCGTGCCGAGCATGGAGTCCGTGCAGGAGTTCAAGGTCCTCACCAATACGTACGATTCGCAGTACGGCCGAACGGGCGGTGGAATTGTGACCATCGTTTCAAAATCGGGTGGGAATGCCCTCCATGGCAGCCTGTTCGAGTATTTCCAGGCGGAAGAGCTGAACGCGAACCAGAGCGAACTGAACCGGGCGGGCACGAAGAAGCCGCCGATGAACATCAACACGTTTGGCTTCCAGGTGAGCGGTCCCTTGGTGATCCCGAAGATCCTGGACGGCCGCAACAAGCTGTTTTGGCTGGTTTCGTATGAAGGCCTGCGTCAGCGGTCGGCCGACCCTGGAGCGGCGAACTTCCCGTTGGACGAGTGGCGCACGGGCGACTTCTCGACGATGCGGAACGCGCAGAACAGCCTGGTAACGATCTATGATCCGCTGACGACGGACGCCGCGGGCAACCGCCAGCCGTTTGCAGGGAACAGGATTCCGACGAACCGGATCAATCCGGTGGCGTCGAAAGTGATGTCCTACTACCCGTCGCCGAACGCGCCGGGTGACGGGCCGGCGAAGATCAACAACTACATCTACCCCTCGCGCTGGGTGGCGGACATGAACGCCTGGTCGGGCCGCATGGACTATCGCGTCAACGACAGGAATACGGTCTACTTCCGCTATTCGCAGAATCCGTTCTCGGAGTTTCGTTCGCTGGTGTGGGGTGGATCGAACGCGGCCGAACCGACCGGGAATGCGCCGCTGCTCCGCAATGGCCGCGTGTGGACGACGGACTGGACCTCGATTCTTTCCTCGTCGATGACGTTCAACCTGCGCGCGGGCCTGACCCGCTGGGAGACGACTAGCGGCAGTAGCTTCGGAGCCAACTACAATCCGGGTGAGCTGGGCTTTGCTCCCGCGCTGGTGTCGCAGTTGTCGCGCTACCAGTTCCCGCGTTTCGATTTCGCCGACAACGCATTCCAGTCGATCGGCTCCGGCAACAGTGTGGTGAATTCGTCGCCGTCGGACACGTACTCGCTACAGCCGAACATCAACATGGTTCGCGGCCGGCAGACGATGAAGTTCGGCGCTGAACTTCGCCGGTACCACGACAACACGAACAATCCGGGCGCGTCGAGCGGCGTCTACAACTTCGACCGGAACTGGACGCAGGCGCGGGCGCAGCAGGGCGACGCGGTGAGCGGAAGCGCCTTCGCGACGTTCCTTCTGGGCTACCCGACCGGCGGTTACGTCGATCGCAACATCGACCCGGCCTACAAGAACAACTACTACGCACTGTTCTTCCAGGACGATTGGCGCGTGAGCTCCCGGCTGACGGTGAACTTCGGCCTCCGCTGGGACTATGAGACTCCGATGGTGGAGCGCTATGACCGGATGCTGAGCGCGTTCCTGACAGACAAGGCCAGCCCGATCGACGCGCAGGCGCAGGGCCTGGACATCAAGGGCGTTCCGACCTTCGCGAATGTCGGCGGCCAGCCGCGGCAGGCGTTCGCGCGCGACCGCAACAACTTCCAGCCTCGCGTGGGCGCGGCGTACCATCTGGGCAATTCGTGGGTGATCCGCGGCGGCTACGGTCTGTACTATCTGGGCCAGAACGAGCGTGGCGAAGCGCTGGGCTTCAGCCAGCGGACGAACGCGATTGTCACGACCGACGGCAACCTGACCCCGGCCGTCAACCTGGTGAACGCATTTGCGAACCAGCCGGGCGGCATGCTGCTGAATCCGGTGGGGAGCAGCATGGGCGATAGCAGCTTCCTGGGGCAGTCCATCACGATGAACTACTTCGACCGGCCACTGCCGTACTCGCACCAGTTCTCGTTTGACATCCAGCGCGAGCTTCCCGGCAACATGCTGGCGGAGATCGCTTATGTCGGCAACATCACGAAGAAGCTGCCTGTGGGCACAGGCACCAACATCAACGCGGTTCCGGCGAACCTGCTGGGCCGCCGCAAGGCGGACGGCAGCATCGACACGGCCTGGTACACCGAACGGATCGCGAACCCGATGGCGGGTCTGATTCCGAACAACGCCGGCCTGAACGGCGCCACCATTCCTCGACAGAATCTGCTGTATCCGTTCCCGCAGTTCTCGTCGGTGCAGTTGAACAACCTGCCGATCGGCGGGCAGAACTATAACGGCCTGCAAACTCGTCTGACCAAGCGCTTCTCGCAGGGCTTTACGTTCATCGCGAGCTACGTCTTCTCGAAGACGCTGGAGCAGTTGAACCTGCAGAACGTGCAGGACCTGAACCTGAACGACGTCAGCAAGACACCGCTCGAGAACCGTTCGGCGCAGGAAACCGACGTGCCGCACAAGTTCAACTTCTCGGGTGTGTACGAAGTACCCGTAGGGAAGGGCCGGCGGTTTGGCGGCGACATGGGCAAGGTTGCCGATGCGTTTCTGGGCGGCTGGTCGCTGAACTGGAACCTGGGCCTGCAGACCGGCTGGGCGATGGATTACCCGAACGCGGCGCAGGTACAGGCGGGCGATGCCCGTCCGACGGACGCGCAGAAGGCGGACGGCTACCTGTTCAACGTCGATTTGTGGAACAATCCGGCGACGGGCAAGCGCGTCGCGGCGCAGGAGCAGTACACGCTGCGCAACTTCCCGACCCGGTTCGGCAAGGCGCGGGTGCCGGGATACCGGAACCTGGATGCCTCGCTTGCGAAGAGCTTCCCGATCACCGAGACGATGAAGCTCCAGTTCCGCGGCGAGATGGTGAACGCGACCAACACGCCCTGGTTCTCGCGGCTTGCGAGCAACGGGACCAACGTGACCAATGCAAACTTCGGCAAGCTCGATGTGACGCAGCGCAACCTGCCGCGATTCATCAAGCTGGTGCTGGTTTTGAACTGGTAGACCCCCCAAGAAGTCACCAGAGCGGGCGGAAGCTTCGTGCTTCCGCCCGCGTTTTATTTGGAGAGGAGGGGCTCGAGATACTTCCAGACATTCGCAGCGACATGACGGCAGCCTTCGGCCGTGGGGTGCATGCCGTCGTTCTGCATCAGGCGCGGGTTCATGGCCACGCCTTCCAGGAAGAACGGGATGAGCGCGACGTTCTTCTCGCGCTTCAGGTCGCTGAAAATCTTCTCGAAGTCGCGGATGTAATCCGGGCCGTAGTTTCGGGGCAGCGTCATCCCGGCGAGCAGGACTTTAGCGCCGGCCGCCTGAAAACGATCGGTCATCTCGAAGAGGTTGCGGCGGGTCTCGTCGAGGGGCAGGCCTCGAAGACCGTCGTTGGCGCCGAGTTCGAGGATCACGACGGCGGGCTTCAGGCGGAGGGCTTCTTCGACGCGCGCCGCGCCGCCGCTGGTGGTGTCGCCGCTAATGCCCTGATTGACGACGCGGAACTGAAGTCCCTTCCCGTCGATGGTGCGCTGAAGCCAGTCCGGGTAGCTCTGGCCGGGATCGACGCCAAGGCCGGCAGTGAGGCTGTCACCAAAGGCGACAATCACGGGCCGGCCGTCAGGCGGAGCGGGCGCGGGGTGCGGCGCGGCCTTTGGCTCGGGAACAGAGGTCTCTTCCTTCGCTCCACCGCCGCATCCGGCGGCCAGGGCCGCGGCAATTGTCAGGATCCAAACTCGGCGCTTCATCTCCTGCCATCATAAAAGACGGGATTCCACCTCCAGATGTCTCCAGAAATCATCACTCTCACCGGTGTTACCAAGAGCATCGACACAGGCACGCACCGCGTGGACATTCTCCGCGGGATCGACATCACGATCCGCCGCGGCGAGTTTGTCGCCATCATGGGGGCATCGGGCTCGGGCAAGAGTACGCTTTTGGGCCTGCTGGCCGGGCTGGATTCGCCGACGACGGGCGCAATTCTGCTGGACGGTGAAGACATCTCCCGGCTGCCCGAAGATAAGCTGGCGGAGATCCGTGGCCGCAAGATCGGCTTCGTGTTTCAGTCCTATCAGCTCATCCCGACACTGACGGCCGAGGAGAATGTCCTGCTGCCCGCCGAGTTGGCTGGCGAGAACGGGCGCGAGACGCTCGATCGGGCGCGGATGCTGCTGGAGACCGTGGGGCTCAACGGACGCCTGGACCACTACCCGGTCCAGCTTTCGGGCGGCGAGCAGCAGCGCGTGGCTCTGGCTCGCGCGTTCATGCGGCAGCCTCCGCTGCTGCTGGCGGACGAGCCGACGGGCAACCTGGATTCGGTCAACGGGCGGCAAGTGTTGGAGCTCCTGCTGTCGTTGAACCGCAGCGAACACACGACTTTGGTCCTGGTGACGCATGACCGTGAGTTGGCGGCCTATGCGACACGCATCATCACCCTGAAGGACGGCGTGGTGATCAGCGACGAACAGAGAGAGGCGGCGGAATGAGGCTCTGGTTCACCGCGGCCCGAATCGCCTGGCGCGAGGCCCGCGCCGCAAAGCTGAAGTTCCTGTTCGTGCTCTTCGGCGTGGCCGTCGGCGTTGGCGCGCTGACGGGCGTTCGGGGGTTCTCAGTTGCGTTCAACGAGGCTCTCCAGCGGGAGGCCCGGACGCTGAACGCGGCGGACTTCACAATCCGTCAGTTCAGCCCGGCCACGCCCGCCCAACAGAAGACGCTCGACGGCTTCATCCGGCGCGGCGGCGATGTCACCGAGATCACCGAGACGGTCTCGATGATGGACAGCGGCGGGAGCGGTGCGCCGCCGGTGCTGGTGAGCGTGAAGGCCGTCGATCCGCAAAAGTACCCGTTTTACGGCAAGGTGAAGCTCGATCCGGACAAGACGTTGCGCGAAGTCCTGCGGCCCGATGCCATCGCCATCTCCGACGATCTGGTCGTGCGGCTGAATCTCAGCACCGGCGCGAAGGTGAAGCTCGGCAGCGAGATGTTCACAGTGGCTGCCGTGGTCCGCACAGAGCCCGACCGCATGACGGGCTCGCTCAACGTCGGGCCGCGCGTGATGATCACGCGCGAAGGTCTGGAGCGCACCGGGCTGATGAGCTACGGCAGCCGCGCGTCGCAGCGCTATTTGATCAAGTCGCCGCCTGCGGCGGGATTCAATGCCGCGGCCGCGAAAGATGAGCTGCGCAAAGCGTTCCCCGAGGCGCGCGTCGTCGGTGCGAACGAAGTGAATCCCGCCATTCAGCGCTCGTTGGACCGTTCGACCACGTTCCTGAGTCTGGTGAGCCTGATCGCCCTGATCGTCGGCGCGCTCGGCGTGGCCACGTCGATCCACGCACACTTGCAGCAGCGGCTGGACACAATCGCAATCATGAAGTGCATTGGCGCGCGCTCGTCGCAGATCATTCGCATCTACACCGTCGAAACGGTGCTGCTTGGGTTCGCGGGCGGATTAGCCGGCATCGCCGTGGGCGCGGCCGTGCAGCTCATATTCCCACTGCTGTTGTCGCGGTACTTCCAGTTCGAGCACAGCGTCGGGTGGAGTCCGGCGTTCGCGCTGGAGGGGTTGGGCACCGGCATCCTGGTGACTCTGCTGTTCACACTGCCAACGCTGCTCTCCATCCGCCATGTCCGGCCCGCGCTGATCTTCCGACGCGAGATGGCCGAAGCGCGGCCGCCGCTTCTGGCGCGAATCAAGCGCAACTGGCCTTCGTTGATCTGCGGCCTGGTCATCCTCGGCGGGCTTGCGGGCGTGGCAGCGTGGCTGGCGGAGAGCTTGCGCATGGGCGGCATCTTCATCTCCGGACTGCTGGTCAGCCTGTTGCTGCTCGCGGGTGTGGCATGGCTGCTGCTGCGTGGACTGCGCATCTTCGTCACGCGGCGGACGTTCTCGCTGCCCATCACATGGCGTCAGGGGCTGGCCAACCTGTACAGGCCCGGGAATCACGCGGCTGCCGTACTGGTGTCGCTTGGTGTCGGTGTGATGTTCACGCTGACCATCTATCTGATTCAGAAGTCGCTGCTCAGCGAGGTGGTGGGCGCAGCGCCGCCGAACGCGCCGAACGTCTTCATGATCAACATCACGGACCGCGAGAAGGAGGGCGTTGAGCAGATCCTGAAGGCCCAGCCCGATCTGCCCGCCGATCCCAAAGCGCGGCCGAAGCTGGTGCCGCTGGTGGCGGCGCGGATTGTCTCGATGAATGGCGCGGAGCCGGATCGTGAAACGATGAAGGGCCACACGCGCTTCCTGCTTTCAACGCGTCAGGTGACCTGGATGGACGAGAAGCCCGACGACCTGAACATCCGCCAGGGCGCATGGTGGCCGAAGAACACGAACGCGCCGGCCATTTCGCTGGATGAAGAAGTCGCCAACACGCTGAAGCTGAAGGTGGGCGATACCATCCGCTGGGTGGTGACCGGCCGCGAGTTCGATGTCCCCGTCGTCTCCGTTCATCGCGTGCAGAGCGTGCGGGCGGGCGGTAGCCCAGACTTCGTCTTCAGCCGGCCGGCGCTGGAAGGGATGCCTGTGCAATGGCTCGCTACGGCGAGGTTGCAGCCGAAGCACGTTCAGAAACTGCAACGCGATGTTTTCGCGAAGTATCCGACAGTGACCGTCGTCAACGCAGCCGACGTGCTCGCCATAGTGCAAGAGGTGGTGGACCAGGTGTCGATGGTTGTCCGCTTCATTTCTGCCTTCGCGATTCTTGCGGGAGCCATCATCCTGGCGTCGACGGTCGCCGGCACGCGCTTCCGCCGCATGCGCGAGGCGGCCGTGCTGAAGACCATCGGCGCCCGACGCAAGCGGCTGGTGGGGATCTTCTCCGTGGAGTTCCTTGTGCTCGGACTGGTAGCGGGCGTGATGGGCAGCCTGCTGGCCACGGGATTCACGCGGCTTCTGCTGGTGCGCCTGCTGGATGCCGATTTCCGGTTCGACGCGGTGCCCAACCTGGTCACCATCGTCCTGACAGCCGCACTGGCCGTCGGCACCGGCTGGCTCGCCAGCTTGCGGGTGCTTGAGCAGAAGCCGCTCGAAGTATTGAGGGACGAATAACGCTTACTGCGGGACGCGCGCCGACTGGTGCGCCACAAGCTGCCAGTCGCCGCCCTTCTTGCGGAAGACGTGGAGCAGCAGCAGCGGCATGGTCTGCTTGTTGCCGTCGGCGGCCTTGGTCACGAAGGTCGCTTTGCAGAAGGCCAGCGCCGTGTTCGCGTCAAGGTCCTTCACTTTGATCTCGTCGTAAGCGATGGTGTAGTAGGCGGATTTGCCTGACTTCAGGGCGTCGACGTAGCTCTTCTTCGAGTCGACGATCCCATTCGAGTGCCTGTAAATCAGGTCGTCGGCCATCAGCTTGTCGAGGGCCGCATAGTCGTTCTTCATCATCGCCGCGCCCCAGGCGCGTTCTGCTTTTTCTACCGTTGCTTGATCAGCCATTGCCATTCCCGCCGCCAGCATCATCACGAGTCCGATTCGCTTCAGCATGGCGCTATTCTACATCCGTTGCCGGCCGAGATTGCCGATTGCCGACGACCTTACCGTAACACTTCAAGGTGCACGCTGCCGGCCCCCGCTACCGCCTTCAGTGGGATTGAGCGATCGAACGTCACCAGCCGCCCGCCATGCCGCACCGCGAGCCCCAGGAGATAGACGTCCGTGACCTGTCGTGGCCCGACGATATACTCCAGCCGGAAACGCTGCTCATCGAGCAAAGTCACATCCTCAGCAAGATGCATGTGGTTGGCGGAAGCGCACAGAGTTCGAAGGTGCCTCGCGACGTCAGACGGCGTGGCGTCCAACGTCGGGTATTTCGGGTTCGACAAGATCCGGATGCAGCCATTGATCGTCGTCGCGCAGGTCGCCCAAGGTTTCCGCCGCAAGGAACCAAACCAGTCGTGCGCCGCGTCGTGATCCATATGCCCCGAATCGAAAAGCGCGATCAGGACGTTCACGTCGAGCAGGGCCGTGCTCACGCCTCATCTCTCAGTTCGTTGACGAGGTCCAAGTTCGGACGTCGGGTGGACTTCTTCGGGGGGAGGAGCGGGACTCCATTCCGTGTCTTCGGGGCTGCCTTGGGTTGCAGGCCGCTCCGCGCCAACTCGCTGATTACCTGACCCATGGACGTGCCTCGTTGATCGGCCAGCCGTCTGGCGAGCACGAGGAGATCGTCGTCGATGTCGAGGGTGGTCCGCATGGCTCAAGTATGGCACATCACGCATCAAATATCACGATGTTTGATGTCCTACACCTCCACCAACCACCCCCGCTTGCCCACATTCACGGCGCGGGTCCTGCCGAGTTGCACCTCGCGGCCGGCGGCTTCGTGGATGTGGCCGCAGAGGAACCAGGCGGGCTGGTGCCGTTCGACAAAGGTCTTCACGGCCGTCGAACCGAAGTGGCGGCCGGGGCTGGCCTCGTCGAGCGGCGTCCCCTTGGGCGGGCAGTGGCAGACGAGGATCATCGGGTCCAGGCCGGCGAAGGGTTCCAGGTGACTGGCCATTTCGTCTTCTGTGTACTCGCCGGGGGTGTCAAAGGGGGTTGGGTTGGAGTAGCCCAGCCCGGCCACGTGCCAGCCGCCGGCTTCGAAGTGCTTTCCGTGCATGGAGTTGAAGCCGAATTTCTCGCAAAAGGCGTCGATGGCGGCGATGTCCTCGTGATTTCCCGGCAGCACCCACATGCGCCCGGCGCGCATCTCAAGGATGGGTCCAAGGGGGTCCAGTCCGCGTCCCCAGTTGGCCAAATCGCCCGCCGCGATGTAGTAATCGGCCTCGATCTCCATCAGACGGCGCAGCGCCGCCGCATCGCCGTGTATGTCGGAAAACACCAGCAGCCTCATGCCCTGTGATTGTACGCGCGGTGGCCGTATACTCGCGTTGAAGCGCGATACACTGATGATTAGACTGGGACTTTTCCCCCGACCTTGGCGTCACCATAACCATGTCTAGCGAATCCGAGCAGCGAGTCAGTATCAATAGTTGGCTGGAAGAGGAGATCTACCAGCAGTACATCCACAACCGTCGCGGGGTGGACGAGAGCTGGAAAGAGGTCTTCGAGAGCGAGGCCGCGGCAAAGCCGCCGGAGGCCGAAGTCCCCGACATTACGGAGACCGCGCCTGTTCCTGCTATCGCGCCTCCGGCCCAGCCCGCCGCGCCGCCGGTCGCTATGGCCGCAAAGTCCCCCGCTCCCGCCGCACCTCCCCTGGCCCTCTCGCCCGCCGAACAGCTTGTCCCGCTCAAGGGCGCGCCTCTCCGCATTGCGGAGAACATGAATCTCAGCCTGTCGGTCCCGACGGCCACTTCACAGCGCACCATTCCGGTGAAGGTGATCGACGAGAACCGCCGCCTGCTGAACCAGTGGCGCGAACTGCACGGCAAATCGAAGATCAGCTACACGCACCTCATCGCCTGGGCCATTGTCCGCGCCCTCAAACAGATGCCGGCCCTGAACAATGCCTACGCCGAGGTCGAGGGCCAGGCGCACCGCATTGTGCGGAACGAAATCAATATCGGCATCGCCGTGGACGTCGCCGGCAAGGACGGCAACCGCTCGCTGGTCGTACCCAGCATCAAGAACGCCGGCGCGATGGACTTCTTCAAGTTCCTCAGCGCCTTCGACGACATCGTCGCCCGCTCCCGCAAGGGCAAGCTGACGGTGGACGACTTCGCCGGCACCACGATCTCCCTCACCAATCCCGGCACGGTCGGCACCAAGGGCTCCGTTCCGCGCCTGATGCCCGGCCAGGGCGCGATTATCGCCACCGGCTCCATCGACTTCCCGCCGGAGTTCCAGGGCGTCAGCGAGGACCTGCGCGCGCAACTCGGCATCTGCAAGGTGATGACGATGACCTGCACGTACGACCACCGCATCATTCAGGGTGCGGAGTCGGGCGTGTTCCTCGGCAAGCTCCAGTCGCTGCTCGAGGGCGAAGAGGGCTTCTACGACGAGATCTTCACGGCTACGGGGATGCCCTATCAGCCGGTGCGCTGGCAGGCTGACCGCCGCGGCTCGGCGTTGGGCTTCCGCGACGAGCGCCGCCTGGACGAAATCGCCAAGCAGGCCGCCGTTCTTCAGCTCATCAACGCTTACCGCGTCCGCGGCCACCTGATCGCCGACCTGAACCCACTGGGCGTCTCCCCGGGCTACCATCCGGAACTTGACCCGGCCACCTACGGCCTGACCATCTGGGACCTCGAACGCGAGTTCATTACCGGCAATCTCGCCTATGGCGCGAGGTCGAAGGCCGTCGCCACGCTGCGCGAGATCCTCGAGACCCTTCGCGGCACTTACTGCGGCCGCCTCGGATGCGAGTACATGCACATCCAGCACCCCGAGGAGAAACGGTGGCTGCAGGAGCGCATGGAGCCGCAGGCCAACTCGTGGCCGTTGAGCGAAGAGGTCCAGCGCCGGACGTTGCTCCGGCTGATCGAAGCCGAGAGCTTTGAAAACTTCCTCCATACGCGGTTCGTTGGGCAGAAGCGCTTCTCGCTTGAAGGCGGCGAATCGGCGATGGTCATTCTCGACTCGCTGATGGAGCAGTCCGCCGATGACGGCGTTCAGGAGATCGTCGTCGGCATGGCGCATCGCGGCCGTTTGACGGTCCTGGCGAACTTGCTCGGCAAGTCGATGGCGCAGATCTTCGGCGAATTCGAAGGCAACGTCGATCCCGAGATGACGCAGGGCTCCGGCGATGTGAAGTATCACCTCGGCGCGTCCGGCATCCAGCGCACGACGGCGGGCCGCGAGATCAAGGTCTCGCTTTCTCCGAATCCGTCGCACCTGGAGGCCGTGGATCCCGTGGTCGAAGGCATCGTGCGAGCCAAGCAGGCGCGCATGAACGATGTGGGCCGCGACAAGGTTCTGCCGGTGCTGGTCCATGGCGACGCAGCGTTCGCCGGACAGGGCGTTGTGGCCGAAACTCTGAACCTTTCACTGCTGAAGGGCTACACCACGGGCGGTACGGTCCACCTGGTGATCAACAACCAGATCGGCTTTACCACTACGCCCGACGAAGCCCGCTCCGCCAACTACTGCACCGACGTTGCCCGCACGGTGCAGGCGCCGATTCTGCACGTGAACGGCGACGACCCGGAGGCCTGCGTCCGTGGTATTCAGATCGCCTTCGAATACCGCCAGCGGTTCAAGAAGGATGTCGTCATCGACATGATCTGCTACCGCAAGTACGGCCACAACGAAGGCGACGACCCCTCTTACACCCAGCCGCTGATGTACAAGAAGATCAAAGGCCACCCGTCCGTGGCCACGATCTACGCCGAGCGGCTGATGCGCGAAGGCGCCGTCAGCAAGGATGTCGTCGAGCGCATCCGCAAGCAGATCCAGGAGCGCATGAACCTGGCCCACGAGGAGGCCGTCAAGCGCGGCGAAGCGTGGGAACTCCAGGAAGTCACAGCCATCGAGGAGCAGGAGATGCCCGCGGCTTGCCCGCGGACCGCGATCTCCTCTGATGTCGTCGAGAAGGTCATCGACGGCATCACGACGTTCCCTGACAGCTTCAACCTCCACTCCAAGCTCAAGAAGTTCATCGAGCACCGCAGGGAACTCCTCACCGGCGGCCATGCGGACTGGGCGCTGGGCGAGGCGCTGGCCTACGGCAGCCTGGTGCTGGAAGGGACGCCCGTGCGCCTCTCCGGCCAGGACTCCGGCCGCGGCACGTTCTCGCAGCGACACCTCGAATACTTCGACTACGAAACCGGTGAGGTCTACACGCCAATGCAGCACCTGGCGCCGAACCAGGCTCGCTTCGAGGTGTACGACTCATCGCTCTCCGAATACGGCGTCATGGGCTACGAGTTCGGCTTCTCGCTCGGCGACCCTCTGACTCTCACCCTCTGGGAGGCCCAGTTCGGCGACTTCGCCAACGGCGCCCAGATCATGATCGACCAGTTCATCTCCTGCTGCGAATCCAAGTGGGGCCAGCCTTCGGGCCTGGTCCTGCTGCTGCCGCACGGCTATGAAGGCCAGGGTCCGGAACACTCCTCCGCACGCATCGAGCGGTTCCTGCAACTCTGCGCCGAAGACAACATGCAGGTGGCCAACTGCACGACGCCCGCTCAGTACTTCCACCTTCTTCGCCGCCAGATGTACGGCGGAGCTGATCGCCGCGGCCTCCGCAAGCCGCTTGTAATCTTCACCCCGAAGAGCCTGCTCCGCCACGTGAAGGCGGTCTCTTCGATGCAAGACTTCACCCACGGCGGCTTCCAGCCAGTGATGAGCGACACCTCAAACGCGCCGCTCGATCGCATCAACAAGGTTCTGCTCTGTTCCGGTAAGGTCTACTACGACTTGCTGGCCGAGCGCGAGAAGCGCGGCGCAACGAACGTCGCCATCCTGCGCCTGGAACAGATCTACCCCTGGCCCGCCGAGGACCTGGAAAACATGCTGTGGCGCTACCCGTCCACGGCAGATGTCATCTGGGTGCAGGAAGAGCCGCGCAACATGGGCCCGTGGATGTTCGTCCGCGACAAGCTCCAGCCCATGCTGGACGCCACGCGCCGGACGCTGCTTTACGCCGGGCGCCCGGAGGCCGCCAGCCCCTCGGCCGGTTCCATGAAGCGGCACACCCAGGAACTGAATGCGCTGATCGAGGATGCCTTCACCACCGGCACCATCCGCCGCCGCAGCTACAAGGTGGTCCCTCGCAAGCGGGACCTGATCACGAACCAGTAGACGCTTCCTGGCCGTCTTCGGCCGTTTCGCCAGTGCCTCTGCTGACGCAGACTTCGCATTTCAGGCTCAACATGCGCAGCCGGTCCAACTGGCGCTCAATGGTCGAGCCGCGGAGCACCGTCAGCACCAGCTTCTTGCGCCAGCGACGGGCGCGCATCGCCGCATATAGCTTGTTGCGGCGAATATCGCCGGCATCCGACAGCGCGTGGATCGTGCGGATGTTCCCGTCCGGCAATCCGCGCTTCAGCGCGGCCGTCAGTTCGGCATCCTCTTCAACCAGGACCGCCACCATCAGCAGCAGGTCTTCCAGCGTATGATCCGCCGTGGGAACCCACTTCCCGATTCGCTCCCCCAGCAGCGATCCGTCCCGGTCGCGGTCAATTCGATAAAGGTGGAGGCAAGGGCGGCTGTCTTCACTCAGCCTGATCAGGTGTGTTTCCTCCAGCCCACCGTGAGCGGGGTGGGCCTTCCCTAAAAGCGCGTACGCAGTGATTGTCGCCATTACGCCATCGTGCGAGCCCCGCTGGCTCACAGCATGACCCTTACCCCACCTATCGGAGGGAGAAGGTGGAAACTCGATGAAAAATCGAGACTTTCCGCTACGAACGACGTGCCGAAGCCGCTTTGTTCGGTTGCCAGAGAGCATCCGGCGCGCCTATCTTAAGATTAGCTCAACGGCTCATCACAAAGAACGCGTCGCTCAGGCGATTCAGGTACCGGAGATTTGCACCATCGACATTTTCTTCGCCCATCAGCGATACCAACAGCCGCTCCGCCCGCCGGCAAACCGTTCGGCAGACGTGCAGCTCCGCATTCAGCCGGGAGCCTCCGGGCAGGACGAAGCTCTTGAGCGCGGGCAGATCCTGGTTCATCCGGTCCATCTCACCCTCGAGCTCCTGGACCTCCGCATCCGTCACGCGCCGGACGCCCGGAGGCCGCCAGCCCCTTGGCCGGTTCCCTGAAGCGGCCCACCGAGGAGCTGAACGCGCTGCTCGATGACGCCTTCACCACCGGCACCATCCGCCGCCGCAGCTACAATGTGGTCCCCGGCAAGCGGGACCTGATCGCTAACCGATAGCGGCCGGAGCGGCCTCGCGAGTTCCGGCGCTGACGCCCAATTGGCAATTCACGCGCGTTGGAAGCATGGGCGGCTGTCCGCGCCGAGGCGGATCGGGTGCGTTTTGCGCAAACCCACTGCGGTCACATCAACCCCACTCCGACGAGCAACGCCTTCCCGCTATACGCCAGTGGCCCCATGCTCACCGCCGCTGCGCTGAGACCCCACCACGACCATCGCCGGATTCCTTCGAAAAGGATAAAGCACAGCATCGGAGCCAGGGCGCGGCCGAATGCGACGGGCGTCTCCAGGTAGGTGTGCGCACCAAGCAGCAGCGCCAGCGGCACGAATCCGACGGCGGCCCACCACAACTCGCTCGTCCGCCGGAACCACGGTCCCATCAAAGGGACACAGAGGCCCAGCCCCGCAAGCCCCGCCAGTTTCAACAGCCATGCCCCTCTTGCCACCCATTGGCTGGGATGAGCCTCCATCAAGATCAACTCCCGCACGATCCCGGCGTAAAGAAAGTCGGGCGTGCCCACGTCGTACTCTCCGATCCACATCCGCAAAAGCAACGCCCACGCCAATGCAGGCAGAGCCGCGCACGCCATCACCAATCCGCGTCTCCATTCGCGTTGGGCCCAGAGTCCCAGGGCCACACCGCCCGCTACCAAAATGCCGGTCTCCCGCGTCAACCCGGCAAGCGCCAGCAGGATCCACATCCACGACCAGTGTTGTCGCCGCCACATCACCGCCCCTCCCACTGTCAGCGCCAGAAGCGTCCCGTCGATTCCCATGCGATCTACTGACGTCAGGGCCGCGGGCGTCACCAAGAACAGCATGCCCCACCACGCTCCGATGCCGTGCGAGGCGAACCACAGCGCGGAGAACCACACGCCTGCGCCCGCGGAGGCCAGCACCACCGCTATGTACGCCGCGTCGATCCAGTCCTGCCTACCAAGCGCCAGCGCCCATGCCAATGCCGGAACCAGCACTCGCTGACGGCGGTATGTCGGCAAGTCGAGAGATGCGTTGTATTGAAACGGAGGCCATGGATCGTGCGCGATCACCCGATACAGCTGCCCGTCATAGCCCCGGAACGCGGGTCGCGTCACCACCCCGTCGCGCAACTCCGTCGCCAACGGAATCTCCGCGCTGATGTAAAAGAGACCTGACCAGTTGCCCCCGTAAACCAGATTCGCCTGAAACGCCATCCAGCACCACGTCAGCAGCAGCGCCCCCAGCGCCACCTGCCATGGCCGGACCACGGCTACCGAGGGGTCTGCGCTGAAGCTGCCCGGTTCGGCTCCCACAGCACCTCCGCGCGCCCCAACTTCAGATTCGCCCACCGGCTCATCACGAAGAACGAGTCGCTCAGTCGATTCAGGTACCGCACATCCACCGGGTCCACTTCCTCCTTTCGGCCGAGGGCCACCAGCAGCCGCTCCGCCCGCCGGCAGACCGTTCGGCAGACGTGCAGCTCCGCGTTCAGCCGGGAGCCTCCAGGCAGGACGAAGCTCTTGAGCGCGGGCAGATCTTGGTTCATCCGGTCCATCTCACCCTCCAGCGCCTGGACCTCCGCATCCGTCACGCGCGGCTGCTTCGGACCGGCGTCCTCCGGCAACGTCGCCAGAATCGAGCCCAGGTTGAACAGCTCGTGCTGGATACGCTCGAGCATCGCTTCCAGTTCGCCGATGCCGGCCTCCCGCGCCGAAACCGCCGCCAAGCCCACGAAGCTGTTTAACTCATCCACGGTGCCGTAACATTCCAGCCGCAGCGCGTTCTTGGCAACCCGCTGTCCGCCCACCAGCCGCGTCTGTCCCTGGTCCCCGGCCTTCGTGTAGATCCGGTTCAGCGCCAGCGACGGGTCATTGAAAGGCTTCTCGCTCATGAGCTAATCTCATTCTAGGCTGCGCGTCTCTTCCTGCAGCCTCAACTGCCACGATGAAGCTCTAAGACATTTCCCGGCCCCAACCGCTCATCCAGCCCTGGAGGGAACATGTCTCTGCTCGCCGTTCGTGGCGTCTCCTACGAATACTCGTCCGGACTCGCGCTCTTTCGCCCGACATCCTTCTCCATCGATCCCGGCGACCGCGCTGCGCTCATCGGCCCCAACGGCTGCGGCAAAAGCACGCTGCTGCGGCTTCTTGCCGGCGAGGATCAGCCCACCTTGGGCCAGATCGTCCGACGCCGGGGCCTGCGTGTCGAGTATCTGCCCCAGATCCTCGAGCAGGACCAGCGCTCCGCCGGCCAGCGGCTGCGCGCGGCGCTCCAAGTCCGCCTGGACGCTGCACCGGACCTGCTCCTGCTCGATGAACCGACGAATCACCTCGACCGCGAGGCCCTCGCCTGGCTTCGAGGCCAGATTGAACGGTTCCACGGCGCTGTCGTCTTCGTCTCCCACGACCGCGCATTTCTCGACGAAACGGCAACGCGCATTTTCTCCTTCGAACGCGGCTCGATTGTCGCCTGCGAAGGAAACTACTCCGAGTACCTGCAAGACCGCGACACTCGCCTGCACCGTCAATGGGCTGAGTACAACGGCGAGCAACGCCGCCTCGCGGCCGACCGCGCCGCCGCGGAAAAGCGCATGGCGCTCTCCCACAAAGTGGCCCGAGCCCCCGAGGGCGCTCGCCACTCCCATGACTTCTACAGGCGGAAGGCCGCCCAGGTGGCGCGGACCGCGCGTCTGCTGAAAGAACGTGCCCGCCTGCGTCCGGAGGCGCCCAAACCGTGGGAGGAACAGCCCATCCCGGACCTGACCTTCGACCATGTCCGCCGCTCGGGCGACGTAGCCGTCTCAGCCAGAGACCTGTCGTTCGCGTACAACGGCCGGCCGGTCTTCGAAGCTCTGAATCTCCAAGTTCGCCGCGCCGAACGCTGGGCGCTGACCGGACCGAACGGCTCCGGCAAGACCACGCTGCTGCGTCTGATCTCCGCCACCGCGCCACCCGCGTCCGGCGTCGTCCAACTCGGCGCGCACGTCAGGATCGCCTACCTGACGCAGGAGTGCGACGATCTCGACCCGCACGCCACGCCGCTTGAACTGTGCTTGGCCGAGCGCAACGACGTCACCCTGGCGCGCACGCTCCTCGCCTGCCTGAAGCTGCCCGCCGCCCTCGTCGAAAGGCCCATCTCGACGCTCAGCGCCGGCGAGCGCACCAAATCCGCGCTCACCCGAATCCTGCTCTCAGGGGCCAACGTCCTCCTGCTCGACGAGCCGACGAATCACCTCGAAATCGAAGCCCGCGAGGCGCTCGAAGCCGCTTTGTCGCGCTTCCCCGGCACCCTGATCTTCACCTCCCATGACCCCTGGTTCGTCCGTGCGCTCGCCACGCACTCCCTCTCCCTGCCCGGCGGCGGCACTACAATCGAGGCATGAAGAGGGGCAGCACCAACGACGGCGCAGCGCTCGCGCGAACCATCTCCGATACGCCGCTCGAGCCCTTCTATGGACCCGAGGAATCCGCCCCAGGCCGCTTCCCGTACACCCGCGGCATCCATCCGCAAATGTACCGGGGCAAGCTCTGGACTATGCGCCAGTTCTCCGGCTTCGCCACGCCGGAGGAGACCAACAGCCGCTACCGCTACCTGCTGAGCCAGGGCCAGACCGGCCTGTCCGTCGCCTTTGACCTCCCCACCCTGATGGGCTGCGACCCCGATTCGCCCAACGCCCTCGGCGAAGTCGGCAAGTGCGGCGTCAGTATCGCGTCGCTGGCCGACATGGAGACGCTCTTCGACGGCATCCCCCTCGATCAGGTCTCCGTGTCGATGACCATCAACTCCCCCGCGCCCGTCCTCTTCGCCATGTACCTGGCCGTGGCCGAAAAGCAGGGCGTCGCCTGGGACCGCCTGAACGGCACACTCCAGAACGACATCCTGAAGGAGTACATCGCGCAAAAGGAGTTTCTCTACCCGCCCCGCCCCTCCATGCGCCTGGCCGTCGATGTCATCGAGTTCGCCGCGCGCCACGTGCCGAAGTACAACCCCGTCTCGATCTCCGGTTATCACATCCGCGAGGCCGGCTCCACCGCCGCGCAAGAGCTGGCATTCACGTTGCGCGACGGCATCGAATACGTCGAGTGGACGCTCCAGCGCGCACTCGCCGTCGACGACTTCGCGCCGCGTCTCAGCTTCTTCTTCAACTCGCACAACGACTTCTTCGAGGAGATCGCCAAGTTCCGCGCCGCCCGCCGCCTGTGGGCCCACATCATGCGCGACCGTTTCGGCGCGCGTGACGAGCGCAGCATGAAGCTCCGCTTTCATACGCAGACGGCCGGCTGCTCGCTTACCTGGCAGCAGCCATACAACAACGTGGTGCGCACGGCCATTCAGGCGCTGGCGGCCGTGTTCGGCGGGACGCAATCGCTGCACACGAATTCTCTCGACGAGGCCTACGCACTGCCCTCCGAGGACGCCGTCACCCTGGCGCTGCGAACTCAGCAGATCCTCGCCCACGAGTCCGGCGTCGCCTCCGTCGCCGACCCCCTCGGTGGCAGCTATCTCGTCGAAGCGCTCACCGATGAAATCGAACGCCAGGCCCGTACCTACATCGAGAAAATCGACGCCCTCGGCGGCATGATCCCCGCCATCGAGCGCAACTTTCCGCAGTCGGAGATCGCCGAAGCCTCCTACCGCTACCAGCGCTCCATCGAGCGCGGCGAGCGCACCATCGTCGGCGTCAACGCTTTCCTTCAGCCCGAATCGCAGCCTATCCCGATTCTCCAGATCGACGAATCCGCCGAACGCACGCAGCGCGCCAAACTCGCCCGCCTCCGCGAGATCCGCGACCACACCGCCGTCGCCCAAGCCCTCGAAGCGCTCCGCAAAGCCGCCGCCGCGGAGCAAAACACGATTCCCGCTCTGCTCGACGCAGTCAGAGCCTACGCCACTACCGGCGAAATCTGCGCCACCCTCGCCCAAGTCTTCGGCACCTGGCGCGAAGTGGCGGCGGTGTAATGCGCGCGCAACCGACCTGCTAAGCCCGAATCAGCCGGGTCAATCCTGGTGCGGACCGGGCGAGCACATCCAACAGGTCCGGTAAGCTCCTCGCCGCGCCCTCGGCCTGCTCCTTCAGGATCGCGATGAATGCGTCGGAGTTCAGGTGGTACTGGTGCATCAGAAACTCGTCCGCGCCTTGCGCCGCAATCCCGAAGGGCTTCAATGCCGCTTCTGGAAAGTGCCGCAGGTTCTCCGTGACAATCGCCGTTGCCCCGCAACGGACCGCGGCCGCAAGGACATGGCGATCCCCCTTGTGGTTCGTCATTCCAGGGATGAGAGGCTCGTAACCGGTGACGACCGCATCCTCGAAGACAAGGCTCATGGCATTGATCCGCCGCCGGATCTGAGCTTCGGTCCGGCCAAGCTTTCTCAGGGTGGACTCCAACTCTTCAAGGATTCCGGCCGACCACTTCGGAATGAAGTAGCCCGCCTCCGCCAGACGGAGCAGCGTGTCGCACACCGGCATGGGGGCCAGAACACACGCATCCAGCACAACAACGTACTCGTTGACCAGCCCGAACATTACTTTGCTGGGATCTCGTCGTAGGTGCCGTCCGCCACCTCGTCGCGGACCATCTGTTCCAGTGCCTTCCGCCGGGCGGCATCGCGCTGCGCCTTGTACCTGAACAGGTCCCTCGCGTAGATCCTGCGGTGCGTGCCAACCATGTGATGCGGCAACTCGCCCTTCTCTAACAGGTTCACGAAGAACTGCCGGGAGACGCCCAGGATTGCGCTCGCCTCCACCGTCGTCAGCTTCGCCTGCGATTGGATCACCGCAATCGTCTTCCCCTCGGTCAGCGCCTCAAGCAGTTCCACCAGAAAGGCATGAAGCGATGCGGGGAGACTCCGTGTTTCGCCATCCGGGCTCACCAGTTTCGCCGATTTCCTTTGAAGGGCGCGGTACAACTCCCGCACTTCCAGGGCATCTTCCTCGCGGATCGGGACGTCCTGTCCTTCTCTGGCCGCTGCCTTCTTCATCGCGCCTCTCCCTGCCTCCATTAAACGCTATAAACGCTACAAGTGCCAGCGGGGGGCCGAGAAAGTCGGTTCACTACTACCTCTTCCTCCCCAGCCGCCCCGCCCGGAACTCATCCACGAACCGCTGCGGGTCATCCACCGGCACTTCCAGCCGCAGCGTGCCGTTCACCAGGTACAGAATCGCGATCGGAATCCCGATGACTGTGATGCTGAACACCCAGAAGAGCAGCCAGCTCCCCATGAACTCGTAGCGAACGATCCTGGACATGTGCGTTCCTCCCGTATTTCCGCGGCGCGCGCCGCACTCCGATTTTCCCCTATACTCAAAGAGAGCCCCCGAACAAAATGGATCCCAAGATCCGAGTGCTGGTGGCAAAGCCCGGCCTCGATGGACACGACCGCGGTGCCAAAGTCATCGCTCGCGCCCTTCGCGACGCCGGCATGGAGGTAATCTACACAGGTTTGCGGCAGACGCCCGAGATGATCGTCAACGCGGCGCTCCAGGAAGATGTTCAGGTCATCGGCCTGTCCATCCTCTCCGGCGCCCATAACGCCATCGTCCCCCGCGTCCTCGCTCTCCTCAAGGAAAAGAAAATGGACGACGTTCTTCTCGTCGTCGGCGGCACCATCCCTGAAGCTGACGCCGCTCAACTGAAACAGCTCGGAGTCGCCCAGGTCTTCCAGCCCGGCGCCGCGCTCGACGGCATCGTGGATTTTATCCGCCACGCCGTCCCGCGCCCCGTCTGACCCGCTCGAATTCCCCGGCCCCCGACCAAAACAATTTGCTAGGATTCTGTATTCAACACATGCAAGACCGTCTCAACATCGCGGTTTTCGTCGACTACGACAACATCGAGATCGGCGTGAAGTCCACACTCCGCCGTGAGTTCGAAGTCTCCCTCGTTCTCGACGCGCTCAAGGAACGCGGCGACATCGTCGCCAAGTTCGCATACGCCAACTGGTCCCGCCAGGAAGGCGCCACCCGTCAGATGGCCGAAAACGCCGTCCAGATGGTGCAGCGCATCCCTTCCCCGCGCGGCGACAAGAACGGCGCGGACATCAACCTCGCCCTCGATGCGCTCGAAATGGCGTTTACGCACGACCACGTCAACGCCTTCGCCATCGTGTCGGGCGACTCCGACTTTATCCCCCTCGTCAACAAGCTGAAGGAATACGGCAAGACCGTTTTCGTCGTCGGTGGACGCGCTTTCACTTCCACCATCCTCCAGCAGAACTGCCACGAGTTCGTCTCTTTCGAATCGCTCCTCAACGTCGAATCCTCCGCGCCGCCGCCGCCGCCGCAGCGCGAGTTCGACCGTGACCGGGATCGGGATCGCGACCGCGACCGCCGCTTCCGCAAGGACCGCGACCGTGACCGCGGCGACCGCAAGGATCGCGACCAGCAGCCGCAGCAGCAACAGCAGCCGCACGCGCGTCCCGCGGCTCTCGACCTCGGCCTGGCCATGCCGCTCGTTGAGCGCGCCCTCCAGGTGCTGGAGCGCCGCAACGTCCAGCCCCAGCTCGGCCTGCTGAAGTCCACCATGCTGCAGCTCGATTCGGCTTTCAACGAGTCCGCCTACGGCGCACGCTCGTTCTCCGACTTTGTCGAGAAGCTCAAGAAGGCCGACCTGGTCTACGTGAAGGGCACCGGCGGGCGCTACCTGATCGAACGCAAGCACAGCTTCCACTCCGACAAGCCCATGCCGCGGCCGGAGGAAGCGCTGCCCAACCTGCGCGATGCCCTCGAGATTCACCGCCTGGAGTTCGAAGACGGCGGCCGTTCCGCCGACGAGCTCAACGGTTGGATGGGCGAGGAGTTCCCGGACTTCAACCACCAGAAGTACGGCTTCCAGGAGTTCATCGAGTTCCTGAACTTCGCCCAGGACCGCCACGTCGTCCGGCTCGAGCCCCATGAGGATCTGGGCTTCATCGTCCACCTCGGCGCCGAGTTCTACCCGCCGGCTCTGCCCCAGCAGACCGCCAGCGAAGAGGACCTGCTCACCGAACACGACTTCGTCCAGCCCCTCGTCAAGGGCCAGCCCACGGCGACCGGCGAAATCCCGCTGCCCGACGTGCCCGAGCCCAAGCCCAAGAAGCGCGTCACGCGCAAGAAGGCTGCCGCGCCAGCCGCCTCGGCCGCCGCGGACAAGCCCCGGCGCTCCCGGCGCAAGAAGGCCGAGTAAACCTTCGAAAGGGGCAGCCTCGCAAACGGCTGCCCCTTCTCACATAGCTGAACCGTAGCTTTGAATACGCCGGCGAATCGCCTCCGCCAGCCCCTGATTTCCCTGCTCCGTCGCCACCGCCAGCGCGCGCTGCCCAGTGCGGATCGCATCGGCTTTGCGGCCCGCCTGCGCGTAGATCCCTCCCAGCAGATCCAGCATCAATGCGTCCTTGCCGTGTGAGAGCTTCACGGCTTCTTCGAGGATCGGGATCGCCTCTTTGACCAGCCCCATCATCGCCAGCGCCAGGCCCAGGTTGTTGTGCGCCTCGGCGGATTCGGGCTTCGCCTCAATCGCACGCTGCAAGTGCGGGATCGCCTCGGCCGGCTCACCCTGACGCATCAGAATGGACCCGAGGTTCGAGTGCGCGCTCGCATACTCCGGATTCAACTTCAGCGCCCTCTCGAAGTGCGACCGCGCCATCAGCGGCATCTCCTTCCGCGCCAGCGCCTCACCCAGGTTGTTGTGCGCTTCGGGATACTCGGGGTTCAGTTCCAGCGCCTTCTCGAAGGCGCGCACGGCCTCATCCAGCTTGCCCGTCTCCGCCAGCGCAAATCCGAGATTGTTATACGGCAGTGCCTCGCCGGGGCTCAGCTCAATCGCCTTCCGCCACTCCGCAATCGACTCCGCGTGCTTGCCCGCCTTCATCATCTCGGATGCGGTATCCACCACCCGGTAGTAATCCGTCACCGGCGCGTCGATCCGTTCGATGCCGCCCGGCGCCACATTTACGAACTCCGGGATGTTCACCGCGCGGTTCGCCGCCGTCGCATTGTCGATCAGAATCGCCGGCGTGTCATTGCCGTTCTCGTCGACATGCGTCAGGAACATTTGCGTATAGGGCGAACGGCTCTTCGACGAGAACACCATCCATCGCCCATTGGGGGAGAAGCTGTGCCACGAGTTCATCAGCGGCGTGTTGCAGTTCATCAGCCGAGCTTTGCCGCCCTCGGCCGGCGCGATGTAGAGCTTCCCATCCGGCCGCATCAGTTGGCCGTTCCGCGCCTGCACGAAGACGATCCACTTCCCGTCCGGCGAGATCTTCGGAAAACTGTTGCTCATCCCGTTCGCTGACGCGCCCGCAATCGCCACCGGCGTCCCGCCCCGGCCGTCGTTGAACGGAATGCGGTAGAGGTCGTACCGGACCTGCGTCTCGTTCGGATCGTTCGCGTGCAAGGCCGGTTTCGTCCCCGGCGGATACGCGTCCTTTGCTTCGGCCCGTGCGAACACCAGCCACTTGCCGTCGGGGCTCCACACCGCGTTCGTGTGGACATAACGCGGATCGTCAGCGCCCGGCAGAGGCTGCAACTTGCCGGTCGATTTGTTGTACCAGGCTAGGATGCCTCGTGTCGGGAAGAAGACCTGAAGGAAGCGGTAATCCTTGAAGTTCGATACGTAGTAGTTCTGGATCAGGTCCTGCGGATACTTCTTGCGCTGGTAGTTCGTCTGCGGCTCGCCGGGGTCGTTGATCGTCGTCACCACATGTTGCCCGTCGGGCGAGACCTGCGACATGAACCCCACCCGCAGCTTTCCGCCGAGCTTGCCCTGGAACGTGCTCCACGCCACAACGTTCTCGTTGCGGATTGTCATCTGCCGCTCCACCGGCGTCAGCGCGTACAATCCTTTGTCATTCTGCGGACCATCCACGTCCATGCCCATCGTCTTGCCGTCGCGTGAGAACGAATGGCAGTTCGCGCAACTGTGGATCCCTTCCATTAGCACCCTGCTGCGTGTCTCGCCCACGTCACGCAGCCGCCAGGCGATCAACGGGACGGCCTTCGGCGACAGCGGTTTGATGACGCCCTTCTCGGTCTCTGACGGCATCAGCGGCACGTCACGATAGAAGATCGGCGCACCCACAGGATCGGCGGACGTGCGGATCGTCACCTCCCCGCGAGACACCGCCTTGCCCGCCGTCATCCCGGTGATCGAGACAATGGCCGCGCCGCTCACGGACCGCCTCTTGATCTCCGCCCACGACTCCGCTTCCGGAGTCCACGTGCGCGCCGCCGCCTGCTGCGGCGTCAGTACGGGAGGCCGGTTCGTCGCCGCCACCGCGCGCGGATCGATCTCCCCGATCTTCATCCGCTCACCCTTCGAAACGGCGGTCACCGCGGCTCCGCCGTCCTCGAACCGCACGTCCACACGCCATGAGGTGGCGCCGGGCGTCGCGTCGCGCCACAGGAAAACCGGCGGGGGAAACTCGGGTGGAAACACAGATCCGGTAGCGGGATAGTCGATCGTGAGCGGTGCTGGACGGCGCGGTGGGGACTGCGCCGTCGACAGGAGCAGAGGCACTGCCAGCAGTGCCAGTACGCGCGGCGTCATAGGCTGCTTCTATTCTATTTGTCCGGCGGAAACAAAACGCCCCGGACCGCATTCAACGGCCCGGGGCGTTTGAGTCAGGCTACAGCGCTGTCAGAAGTTCAGCCTCAGGCTGAGCTGGATCAGGCGCGGGTCGCGGGCGCCCGTGAAGGCGCCGAAGTTGAGGTTCACCTGCTGGCCGGCCGGGTTGAATCGGGCCGTGGTGTCCATGCTGGAGAACTGCGTATGGTTCCAGACGTTGAAGAACTCGCCGCGGAATTGCAGGTACCGGCTCTCTGAGAACAGCGGGAACCGCTTCGACACGGAGATGTCCCAGTTGTTCACGCCGGGACCATACATCGAGTTCTGTCCCGCGTTGCCGAAATCGCGCGATGCTGGACGCGCAAACGCCGCCGTGTTGAAGTTCCTGCCAAAGCTGCGCTCGTCCTTGGGCAGGTAAGTGTCGCCGATGATATTCACGCGGGCGCCTTCCGTGGAGCCGGTGATATCGGCGCCGTCGGTCGTCGAGAAGCCCGGCGTGAACGGACCGCCGGAGATGAACGACGTGATGCCGCTGATCTGCCAGTTGTCCGTGACCCAACCCACGTACTTGTTGTTCATTTGCTTGCCGAGGTTGGGGATCTCGTAGATGTAGTTCGCCACGAACACGTGCCGCCGGTCGAATCCGGCCGGCCCGTAGTTCCGGCTGGACAGGTCGAAGTACGGACTCACGCCGGAAGTGTCGCCGTCAGCCACACCCATCGTTCTCGACCATGTGTACGCCACGCCAAATTGCAGCCCGCGCGTGAATCGGCGGTTCGCCGAGAACTGGAAGGAGTTGTAGCCGGAGCTCACTCCGTTATACCGGTAGTTGATGTCGTTGTGGCCATAGTACGGGCGCAGGAAGACATCAGGCAACGGCTTGCCGGCATTGGTGGGGTCGAAGTTCGCCGGGTCGAACCTGGCGTACATCGGAATCGGATTAATGTTCCGCTGCGCCATCAGGTGACGGCCTTGGGCGCCGACGTAGGACGCATCCAACACCGTACCCCAGATCTGCTGCTGGATTCCAAACGAGAAGCTCATCGTCGTGGACTGGTCGTTATAGCCATACAGCATGTTGCTCCCCGTTGGGCCCGTGGCGCCTGGCGTGGAGGCATAGTCGCTCAGGCTGCCGTAATAGAGCGTAGGCGAGTAGGCCACCGGAGGCTGCCCGTTCAGATTGAACGTCGGGTTGCCCTGCAGCCGGTCCTTGAACATCCCGAAGCCGCCGCGAATCGCAGTCCTTCCGTTGCCGAAGACGTCGTACGCAAAGCCGATTCGTGGGCCCCAAGCCGTTGTCGGCGCTTCGTACAGGCCTCCGGGCACGCCGTCCACACCGCCGACTCTCATGCCGGGAGCCGTCTGCCCCGAGTTCGGGACGAACAGGCCGATCAACGGCGCCGGTGCGAACTTGCCCGTCAGCGGGTCCATCGCCTTGCGCTTCCCGTCGGCCGGGTCCTTGCCTGGAACGTACAGAGCAGCCGTCTTCGATCGGCTGTAGAGAGTCGGGTCGAATGAAGACAGCGTCAGGTTCTTGTCGATCATCGGCGGCAGGTGGTAGACGCGCATGCCGTAGTCGATGTTCAGCCGCTTGTTCACGCGCCAGTTGTCCTGCACGTACCACTCGACGTTCCAGAACCACCAGTCGCCGTCCACGCGCTCCGTTGCTTCCGAATACGACTGGAAGTTGCCCAGCAGCGCATTCGAGAACGAGTGATTCGAATCGTACGGGTTGTTCACGTCGCGCGAGAAGTTGAAGTTCCCGCGATAGTTGCCGCCGCCCACCTGGAACTTGCCGGTCCGCTCCAGGTACACGCCGAACTTGATCGTGTGCGAACCGCGGATCAGCGACAGGTTGTCCACCCACGAATACACGTCGTTGTAGTTCTGGTACGGGATGTTGCCCCACGCGAAGGTAACCGGGTTAGTGGGCTGGCCGCCGAACCTGATGTTCGGCGCATAGGTCTCGGTGATGTAGTCGTCCTTGTACCATTCCGGCGGATTGCCAACGGTGGCCCTGCTCAGCAGCGCCTCGTCTACCGGCTTGAAGTACAGATGGTTGTAGCTCTTGCCGAACGTGAACTCGTTGATCACCGTGGGCGAGAAGATCTTGTTCAGGCGCACCACGTGGCCCTTGCCGGGTTGGCCGAACCGCGTCGGCGTCAGGTCGTAGTTCAGGTCGCCGTTCACCCACATCCCGTACGGCGTGTCCTGCTCGTCCTTGTCGCGAAGGAACCGGTAGTAGAACTGGAACGACGACCAGAAGTTGCCGTCGATTCTCACCATGTCCTGCCTCTTCGGATACGCGCCCGCGTACTGCGAACGGTAGTTCCGTGAGTAGCGCAGATTGGGATCGGGGTCGGTGTAGTTCGGCAGCGGGAAGAAGCTCAACATGCTCTTGCCCAGAGGCGAGAACCTCGTGGACGGGATGATGTTGTTCGCGAAATTGCCGCCGGTCGTCGGATCCTTGATCAGGATCAGAGCCCCGTTCGTGTCGCGCGACTGCGAAAAGTTTCCGTTCCGCTCCAACTCAGTCGGCATATTCACGAACCGCGTGCCGTAGTCCTTCTTCATGCCTACATACTCCTGCGACCAGAAGAAGAACAGCTTGTCGCGAGAAGTGTTGAACTTGCCCGGGATAAACGCCGGGCCGCCAATCGAGTAGCCGTTGATCCTGTACCGGTACGGAGCCTTCGACGTGCCCGTCCGGTTATTGAAGAACGAGTTGGCATTCATCGACTCATGCCGGTAGAAGTAATACGCCGATCCGTGGAAGTCCCGCGACCCGCCCTTCGTGATCACCGTAATAACGCCCGCGCCGTTGCGCCCGAACTCCGCCTGGTAGTTCGACGTCATCACCTTCACTTCAGAAACGGCGTCCATGTTCGGCTGAAAGTGGATCGTCGAGTTCGACCCCGAATCCATCGCCGTCACGCCGTCCACGTTGAAGTTCTTCTGGTTCTCGCGGCCGCCGTTGATGAACGTCCCGCGAATCGCGTCCGGCGACGCCGTCTCGCGCCGTTGTGAGAAGTTGTCCACCACGCCGGGAATCGTGCCCAGGTATGTGAAAAAGTCCCGGCCTCGCACCGCGATGTCGTTCAACTGCGTGCCGGTCACAAGTCCGGACTTCTCCGAACTGGAGGTCTGCACCGCCACCGCGGCCGCCTCCACGCTGACGCTGTCCTTCACCTCGCCCACTTGCAGAGTCAGGCTGCCCAGCGCGCGCACTTCGCCTGAACTGATCACAATGTCCTTCGTCTCAAGTGTCTTGAAGCCTGCCGTCTTCGCCGTTAGCAGGTAGCGCCCTGCCAGCAGGTTCGGAAACGTAAATCCGCCATCGGTGGCGGTCTTGGCGCTAAAAGCAGCGCCGGTTGCGTTGTTTGTCAAAGTGACGTCGGCGCCCACGATTGCGGCGCCAGACGCATCAAGCACCACGCCCGTGATGCTGCTCGAAACGGTTTGCGCCGGTGACAGGGCGGCAAGTAAGATCAATACCCCAAGTAGCGAGAACACACGTTTAGCCATACGACTCCTTGTGACTCGTTCGACGGTCCTGAAGCACAACAAGGCCTTAAGAGTTCAAGACCCTAAAGGCAATTAACACCCACCAAAGCATATACCAGGAAAAGTTGAAATGGAAGAGGAAATCGGACGAATTGGAAGGGAAAGAATGTGCTCTGGAGCGGCTGCCAAGCCGCCCCAGAAGTCTATGATTTACAGCGGCTTATACGCGATGCAGTCGATCTCGACCTTCATTGTCGGATCGGCGAACGCCACAGCCACAGTCGTCCTCGCCGGACGCTGGTCGCCGAAGTACTCGCGGTAGATCTCGTTCATCGCCGCGAAGTCCTTGCCGTCTTTCAAATAGACGTTCACCTTCACGACGTCCGTCATCGCCGCGCCCGCCGCTTCCAGAATCTTTTTTATGTTGTTCAGCGTCAGGCGCGTCTCGTGCTGGATGTCGCCGTAGGACATCGTGTCGTTCGACGTATCCACCGGCCCCTGGCCGGAAACAAACAGGAAATCGCCCGCCCGCACGCACGGCGAATACGGCCCGCGCGGCGTCGGCGTATCGGGAGGAAAAATGCGCTGGATCATCGACATGGTTGTATCACGTCAGCCCGCCAGTTTGCTTTCGACAATCTCCTTCGCCACCGCCGGATCGGCCTGGCCCTTCGTCGCCTTCATCACCTGGCCGATGAAGAACTGCACCAGCGTCGTCTTGCCCGACTTGTACTGCTCCACCTGCTTCGGATTGTTCGCAATCACCTCTTCGACAATCTTCTCGATCGCCCCCGTGTCGCTGATCGCCTTCAACCCTTCGCGCTCGACAATCACCGACGGTGCGTCGCCCGTCTGCCACATCTTCGGCAGCACATCCTTCGCCAGCTTGCCCGTCAGTTCGCCCTTCGCGACCATCCCGACCAACTCGCCCAGACGTTCAGCCGGCACCGGGCAGTCCTCCACCGTCTTGCCTTCGGCCTTCAGCAGCCCGGCCAGTTCGCCCATCACCCAGTTCGCGGCTTGCTTCGGGGAACCGCTCACCTCGGCCGTCTTCTCGAAGTAGAGCGCCATCGGCTTCTCGGCCGTCAGAACCTGCGCGTCGTACTCCGGCAGCCCGTAGCTCTCTACGTACCTCCGGCGCTTGTCGGCCGGCAACTCACCCATCCGCGACTTCACCTTGTCGAGCCACTCGCCGGAAATCTTCAGCGGCACCAGGTCAGGCTCGGGGAAGTAGCGGTAGTCGTGCGCCTGCTCCTTGCTGCGCATCCCGATCGTTTCACCCAGGTCGGGGTTATACAGGCGCGTCTCCTGCGTCACCTTCCCGCCGCCTTCGATCAGCTTGATCTGCCGCTCGATCTCGTAATCCAGAGCCTCCTTCAAGAACCGGAACGAGTTCACATTCTTGATCTCGACCTTCGTCCCGAACTCCTTCGCGCCCTCCAGCCGCACGCTGACGTTCCCGTCGCAGCGCAGATGGCCCTTCTCCATGTCGCAGCTCGAAACTCCCGTGTATTGCAGCGCCTGCTTCAACTCCGTCAGGTACGCATAGGCCTCATCGGACGAGCGCATGTCCGGCTCGCTCACAATCTCGATCAGAGGCGATCCCGTGCGGTTCAGATCGACGTACGAATACAACTCGCTATCCCTGTAGCCCTCGTGCGAGCTCTTCCCCGCGTCGTCCTCCATGTGCACGCGAGTCACGCCGATGCGCTTCTTCTCGCCGTTCACCTCGATGTCCACCCAGCCGCCTTCGGCAATCGGGCGGTCGTACTGCGAAATCTGATAGCCCTTCGGCAGATCGGGATAGAAGTAGTTCTTGCGCGCGAAGATCGACGTGTTCCGCACTTCGCAGTTCAACGCCAGCGCGCCTTCCATCGCCAGTTCCACCGCCTCGCGGTTCAGCACGGGCAGCGCGCCCGGCATGCCAAGGCACACCGGGCAGACGTTGGTATTCGGGGCCGAGCCGAACTCATTCGGGCACGAGCAGAAGATCTTCGTCCGCGTGCCAAGCTGCACGTGTACTTCCAGGCCGATCACGGCCTCATACTTCGCCATAAGTCTCTATTCTAAGTCCCCAGCCCCGCGCGGCTACTTCGTCTTCTCGTAGTCGGACCAGAGCTTCGAGATGCCCGCTTCGGCCGTGTCGCCCGAATGCACCGCCACGCGATACCGGAACCGCAGGCTCTGTCCCTTCGTGATCGTCACGCTGCCGTCGCGCGTCTTGTCGTTGAAGAAGTCGTGCTCGCCGAACTGGTTCGCGCCGAACAGGCCGTAGTCGCGAGAATGCCAGTACGTGGGGTGCTTCGGATTCGCCGGGTGATCCAGAATCGCCGCGCCCACCTTCTCGCCTTCCAGCGTGCCCCAGTAGTCGTTCCAGTTGCTCGGCTTGCCCCACACTTCCTTCATCCCCACCTTCCCGTCGGCGTTCACCAGCGTGCCGCCCTTGCGCTGGATCAGTTCGTCCCGCAGGCGGATCGCAAAGAAGCCTTCCTTTGTGTCGCCGAACTTCACCTTGTCCGCCAAGGCCTTGAACGTCACGTCGAAGTCCACCACGTGGCTCTTGCCCTTTCCGGCGTAAAAGGTCATCGTGCGGCTCTCTTCCAGCAGCGGCTCGCCCTGCGGCGTCTTCCACACGAACACGGCTTCAATCAGCCCTTGCTTCTTGCCGCCCTGCACTTTGCCGAGCTTCACTAGTTCGATGATTCCCCCGGGGCGCTTGTAGTCCTTCTCGTTCATCCAGAAGTCCACCCCGTTGACGTCGCCGTGCGTGTACCACAGCCCGCGATGGTGTTTGTGGTCCCGCGTCTCTCCCGGGACGTCCGCCATCGGGTACATTCGCGTCACCCGTTTGCCCGTCGGTGTCACCAGCGGGTGAAGATACGGCTTCGGCACGTCCGCGCCGCTGTAATAAAACGAGGTGAACGGCTTGCCATCCACCTGGATGTCGATCTTGCCATCTCCCTTCGTCATCGCCACTTGCGCCGCCAGCGGGGCAGCCGCGCAGACCAAAAAAAGAAGCCCGAGTTTCATGTGTGACAGTAAATCACAATTCCCGCACCCGTAGGGGCACACCCCGGAAAAAGGTCATTCACAACAATTTTTCCTTGTCTTATCAACGGGTTACGGGAAAATGCTTGGTCGCTGCGGCTATACTGCCTTGTTGGCCGGCCGCCTCTTCGAGTCTCGGGCCGCTGCCGCGTTCGGAAAGGAGGAACTTCGGGTGGTCGTTGGAGAGGTCCGGGCAGGGTGTCCGGAAATGGGACTAGGTTCGTTTCGTAAGGCGGCTTTCCGGCCCCGGCGGCAGTGCCCGCGATCAGCCAAATCTGCATTGAAAACGGGAACGATTCATCGACGCAAGTCCCGAGCCTGGAACCGCATGGGCGACCGTCCCGATAGTACTAGCCACGGGCGCAGTCATAGGATAGTCATGATTAAGCCATTGATGCCGGGCCCCCCTTGCTTTATAGTCGATACAGGGTTTTTGAGGAATCGCGCGATCTTGCTTGGGTCCATGAAGGAACTGAAAGGCGGCAAAAGACCGCCCAGTGACCCCCCAACCGGAGTTCGCCCGCCTTGCAACCCACATGAGATAGTTCAACACTCATCTCTCATTCGATCCAGGAGGACGGAATGAACCGAGTCAGTTCAATCGCCATCGCACTGTTGGCGATTCTCTGCCTGACTGTGGCGCCCGTATTCGCCCAGTCCGACACCTCAACCATCTCGGGCATCGTCAAAGATCCCAGCGGCGCCGTCGTCGTGAACGCCAAAGTCACGGTGCGCAACGAGGCCACCGCATTTGAACGCATCACCTCAACCAACGAAGCCGGCTTCTATACTGTGCCCAACCTCGCACCCGGCTACTACACCGTCGTCGTTGAAGCCGCCGGCTTCAAGACCTTCACCCAGACCCGCAACAACCTGCAGGCCGCGTTGCCGTCGCAGGTGAATGCGGACCTCACTGTCGGCCAGGTTTCCGAGAGCATCAACGTTGAAGCCTCGGCAGCGCAGCTCAACACAGAGTCAGCCACCGTCGGCAAGACCGTTGAGCAGGCCCAGATTCAGAACCTGGCGCTGAACGGCCGCAACCCGCTGTTCCTCGCCATCCTGAAGCCGGGTGTTCGCCGCGGCTCGCCGATGAACGGCTTCAGCTACGGCCTGGATTCCGGCGGCCTCACCATCAACGGCGGCCGCTCGCAGGACTCGCTCATCACCTTCGACGGCGCAGTCGGCATCCGTACCCGCGCCAACGGCACCTCCATCGGTACCGCTGACCTCGACACCGTCCAGGAAGTCCAGGTTCTCACCGCGAACTACTCGGCCGAGTATGGCCGCTCCTCTGCCGGCCAGATCCGCATGGTCACCCGTTCCGGCAGCAAGGAGTTCCATGGCTCCTTCTACGAGTACTTCCGTAACAACCAACTGGACGCCAATAGTTGGAGCCGCAATCGCCGCACGTCCACCAACGAAGTGGCGCCTCTGAAGTTCAACCAGTTCGGCTACAACGTCAGCGGCCCGGTCACTTTGGGAAAGGCGTTCAATCCGGAGCGCGAGAAACTGTTCTTCCTCTGGGCGCAGGAGTACGTCCGCCGGCGCCAGGAGGACACACTCTCCCAACGCGTCCCTAGCCTGGCAATGCGGGACGGCAATTTCAGTGAACTGCTTGGGCCAAACATCTACTACAACACCCCACGTACCGTCAACGATCCCGACACCGGCCAGCCATTTGCGGGGAACATCATCCCGGCGAACCGGCTGAGCGCGAACGGTACCGCGTTCCTGAAAACTTACTACGCCCCGAACGGCAGCTACGGCGGCAACAACTGGCTGTTGACTCGTCCAGGCTGGCAGAACCAGCGGAAGGACACAGTCTCGATCGACTTCAACCCCACGATGAGCCAGTTCTTCAAGTTCCGCTTTGCTAATTACGCATACACGGCACTCGACACCAGCCGCGGCGGCTTCGATTACGCCATTACCGATTGGTCGCGGCCCAACAAGACCGCGAGCCTCGGCCACACCTGGACACTCGGACCGACGATGATCAATGAGTTCCTGGTCTCCGCCTCGGTCGATCGCGTGGTCATCGGCGTTGACCGCGAGGGTGAGCGCTACCTGCGTTCGCGCTCGGGCATCAACTACCCCTACATCTTCCCGGAGAACAAGGAGATCTACGACAAGGTTCCGACCATCGAGATCCCGAACGTCGGCACGATCGACGGCGGCCCCTACCCGTCCAGCTCCGCCGGCCCGATCTACCAGCTTTCGAACAACTTCACCAAGATCGTCAACAACCACACCTTCAAGTTCGGCGCCCTCTGGGAGCGTTCCGGCCAGAACGATTTCGACCAGATCAACGTGTCTGGCGTTCCTGGCGGCACGAACAACCAGAACGGCCGGTTTATCTTCCAGGACACGCGCTCAGGCGCGAACAGCACTGGCACCGGTCTGGCCAACGCGGCCATGGGCCTGTTCTCGACTTATGCCGAAATCGGTCCCCGTGCCTACACCCCGTACCGCAGCCACATGTTCGAATTCTTCGGACAGGACTCCTGGCGTGTCAACCAGAAGCTGAAGCTCGAACTCGGTTTCCGCGGCACTTGGCAGAATGGCTATTACAAGTCGCTCTGGGGCAACATTGCCATCTTCGACGTGAACAAGTACGACCCCTCGAAGGCGGCCGTGCTGGACCGCGCGACCGGCAACGTCATCTCCGGCGACCGTTTCAACGGTGTCGTCATCCCAGGCAGCTCGTTCCCCGAAGCCGGCCGCGGCCGCGTCCCGGCCATCGACTCCGGCCTGTACGACTATCTGTTGAGCGGCGGCAGCCCGTATCCCGCCCAGAACCAGATGAACTGGATGCCGCGTATTGGCATGGCCTACTCGGCCACGTCGAAGGACGTTGTTCGCGCCGGCTTCGGCGGCTTCGTGTCGCGCCCCGGCGTTTACGACAACGCGTTCCTCGGCGGCAACCCGCCATGGCAGCCCATGGTGTCCGTGTCCAACGGCATCGCCGATAACCCCGGCGGTGCGGCACAGACTGCCTTCCCGCAGTACTTCCAAAGCGTCGATCCGGCATACAAGATCCCGGTCAGCTACAACTGGAACGCAACCTACCAGCGTCAGATCACGAACGACACCACGGTGGAAGTCGGCTACATCGGTACCACTGGCCTATACCTCGCCCGTTCGCGGAACCTGAATCAGCTCCCGACCGGTACGACGTTCCTGCCTGAAAATCAGGCAGACCCCGCGACCGGCCGTCCCAGAGCGAACGTGAACTACTTGCGTCCGTATAAGGGCTTCGCCGATATCGCCATGACGGAGCACTCGGGTCGCAGCACCTACAACGCGCTGCAGCTCGAAGTGAACCGCCGGTTCACGAAGGGCCTGATGTTCGGCTTCGCCTATACCTATGGCAAGACGATGGACAACAACTCGGGTCTGCGCGATGTCTTCATCGACGTCTACAACCCGCAGCTTAACTGGGGCAAGTCGAGCAACGACGTTCGCCACGTGGCCGTCATGAACTCTGTCTGGGAGCTGCCGTTCTTCAACAAAAGCGACTCCAAGCTGCTCAAGGTGGCTGCGGGCGGCTGGCAGCTCTCCGGTGTGGTCCAGTTCCAGACCGGCGCGCCGTTCACCATCGCTCGTACCGACGACTATCTCGGCATCGGCTCGTCCAACGACAAGCCGTGGAACCTGAACGGCACCACCGATCGGCCGCAGAAGTTCGCGAACGAAACTGCCGCCGGCAATTACGTCGGCATCACCGACTACTGGTTCAATCCGAAGCCGAACGGCTCCGCCTGGGCAACCCAGCCGGCCAACGGCACGCTGCCGAACCAGAACCGCAACTCCATTCCGTTCAACAACGTCGGCTTCCAGAACTGGAACATCGCGGCGTTCAAGTCGTTCCGCATCACCGAACGCCAGAACGTCCAGTTCCGCTTCGAAGCCTTCAACTTCCCGAACCACCCGAACTGGAACGGCGTCGATGCCAATCCGACCTCGACCTCCTTTGGCATGGTCACCGGCAAGAGCAGCGAGCGCAACGTTCAGCTCAGCTTGCGCTATAGTTTCTGACGATTAGACTTAAATAAGGCTGAAGTCCGTCTGAATAACTGGGGCCACGGTATCAGCCGTGGCCCAATTTTTCGTTTAGATCCAATACTTTCCAGCCGTGAGCAGATGGACAGCATGGCAGAGGTACTGTGATTAAGTGTTGACGACCTGCCAATTATCGTATAGGCTGAGGCAAATGCTCTTCTGATTACACTGTAGCTTAAAAGGAGAATAACTTTGAAAGATACAAAGAGATACAATCCTTGCTTCCGGATTGGTGCTTCACTCATGGCCACATTCCTTTTGCTATCCGTTCCGGTTGCGGCGGAATGCAGCCTGTACTGGGCTGAGGCATGGGTTGGGTACACGGTCAGGGATGCATGGCCACCCGAAGAATGGTGTCAACAAAACAGAATCGACGGCAATCAGTACGGTTATGGTACAGGTCCGAACACGCCTGCGGCGTATGATGCAGCGATTCAAAACGCGATCTCCAACATGTCGTCCGGGGTGGAGGCGTGTCCTAGCTCAGTGACATACGGCTCCACAGGCTGCCTTTCTTGTCCATGATCTGCTGAGGATGTCTACTCCAAACAGCCCCAGTGGACAAAGTACCCCAGGGTTGTTTGTACGTATCAGATAGTGAATGTATGCGTCTGCTGATCCTCGCCTTGACCCTGGCCGCCGTACTCTCCGCCGCCGATCCGCGCCAGGAACTGATGGACATGGACCGCGCCTTCGCCGCCGAAACCGCGCAGCGCGGCCTCGACGGCTGGATGGCCTGGTTCGCCGAAGACGCCAGCGTCAACTCGGCCAAAGGCCACATCAAGGGCAAGGCCGCGCTGAGGGAGTTCTACACGCCGCTCTTCCAGCCCGGCAATTCGCTGAAGTGGGAGCCGTTCCACGCCGCCGTCAGCGCCGACGGCACGCTCGGCTATACGCTCGGCAGGTCCGTGATGCAGTCCACCGGCCCCGACGGCAAGCCCACCCAGAGGAACGGCCGCTACATCACCGTCTGGCGGAAGCAGCCTGACGGGAAGTGGAAGGTCGAGACCGATATCGGAAACTGAGCGCGTTAGCGCTTCTCGACGGCCGTGAAGTACACGGCCGCCAAAGCGCTGTTCAGCAGATGCGCCGTCGGCAGCAACTCCGGCCGCCCCGGCAGCGCCGCGGCCAATAACAGCGGAGTTGCCCCGTCGCTGGCAAAAAGCTGTTCCCGTTCAGCCGGAAGGATTTCGCCAAGGAACGGCGCCAGCACCGCCTGTTCGAAGCCCGTCGCCATGCCGCCGTCGGCTTCGGCGTCGATGCGTGCCAGCAGAATGCCGAGCGTCGCCGGCCTTCCGCCTTCGAGAAAGACGGCGAATGCGACGCCGCCCGACGCGGCTTCCCACTCCAGTTCCCAGTCGCCGCGCTTTAGAAACGGAAGCGGCTCCCGGAACTGGGTTGGTTTGCCGGCGAGGAACTCCCGCATCAGCCCGATGATCTGAGCGGCCTGCTCGTGCTTCGGCTCAGTGTCGAAGCGGCCCGTTTCGACGCGCCTCGACTCAACGTCGATGACGCGCATCTCGAAGCTGCCGCTCACGACTGCAGTTCCCCGCTCACCAGCCCCAGGCGCTCGAGCAGCGCCGACGGGTCGGGGTCTCGGCCCATGAAAGACCGGAACAGCACGGCCGGATCCTCACTGTTGCCCTTCGCCAGGATGTTGTCCCGGAAGGCCCGTCCGGCCTCACGGGAGAAGATGCCGTCGCGCCGGAAGCGGGTGAAGGCGTCGGCGTCCAGCACCTCGGCCCACTTGTAGGAGTAGTAGCCCGCGCCGTACCCGGTCGAGTCGGCGAACAGGTGAGTGAAGCCGCAGATCATTGCGTAGTCCGGCGTCAGCGGCGCCGGTGTGAAGCGCTGCAGCAGCTTGTTGGCATAGTCGACAACGCTGCCGTCGCGCTCCGGCGAGTACTGGATGTGCAGCGACAGGTCGACGTTGGCGAAGCCGAGCTGGCGCATCTGCCCGTTCGCGCCGCGGAAGGTCCGGGCCGCCTTCATCTTCCGGAACAGCTCCTCCGGAATGGGCTCGCCCGTCTGCCAGTGGCGTGCGAACAGGTCCAGTGATTCGCGCTCCCAGCACCAGTTCTCCATGATCTGGCTGGGCAGCTCGACGAAGTCCCAGGCCACGTTGGTGCCGGCGAGCGACTTCACCTCCACCTTGCTCAGCAGGTGGTGCAGCAGGTGGCCGAATTCGTGGAAGATGGTCTCGGCTTCGCGGTGCGTCAGCAATGACGGCTTCTCGCCCACCGGCGGCGTCAGGTTGCCGCACATCAGCCCTACGTGCTGCGGCGGCCCGGTGATGAAGGAGTCCATCCAGGCCCCGCCGCGCTTGGTGTCACGAGGGAACCAGTCGGCGTAGAACGTGCCAAGCAGCGTGCCATCTTCGTCGCGCACCTCGTAGTGGCGTACTTCCGCGTGCCACACCGGAGCGCCCGGCGCTTCGAAGACGCGGATGCCGTACAGGCGCTCGACGAGCTCGAAGAGCCCGCCGACAACCCGTTCGACCGGCAAGTACGGCCGCAGGTCTTCCTCGTTGAAGTCGTACTCGGCTTGCCGCTGCTTCTCGGACCAGTAGCCCACGTCCCAGGGCATCAGCGAATCGGGGCCGCCGTGCGCAGCGGCAAACGCCGCCAGGGCCGCATTCTCCCGGCTGAAAGCGCCCTCCGTCTTGACCGCGAGGTCGAGCACAAAGGCGTGTGCCGTCTCGCCCTTCTTGGCCATGCGGTCGGCCAGGGCGTAGTCGGCGAAGCCGGAATAGCCGAGCAGCTCCGCCTTCGCCCGGCGCAACTCGAGAACCCGCGGGATGATCTCGGCGTTCGCCTCGGCGGCGCGAGTGTTGTAAGCGCGCCAGAACTTCTCTCGGACTTCACGGGCATCGAGATATGTCAGCACCGCGACGTATGAAGGCGACTGCAGCGAGAACCTCCAGCCTTCCTTGCTCTTCGAAACGGCGGAGGCGCGAGCGGCTTCGACGGCGGATTCCGGGAGGCCGGCCAAGCCTGCCGGATCTTCGATGTAGAGCTCCCAGGCTGCCGTGGCATCCAGCACGTTCTGCGCGAACTTCGTCGTGATCGTCGCCAATTCGACGTCGATCTCCTGGAGTTTCTTCTTGCCATCGGCGTCGAGAGCCGCGCCGTGACGCCGGAAGCTGTCGAGGGTCTTCTCGAGGAATCGCTTCCGAACTCCGGTGAGCGCCGCTGCCTCCGCCGTGGCCGCGAACGTCTGGAGCGCGTTCCAGAGCTTCTCGTTCAGCGGAATTCCCGAGTAGAAGCCAATCACGGCCGGTTGGGCGGCGTTCCAGGCCTCGCGCAGCGCAGGACTGGTGTTGACGGCCTCAAGATGCCGCACGACTCCGGTGGCGCGGTCGAGCGATTCCGTGGCGTGATCGAGCGCTTCCAGCGTGTTGACGTAGGTTCGGGGCTCGGGCGCCGCTGCAATCCCGTCGATGCGAGCCGTCGCCGAGGCGATCAGCGACTCGAACGCCGGAGCGACGTGCTCGGGCTGCACCTGGTCGAAGGCCAGCGGAATTTGAAGGTTCAAAAGCGGATTAGAGCCGGTCACATTGGATAGGATACCGATGTATGCCGCTTCAGACACCGACCGCGCGCCAGTTGGCCGGACTTGGCGTCACGCTCGGCGCGGTGCTGGCCTTCTCGCTCTACATGCAGTGGCAGATCAGCGGACTGCGGCGTTTGCAGACGGAAACCGTGGACCGCAACCGCCGGGATTCACTCCAGTTGGTCCGTATCCAGAGCGATTTGAACCAGTTAGGCCTGGCAATGCGGGACATGGCCGAAGGCACGGAGCCGTATCCGCTCAGCGGCTATCAGGCCCAGTTCGAGCGCCTTCGAGCCGACCTCGAAGACGCTCTCCGGCAGGAAAGCCAGCTGGCCCCTTCAAGCCGCAATCCCGGCCAGCAACAACTTCTGAAGGCCTCCTCCGACCGCTTCTGGACCGAGGCAGGGCACCTCTGGGCGTTGGCGTCGGCAGGGCGCGACAACGAAGCGAGGACACTGATCCGGACACGGCTCGATGCCGAACGGTCCACCATGACGACGCTCGTCTCGAGACTGCTCGTCCAAAACACCGAAGCCGAGAGCGTGGCGCACGTCGAAATCCAACAAATCTACGACCGCGTGGAGCGAAATCTCTGGCTGCTGCTGGTCGCGGTTGTGCTGGGAATCGCCGGAACGTCGCTTTACGTGATCCGGGTGAACCGCAGCGTATTCACACAGTTGGAGGAACTGAGCGAACACCGCAAGGCGCTGGCGGCGCAGGTGATCACAGTGCAGGAAGACGTCTTCCGGGCCCTGGCTCGGGAACTTCACGACGAATTCGGCCAGGTGCTGACGGCCATGGGGGTGATGCTCCAGCGGGTGGCGAAGCGCGTGGGCGACGACTCCCCGGCAAAGGCTGAGATTCAGGAAGTGCGGGAGATCGCCAATCACACTCTCGAACGAGTCCGGGGCATGTCCCAGATGCTGCACCCGCCCGTGCTTGACGATTACGGCCTGGAAAAGAGCATTGAGTGGTACACCGGAAAATACGGTATTCAGACCGGATTGACCATTCATTATGAGAAAATAGGCATTGGGCCCTGGATCGGTGAGAAGACTGCGATTCACGTCTACCGGATCCTACAGGAAGCGTTGAACAACATAGTGCGGCACTCGGGCGTGACGGAAGCATGGGTTCGAGTGAAGTACGAGCCGCACCGGATGGAACTTGAAGTTGAAGACCGGGGCCGAGGGCTTCCGGCGCAGCCGGCCGAATCAGGGATCGGCATGATCGCGATGCGCGAGCGGGCTGGGATTCTGGGCGGTACGATCGAGTTTACACGGCCGGTCTCCGGTGGAACGCTGATGCGGCTCCGGGTACCGCTGTTGACGGAAGTGAAAGCATGAGCGACAAGATCACGGTGCTGCTGGCCGATGACCATAGCCTGGTGCGGAAGGGATTCCGCCGCATGCTGGAGGACGACCCTGACATCGAGGTGGTCGGCGAAGCCGCCAGCGGGCCGGCTGCCATCGAGGCGGCGTTCGAGCTGAGGCCGAAAGTCGTCGTGATGGACCTGGCCATGCCCGAGTTGGATGGCATTCAGGCTACGTCGGAGATCCTGAAGAGGTACCCGACGACGGCCATCCTCATGCTCAGCATGTACAGCGAAGAGACCTACATCCGGAACGCTTTTTCCGCGGGCGTCCTCGGCTACCTCTTGAAGAACGCGTTGGAGGTGGACCTGCCATACGCGATCAAGGAAGTGGCGGCGGGCCGCCGGGTGCTGGCTCCGGGGCTCACGCTTCCGGCTCATGCCGCGGACAACGACTTCGACAAACTGACCCAGCGCGAGCGACAAGTGCTGCAGTTCATCGTGCAGGGCAAGTCGAACAAGGAAATTGCGGAGATCCTCGGGCTCAGCGTCAATACGGTCTCCGTCCACCGCGCCAATCTCATGCAGGCGCTGGGCATTCACCGGACGGCAGACCTGGTGGTGTATGCGATCCAAAAGGGGCTGGTGACACTCCCAGAGCCGCCCCGGCAGGGCTAGCATGAGGCGCCGGGAGTTCCTTCTCGGCGCGCCTGGAGCGCTGGCTGGCCAGACGGGCGGGTTGGGCTTTCGCCTCTCGGACATCACGCTCAAGGCGGGCATCGACTTCACTCACAACGCGGGCAGGACCGGCCGCAAATACCTGCCTGAAACCATGGGGCCGGGGTGTGCGTTCATTGACTACGACCGTGACGGCCATCTCGACATCCTTCTGGTGAACGGCACGGACCAGTGGAGCGGCAACGGCCGCAAATCCACACTGAAGCTCTACCGGAACAACGGCGACGGGACATTCTCCGACGTCACAGCCAAAGCCGGGCTGGACGTCCCGATGTACGGCATGGGCGTGGCGGTGGGTGACTTTGACAACGACGGCTGGCCCGACCTGTACATCACCGCAGTCGGGCAAAGCCGCCTGTTCAAGAACACAGGCCGCGGCGGCTTCGTCGATGTGACCGCAAAGGCAGGGCTCGGCAAGCGCGAGGGCTTTTCCGCGTCGGCGATGTGGGCGGATTACGACCGCGATGGGCACCTGGATCTCTTCGTCTGCAACTACGTACGCTGGTCGCCCGAGACCGACGTCTGGTGTAGCTTCGACGGGCAGACCAAGGCTTACTGCACGCCGGAGGCGTATCGCGGTGCGACGTGCTGGCTGTTCCGGAACAAGGGGGACGGCACATTTGAGGACGTCACCGCGAAAGCCGGGCTGCTGGACACGACCTCTAAGTCGCTCGGAGTAGCGCTGATCGACTACGATCAAGACGGTTGGCCGGACATCCTCGTCGCCAACGACACCCAGCCGAACAAGCTCTACCGGAATCGCCGCGACGGCCGCTTTGAGGAAGTAGCCGTGAAGGCGGGGCTGGCGTTCAGCGAGGATGGCAAGGCGCGAGCGGGCATGGGCGTCGATGTCGGGGACTTCGAGGGAAGCGGCATCGAGGGCGTAGCGATCACCAACTTCGACAACGAGATGCTGGGCCTGTACCGGGGATCCCGCAATGGCGTCTTCACCGATTCCGCTCCAAGGTCCCGCGTCGGCGCGGAGACCCGGAAATCGCTCGGCTTCGGAACATTTTTCTTCGATCCGGACCTGGACGGACGCCTGGATCTGCTCGTGCTGAACGGGCACATCGACGAGAGCATTGCGCGTGCAAGGGCCGGGGTCAGCCACACGCAGGCGCCGCACCTCTTCTTGAATGGCGGAGCGGCCGGCTTCCGGGATGTCGCGGCGCTGGCCGGAGCGGAGTTCGCTGCCCCGAAGGTGGGGCGCGGCGCGGCATATGGAGATTTCGACAACGACGGCGACCAGGACGTGCTGGTCACCACGAACGGTGGCCGTGCCTATCTGTACCGTCTCGATGTCGCCAACGGCAACCGCTCGCTCCGCGTCGCGCTGGAAGGCACGAAATCGAATCGTGATGCGATCGGCGCGACCGTCCGTTTCGAAGCGGGAGAAATGCACGGCATGCGCGCGGTGAAGTCCGGCGGCAGCTATCTGAGCGAGAGCGAAAAGGTGGTCACCATCGGACTCGGACGGCGCCCGCAGGCGGACCGCCTCGTGGTTGCATGGCCGAGCGGGCGAATTGAGGAATTCAAGTCCGTGAAGGCCGGAAGAGTTCGCATCGTCGAAGGCAAAGGCATGGTGAGCGCATAGGGCCCCCCCAAATCGTGATACGGTTTAGGGGAAGAGTGCTACGCGATGCATGTGGCTGACGGAATCCTCCCGGCGGGTCTTTCCATCACTGCGGATGTCGCCGCTGTCGGCGCCGTTTACTGGTTCGGACGCGGCGTGCGCAGTGAAGAGATAGCTCGCATGGGCATGATGGCTTCGACGCTGTTCACCGCGTCGCTCGTGCATATCCCCGTGGCGGGCACCAGTGTGCATTTCGGGTTGCTCGGGCTGACAGGCATTTTGCTCGGGACGCGTGCATTCCCCGTCATCTTTGCGACGCTGCTGATGCAGTCGCTGCTCTTCCAGCACGGCGGGCTGCTGAGCGTCGGCGTGAACTCCTGGAACATGGGGCTCGGCGCGCTTGCGGCAGCGGCTTTGTGGCGCTGGCTTCCGCTTTCCACTCGAGCGAAGAGCGCCGTCTGCACCGTCACGGCCACCATGACGGCCGCGCTGTTGATGGCGGCGGAGTTTCAATGGGCCGGGTACGGGAAGGGACTCTTCTGGATTGCCGGCGTATACAGCGTGGTTGCCGGACTGGAGGCCGCAGTGACGGTGGTAGTAGTGGACGTCATCTATCGAGTAAAACCGGAGGCATTGGAGACGGCATGATTTCGCGGTTGGTTGCTGGCGTGGCGTTGATGGCGGGACTGGCGCTGGCGCATGGTGTGGACTACCGGGTGGCGGAATCGAGGGGCGTGGTGGCGCTGGAGTGGCGGTACGAGTCGCAATCGGCCGCGCCCGCGAAGCACGCGCAGGTGAAAGTGTATTCGCCGGCGGACGCGTCAAAGGAATACATGACCGGCCAGACCGACGCGCGCGGCCTCTTTGTCTTCCTGCCGGACCGGCCGGGCGAGTGGCGCGTTGAGGTGGATGACAACGAAGGCCACCGCGAGACTGCGAAGATCACTGTCACCGAAGCAGGCACCGCGCAGGCGGCGGAATCGCATTCACACGGTGCCGACGGCGGAGTGAGTCAAACGGCGATTACAGGAGTATCGGTGCTGTTCGGCGCGGCGGGGTTGCTGTACGGCTGGACACGCCGGCGTCAGTCAGCGTGATCGACCAACGGCTCGAAAGACTTGCGGCGGGCGATTCCTGGTTGCACCAGCGGGCGGCGGGCGCCAAGCTGGCTACATTCACCTTGATGGCCGTGGCTGTGCTCACCGAGCAAACATTCTCCCCCTGGCGCATGGCCGCATACACGGTCTGCGTAGCTGTGATCGTCTGGTGCGCCGGGCTCCCCTTGGGTCCGATCGTCAGACGATGCGGCATCGTGCTTCCCGTGTTACTGCTGGCCGGAGCCCTGCCCTGGCTGTCACGAATGGCCGGCGATCAGAATGTCCGCATCGAGCCGGCGTTGGTTCTCGGCAAAGGGCTGCTGGCCGTCGCCCTGTTCACGTTGCTGGCGGCGTCCACGCGGTTCGCGGAGATCGTCGGCGCGCTGGAACGGATGCGGGCCCCGTCGGTGGTGCGGGCGCTTGTCGGTCTGATGTACCGTTACGTGCCGCTGCTCGGCGAAGAGTGGCGGCGGATGGAAGTGGCGCGCGCCAGCCGGACGCCGGGGCGCGTGGCGCGCCGGGACCTTTCGCTCCTCGGCCGGCAACTGGCAAACCTCTTCCTGCGTGCGTGGCAGCGCGCCGAGCGCGTCCAGGCGGCAATGGAGTCCCGCGCCTTCACGGGGCGCTGGCGCCACGGAGCAGCCGAGCACTGGTCGGCAGGTGACTGGGCCTTTGTGTTGGGCGCACTGGGATGGATGGTTACAGTGAGAGTCTCCGCGTGGTGGTGGCATCATGCCGGTTGAGATCGAAGCTCTGCCGGTAACCGTCGAAGGTCTGCGTTACGGTTATGCGGGCCGCGACGAGGTGCTGCGTGGCGTGGACTGGCGGATCGGCGCGGGCGAGAAGGTGGCGCTCTTCGGCCGCAGCGGCGCGGGCAAGAGCACGCTGTTGCTCCAGTTAAATGGGATTCTCAAACCGCATGCAGGTCGCGTGCTGGTCGGCGACTGCGAAGTGCGCGACTCCACGCTTGAGCGCATCCGCCGCGACGTCGGCCTGGTCTTTCAGAACCCCGACGACCAATTGTTCCACATGACCGTGGAAGAGGACATCGCCTTCGGCCCGCGAAATCTCGGCTGGAGCGAGGACGAAGTACGCAGCCATGTGCACGAAGCCGCAGCGGCGATGCGGCTGGATGGTTTGCTGGGCCAGCATCCGCAGCAGTTGTCGTCGGGTGAACGCAAGCGCGCCGCTCTGGCGACGGTGCTGGCGATGCGGCCGCGCGTCATCGCGATGGACGAGCCGTTCGCGAACCTCGATCCGGAGCTGATCGAACAGTTAATCGGCACCATTCGCGAGCTCAAGGCGACGGTCATCGTCATCTCCCAGGCGATTCTGCCCGCGCTGGCCTGCTGTGAAGGTGCCGCTGTGCTCAACGAAGGGCAGATGGCGCGCTGCGGCCCGGCGATCGAGATCGCAAAGGATCGCGAACTGCTTGGCCGTTGCGGCCTGGACTTCCATCACTACCGCGACATCTGGCGTCAGCTCGAAAACGGCGCAAGTCCTGGATAGGCACTCAACGCCGGCGCAGCAGCCGTTGAGTGAGTGTTTGCTTCTCGGGATGAAAGGCGCGCGCCGCGCCGGCGAGGTACGGCCGGAACTCGCGTGTCCACCACGGTAGTAGCCCCTCCCTGCGAATCTCGGCCAGAGTGCCGGTGTAGTGGTCAAGAATCGCGGTGGACAGAAGCTGTCCGGTGGCTCGCGCGGCCGTCCGGGTTGAGCGGCCCAGCCAAACAAAGTGCTGCGGGAGACGTGTGACGGTGGACAGGGCCAGCAGGGAGGAGATCTCGAACGCGGACCGCCGCTGCTCGACCGCCGTCGCGCGAAGATCCCGCCACTGCCGCTCCAATGAGTCGATGGCCGGAGTCGGAACGGAGACGAGATGATCCCGAATGCCGCGCCATTCGGCACGTAGCGCAGCGACATCCAGGGGCGGCGTGTTGATCGCTTCGGCGGCCCGGCCCGAGGCGGCCTCCAGACCGTCCAGGATCTGGTCCATCGTGGAGGGTTCCGCGTCGGGCGGCAGCAGCCCCTCTTCTTTCAGCGAATCTGAGATCTCCCGGATCAAGTGCCGGCCCGCGCCGGTCAGGTCGGCGAATGCCGCCAGCACCCAGACGGGCGACGCGCGGAAGGTGAGGATGCCGATCAGTTCCAGGCCGTTGCCCGCCGTGCGGCGCAGCAGGAAGTCCTCCGCCAGGCGTCCTTCCTGCGGGAAAGCGCCTTCGACTTCGCCGACCTGCTCGATCAGAAATCGCAACACGGCCTCCACCATGGACTGGTATAGGCGAGTTCGCCGGAGCGATGCCGGGATGGCGGCCTCACCGATCTCCCGGACCAGTCCGCCTGCCAATGCGGTGGCGGAACGCACCACCCGTTCAGGGAGGCTCAGGAGGTAGTCGGCGATTGGCATGATCGGGATACTTTCATTGATATCGCAGCCGGCGATGGTGAGGGTGCACGCTGCGCCGGGACGCGGGCTTTGCGAGAATCGAGTAAGACTCCGCCGCCCAAAAATGAGCACACAGATCCCCCTTCCCATGGCCCCGATGACGCTGGACGGCTCAGCCGTTCTGCATCAGATGTTTCGCGTGAAGTGGGACCTTTGGCGCGAGACGGACGCGCAGACCCGGGAGCATGTCCTGCGCGAAGCGACGGAATGGCTCGGCAACGCTGAATCGGCGGGGGCCGGCTGCCAGAGCGCCGCATTCGCCATGCTTGGCCACAAGGGCGACCTGATGCTGGTGCACTTCCGCCCGGATTTCCCCGGATTGCTCGACGCCCAGCTCGATGTCCGCCGGTTGCGCCTGTCCCACTACCTCGAGCTCTCCAACTCCTATGTGAGTGTCGTGGAGCTTGGTCTCTACGAGAGCACTCGCAAACTTTACGAGGAGCTTGGCGCGAAGGGCCTGCAGCCAGGCACCGATGAATGGGAGACGGCCGCGGCGGAGATCATTGACCGCCAGCGAAAGGCGATGGCTGTCAGGCTCTACCCGGAGGTGCCCGACAGCCGCTACCTCTGTTTCTACCCGATGGACAAGAAACGGGGTGAGGACAAGAACTGGTACTCGGTAGACTTCGCCGACCGGCAGCGGATGATGCACGAGCACGGGATGATCGGCCGCAAGTACGGCGGCGTTGTCCGGCAAGTCATCTCCGGCTCCATTGGTTTCGACGACTGGGAGTGGGGCGTGGATCTGTTCTCGGAGTCCCCCCTGCCGTTCAAGCAGTTGATCTACGAGATGCGCTTTGACGAGGCCAGCGCGGTGTACGCCCTCTTCGGACCGTTCTATATCGGGCTCAGGGTGAAGGCGGCCGGACTCGGCGCGCTGATGGCGGGCAAAGCGGAACAGGCGCTCGGCTGACCACACCACTTTGCGCTAGTACCCAAGCTCACGCGGTACCGCCAAAACTGAAAAAGGGCCTCGGTTTACGTCCGGGGCCCTTCTCCGCTCCTCCCTACGGAGAAATTCGCCTCTCCTCCTCCTTGAGGCGAATTCCTCCATCCTCCTCTGCTATTCGTCGAGGCTCCCCCGCGGCCTCCTCGCCAGCGGGTCCGCCTCAACAATTGCATCTTATTCATATTTCAGGAGCAGGGGGGAGTTAAATCGGGATAGAAGGGGTGGTTTAACCTAGGTTGCATGGTGGTTGTGATGACAGGAAACCGCGCTTGCGCCTCGGATGTATCCCAATTAGGATGGGGTGAACCGAGCTAAAGGGAAGAAGATGGTGGCGTTGAGCGAGGAACAGGCTCGCCAGGTACGGGCGCAGGTGGAAACAATCACCACCAGCCCGTGGTTTGCGAATGCGGGCCGGATGCAGGCGCTCCTCCGCCATCTTGCCGTCCGCGCAATTGAAGGTAGAACCGAAGATCTGAAGGAATCCGTCATCGGCGTGGAGCTCTACGGACGCACGCCCGGCTACGACACGAAGACAGACGGAATCGTCCGCGTGGAAGCCCACCGTCTGAGGGCTCGCCTGGAGCAGTACTACGAATCCGGAGACAGGCACGGGGAGGTGAGGCTCCGGCTGCCCAAGGGCACCTACCTGATGAGCTTCGAGTTTCCTGTCCCGGCCAAACAGCCCGCTTCGCCACAGAACTCGGTCCGGCAGGTGAACTGGGGCAGGATCGTGTTCGGCACCGTCTTCTTGTGCCTGGTTGTTTGGGCATCCTACCGCTTCCTCCCCAGGGAGGAGGCCCCGCCGCCACCGGCGCTTCGCCAGCTCACCGCGGACACCGGCCTGACCAAGGATCCGGTCCTCTCGAAGGACGGTACCACGCTGATCTACGCCTCCGACCGCGACACCGATGGGAACCTGCTGCTCTGGAAGGAGAACCTACAGACGGGCTCCCGCATTCGGCTGACTTCGGGCGACCACGACGATTCCGAGCCGTGGATCTCTCCGAACGGCCGTCACGTGGCTTATCGCTCGGAGCGCGACGGTGGCGCCCTCTACCGGATTCCAATCGAAGGCGGCGTCCCCGAAATGATGGCTCGCGAGGGCCGGCGTCCCCGGTATTCCCCAGACGGCGTCTGGATCCTGTACTGGGTGAGCGACGAGCGCTACGCCCCCGGACGCATTTACGTCGTCCCCGCCGGTGGAGGCGAGCCGCGCCGCTTGGCATCGGAGTTCGCCGATGCTCACAATCCCGTCTGGTCGCCCGACGGCAAGGCGATTCTCTTCTGTGGAACCCGCGTATCGAACGATCCCACGCAGGAGCATGACTGGTGGGTGATCCCCTTCCCCGAAGGAACTGCTGTCAAAACGGGAGCGGCACAACGCTTCGAAGAATTGAAGGAGCACCTCGGCGGACTTCTCCGCTCCCGGGCTGACCAGCTCGGCATGCCGCTGGATTGGGTCAACGGTCACCTCATTTTCTCCGCCGCGCTCGGCAGTTTGAGTGACGTCAGTACTCTTTGGCGCATGGGCTTGTCGGACGATTTCCTTGTGGAGGGCCAGCCGGAGAGGCTGACCTACGGCACCAGCGCCGACATGTGGGCGATGGCGCTCGGCAACCGTATCGTCTTCTCCGGAGCCCGGCAGCAGGTGGATATCTACTCTGTAGAGCTCGATCCGCGCACCGGCATGACCAAAGGAGAGCTGAAGCGGCTGACCAGGAATCCGCAGGCAGATTTGCAGCCGACGCTCTCCGCCGACGGAGGGACACTCGCCTATATGTCGGACCGCAACGGTCGCCGGTCGGTCTGGTTGCTCGATCTACAGAATGGGATCGAGAGGGAAATCGAAAGCTCACCGCTCCGATCCGACCGTCCGATATTCGCGCCGAGCGGCAACCGCATCGCCTATATGGTCATGAACGGGGCCAAGATGAGCGTGCGTGTGAAGGATAGTGCTCAGGAACCCTCACGCGAGTTGGCCGCCGACGCCGGAATACCCACTTCCTGGTCGCCCGACGGCAAATGGCTCCTCTTCGAGCCCGGAGCCTTGATCCCCTTCGTCGGACTTTTGAACGTGGACACCGGACAAAAAGGCGCCGCGCTCCAACGCTCTGATTGGGGGTTGCGAAGCGCCCGCATCTCGCCGAGCCAGAAGTGGATCGCAATGCAGGTGGACGCGGGCAAGATCCGCAAGATCATGCTCGCGCCATTCCGGCCGGAGGGACACGTCTCGCCGAATGAATGGATCGATCTGAGCGGAGAAAACACTTCGGACTTCCTCCCCTCATGGAGCTCTAGCGATGGCCTGCTCTACTTCGTCAGCGAACGCGACGGCACGCGATCCATTTGGGGGCAGCGCCTGAATATGGCCACCATGCATCCCGCCGGAGCCGCGTTCCCGGTGCTCCGCATGCCCCTTGCGCGGCAGACCCTCCTGAAGCACTATCGCATCGGACTGGATCGGATCGGCCTGCAGTCGGTGGCCGGCCGGCTGGTTTTTGCCATGGAGAACACGACCTCAAACATTTGGCTTGCGGAACTTCGTTAGGGTGCGGGAACGAACCGCCTCGCCTCCGGATCCCACCGCCAGGGCAGTGTCCGCAGCCTCTCGCCCTTCAGCACACGGACGAAACTGAGGTCGGTCATAAAGCGAGCTTCCTCGGTGCGCATGTACTCCCGGAACAGGTCCCATCGCTCCGTGTAGCCCTCCGCGCGAAGTTGCCTCACCACCCGTTCCGTGCGCGTCAGCCCGTCGGTGGTCCACGGCGACTCCTCGCACAGCCGCAACAGCCCGGGAAACTGGTCGAGATGGGGAATAAGTGCATTCGGGTCCGGGTCTGTGAATGCCTTCCACGCTGCGATGTAGGGGGCCCTCCGGCGGCTGTCCAGCACCTTGCGCGTGTTCTGGATCACCACAAACGCGTTTGGCGGCAGACTGGTCAGGTACGTGTTTGCCTGAGCCAATGACAATGGGCCGACAAAGTGCCCGTTCGTGAAGTGATCGACAATCTGGAAGAGCTGTAGCAGATCCGTCAGGTCATGCTCGAACCAGAGAATCACCTCGCGGAAACGAACCGCGTTCATCGCGATCCGGTCACGTTCCCGGAACTGCTGCCGGATGCGAACATACTGCCCGTATCCGGCGCTTGCCAGGTGCCTTGCCCGGACGTCGGAGAATGCCTCCAGCGACAACCCCGGGGGCGCCGGCCCCTCGTAAAGAATATCGGCCCACGATAAAACATGATCGGCCGGGAACAGCCCTTTCAGGCGGCTCCCGGCCTCATCGCCATTCGTGACGTGCAGTATCACTGCGCGGCCGCTACGGCAGGATTGTGGCCTTCTTGATCCCGTCGAGCTTCGGGAAACTCGCATCCAAGTAGGCGTTGCCCAGATTGCGGACCCGGCCCTGGTCTGGTCCGTTCCCCATCGGGGCGCCTTCGCCATACCCCGCGTACAGGGACTCGACGACGTTCATCCCCTCAGTCACCGTCCCGAACGGCGAGAAGCCCATTCCGTCCAGGCGCGCATTGTCCGCCAGGTTGATGAACACCTGCGTCGTTCTCGTGTTCGGACCCGCCGTCGCGAAGGTGATCGTTCCCTTCACATTCGACTGCTCAACACTGTCGTCCGCCAGGTTCGCGTACGACTTCGCCGCCTTCGGATCGGCCGGCAGTCCAAACTGGACCACGAATCCGGGCAGCACACGGAAGAACTTGGCTTCGCTAAAGTGGCCGTCCGTGACGAGTTCGTGGAAGCGGGCCGCGCCGAGCGGCGCCCACTTGTTGTAAACCTCCACGACGAAGTCACCCTTGGTGGTCTCGAATTTCACCTTGTAAGTATCGGGCACGGTATTCCTTTTTCCGCAGGCAGCGGAGAGAAGCGCAACTGCCGCGACGGCGGCCAGAAGAGCGATTCGGCGGCAGGCTGGCATACAAATGAGATTGTCCCACAGACTCTCAAAATGCCGGCTTTGCCACCCACGCCGGATGTGGCGGCACGCCGAGCATCTTCACAACCGTCGCTGCCAGATCATAGACGTTCACCGGCTGTTTGATCTCTTTCCCTTTCGGAACGCCGTTGCCTACGGCGATGAACGGGATCTCGAGTTCCGCCATCGTCATGCCGCCGTGTTTCGTGCCCACCCCTCCGTGGTCCGCCGTGACGATCACCGTCGTATCGGCCGCGATCCCTGCTTTCTCGATGGCCGTGAGCACCTCGCCGATCAGCCGGTCGGCTTCGGCCACCGCCGCGTAGTAGTCCTTGCTGCCGTGGCCTTTGTCATGGCCGGCGTGGTCGACGTGATCGAGGTGGATGAAGGTCAGCAGCGGTTTCCGCTCGCTGAAATAGCGAATTGCCGCGCTGGTCGTCGCCTCGGGCCCCTTGTGATGCTCGATGACCGTCGGAACGCCTGGCTCGACCAGGCGCGCAAAGTCCTTCCAGTCGTGAAAGATCGCAATGCCGGCCGACGGCCGCTCGCGCCGCACCTGGTAAAACATCGTCGGAAAATAGCCGGGCGCGCTCGTTGCGACAGGCGGGATCTCGGCCTTGCCCGGCTGCCATTCGTTCGATGTCACGCCGTGCTGCTCCGGCCCCGCGCCGGAAATCATCGAGGCCCAATTCGGAGATGACACCGTGGGAATCACGCCGCGCGCGTGCAGAGTGAACGAGCCTTCGAGCATCATGCGGTGAAGCACCGGCGTCTCCGCCTTGCGAACACCGTCCGGGCTCAAGCCGTCAATACCGATCACCACGACGTGAGAGGCCGCGCTCGCGGCCGGAACAGCAGCGAGCAGGAGGAGGGGCAGGAATCGAATCATCTATTTCTTCTTCTTGGTGCGGAAACGCAGCCCAGACCAGGTTGCGTCGATGGAACAGATTTTATCGTCAACCAGCCCCGCTGCAAGCCCAGTCTCTCGCAGCTTCTGCTGCGTGACATCAGTGACCATTCCGGAGCTCTTCTTCGACCAGCACAGCCACAGGGGTGTCTTCTCGGGCAGCGGCGTGAGCCTTGCAATCTGCAGCCCCACTTCGGCCTGCGTCCTGACGAAACAGATTCGTAGCGTGTCGCTCTGCGACGGCCCGGACGTGAACCGCGCCGACTCGGGCACCGGTCCCAGCGCGTCATGGAACTCGTCGGGACGGCCAATCACCGCGACACGCGAGTCCGGACCGATGCCGAGCTTCTGCGACACCGGCTTGTCCGGATTCTCGATGCCATGCGGAGGCACCACCGGGTTCACGGGCGCGTAGGCCAACGCGCGCCGTAGCGCGCCGTCGATCTCATCCCATTCCGTGAAGACCGCATCCGGCAGAAGTTCGCGTACGCGCTCGACTTTCTCGGGTTCGCCGCCTGCAAATACCAGCGGCACATGGCGCGTCGCGCGGCTCGCGCGAAGCGCCACGCCGGTTTCGCGCCCGTGCGAAGGCATTCGCGTCAGGTCGATCACGATCGCGTCGGGCGGAGCCGCGCGCACCGGCCTCAGAGACCCCGGTCCGGGCTCCGAAAACAGATGGGCCTGATAGCCGGCGTTCACCAGCACCTCCAGGCGCGCTGCCGCTTCACTCGCTTTCCAATGGATTAGTGCGATTCTTGCCATACCAAACTGCGCCTCCCATCCTACGCGATGCATTCCAGCCACATTGAGGAATGTTTACAAAGATTTCTCGTCCTTTCTTGTAGGAAAAGTCGTCACCCTCTGGAAGGAGCTCCATGACTCGACTCACCCCCCACGACGGGATCAGCAGGCGGCGCGCGCTCGGGATGCTTGCCGGACCTCTGGCACTCAAGGACGGCAGCGTCAGCGGCGTCACGGTCACGCATCTGGCGAACTACGGGGTGATGATCTCCAACGGTCACCAGGCCGTCGTGGTGGATGGTCTGTTTCGGGAAGGCATCCCACCGTACAAGCGGGTCCCGGCCGAAGAATTGTCGAAACTCGAAGCGGGTGAGGCTCCCTACGACAAAGTCGAACTTCTGCTCGTGAGCCATCTCCACAAGGATCACTTCAGTGAGAAATCCGTTGCGTCCCTGCTGGATGCCCGGCGTACGGTGCAGTTGTGGTCCTCGCCACAGGTCTGCGGTGCCGTGCTCGAAGCCATGGCCCGCCCGCAAACGCAGGTGGTGCAAACCATTCCACAACCGGGCTCCAGGATGACGCGGCGATTCGGGGACCTCCAAGTGACCATGTTCCGTGTCGAGCATGGCCGCGGCCGCGAGGACATCCAGAACCTCGGACACTTGATCCGAATCGGCGGGCTGACGTTCCTGCACATCGGCGATGCGGCGGCACCGTTCGATCATTTGATGGCGGCGAATCTCGACCGCGAGCGCATCGATGTGGCGCTGCTCCCGTGGTGGCTGCTTGCGGACGCCGAAGCGAGTGAACTGATCCGGACGAAGCTCAATCCGAAGACCATCATTGCGATGCACGTCTCTCCGGAAGACGAGCGCAAGGGATTACCGCGAATCACCGGGCAGTGGCCGGATCTGCGAATGGCCACGCAGCCGATGGAATCCTGGCGCTTCTGAGCGGCTGTACTCTGATCGTATGAGGGCCGATGCAGTGAGACTCGTGCGCCAGGCCTGCACCGCCTTGCCTGGCTGGGAGCAGACGTCGAAGTGGGGCAACGACGCCGTTTTTCAGACCGCCGCCGGGCGGATCTTCGCCGTCATCGGAGAGTGGAAGGGCGACCTGTTGCTGTCCGTGAAGGTCGGCAAGGAAGCGATGGATGTGTTCACTGCCGACGAACGCTACCTCCCCGCGCCGTACCTGGCCCGCGGCGGATGGGTGGCGCTCCGACTGAATCTGGGGATGGATGCGGCGGAGATCGACGAACTGGTTCAGGGGAGCTACGGCCTGATCGACGCCGGGCAGGGGCGCAAAAAGCCCGGCGGCCGTGCACGCAAGTAGCGCGAACCGGCGGCCGGGCCTTTGAACTACTCGAGAATGGAAGCGGACGTGTCCGTCGCCGGAGCCGAAACGGGCCCCAGGCTCACCGGGACGAAGAACACCTGCATGCGCTCAGCATCAAGCACCTGCGCTGGCTGAGAACCGGGCGTTCCCGAAGCGAGCAGGAAGAAGCCACCCGAGCGCTCAAGCTGTGTCGGCTGGAAGTCCAGCGCGAAAGCTGCCTTCACCGTCTGACGGTCGACATCGACGGCGACCAACTGGCGCGCTTCGCCGTTGGCGACGAACAGCGTCTTTCCGTCATTGGAAATCGCGATCCCGACCGGGCCGCTGACACCGTGCGCCGCCGAAGCCACCGTCGAGAGATTGAAGGACATGTCCCATTGCGTCAGCTTGTAGACGTTATTCCGCGCCATGTCGGAGAACCACAGCACATCGCCCCGCAGCAGGAGGGTGCCGGCCTTCTCCAGGGCGTAGAGCTGCCGGGGAGTCTCATTCGCTTTCAGCAGATAGAGCGATGCGGCGGTGTCAGACTCCTGGAAGCTGGCAAAGGCGTACTCGCCGTTCCTGCCGGTCGCGAGAGCAACGAGACGGCCGGGAATGTCGCTCAGGCCGATGGTCGCCTTCAGCTTGGGCTGGTCGGCCAGGCTGCTCCAGATCTCGATCTGGTTGTGGGCCGTGTCTTGAATCGCCAGTGCAGAAGTGTCTTCGGAGAAGGCGGCGCGGCCTAGGTCCGCAGCCGAGTCGCGGAACATCCGCCAAACCGGGATCGGTCCGTCCAGCCGGCGCACCAAGAAGAGAACGCCGTCTTTCGAAACCATCGCGCTCCGCCCGTCGGGCGCCGCGATTGCGGAGTCCAGACCCTTGATTGCCGCTTCGGAGGCGTAAGCAGAGCCCGGCACGCCCATGATCGGGCGAATGGCTCCCGCCTTCTGATCGACGATCACGCCCGAAACCGGTCCCCGCAGACCGTCGTCAGCCATCATGACCAATGCCGTAACGGCGAAAACGGGTAGAACCCGCAGAAACGTCAATCTCATGATTCCCTCCGTCACTGCCCCGTACCTTTGGGATTGTCCTTTTATAGCATGGATTCAGCCGGGAGTCAGTGGGATGCGGGAATCGGCGGCGGCCTAGCGCATGTTCGCCTTCAGGATCTTTTTGCGGAGTCGAATGGTGGTCGGCGTCACCTCGACGAACTCATCCTCATTGATAAACTCGATGGCCTGTTCCAGATTCAGCAGGCGTGGCGGCACCAGCCGGATGGCTTCATCCGCCGAAGCCGCCCGCATGTTGGTCAGCTTCTTTTCCTTAACAATGTTGACGTTCAGATCGTCGGGCCGCGAATTCTCGCCGATGATCATCCCCTCATAAACCTCGGTCGTCGGTGAGATGAAGATCTCGCCGCGCTCCTGGAGGTTGAAGATGGCGTACGCCGTGGCCACGCCCCCGCGGTCGGCCACCAGCGCGCCCGACTGCCGCATCGGGATATCGCCCTGCCACTCGATGTAGCCTTCGAAAAGCGAATTCATGATCGCCATGCCCCGCGTATCGGTCAGCATCTCCGAGCGGAGACCGATCAGCCCGCGCGACGGCACTTGGAACTCCAGCCGCACGCGCCCCGACCCGTTGTTCACCATCTTCGCCATCTTGCCCTTGCGCATGCCGAGCTTCTCGATCACCACGCCGGTGTACGCCTCCGGCACGTCAACGACAAGCAACTCCAACGGCTCCATCACTTTTCCGTCGACAGTCTTGGTGAGAATCTGCGGCTTGCCGACCATCAGCTCGTAGCCTTCGCGCCGCATCATCTCGATCAGAATCGCGAGTTGCAGCTCGCCGCGGCCCATCACCTGGAACTGGTCAGGACTCCCCGCCTCCTCCACCCGCAGGCTGACGTTCGTCAGAAGCTCCTTCGCCAGCCGGTCGCGCAGGTTGCGCGAGGTCACGTACTGCCCTTCCCGTCCGGCGAACGGCGAAGTGTTGATCGTGAACAGCATGCCGATCGTCGGCTCGTCGATCTGAATCTTCGGCAGCGGCTTCGGCGCATCCGCGTTGGAGACCGTCTCGCCGATAGTAATGCCCTCGACGCCGGCGATCGCCAGCACGCTGCCAGGCGTCGCAACGGTCTCCTCGACGCGCTTCAGCCCTTCGAACGAGAACATCTTCGTGATCTTCGTCCGCTGGATGGAGCCGTCGAGCTTGCAGATCGACACTTCATCGTTCAGCCGCAGTGTCCCGTCGAAGACGCGCCCGATCGCCAGCCGTCCCAGGTAATCGGAGTAGTCCAAGTTCCCAACCTGAAACTGGAGCAACGCTTCCGGATCGCCCTTTGGCGGCGGAATGTACTTGAGAATCGCCTCGAACAGCGGCTCCAGCGTCCGCGAATCGTCGTTCGGGTCTAGCTTTGCGATTCCGTCGCGCGCAATCGCGTAAATGACAGGAAACTCGAGCTGCTCCTCGGACGCATCCAGGTCGATGAACAGGTCGAAGATCTCGTTCAGCACTTCTTGGATCCGTGAGTCGGCGCGGTCAATCTTGTTGATCACCACGATCTGCGGCAGCCGCGCTTCCAGCGCTTTTCCAAGCACGTAGCGCGTCTGCGGCAGCGGTCCTTCGGAGGAATCGACCAGCAGCATCACGCCGTCGACCAACTTCAACGCGCGCTCCACCTCACCGCCGAAGTCCGAGTGTCCCGGCGTGTCGACGATGTTGATCTTAATGTCGTGATAGCGAACGCCCGTGGTCTTCGCGAGGATCGTAATGCCGCGCTCGCGCTCTAACTCGTTGGAATCCATGACACGTTCTTCCACGTGCTCGTTCGCGCGGAAGATACCGGACTGCCTCAACATGGCGTCGACTAGGGTCGTCTTGCCATGGTCCACGTGCGCAATGATCGCGATGTTACGGAGATTCTGATTGGACATATTGGGGGTAATGCTGTTCTGACAGGGGGAATTCACTATTCTCCCACGCCGCGCCGGAACTTGCGTAGTCCTAATCGCGTCTATCGAGGTGAGCGAGGTGCAGGCCATGCTCCAATTGCTCGCAGACGTCAAACGTTGGCGGGCGCGGCGGGCTGCGCTGGAGGAGGAGTGGGACTTCCACCGCGACCGCGCGGCGCTCGAACTGGAAGATGCCGGATTGAGCCCCGCCGAGGCGCGGGCCATCGCCGGAAGACGGCTGGGCCGAAGGTCAACCTACTGGCGCGAGGCGTTGGTTCGCGAAGGCGCGGACTGGCGAGGGCTGCTGCGCCTCTGGGTGCCTCGTCCCGCCACGGTTCAGGCGCTCGCCATCCCTGCGGCTCTCGTTCTGCTCATCATCTTTGTGATTGGGGCCAACCCCTACCGCCACCAGGTGCTGTCCAGCCTCAACGACCACACCAACTGGGCACGCGAAGCCGGATTCATGGTCGACCACGAACGCTACGCCCCTATCAAGCCCTGGCGTGTCCCCGCCGCCTGGGGCAAGATCACCTGGACGCTAGCCTTTATTACCGGGGTCCTCTATCTCCGCGCGAACTTCCGGCGCCGCAGGTTCTGGCTGTTTGGCGTCACCAATCTGGCGCTGATGACCGTCGCCGGCGTCGTGCTCTTCATCACTGCCATGCAGTGGTGCCTGGCCGCGGCCGGCGAGAACCTCTTCTGGGAGATCACCGGACGTCTGTCGGTCTGGACGGCCTCTAGTTGGCTCACCATGCTCGGCTATAAGGCCTGGAAGCGCGACCTTATCCGCCGCTGCCCGTATTGCCTGGAACACATGTGCATGCCTGTTGAAAAGGGCCTCAGCTTCCACCTGCTGGTCGATCCGGAAGAGACCGAATCCATTTGCCTCGAAGGCCACGGCACACTCAGCCAGACGTGGTGGGCGGAGGTCTTCCGTGAGGACACACCGCAGTCCGATCTCGCCGCCGAACTCGATCGCGCCGGGCGTGAAACCAGGCCGCTTCTGCCCTGAATGCTAGACTGAGACTGTCATGTCGGAGACCCCGGGCCTTCCCACGGTTGTCATCGTCGGGCGGCCCAATGTGGGCAAGTCCACTCTTTTCAATGCGATTCTGGGGCAGCGCCGATCCATCGTCGGCGACGAGCCCGGCATCACCCGCGACCGCATCCACGGTGAAGCCGTTCATCGCCGCCGCCGCTTCGAACTGATCGATACCGGCGGCATCATCCCCGACGACGAACAGCTTATCCCCGCGCAGATCCTCAAGCAGGCCAGCGTCGCTCTCGAGAAGGCCGCGCAGATCATCTTCCTGATCGACGGCCGTACCGAAATCACGGGAGCGGATCGCGATCTGGCCATGCTGCTCCGCAAGCTGAGCAAGCCCGTGATCCTCGCGGTCAACAAGATCGACGATCCGAAGCGCGAGCATCTCGTGGCCGAGTTCCATAGCCTCGGCTTCAAGCGCGTCCTCTCGGTCTCCGCCGAGCACAAGCTCGGCCTGTGGGAGTTGCTCGATGAAGCCACACAGGACTTCCCCGAAACCGAGGGTCTCGAAGAGGCCGCCGCGAAGCCGTGGGCCGTGCGCGTCGCCATCATCGGTCGGCCCAACGTCGGCAAGAGCACACTGCTGAACGCAATGGTCGGCTTCGAGCGCGCCATCGTCAGCCCAATCGCCGGCACCACGCGCGACTCTGTCGACGAAACTGTCGAAGTCGGCGGAGAACACTACACCTTCGTCGATACCGCCGGTATCCGCCGCAAGGGCAAGACCCGCGAGATGGCCGAAAAGCTCAGCGTCGTCATGGCACGCCGGCACATTCGCATGTCGCACATCTCGCTCCTCGTCGTGGACGCTACCGAAGGACCGGTCGGCTCCGACGCCACCATCGGCGGCTACGCGCACGAAGAAGGCCGCGCGCTGGTGATCGTCGTCAACAAATGGGACCTGATCGAAGAGAGCAAGCGCAAAGAATACGAGCAGGCCATCCGCGACGAGTTCAAGTTCCTCGAGTACGCGCCCATCGTCTTCCTCTCCGCCAAGGAGAAGCGCGGACTGCGGTCGCTCTACAAGCGCATCGGCGAGGTGTGGGAGAGTTACAACCGCCGCGTCGGCACGGGCGAGCTCAACCGGCTGGCCGAAACGCTGCAACTCGAGCCCGGCCGCCGCGTCTTCTACATCACGCAGCCGTCGGTACGGCCACCGTCGTTCGTTCTCTTCATGGACAACTCGAGGCCGCTGCATTTCTCGACAGAGCGGCAGATCATCAACCGCATCCGCCGGGAGTTCGGATTCAAAGGGACTCCGATCGCGATCAAGCTGAAGAGCCGCCACGGGGCACGACGAACTCAACCGCAGTGATCCGCGCCGCGCGGATTTGGGACACCAGACCATCGAACGGCATCAGCCCCGCCGCTTCGGCCATCCGTCTGGCTGCGTCTTCATCCAACTCAAGGCGATAGACATCCGCACGCTCCCGCAACGCGTAAGTCTCGTATGCAGGGGTGCCTTCCGCCAGAAGGGCCTTCCAGAAGCTCGACCGCCGGAAGAGCCTGCGCCGCTCCGCCGCCTCTCGCGAAACTTCGATCCGCGCCGACGGGCCATGCAGCATGACCAGCACGCAGTTGTTTGCGTGAAAGGGCCGCTCGGGCTCCGGTCCCGGTAGACTCAGCAGCGCTCCTTCGAGTTCCTCGACCGCCGTTTCAATTGCGCTCCACCGGTAACGCGTCGCTCCCGACACAATTGAGCCGCGCCTGAGGATGTCGGCGACGCGCGAGGCGTCGAGGCCAGTCGCCGCCACGACGTGCTCCAGCAACTCGCCGAAAGGGATCTCACGCTGCACCACCGGCGTCATCGTCAGGTACTCGGCGGCTTCCGAGCTCATCTTCACACGCACTTGCAGCGGCAGCGGCATCCCGACCAATTAGTCTATAAGGAGCATGGACTCACTGGAAAAGGTCCGCGAAGAACTGGCGCGTTACGAGCATCTGCTGCTGCGTTTCGACGCGCGGCGGGGTGCCGCTGGAGTCGAACTGACCATCGCCCTCAAGGCCGATGTGCCCGGAGCGCACGAATACATCGCGCCCGTTCACGAACGCGACATCGCGCACCCTCAATTCACCTGGAGCTTCCAAAAGTACCTCTACGACTGCATGCACGACTACCTCTGCGAACTCTTCACACGCAACCCGCAACAACTCACGGAGCAGCGATGACCGAGGCCGGAAGAAAGATAGCCTCAGAGATCGCCGCGAGTGGGCCGATTCCCTTCTCACGCTTCATGGAGATCGCCCTCTACGACGATGAGCACGGCTACTACCGAAGGCCGCACGTCGACCCTTTCGGCAAGCAAGGCGACTTCTTCACCGCGTCGCAAATGCAACCCTTGTTCGGCCGCCTCGTCGCTGCGGCCATTCGCGCATGGAAGCAGGAGATGACAGCCGGCGAGGAGTTCACCGTCGTCGAATGGGGTGCGGGACGAGGCGACATGGCCGAAGCGTTCAGCGGCTTCCGTTACGTTGCGGTAGATGCCGGACGCGGTGAACCACCCGAGCAATACTCAGGCGTCGTCTTCTCCAATGAACTATTCGACGCTCTCCCCGTGGACGTTGCGCGCCGTCAGGATGGCGTCTGGCGTGAGCGCCGCGTCGCCCTCGATGGGGAGCGCTTCGTGTGGGTCGATGGTCCTTGTCTTCCTGCAGCACCTATCGAGCTTCAGGGTCTCGAAGAGTTCGACAGCCTCGAAGTGGAAGTGCCGGTGAAGATGGATGGCGTTCTCCAGTCGATGGTCGCCGGACTCACGCGCGGATACGTTCTGACCATTGATTACGGCATGTCGGAGCGCGAACGCATCCGCTTCACCAACGGCACGCTGATGAGCTACAGGCGCCATCAGGCAAGCGAAGATGTGCTCCGCGACCCCGGCGAGCAGGACATCACCGCGCATGTCCCATTCGACCTGCTCATGCATTCCGCGCAGCGCATGGGTCTGGAGTTGCTGCGCTTCGAGACCATGTCGAAATGGCTGCTGTCGTTGGGTGAGAGCGCATTGGAGAAGGCATTGGAAGCCGAAAGCGAAGCCGAACGGCAACACCTCCGGCTGCAGTTGAAGACGCTGCTGGTGGGAATGGGCGAGACCTTTCGTGTCGCCACATGGAGGAGGCCGTAAAAGCGAATCGGCCTCGCTTTCGCGAGGCCGATTCGGTTGATCCCTATTGCCGCGTCCCCCTGGGACGCCGGCTGGTTACTTCTTCTTCGCGGCTTTCTTGGCAGCCTTTTTCACGGCCTTCTTCGCCGCCTTCTTGGTTGCGTTCTTCATTGATCTGTTCTCCGTGACATCAGATAACGACCGCACGCGGTCGCGTTGTGATCTCTTTATAAACTTGGTGCTTGCACGGAGTCAAGGAAAAAGTGCTGTAGGGAAGCGGCTCAAACGGACTGAAACAACGGGAGTTGAGATTGTTTGAAACGTTCGGCCTGCTCTCTCGTTGCCCACGCCGCGAAATGAGCGTTAGGATCATTCACAGATGAGCCAGAAAACGCGCCCCGTCGGGCTGGCACTCGCACTCTCGCTGGCGATGCTGTTCGCCGCCGGATGTTCGAAGAAGCGGCGTGTTCCTTCAGCGCCGATGATGGTGAAGCCCGGCTGGACCGAGACCGGCACCGCAAGCTGGTACGGCAATCCCTACCACGGCCGCCGCGCGGCAAATGGTGAGATCTACGACATGGAGAAGCTCACCGCCGCGCATCGCACGCTTCCCTTCGGCACACTCGTTCAGGTCTCAAATCTCGCCAACGGCAAGACCGTCGACGTGCGCATCACCGATCGCGGCCCCTTCGTGAAGGACCGCATCATCGATCTCTCCCGCGCGGCCGCACGGGAAATCGCCATGCTTGGTCCCGGCACCGTGAAGGTTCGCCTGTTGGTCACCGGAACGCAGCAGTCCGTGCCGGTGGAGGTGGGCCACTTCGCCGTCCAGGTCGGTGCTTTCACTGAGAAGCCTCGCGCGGAACGCCTGAAGAAGGATCTCGAAAGGCGCTACTCGCCAGTGGAAATTCTCGCTCGCGAGGGCCAGGTCACACAGTGGCGCGTACTCGTCGGACGGAAGAGCAGCCAGCAGGAAGCCGACGCGCTCGCCGGCGAGCTGCGAACCGTCACCGGCGACGCGTTCGTCGTCCGGTGGGACGCCGACGGCCGTTAAGGCGAATGAGCCGATCCGCCTCCTGCAAATTCCTGTGAGAGAAATCCGTTCGGTCGGCCACCATCCTTTGGGGGAGTTCCCTCCCTCCTGTAGCCATGTTTGGCGCCACACCAGCGATGCGAAATGGAAACGGCGAACGACGCCACGAGCTCGTCGGCGAGTCCGATGCCCTCAAGCAGGTGATCCGCCTGTCCTCTAAGCTCGGCCGCGGGATGTGGCCCGTGCTGGTGCTCGGAGAGACGGGTACTGGGAAGGAAGTTGTCGCCCGTACCATTCACCGCAACGGCGCCGGCGGGAACTTCGTCACCATCGATTGCTCCGCGCTCGTCGGCCCCCTCATGGAAAGCGAGCTCTTCGGTCATGTGAAGGGCTCCTTCACCGGAGCGATGAGCAACAAGGTCGGGCTCATTGAACAGGCCGACGGCGGCACAGCCTTCTTCGATGAGATCGGTGAACTGCCTCTCGACATGCAGGGCAAGCTCCTACGCGTCCTCCAGGAGCGGGAGTACCGCCCCGTGGGATCCACCCAGGTGAAGCGCTCAACCTTCCGCATCATCGCCGCCACCAATCGCGAACTGGCCCATGAGGTCGAGAAGAAGCGTTTCCGCCAAGACCTTTATTACCGGCTGAAGGTCGTCACCGTTCGTCTCGCGCCGCTGCGTGAGCGAAAGATGGACCTTCCGGCGCTCATCGATCACTTCCTGCACCTCTACGGGAACGGACACCGGATCAGCTCCGAACTCAAGGAGCTCATGCTGGACTACGATTGGCCCGGCAACATCCGTGAACTCGAGAACTGCATTCTGCAAATGGTGGCTGTGAACAGTGGACCGATTCTGCATACCGCCGACGCTCCCTCCCAGATCCTCAACGCCAGGCAGGCGAATGACCTCCGCGCCTTGAGCGAAGCCACGCTCACCGGCGACGGGCCGCTGCCTGCCGGATCGCCTTCCCCTGATCCGGATTCCCGAAGCCGGGCACCCCATGGAGTCATTCCGCTCGCTGAAGTTGAACGCAAAGCGATCCTCGACGCTCTGGAATACACGCGAGGCGACCGCGTCATGGCCTCACAACTCCTCGGCATCGGCCGGACCACGCTCTACCGTAAGCTGAAAGAATACGGAATCAATCACCGCTGACCATCGCCCTTGACGCCACCTACAGCACAGGCCGCCATCTGAGCGGAGTTGGTGTCTATAGCCGCGAAATCCTGCAAGGGCTCGCCCGGCTTCACCCCGAAGCACGCTTCCTTCATTGCTATCGCCCCCATCGCCTCTGGCGAGGGTGGAAGGAACAGCGCCCTTCGAACGCATCGTGCAGACCCCTGTTCGAAGCGAGTCAGCTCTGGAATGCGCGTCTGTTCCACGGGCTGAATCAGCGCTTGCCGCTCAGTTCTTCGAAGCGAACCGTCTGTACCTTCCACGACCTGTTCGTGATGTCGGGTGAGTACTCTACCCCGGAGTTCCGCCAGAGGTTCACCGCGCAGGCGCGCCAAGCCGCGGAGCGCGCGGACCTCATCATCGCCGTGTCCCGGTTTACTGCTCGCCAGATAGAGAGCTATCTCGGCGTCGACGCGTCGCGCATTCGGGTCGTTCCGCACGGCGTGCGCTTTCCCGCTTCAGAATCGGACGAGTCAAGGGAGCCGATTGTGCTGCACGTTGGTGCACTTCAGGTCCGCAAAAATCTGCTTCGGTTGATCGGGGCGTTTGAGAACTCGGCCGGCCCCGACTGGCGGCTTGTCCTTGCCGGTTCTGACGGTTACGGAGCGGAGGCGATCCATGCCCGTATCGCCGGGAGCCCGGCGCGAGAGCGGATCACCGTGACCGGGTGGGTGAGCGACGAAGATCTCGCTTCGTGGTACCGGCGCGCGTCGATCCTTGCCTTCGCGTCGCTCGATGAAGGCTTCGGAATTCCCGCTTTAGAGGCCATGGCGCAGGGGTTGGCTGTTCTGAGTTCTCGCGGGTCGGCGCTTGAAGAGGTGTGCGGAGATGCGGCGCTGCTGGTCGACCCGGCTTCCGAAGACGAGCTGACTGCCGGGTTACGCAGCCTGATGGAGGATTGCGGTTTGCAGAACCGATTGGTGAGGCTGGGAAAAGCGCGAGCGGCTGAATTCCCGTGGGAACGGGCGGTAGATTTGACGTGGAAGGTGTACGAAGAGCTGGTCTAACGGCGCTCGTCGTCCACCGCGATCTTGAGTGCTCGCAGGAACTTCTGGTCCTGCGTCGTCCACTTCAGGCGTGCCGCGGCAGGCTCACCCTCAGCGGTCTCCTCCTCGAATTCCGTCTCGAACCGCGTCTCCATTACCGTGGAGAGGTCCTCATCTTCACTCTCCGAGGACTCGTCACGTTTGTTGAACCCAATTGTGGCCTCAAGCACGAGGAAAACGTCGTATCCCGCGCGCTTGATCTCTCCGATAGCAGCGGCGATGCGTTCGGAATCAGAGAGCGACTCATTGATCGCGTTACCCAATTCCTGCATCAGTTCTTTGAGTTTTTCGTCCAATCCGTTCCTCTGAGGTCGGTCCATCTTCAGGATAGCATCCAGCTCCGGAATCCCCTTCCTTGCCAGACCATCGGCCGCAAGGCTTCACACCATGAGAGTGGATGCGGGTCTTTTGGGATTCAGTTTTCGGTCACGGATGATCCGCGCCAGTTCCTCCTTGGTAGGATGTTAGGAGCAAGTTTACGCAAATGTCCGGGCTGGTCAAGAAATTTTTCGCAACAGTTGTACCAGGGGTGGTGCGGCCCCTCCATGTGCTTTGGAATGAGGTGATTGGCTTCCTCTTCCTTGCATTCGGAGTTCTGCTGGCCCGCCCCGTCTGGCTCAGCTACAAAGAATTGGACGACGATCCGGCGAATCTCGTCAAATTCCTGCTCTCCGCGTTCTTCATGCTCGTCATGCTCGGATTTGGCATCCAGTCTTTCCTGAAGGCTCGGAAGATATCCAAATCATGACGCTGCGCCGCGTGGTGCTGGCGGGCGCGACAGGGGTGTTGGGACGTCACGTGGCCGGATTGCTGTCTGGCTCAGGCTGCTCCTTCCGTGCGCTAGGGCGCAATCCATCGAAGCTCGCGGCTCTTAACGCTACGGAAACGCGCGTCTGTGACCTGACACAACCCGCATCGCTGCGCGGAGTTTGCGACAGTGCGGACGTGCTGGTCTCTTGCGCTGGCGCCCCGGTGAGCTTCAACAGCCGCGACCGCAGTTCGTATTCGGCCGTCGATGACGCCGGGAACGCGAACCTGCTCGTCGAGGCGCAACGTGCGGGAATCTCGAAGATCGTCTACGTCTCCGCCGTGTGTGCCTCGACGATTCTCTCGACAGAATACGTCGCCTCGCACGAGAGATTCGTCGAGAAGCTCTCGACGTCCGGGCTCGATTTCACCGTAGTCCGCTCGACGGGATTCTTCTACGTCTTCGAGAGTCTCGTCGACCTCGCATCGAAGGGATTGCTCGCATTGCCGGGCCGCGGACTGTCCAAAACGAACCCGATTCACGAAGCCGACGTCGCTCGTGCGTGCGTCGAAGCGATGAACCGCACGGAGCGCGAGATGCTCGTCGGCGGGCCGGAAGTCTTTACGCGCCAGCGAATTGCAGAGATTGCTTTCGAGGTGTTGGGCAAACGCCCGTCCGTGCGGCGCCTGCCAGGCGGACTGCTGAAAGCCCTCGCGAAGCCGCTGCGTTGGTTTGATCCCCGCATAGCGGGGCTCATCGAGTTCGGCACGGCCCTCGACGCGGACGATGTCATCGCTCCGGCATACGGGCAGCTTCGTCTCGGCGATGCGATGCGGCGGCGCGCGAAGGCGCTGCGCGAACGCTAATTATTCGGCGGCGGCGCGGGTTTGGCGGGCGTGGGCGCCTGGCCAACCTGCTGCGTACCGAGAAACTTCTCGAGATCCACCACCTGTTTCCGCACGGCCTCGGCATCTCCGGCATTCGGGGCCATCATCAGGTAGCCCTTCATGTGTTCCACGGCTTCGGGATACTGGCGGCGTTCGGCGAGGATGACGCCGAGCAGATGGCTGATCTTGGGAAAGCGATGCCGGTCGTCGAGCTTGAGCGCTTCGCGGGCGCTCTTTTCCGCGACATCCATCTTGTTCAACTGAAGATTCGCCACGCTGTTGTAGAACCATGCCTGCGGGAAGTTGAAGGGGTTCAACTTCAAGATGGTCGCGGTGGTCTTCTCCAGCTTGTCCCATTCCTGGTTCCCGGCGGCGTGCTGCATCAGGTGCAGGTAGGGGCTCACATATTTCGGATCGGCCTCGACGGCTTTCGCGAAGGCCTCCTTCGCCTCCGGCATCTTCTGCTGTTGCTCCAGTGCGCGACCCAGGTCGAACCAGGCGATTGCGTACTGCGGATACGCGGTAACCGCCTTGCGGAGGTTCTCTTCGGCCTCCGCGTATTTCTCTTTCTTCAGACGGTCCGAGCCCCTTTCGTACGCCTTCTTTGCGTCCTTTGGAGCGTTGGCGGTTGTGAGCGAGTACGTGAAACCTTCAACGTTGCCGAGGCGATGGAGGATGATGGTCCCGACATCAGGATTATCGAGAATCCTACGTCCGGCGAGAGCCAAAACGTCGGATCGATAGCCGGGAAGAGCCGCACGAAGCTCGCAGTTCCAAAGCTGTCGCTCGGAGACGCCGCCAATCCCGGGTGGAAGACCCGAGGAACCTCGTGAGCTGCTCCCGCCAAACGGATCCATTGGGTTACCGACGCTTGCGTCCGGAAGGACATTGTTATTGTTGCCGAGGTTGATTGAGAACCGGCCTTTGCTGTCCGTATAGCCCTGGGGCCGAGGCGCTCCGCCGCAAACCATTTCGATAGTGACGAGTTCAGGCGGCGGTGTGCCGTCCGAAGTAAGCACCTTGCCCGACAGGTAGATGGGCCGCTGCATGTCGAAGATCGACTCACGCTGCCGGTCCTGGCCAGGAGTTGGAAACGTCGGCTGTTGTGCGCCGGGACGAGTCGGAGTCGGAGACGCAGTGCCGCCGCCCGTGGAGGGAGAAGTGCCTCCGCCGCCGGCCGGAGGGGCAGAACCGCCGCCTCCGCCTTGACCACCACCCTGACCGCCCGTCTGCCAAGCCGATGCGTTTGTCGCCAGAACCGCGACAAGGAAGAGCGCTGCTAGCGCTGAGAAAAGTCGCGAAGAACGCATACGACCTCCCCTCTCTCGAATAGACCCGAAAGTTACCCGCATTATGACACAGCAATCCAGGAACGACACTCCCAGATTTTGGGACTGTCGTTAGCACGTGAGTTGTCCGGTGTAATTAGCACGTGAGTTGTCCGGTCCAGGCCGGGAGGGGATGCTGGCGAGGTGGAACCGAGCCAG
>JBOZRR010000031.1:0-40455 GCA_050789245.1 Bryobacteraceae bacterium | reverse complement strand
TGAACGGTGACGCTGCGCTTACAGCACCGCCGTGTAAACTCATCACACCATCAGGAGAACCTTCTCGCATCTCCAGCCATAGACATTCAAACAGACGCATTTTCCAAAAAGCATGACTGGCGAAGGGACGCAGCCTGGCGTCCGTAGCCGTAGTTATCGCCTTCATTTCTTGTTCTCCGAAGTCTTCAGCCCCTCATTCACCACAAGGCTAAGCCCCGCGGGCCGGAGGTTTGGATGCTCCTCATACAGCGGATTCAGCACGCCCAACAGGATCTCGCCCATGATTCTTCCGACGCTCTTCCGGTACGCCGTGAACTCCTCCTCCGAACACGTCTCCCGCACGACGCGAACCGACTCGTCAAGCCGGGCCCCAAGCTCTAGCATCATCTCGCTGACCTGCGCCGCCACTGCTTCTTCTCTGATCATCCTCCGCGCCCCTTCCGTCACTTCACTACCGGACTGCTGGCCGAAGCCGGCTCAGGACCCCAGCTTTCCCGAACCACGCCAGTTTCATCCACGAAAAACGACCGCCTTGCCATGGAACCCTTCCTCTGCACCGCATACATTCGATAGCTGCCGTCATCTGATTCAAGGCGGAAGTCGTAATTCCGCAGGGCATAATCGATACGCTCTTCAGAGAGCGAGGCTCGAAGCCGCGGAAGAATCTCCTCATAGGAGCCAAACCTGCCATTCTCAGCCTTGAAGGAAGTCTCGGCACCCACCGCCTTCATCGTGAACACGATGGCTGCCATTTCCGGGCTCCTATCGCCACCGGCGCAGCCAACTGCGCCACCTGCCAGCAGGAAAACGAAATGTCGTCTGGGGAGTATGCGCCGCATGACCTACGCCTCACTTTCTACTATCCCGTTTCTCCCTCCGTAGCAACGCCACGATCGCCTGTGCAGCCCCGCCATTCATCGCGGAGAGGATCGTCCCTTCGTTCACCTCGAGAAAGCTCTGAGCCTCTTCCCGAGAAATGGCGAAGCCATTCAACTGCGCAAGTCCGACAACGTCATCTGCTGACCAGCCCGTGTGACAGAACGGGTGCTTGTCAAGCCACCCTGGATCCTGCCTGCGCTGCGCCCGAATGCGCGCGTTCCACGCACGGCTGAAAGCACGCACTTCTTCCATCGGCAGGTCCGGCGCCTCGCCCTCAGCCACCGTCCACTTCATCTCCTCCTGGAAGGCTTCGAAGCAAACTGCGCAAACCCACGCCCAGAAATGCGAAACAGGCAACCCTACGTATTGAACTGTCATCTGGGTCACGAAGCCTTCGTCCATGATGCCTGGCTCGACAGCGGGCCCAATCCGCTGACCGCACATCCGGCATTGATCTGAATGCAGGAACTTCCCGGACTCAAAGCGCCCGGTATGAAAGACTCGACTCTTCAGGGACTCATTCTGCTGAATCGCCAATTCCTGCCAGCTTGGCCTTGGATCAGGCATCATGACACGTCTCTATCTGAAGTCACCCGACCTTCGAATACAGCAAGAACGAACCCACGACCACACCCAGCACTCCCACTAACCTGCAGAGCCACACGGCCCTTCGAGCAGAGATCCACCCCGACTCGATCATCCGGTGGCTGCCGGTGAATCTGATCCATTTCTCCGGGAACACGGCTACGAACAGCATCACTGCAAAAATCGCGTAGAGGGGGACGAGCTGGAACGCAGACGGTGGAGTCCTTGCCGGATCGGCAGGCAAGGTCTTGAAGCTCGAAAAGCCGCGCTGGACTACGGTTCGTAGCAAGCGGACAAAAATGCTTCCGGAAACCAACATCATGACCACCGCAACAAGCCGAAGTAGCCATGCTGGTGTGGTTGGGAAGTTCGTGTGTCCATACGAAATGAACATCATGCGCTTTTGGTAATCGATCCACTTCTCCGGATGCAGGAACACGAAGAGGCTGACCGAGAAGTGGATTGCCAGTATGACGAGCCCAAATATGATTACAAACATGCGACCCGGCCACCATTCATCTGGATCTTCACCATCGGTCGGATACGCCTTTCATTTGACGATTTGATGGAGCACCGCATGTCGGGTAACAGCCAGCCTATCACTCCAACTCCTCCGCCTTCATCCGCACCGGCTCCATCTCCCCACTCATAGCTTCCCAGCCTCGACCGCTGCCGCGTACCATGGAAGTTCCAGATGCCCCAAGGCGACATCCTCTCCCGGTTCCAGAACTTCGACGAGCTCCTCCGCATGTCTCTCCGCGCCAGCGTTTACCTGATCGGCGCGGCCGTGCTCACCGTCCTCGTCTCCTACGTCCTCCGGCGCTTCCGCAATTACTCCATGCAGCTCGCCCGGGAGCGCGCCAGCAGCGCCGAAATCGTCGAGTTCGAAAAGCAGTCCCGCACCATCGTCACCCTCGCCAAGCGCGTTATCTACAGCGCCATCTGGATCCTCGGCATTGCCCTCGCCCTCAAACAGTTCGAATTCGACATCGGCCCCCTGCTCGCCGGCGCCGGCGTCGCCGGCATCGCCATCGGCTTCGCCGCCCAAAGCCTCCTCAAGGACTGGATCAACGGCTTCTTCCTTCTCACCGAGGGCCAGATCCGCATCAACGACGTCATCCGCATCGGCGAATTCTCCGGCGCCGTCGAAAAGATGACCCTCCGCACCATCTCCCTCCGCGACTTCGACGGCTCCCTCCACGTCATCTCCAACGGCTCCATCACCAGCTTCTCCAACCGCACCCTCCAGTTCAGCTACGCCGTCTTCGACATCAACGTCGACTACACCGACGACCCGCGCCGCATGATGGACCTCATGCTTGAAGTCGACCAGGACCTCCGCTCGGACCCCGTCCTCGGCCCCTCCATTCAGGAGCCGCTGGAAATCGCCGGCGTCGACAAGTTCCTCGAAGCCGGCGTCACCGTCCGCGCCCGCATCAAAACGCTCCCCGGCCACCAGTGGACCGTCGGGCGAGAGTTCAACCGCCGCCTTAAGGAACGCTGCGACGACGCCGGCATCCAAATTGCCACCGCACGCCGCTCCGTGCACGTCGAAAAGAAGCCCTAAAGGAGTCCGCCATGATGCCCCTGGATTCCCGCGCGCCCGGCACGCTTGAATGGAAACAGAACTCCGCGTTCTCGCGGACATATGAACTCAAAGGCGGCGACTCTGTCTACGCCGTCCTCGAGTTCCTCAAGACCTTCGGCTCCCTCGCCGAGGCCCGAACCACCGATGGCGTATGGACCCTGAAACGCCAGGGCATGCTCACGCCCTCCGCATGCGCGCGAGTCGCCGGCAGCGAAGCAGACGTGGCCATCTACAAACCCCACTGGACGTGTACCAAAGGCGAAATCACTCTCGCCGGCGGCCAGAAGCTCAAGTTCCACAGCGCCAGTTTCTGGGGCCACGACTGGATCCTCGCCGGCGCGGACGATCAGCCGATCCTCCGCTTCCTCACGAAAGGAATCGTCCGGCACGCGGCAGATATGGCCATTGAGCCCGCCGGCCGCAAGCGCCCCGACCTGCCGTTGCTCGCCGCCTTCTGCTGGCACGTGCTCCTGCTCCATCAGAAGGACATGGCCCTCGCGTCTGCTGGGGCCTCCGGCTGACGAATGTCTTCGCGCATTCGCAAGGTCCTCTACCTGGCCGCGCACGGCGGATTCGCCGGACAGGCCGTTCCCCTCGGCGGAGGCGCGGCCGTCGCCAACATGCTCACTGAGGCCTGGGCCGCGTCCGCGCCCTTCGACGTGCGCTTGGTCGGCCCGTCCATCCTCGGCGCCGCCGCGCCCTCTGCCCGCGACATCGTCAACTTCAACGAGCGCGCTTACGCCCGCTTCTGCCACGCCTTCCGCGAGGCCGCCACCGCCGAGGTGCTTCGGCACGACCCAGGCGAAACGGTCGTGCTCGTGAACGACATCTCCGAGGGCCCCGACTTCGAGCGCCTCGCCCGCGCCGGCTTCCGCATCGTCACCATCTATCACGTCGACGTCGTCGCCTACATCGCCGCCATCTACCTGCGCGGCCGCGTCCGTCCGGCGACCCTCGCCCGATGGTGGGAACGCCTCCGCGGCCCGCTCGCGCCCGTGCTGCCCTCGATCCTCCGTCTGATCTTCGATCAGCAGCGCGCGAGCGTCGAGTTCTCGAGAAAAATCGTCGTGCCGTCTCGAGGAATGCTCGACGTTCTTCTCGAGACTTACGACGGAATTCCTCGAGAGCGCGTCGAGGTTTTGCCGTGGGGCGCTCGAGAGTCCGTCGACGCAAGCGCCGAGGCGGAACGCCTGCGCCGCTCGTACGGAATCCCGGAAGACGCCCGCGTTTTGCTGTGTCTCAGCCGCATTTCGCCCGAGAAAGGCCAGGATCTGCTGCTCGACGCGCTCCGGCGCGTCCGTAAACCCGGACCACTGTGGCTTTTCATTTGCGGGGAGCCCGCGTTCATGCAGGGAGCGGCGTATTTTCAACGGCTTAGGAGTATGTCGGCGTCGCTCTCCAACGTACGCGTCGTCTTCCCCGGCTACGTCGAAGGCGTCACGAAGGCTGCTTATTTCGAACTTGCGGATTTGTATGTATTCCCTTCGAAACATGAGAGTTACGGGCTCACGCTCGTCGAGGCGCTGGCGGCCGGCAAACCCGCGCTCGCGCTTGACCATCACGGCGCCCGTGAGATCCTCGACGCGCCGTACGGAAGAATCGTCAAATCCGTCGAGGAAATGGCGCATGCTCTCGACGAATTGCTCGACGATCCCGCGCGTTTGCGTCGAATGGGCGACGCGGCTCGCGCGTGGGCGACGGCGCATCCGTTCGGTGAAAGCGTCCGCCGGCTGGAGTCTATCGTCTCAAACCGCTAGCGATGGCGCCGAGCGGGAGGATGCGTTCGACCGCGCCCGCCGCGACGGCTTCGCGCGGCATACCGTAGACGACGCAAGTCGATTCGTCTTGCGCGATGGTGCGCGCGCCGGCGCGGCGCATGGCGAGGAGCCCTTCGGCTCCGTCGTTGCCCATGCCGGTGAGGATCACGCCCGTCGCCGAGGCCCCGACATTCGCCGCAACCGATTGAAACAAAACGTCCACCGACGGCCGCTGGTACCGAACCTTGGGGCCGTCGCCGAGGCGGGCGCGCCAGCCCCCGTCGGCCGCCGCTTCGACGGTCAGGTGCCGGTTGCCGGGTGCGACAAGCGCGAGACCCGGACGGAGCGGGTCGCCGTCAGCGGCTTCACGCACTCCGATAGTGCACAGCCGTTCAAGGCGCTCGGCGAAGGCCAGGGAGAACATCGCTGGGATGTGCTGGACGATAACGACAGGCGGCGACTCGCGGGGCAGGGCGCGCAGCACGGCTTCGACGGCCTGCGTGCCGCCGGTGGATGCGCCGATTGCGATTAGCGACGACGCGCAAACCGGCGTATGCACGACCGGGGCGGAGGGCGCGGACGCCGCGACGGGGAAGCGCGCCTGGGCGGCGGCGCGGATGCGGCGGGGCAGGGCCTCCTTCAAGTCACCAACGGAGTAGGGGCCGCCGGGTTTCGGCAGCACCTCGACCGCGCCTCGGTGGAGCGCCTCGAGGGCGGCACGGGTCGAATGCTGCGTCAGCGAACTGATGACGATGACGGGCATTGGGTGGTGCCGCATCAGGCGATCGAGGAAGGTGAGGCCGTCCATGCGCGGCATCTCGATGTCGAGCGTGAGCACGTCGGGGTGGAGCGACAGAATCTTGTCGCGCGCGACGTATGGGTCGGGCGCGGTGCCGACGACCTCTATGTCGGGCTCCGTGGCGAGGATCGACGAGAGCACTTTGCGGACAATGGCGGAGTCGTCGACGACGAGGACTCGCGTGGGCGCGGCTGGATGCACGGTGCTCATTCCAACTCCAACCGGAGGGCGAGGGCGCCGGCGTCGAGGTCGAGGCGCAACCAGATCGACGCAGATGGGGCAGAGCGTTCGATTCCGGCCGTGGGCGGTTCGATGTCGATGGGGGCGGCGGGGTCCAGGCGGAGCAGGATGCCTCGGGCGAACTGGCAGGCGAGTTCGCAGACTAGGTAGTTGATCTGAGATCGCGCGGGCCTGCGGGAATGCTGGGGCCCGAAGAAGCGGGAGGCTAGCCACTGCGCCGCGCGCTGTTCGGCCAGGACGATAAGGCGGCCGGAGCGGGCGCCATGAAGACCGACGGTCCCAGCGTGGCAGGGCGGATGCGGACGGGGGCCGGAGAACGGGGGCCGCACGGGCGTGACGGAGAGCATGGATTCGAGGACGGCTATGGCGCCTTCGGCCGAGGCCCTGCCGACGTCATCCTCAATGGGGCGGCGCCGCCGGACATGGAGCGGGCGCTCGCCGCCGAGGGGGTCGCGGACGATGCAATGGCCGGTGCCGACGTGCAGGCGAGCGGTTCGTGAGATGGCGCCCCCGGTCTCTTCGGAGTGAACGCGCAAGCCCGCGGCGGAGAGCATGTGCTGGAGTGCGGTGCGATTCTTGGCGCCGATGTTGAAGTAGCCGGAGCCGTGGGAGACGGCGGCGCCACCAGCCAGTCGAACGACGAGGCGGTCCATCGAGGCGCCGAGCCGGCATGCGCTTTCCAGAAGCAGAGGGATGCCTGTGTCGGCATAGCGGTAGGGGCGGTTGGGCGCAGCGTGGCGGTCGACGCTCGACTCCGGGAGCATGATGTGGGCCAAGCCGCCGACGGGAACGGCCGGATCCCAGACGATGACGGCGATGCAGGAGCCGAGGGCGTAGGTGACAAGCTCGCTTTCGGGGTCCGTGCTAAGGCGGCAGTCGCCGACGCCGACGACGATGGGCTTCATGGCTTGCGGTAGACGGCGGGCTCGACGTATTCCAGGCCGTGGCGGATGGCCGTCAGTCCTTCGGAATGGCCGATGTAGAGGGAGCCGCCGCGGCGGATATGCCGGGTGAGCTTGTGAACTACGGATTCCTGGGTGGGCCGGTCGAAGTAGATCATGACGTTGCGGCAGAAGATGAGGTCGAATTCGGGAAGCGCGCCGAAGTCCTCCATGAGGTTCAGACGCCGGAAGCGCACCATGGAACGCACGGCATGCTTGACGCGGCAGAAACCGGCGCGGTGGCCGGAGCCGCGCTGGAAGAAGCGGCGGGGCCATTCGGACGGCAGTCCGGCGAGGCGATCTTCGGCATAGATGGCCGATTCGGCGGCTTCGAGCGCGCGCGTGGAGATGTCCGTGGCGAGGACGCGGACGCGCGACTGGGCCGATTCGCCAAGCACGTCAAGCGCGTGCATGGCGATGTTGTAGGGCTCCTCGCCGGTGGCGCATCCGGCGCTCCAGACGGCGAGGCCTTCGCGTTCGCGAAGCGGGGCGAGAATCTCCCGGCGGAAGAGATCGAAGTGCCGGGGTTCGCGCTGGAAGCTGGTGAAGTTGGTGGTAAGCGCGTCGATCAGCGAGACGAGTTCGACGCCTGTCCGGTCCTCGTCGAGCAGGCGCAGGTAGGCGCGGATGTCGGGCAGGCCGAGTTCCCGCAGGCGTTTGCCGACGCGGGCGGCCACCAGCGCCTCCTTGCCGGACTTCAAGTCAAGGCCGAAGACGCGGTGCGCGGTGTCCCGAATCTTGAGGAACTGAGCGGGGGAGAGGGCATTTCCCGCCGCGATGGTCATGCGGCGCTTCTCCGCAGGCCGGCCATGTCGAGAATGAGGCCCACGCGGCCGTCACCGAGAATGGCTCCGCCGGCGACACCGCGAACATTGCGGAAGAGCCCGCCGAGTCCCTTGATGACCACCTCCTGTTTCCCGATCAGCTCGTCAACGAGCACGCAGAAGTGCTGGCCCTCGCACTCGCCGACGATCATCACGCCTTCCGTGGGACTCTTCGCGAGCCCCTCCCGTTCGGTTGAGAGGCCGAGCTGCGTCGTGAGGCGTACGACGGGGAGCAGATGGTCGCGGACGAGCGCCATTTCGGACTTGCCCTCCACGGTGAAAACAGTGTCTTCGGAAGGCCGGAACATCTCGCGCACAGCAAACATCGGCAGGATGTAGCGCTCGCCGCCGGCCAGCACGACCAGGCCATCGATGATGGCGAGAGTGAGCGGCAGCTTCATCTTGAAGCGGGTGCCGGCGCCGGGCGTGGAGTCGATCTCGATGCGGCCGCGAAGCTTTTCGACCTGGCGGCGGACGACGTCCATGCCGACGCCGCGGCCGGAGACATCGGTGACGCGCTCAGCGGTGGAGAAGCCGGGCTCGAAGATGAGATGGAAGACCTCGGGGTCAGAAAGCGTGGCCGAGGCGTCCGCGAGTCCGCGCTCGGCGGCTTTATTGAGGATCCGCGCGCGGTCGAGACCGCGGCCGTCGTCGCTGATCTCGATCACGATGTGGCCGGCCTCGTGGCTGGCGGCGAGCTTTACCCGTCCCGTGCGGGGCTTGCCGGCGGCTTCGCGAGCCTGGGGCGGCTCGATGCCGTGGTCCATGGAGTTACGCAGCATGTGCACGAGCGGATCGGAGATCTGCTCGACGATGGTGCGGTCGAGTTCGACGTCTTCGCCGACGATTTCGAGTTCGGCATGCTTGCCGGATTTGCGGGCTAGGTCGCGGACCAGGCGGCTCATGCGGCGGAACAACTGGCCGATGGGGACCATGCGCATGGCCATGGCGGTCTTCTGGACTTCGGCGGTGACGCGACCGAGCTGGGCGATGTCGCGCTGCATGCGCGGAGTGCGAATGGCTTCGAGGTCGGGGTTGTGGCGCAGCATGGACTGCGCGATGACCAACTCGCCGACCATGTCCACCAAGTATTCGAGCTTGGTGGTGTCAACCTTGACGGAGGAGGCGACCGTCTTCGAACCGGCGGGAGAACCGCTGAGGTTCGAGGCGACGGGGACGGCCGGCTCCTGTTTAAGGGGAAGGACCTGTTCAGCGGGGTCCTGGCGAAGGCAGGCGCGGACGCGCTCGATGAGCAGCGCGGCGCCGTCGGGCTCTTTCGACTCAAGGCCGCCGCCGGAGCGTTCGATGTGGCGGAGCCAGGCGCCGATGAAGTCTCCCGCGGCGAGGATGACATCCACGCGGGCCGGGGTCATGGCGAGTTCGCCGTTTCGGGCCTTGTCGAGCAGGGTTTCGACCTCGTGCGACACATCCTGAATGACGGCGAAGTCGAGGAAACCGGCCAGACCCTTGATGGTGTGGAAGCCTCGGAAGATGCCGTTCAGGCACTCCTGGCTGCCGGCGTCCTGCTCGAGTTCCAGGACGCGGGTCTCAATGGACGAGAGGTGTTCGCGCGCCTCGACCAGAAACTCGCGGACCATCTCCGGGTCCTGCGCAAGAGACGTCAGCGGGGCACTGGGGGCGACGGCCTCACTAAGACTGACAAGCTGGCTTCCGCTGGAATCCTCAGTCGGCACGGCCGCCCTCCCAATCCTCGAGGCCGGCCAGGCGGCTGATTTCGTGCGTGGAAAGGACCTGTTCGATATCGAGCAGGATCTTCACCTTGCCCTTCACCTTGGCCATGCCAAGGATGTAAGGCATGTCGACGTCGGAGCCGAACTCCGGCGTGTCCTCGATCTCGCCTTCCTGGATGGTGAGGACTTCGGAGACGCCATCGACGACCGCGCCCATCTGGGTGAGACCATCTCCGGCGGTGACCTGAACGACGATGATGCAAGTGCGCTGAGTGTATTCGGAGGCCTCCAGGCCGAACTTGAGGCGGAGGTCGATGACCGGGATGACCTTGCCGCGCAGGTTGATGACGCCCTTGACGAAGGCCGAGGTCTGCGGGACGGCGGTGATCTCCTGCATGCCCATGATTTCGCGGACCTTCAGGACATGGACGCCGAACTCTTCGCGGCCCAGGTGAAACACCAGGTACTTCCTAGCGCGGTGGCGGGTGGCCTGGGTTTCCATCAAGGATGTCGCTTGCATGCATCGCCTCCCAAACAGGTGCTCCGGCGCGCGGCGCGGCCGGATGAGTCTACATGCCTCCTATCGGCCAATCCGGAAGTTTCTGTAGGGGGAAAGGTGACGGAACGAACGTCATTTAGACCGGCCAGATCGAACGTGGCTCAAGGCTGGCTGTAGACGGGCGCTTGACGTAGCTAAGTCCCTGCTCGTCGGCGGCGCCACTGCGCGGCTCTATTTGGATCGGGTGGGACGTCAAGCAGTCCCTTCTCGAAGAAGTCCACGAGCAGCCAGCAAGCCCTGACTTCGCCCAGTTCAGCGGCAGACTCGAGCCAAATCAGACCTTCCTGGATGTTGCGAGATCCGCCCTCACCAAGCAGAAGCATGAGGCCCAAGTCGTATTGCGATTCAGCGTCGCCCTGCTCAGCAGCGAGACGCTACCACCGCACTGCTTCAACCTGGTCAGTTGGTCCGGACCAATCGCCAGTCGCGTATCTGACGCCGAGTTCTCGTTGGGCGTGCAAGCTACCAAGCTCTCCGGTACGCAGCAGGAGCCGGTCGCACTCCGGATTCACCCCCTGGGAGCTAGTCAGGTGCGTTGCGAGGAGCCAGATTGCCTCCGGATAATTTTTCGCCGCCGCGCCCATAGTAAGGGCACTAGTATGCTTGACAGACCAGATTCTGGGTTGTTAAGACCGTCAGCGGCGAGATTTTGCCGAATACGATGCCTACGCTCAAAGAAGACTTGATGAAGAGGGGACAAGTTGAGAAGGTCGGGAAGAAAGTCTTACTCAAGCGATTACGTGATTCTTGAATTGATGTCTAAATCTGCGCGGACAGGATCGAACGCCGTCATTACTATTTACCGCAGATCGTGATCGTAGTCTCGTTTCTTCTCATTGAAGGTCAACTTCGCTTCACGGATGTCGTCCTGTCCAACCTTCTCGAACAGCATGATTGCATCGGCCGCTTTGACCTCTAGTATTCCTGTATTACGGTTTCGATCCGAAGTAACAAGAAAGCCGTCAAGTTGGTTTTTCGAGTTCATGACCAGAAAGAAAGCGTAGCTGTGGATGACCTGATTGCAAAGGTTCATGACAGAAATAGTTGATCGTGTTCCGGCGTCATCGAACTCGTAGAGCTCCTCGGCTCTGTGGTAGTTCGTGTAAAGAACGGCCTTTCCTTTAGACCTGCGCTTGGTGACACTTATGTTCCCGTTGGCAACCTTGTCTGTCAGCTTCTTCGATTCCGCCAGCTTTCGGATAGCGTAGAACCCAAACATGATGGTCTGTTCACATCTAGCCAACGATGCGTCAGGCCAATGCTTCTGTTGACGACGCTTCTTGAGACTGTCGGCATACTTCAGGAGATCGGTCTTCCAGTAGTACGATTCCCAAATCATCAAAAAATCCTCCGTACATGTCGTCTGGTAAAGCTTCCTCGAACCTTATGCTTAGTCTGTCAAGTATGCTAGTGCCCTAATAAGCATCTCCGTGCGCTTGCAGGTATCATCGTCCTCGCATGGAATGAACCAGAGATAGTGGTAGGCGAGCTGGAACTCTGCTTCTGCGTCGCCTTGCTCGATCCACGGCTGCCAGACTCGCACAACTACGTCCCAGTAATGAGAATTGAGCGCGCACTTCGTCTCGGCCAACAACAGGTCGCGACGCGCTGCCTCCATATAGCGATTCTATCCCGGCCGGCCAGACGTGCCACGCTCGATGACTCGATTGCAGCCTTTCCCCCACAAAGCATAGGGTCACAGCTATCAGACAACTGGAAGCGATCCGTCGGAGCGCACGGCCTGTGTTTGCGGCGCGCGATTAGCGCAAGACTAGGACCGCTCGCTCCGCGCGGGGGCACGCAGACCGCATGCCCCGCCCGCAAAGCAAGCCCTTACAGCATCCCCACGTCCAGCGTCGTGGTTGCCTGTTTCCAGGCCTCGCTGAATTCCTTCTTCACCCATTCGACGCTCACAGGTTTGCCCTGGGCTTTCAGAGACTCAAGCAGCCCGTAGAGTGACCGGCCGTTCCGAGGATTGATCTCCAAATCCTTGCGGAACACCGCCTCCGCCTCCGCCGCGCGGCCGTTGCGCAGCAAGGCTCCGCCGAGCGCCTCGCGAACGGGGTAATGCCATTCCGGCGGCTCCATGTAGCCGAGCTTGTCCTGCAGCTCGACCGCTTTGCGCAGTTGGGCGATCTCAGCTTCGGCATTGCCCTTCGCGCGGGCGATCTTCGCATCCAGCTCCGCGGCGCCGACGGCCAGCACGCTGCGCGTGTTGTTGATCATCAGCTTTTCGTCCTCAGGGATGCGCGCGCAGAGCGCGGCCAGCCGTTCGCTTTCCGCCTCCGCGTCGGCCGCGCGGCCGAGGCCCGCCAAGGCCAGGCCTCGCGCATAGCGGTAGTAAGCGTGCATCACAGGGGCTTTCTCACTCGGCTCGGGCTCGGCCAGCATCTGGTTCCACTTGCCGAAGCGCGTCAACACCATCCACTCGAAGGACCCGTATGGAGCCAGCATCGGCATGTCGTCGATCGCGCCCGCAACGTTCTTTCGCAACCGCTTGGCGTAGTCAATCGACTCGTCGTACTTGCCCTGCATCATCCGCGCATAGGAGACGAAGTGGAGGTTGTGCGAATAGTACATCAGCGGGTAAATGCCCTTCGCGCCGGAGCGCTCGATGTACTTGCGGTCCACTTCCGAGGCCGTCACATTCACGGTGGCGGAAAGCTCGTGATCGCCCGTCCGAATGAAGATGTGCGACGGCATGTGGACCAGGTGGCCCGCGCCGGGCATCAGATTGCCCAGGCGATGCGCGCTTGGCAGGGCGCGTTCAGGGTTCTTTGAAGCCTCCACCGCGTGAATGTAGTAGTGGTTGGCGCCGGGATGGTTGGGATCGCGCCGCAACACGCCTTCGAGCACTTCGATAATCTCCAGGGTTCCCTCGGCCGGTACGCCATCGGCGCTCCAGAGTTGCCACGGGCGGAGATTCATCATCGACTCTGCATAGAGCGTGGCGGCATCCAGATCGTCCGGATACCTGGCGCGCACCTGGTTCATCGCGTCCTTATAGACCACGGCGAGCTGCTTACGGTCCGCCTGCGGATCCTTCGAGTAGCGCTTGACGAGCGCGTTCACGTAGGCCTGCTCGTTCTCCGGAGCGTTCTTCGCGAGCATCACGGCTCGTTCGATCGCCTTCCAGGCCTTCTCCTCGCGTTCGGGCATCGGCGGCATGTTGTAGTTCGGCCCCAGAGCCAGCGCAATGCCCCAGTGCGGCATCGGCGATTGGGGGTCCAACTCGGCCGCTCGGGCGAACAGGCGCGCGGCCTCGTCGTGATTGAAGCCGTAGATCAGCGCCAGGCCCTGATCGAAGAACTTCTGCGCCAGTTCGGATTTCGTCGCGATGGGATGGGTGTGAGAGCCGAGGCCATCCAGGAGTTCCGCGGGTTTCGAGTTCTCAACTGCGTGATGCTCATGCTGCGCCAGCGCGGCGGAAGCCATCAGAAGAGTCAATATCAAGAGCCGGTTCATGCGCACCTCCAGATGCCGGGTGTTTTCACGCCGCTCCTTTGATGAACGCGCGAAATGAATCGATGCCGGGCTCAACTGAGCCGATACGAAGGTAACCATTATAGGGGCGGGCGGCGAATAGCCGTGATATCCTCACCGGGAGAGGGGAGAGCGATGCGCATTTCAGCAATGGTGTGCGGGCTGGTGCTGGCGGCGGGCTCGCTGCTGGCTCAGCCGGCGGCGCCGCCGAAGACGCACCTGAAGACGGGTGACATGGCCCCGGATTTCAGCGTGCGCGCAACCGACGGCACCACATTCAAACTATCCGATTACCGCGGCAAGCAGACCGTGGTGGTGGCCTTCTTTCCGGCCGCGTTCACAGGTGGTTGAACGAAGGAAATGACGGCGTACCAGGCTGGTATCGCCAAATTTCAGGAAGCCGGCGCGAAGGTGATCGGCATATCCACCGATAATCTTCCGACGCTGAACCACTGGTCGAAAGAGGAATTGAAGCTGACGTTTCCGCTGGGGTCAGATTTCTCCACTCGCGGCACGGCTAAGGCGTTTGGGGTGCTAAATGAGGCGGCGGGCGTCGCCAACCGCGCCACGTTCGTGATCGATGCCGACGGGAAGATCCAGCACATCGAGGAAGGAACGGCCGCCATCGACCCAACGGGCGCGGTGACGGCGTGCAGCCGGATTAAGAAGTAATCTGAAGGAGAGGGATGCCTCTCCGCTGATGCAGAGTCCTGTCCGGTTCACCGTCCTGATCGCGATCGCCAGTAGTGTGTCCATCGCGGCCGATTGGGACAAGAAGCCTTTCCCGCAGTGGAAGGAAGATGTCGCCTACAAGCTGGTGACGAACTCGCCGTGGGCGCGGCCGAAGCGCGTCCCGCTGACGTGGCACGAGCGAGAGGATCGTCCGTTGCGTCCGGAAGACGTTCCCGGCAACCAGCGGTCGCCGATTCCGCAAGGGGCCGGGCCTTTGGGCGGCGTCGGACTGCCCCGTCAGAAGCTGCCGAACGATGCGGACTTGCTGGTACGGTGGGCCAGCGCGTTGCCTGTGCGTCAGGCCACAGCGCTCTACCGCGCGAAGCAGCAGAGGGATTCGAAGCGCAACGTCACCGAACTGGTGGAAGCGCGCGTCGGCGGTTACGTCGTCGAGATTTTCGGGATTCCGTCCGAAGTGGGGCATCGCGGGCCGGAGTCCGTCGCGGCACTGGTGCGCGGGTCGGCGTATCTGCTGACGAAGTCCGGGCGGACCATTCGTCCGAGCGACGTGAAGGTGAACATCGCGTCGACGACGATGAGTGTGCTTGTCCACTTCTCCGACGCCGAGCCGCTCACGCTGGAGGACAAAGAGGTGGAGTTCTTCGCCGACGTGCAGATCTTCCAGGTGCGCGAGAAGTTCAAGCTCGACGACATGATGTACGGCGGCGGGCTGGCACTGTAAGTCAGGCGCGCTCCAGGGTGAGCAGCACGAAGGCCTTGCCGGCGGGGAGCGGGATCTCTTCCTTCGAGACCAGACGGAAGCCCTCGGCGCTGGTCACGAACTTCTCCACATCCAGGAAGCGGAACTCCGGACCCAACGGCTCCAGGCGCGGCTTGTAGGGCGACTCGGCCACGGCGGGGGCGTTCGTTGCCGTGACGAGAATCGCGGCGGCGAGGACGCCTCCTGGGCGAATGGCGCGGGCCAGACGCGCGAGCACGGCGGGCAAATCCGGCAAGTACTCGAAGATCAACGCGCCGAAGGCGAGATCGACAGGCGCGCATTCGGGCAGCGCGTCGCACAGATTGCACTCATGGAATTCAATCGCGGGCAGGTGGCCCCAGCGATTGCGCGCGGCATCGAGGAATGCCGGATTCAGATCGACGGCAACGGTGCGCTGAATGCCCGAGCCTTCGACACACTCCAGTCCATTGCCGCCGGCGCAGCCCAGGTAGAGAAAGTTCGCTGGGGCGTGCCGACGGATCAGTTCGCGCAGCATTGTGCGGATGGCCGCGGCCTGTCCGACTGTGTCGAGTTCGACGTGGCCTTCGTAATCGTCGAGGCGCGTGGTGAGCCAGGCGCTCATTGGTCGAAGAACCTCTCGCCCGGCTTGCGGTACTTGTAGGCGACGGTCTCGTCGATCTCGATGCCGAAACCGGGAGCGTCGCTCACGCGGACTTTGCCGTTCTGGATCATGGGCCCCTCGGCGTTCTTCACCAGCTCATCGAAGAACGGCACGGAAGCCGCGTGCCACTCCAGAGCCAGCATGTTCGGCGTGGCGGCGCAGAGGTGCGCCCCGGCCATGGTGCCGAGCGGCCCGCTGATGTTGTGCCAGGTGAGGTTGACGTAGTGCAGGTCGCAGAGGTCGGCGAGCTTGCGGCCCTCCCAGAGCCCGATCTTCTGCACGTCGGGGGCGAGCACGCGCAGGCCGGCTTCGGTGATGAGCCGCTGGAAATCGAGGCGGAAGAAGTGGTTCTCGCCGGTGGCGATGGGCGTGGCCGTGGCGCGCTGGACGTGGCCGAGCGCGGGAATGTTCTCGGGCGGCGTCGGGTCCTCGAGCCACAGCAGCCGCAGTGGTTCCAGCGCGCGGGCCAGAGCGGTGGCTGCGGCCACGCCGTAATTCCAGTGACAGTCGATCGCGAGCCCAACTTCCGGCCCTACGGCCTCGCGCACGGCTTGAGCGAGACTGACCGCGTGGTCCACTTCCATTGGCGAGAGGTCGCGGTTGTATTCATCCGTCTCGTACGGCGTGGGCACGTCGACGTCGAACTTCAGGATGCGGAAGCCCCGGGCGGCCATCTCCGCGGCGCGCTGGGCGTAGCTTTCGGTGCTGAGGGTCTCGCCGTCAGAGGCGTCCCAGCCGTGGTGCTTTACGCTGATCCTGCCTTCCACCTTCGACTCGCCTTCGGGCGACATCCAGGCCGGAGTGCGCGGCGTGAGCATCGGCGTGATGGACTCCAGCGCCTCGCCGCCGTGGCAGTCCGCGTAGACCGTGACCTGGTCGCGATACTTGCCGCCGAGGATCTGCCACACCGGCATGCCGAACTTCTTGCCGATGGCGTCTAGCACCGCGGCCTCGATTCCGCCGATGGCGTGATAGACCAAACCCGGCGAGGCGTAGATCACGCTGGCCTTCATGCGGCGAATCAGGCGATCGATGGAGGTGGCGTCTTCGCCCGTGAGGATCTCGTTGAACTCGTGAATGACGGCGGTCAGGCCGGGGCCGACGAAGGCCTCGCCGTAACCGGTGACGCCGGCGTCGGTTTCAACCTTGACGAGGGTCCAGTCGAAGTTGGCTTCCAGAACGGCGGTGGAGATCTTGCGGATGCGCATTCTGTCGTACCGTAGCACAGGAGGCCTTTTCGGGCATGCACGTACTTGTCACGGGCGCCAGCGGGTGCATTGGCGCGTGGGCGGTGAAGCAGTTGGTCGAGCGCGGCGCGGAGGTGACAGCGTTCGATCTGGATGCGTCGCTGGCGCGGCTCAGGCTGGTGGCGCCGGAGAGCGTGGCGGCGAAGGTGCGCGTGGAAACGGGCGCCGTGGAGGACACGGCGCGGATGAAGTCGCTCGTCCGCGAGCGCCGCGTCACGCACATCCTGCACCTGGCCGCGCTGCAGATGCCCATGTGCCAGGCGAATCCCGTGCACGGCGCGCTGGTGAATGTCATCGGGACGTTGAACGTCTTCGAGGCGGCGCGCGACGCGGGCAGGGAAGTGCGCATCGTCTATGCGTCGTCGGCGGCGGTATGGGGGCCGCCGGAAGAATACGGCGACCAACCGCTGACAGAGGAGGATCCCCTGAAGCCGGCCACGTTCTACGGGATCTACAAGCAGTCGAATGAAGGCTGCGCACGCGTCTTCCACAAGAACAACGGCCTTGCGAGCATGGGGCTGCGGCCGTGGACGGTTTACGGCGCCGGACGTGATCGCGGCCTGACGTCCGACCCGACTTTCGCGATCAAAGCCGTCGCCATGGGTGCGCCGTTCACCATCCGGCTGTCCGGCTCGATGGACCTGCAATATGTCGAGGACGTCGCGGCGAGCTTCGTCGCCTGCCTGGAATCGCGCGCGGACGGGGCCCATGTCTTCAACCTGGCGGGCGACGTCGTGAAGATCGAGGAGATCATCGAGCGGCTGGAACGGCTAAGGCCAGGCGCGGTGAGGCTGCTGGCGTTTAAGGGGCCACAGGTGCCGGTGGCGTGGCGAATGGACGATGCGGCGCTCCGTGCCGTGGTGCCGGGGATTCAGCGCACTCCCCTCGACGAAGGGCTCGCGCGGACACTCGAAGTCTTCGAGCGTCTGCAGGCCGAAGGCCGGCTGGACCCGTCGCTCCCTACTTAAACTCGAGCGTCACCAGGCGTCCGCCTGTGTGGCCGGCGGCGACGGTGCGCGCGGGTTTCTGGGGGCCGCAGGCGAAGTCGCTGGGCGCGCCGGTCATGCGAACGTCCGCAGGATTGTTGGCGCTCAGAGTGACTTCGCCGGTGGAGGTCTTCAGAACAAAGCGCATCGGATTCTCGCAGTCGATGCGGATGAGCTGCCCTTCGACGCGCTCCACGTCGGGCTTCGGCGCTGCCGGTGGCTTCGGTGCGCGTGCTGGCGCTGGAGCGGGCTCATGGACCAGCGCCTCCAGCCCCTCGGCCATCGAGCGTTCCCGGCCCGTCCTGGCACAGGCGAGAGCGATACGCGCTTGCGCCAGCGCATCGTCACGCCGCCCCAGCGCAAGGTAAGCTCGCGCGAGCGACTCGCGGAACGGGAACTGGCGTGGCAGAATCGAAACGGCGCGCTCGAAGAGCTTCGCTGCATCGGCGGTCTGGCCGCGGCGCTCGGCTTCGGAGCCGAGCACGAACCAGGCCTCGGGGTGCGCGGGATTCAGTTCGAGCGTGCGCTCCAGCAGCTTGATGACTTCGGCAGTGGCGCCGTCGCGGTCACGCAGCAGCATGGCGAGTTCGAAGTGCGTCGCAGGATCCAACGAGCCCAGCGAAATGGCGCGGCGGAGTTGGCGTTCGGCTTCGGCATTGTCGGCGCGGCGCAGCGCGAGCATGGCGAGGTTCTGCGCGGCCCTGGCAGTCTTCGGCGAGAGGCGCGCGGCGGTTTCGAACTCCGGAGCGGCCTCGTCGCGGCGTCCGAGAGCGATGAAGAGATCGGCGATGATCTCGGCGCCTTCGGCTTCGGTCAACTCGCGCGTGCGCACCGAACCCTGCGCTGGTCTGGGAGCCCCCGTGATGTTCATGACCGGAAGGTTGCGAAGCCGCGCGGCGCGCAGCGCTTCGTCGAGGAGCTCCGCAATCGTCCTGCCGAGAACGCTGGGGAAGACGGTCTCGATGTCTTCTCCAGCCGTAATCCTCCGGATAAGAGCGTCGAACTTCGGGCCGTACTTCGCGCTTTGTCGCAGATAATGCACCAACGCCCAGCACTGCGCGTAAAAGGTGTGGATGCGGTCCGCGCTGGCGGCCGAGCTGAAAAAGCCGCGCATCTCGGCGGCCGTCAGCGCTTGGTTGGACGGGTGATCCAGGTGCTCGGGTACCGCGCGTCCGACAATCAGGCTGCCGCGTTCGACGGCCAGCGTTGAGTAGAAGTCGGCCAGCCCTTCTTCGAACCACCGGGGCATGGGGCCCATGGCGCGATGGGCAGCCAGGTGAATGAACTCGTGGCGCGCGGTGCGCTGCATTTCGGGGCCGCCGGAGATCAGCGCAATGATGTCGAAATCCGGCCCGGACTGGTAGAACCCCTTGCTGTAATTGTCGTCGCGAAAGCGATTGAAGTCCTTGAGCGACGCGAAGAGGTAGACGCGCACGGGCGGGCGGCGGGAAGGCAGGGGGCCGTGAAGGACGGTGAACGCGCCCTCCATCGACTCCAGCGTCTCCAGCACGGACTGGCCGCTGGCCGTTCCAGTCGATGAGTAGACCTGAAATCCCCCTCTTTCGATAAGTGTCCAGGTCGCCGCCTGAACCGATCCCGCCGTCAGCGCAAGCCAGCAGATGCAGCGAGTTACCATTTTCGCGATCCGGCCGATGAGCGTCATAGAAAGTTTCGATTGGACCGTCTTCTCTCCGATTCCTATGCTACAGACAGCATGGGCACAGCGACTGAAATGGAGCATAAACCAAGCCAGGTTTCTCTCTTACACAAAATCAGCAGCATCGTGAGCTCGAACCGGAGCGTCGATGAAATGCTGGGCGAAATTGTCGGTCTCACGGTGCAGGTGACCGATTGTGACGCTTGCCTGGTCTACATGATTGACCCGGTGAGCGGCGAAATTGTCCTGCGGGCGTCACAGGTCCCGCATGCGGCCGAAATTGGGCATTTGAGCATGAGGATGGGAGAAGGCATCACGGGTTGGGTGGCGCAGCACAAGAGCGTCGTCGCGCTTTCGGAAAATGCCGCCAGCGACCAGCGCTTTATCCGGCTGCCCGGCCTCGTGGAGGACACTTACGAAGCATTCTGTTCGGTCCCGCTGGTGAGCGGCGGCGAGGCGATCGGCGTCATCAACGTGCATCACAAGGAGTCGCACGAATACGCCGCGGAGGTCATCGGCCTGCTGAGCTTCATCGGAGAGCAAATGGGTGGGGCACTGGTTCGGGCGAAGCTGGAAGATGAGAACGCCAAACTTCAGGAAGAGACCCTGGAGATGAAGCGGCAGCTTGAAACCCGGAAGCTGGTTGAGCGCGCGAAGGGCATCCTGCAATACAAGTTTCATCTGACCGAAGAAGAGGCCTACTTGCGGCTCCGCAACGAGAGCCGGCGCCTCCGCCGCCCCATGCGCGACTTGGCCGAAGCAATCATCCTCACCGAGGACTTGGCGCGTAAATCGAGCGATTCATCCGCCTTGGATCGCGAAGTGGAAGGGGATTAGAGGCAAATCCAAACATAGAAGTTCTGAATCCGGTACCATTTCCTCGCACGAAGCGGGAACCCTTTGGCTGTTACAGGCGTCAACAAGGCCAAAGATTTTCGCTTCGGGGAGGTTTCATGTCTCGAATGGTCTACCGGTTCGCATCCACTTTTCTCCTGCTGCCGTTCCTTGTTCCCGGACAGACGCCGCCGCCCAAGCCCGCCGTCCGCCCCGCCGCTGCCACCGGCGCACCCATGGCTCTGCCTGTCAAACGGGTGGTGCTCTACAAGAATGGCGTTGGCTATTTTGAACATCTCGGGCATGTCCGCGATGCCCAAAACGTGGACGTCTCGTTCACCACGGGGCAGCTCAATGATGTCCTGAAATCGCTCACCGTTCTCGACCTGAACGGCGGGCGCATCAGGGGGGTGCCCTACGGCTCCTCCGCGCCGCGCGACCGCCAGTTCGACGAACTGCGGCTGCCGGTCGGCGAAAAGCCCTCGCTCACCGAGTTCCTTGGCGCGCTTCGGGGCGCGAAGATCGAGGTTCGCAGTGGAACCAGCGTCATCACCGGCCGCCTGCTGAGCGTCGAACGCAAGACGCGCATCAGTGGCGGCACCACGCTCGAGGTCGATTACATTTCGATGATCGGCGAGGGCGGGGAACTCAAGACCACCGAACTCTCGCCCCAGTTCTCCGTCCGTCTGCTCGAAGCCGGGCTGCCGAACAAGGTCGACCGCTATCTCGACCTGATGTCGCTGGGCCGCGAGTCGGATCTGCGGCGGATGAGCATCGCGACGGACGGCACGGGCGACCGGTCGCTGTTCGTCAGCTACATCAGCGAAGTGCCGGTGTGGAAGGCGACTTACCGCATCGTGCTGGACGGCAAGCCGGGCCAGAAGCCGCTCTTACAGGGCTGGGCGATCGTCGATAACACGGTGGGCCAGGACTGGGAAAAGGTGGAACTGTCCCTGGTGGCCGGCGCGCCGCAGTCGTTCATTCAGAACCTGTCGCAGCCGTACTATTCCCGGCGGCCGACCGTGCCGCTGCCGGAAGCCTATGCGGCCCTGCCGCAGACCTTCCAGGCAACGCTGATTCCCGGCGGCGGGCAGTTGCGGGGCACGGTGAATGACCCGAGCGGGGCCGCGGTTGTGAACGCAACCGTGAAGGCGTATGACAGCGCGGGCACGGTGGTGGCCTCTGGAAGTTCCGACATGGCGGGCAATTACAGCCTGTCCGTGCCGCCAGGCGAGGTTCGTCTGGAGGTGTCGTCGCCCGGTTTCAACACAACCAATGTCACCGGCGTACTCGCGTCGCCCAATCAGACCGCGACGAACAATGTGATGCTGCATATCGGCGGGGTAGCGGAGACCGTCGAGGTCAGCGCCGCTGCGTCCAGGCTCCAGACCTCCACGTCATACGCCCTCCGCGGCGGTTCACGCACCGGGTCCGGCCGTGCCCTGGGGAACGTCAAGCAGTTCATGCCGCCCAGTGCTGCCGTGGGGGTGCCCGGAAGCATCGGCGGCGGCTCTGCCGGCGGTGTTGCGGGCGCGTCATATTCCATGTCAGCCGACGCCGCCCGCGCCCAACTTCAGGCTGCCGCCGCCGCGCAGGCTCTCGGCGATCTCTTCGAATACAAGCTCAAGGAGCCGGTCACCATCCTGAAGAACCAGTCGGCGCTCGTTCCGATCGTGCACACCAATGTATCGGCGGAGAAGGTCTCGGTGTGGAATCCCAACGCCGGGATGCCGAAACCGCAGCGGGCGCTGTGGCTGACAAACTCCTCGGGACTGACGCTCGACGGAGGCAGCTTCAGCGTTCTCGAGTCGGAGACCTTCGCGGGGGAGGGAGTCTTCGACCCCATCCGTCCCGACGAGCGCCGGCTGATCTCCTACGCCACCGACCTGGCGCTGAACGTCAACGAGAATCAGGCCAGCGCGCCCGTGCGCTTCACCCGCGTGCGGATCGCGCGCGGCACCATGATTCACGAAACCGAGCTGCGGCAGACCAGGACCTACACCTTCCGCAACGCCGACGCGTCCGCGCGCAAGGTGATCGTCGAGCACCCCGTGCGCCAGGGCTTCCAACTGCGCAGCGAGACGAAGCCGGTGGAGACCACGCCATCCTGGCTGCGTTTCGAGGTTCCCGTCGGTTCGAAGCAAACGGCGAACCTCGTTGTTGAGGAGGCAAGCCCGCAGCAGTCGTCGATCCACGTCGGCAGCCTCACCCTGGACCAGGTCAACCTCTTCGTCCGCGACAGGCAGATTACGCCGGAGATCGAGCAGGCGCTGCGCGGCATTCTGAAGCAGCAGGGCGTGGTTTCGGAGTTAGAGGAACGCAAGGAGACCCGCGAGGAGGAGCTGAAGGGCATCTTCGATGACCAGGAACGCCTCCGCGAGAACCTGAAGGCCCTGAAGGGCAGCGCCGAGGAGAAGGCACTGGTCCAGCGCTACACCCAGCAACTGGCGCAGCAGGAGACGCGCATCGAGTCGCTGACGAAGGAGATCGCCGGGATCGAGCGGCAGCGCAACGAAGCTGACACGGAGCTGAACCGCATGATCGAATCCCTGTCGTTCGACGTCAGGCTCTGAAACAAGGGGGCGGGGGAGTCCGCTAAACTATTGTTTTGCGGCCTTTTCTGCCCTTTTTCCGGAATCCTCACCTCGCCACCATTGCGAGCAATTTCTGGCGCCGGGCGATCGACGAATCGCGTTTTCCGACGCGGGAAGTGCTCTACGACACCGAGCCAGGCACGCGCGTGCTGGTCCACGAAAACCGCCCGCCAGGGCCGGTGAAGGGCGAGGTCCTCCTCCAGCACGGGCTGGAGGGTTCCAGCGCCTCCGGCTACATGGTTTCGCTGGCCCAGGCGTTGTGCGAGACCGGCTTCGCCGCGCACCGCGTGAACATGCGCGGCTGCGGCGGCAGCGAGCATCTGACCTCCACGCTCTACCACTCCGGTCTGACGGCCGACCTGATCGCCATCCTGCGCCGGTTTCATGATGAAGGCCGGGGCCCGTGCTTCCTGGCCGGCTTCTCGCTCGGCGGCAACGTGACTCTGAAGCTCGCCGGTGAGTTGGGCGAAGACGCCCGGGATCTGCTGACGGGCGTGGCCGCCGTTTCCACGCCGGTCGATCTGCACGAATGCGTCCGCCGGATCGACGACCGCGAGAATTGGATCTATCAGCAGCGCTTCGTTCGGTCGCTGTGCGCGCGCTACCGCCGTCGCCACGCGTCGAATCCGGCCGGATTTCCGCTGGACGGCATCGAGAAGACGCGCTCGATCTTCGAGTTCGACGACCGCTTCACTGCGCCCCATTTCGGATTCGGCAATGCCGCCAACTACTACAAAACACAATCGTCGCTCCAGTTCGTTCCCGCAATTCGGGTGCCCACGCTCATGGTGCAGGCGGTGGACGATCCGCTGATTCCCTATAAGTTGTTCAGCCACAATGGGATACGGCGAAATCCGGCGGTCCGGTTTATGCCGGTGCCGCACGGCGGCCACCTGGGGTTCATCGCGAAGAACCCGCCCCGATTCTGGCTGGATCCGGTTTTAATTCACTGGTTTGAGTCTCTGCGGAACAACACCCCCTTCCGCTCCGTCTACGAATAGGAATGGGCATACGCGCATCGTTCGTTGAAGCCTTCGCCATGGCGATGCAGTCCCTGCGCGCCTCGAAGCTTCGCAGTTTCTTGACTTTACTGGGCATTATCCTCTCCACCACTACGCTGATCGCCGTGATGAGCGTGATCCACGGCATGGACAAGTACGTCGCCGATAAGATCGCCGACCTCGGCGCGGGCGGCTTTGTCGTCGTCCGAATGGCGTTCTTCGGCGATTTCGATCCCAAGAAGTTCCTCGAACTCCAGCGCAAGAACCCCGAGCTTTCCCCCGATGAGTTCGAATTCCTCCGCAAGAACACCACACTGACTCGTGAACTCGGCATGCGCTGCAACCGCATGGCGGACGTCAAGGCGGGCGGGAACCTGGTGGAAGAGGCCCGCGTCATGGGCGGCACGGCGAACCTGGGCATCCTGCAGAACGTGCAGGCCGAATCCGGCCGGTATTTTACCGAGAGCGAAAACCAGAACCGCCGCCTGGTGGCCTTCATCGGCGCGGATATCAAGGACCAGCTCTTCCCGAACCTGGACCCTGTCGGCAAGACGCTGGACATCGAAGGGCGGCCGTTTACGATTCTGGGTGTAGCGAAGCGCATGGGCTCGGTCTTCGGGCAGTCGCAGGACCTGTTCGTCCACATCCCGATCCAGACGTTCTTCAAGATGTACGGCGCCCGCCGGGGCATTTCGTATGCCGCGCTGGCGATCACGCCGGAGATGCTTCAGCCCGCCATGGACGAGACGCGCGCGCTGCTGCGCGCCTACCGCCACCTGCCTCCGAACCGCGAGGACAACTTCACGGCCTTCACGTCGGATTCGATCCTGAGCGCCTGGGAAAAACTCACCGGCGCGATTGCGGCCACGGCCGTTGCCGTTGTGAGCGTCTTCATGGTGGTGGGCGGCGTGGTGATCATGAACATCATGCTCGCGGTGGTCAGCGAGCGGACGGTCGAGATCGGCATCCGCAAGTCGCTCGGCGCGCGGCGGACTGACATCTTGCAGCAATTCCTGGTGGAGTCCAGCGTGTTATCTGCGTGCGGCGGGCTGGCGGGGGTGGCCATCGCCTGGGTTGTCGCCGTGATTGTCAGGACAGCGACGCCCGTCCCCATGGCGCTGCCGCCGATTGCCATTGTGCTCGGCGTGGGCATTTCAGCAGTGGTCGGACTATTCTTCGGCATCTACCCGGCGCAGCGCGCGTCGAAACTCGACCCGATTGAGGCCCTGAGGGCCGACAGGTAAGGAGACGGCACGATGAGTTCCACCGGAGCCAGACACAACTGGATGCTCATTCAGGCCGGCATCGGCCTGGCGCTTTCCGCTATCCGCGGCCACAAGATGCGGGCGTTTCTCACGGTTTTGGGCGTCATCATCGGCACGGGCACCATTATCGGCGTCGGCTCGATCCTGACCGGGTTTGACAGCGCGGTCAGCAACGCCATCAAGGGATTTGGCACGGACACCGTCATCGCCACTAAGTGGCAGGCGGGCATTCGCTTCGGGCGCCGCTCGAAGGAAGAGTGGATGCGCAAGCCGTTGACGCTCGAGAACGCGATGGCGGTTCGCGACCGCTGCCCGTCTGTCGAATACGTCTCGCCCTACCTCTTCCCGACCTGGGGCATTCATCGCGTGAAGTTTGGCGGCGTGGATCTGGCAGGAGTCCAGCTCGGCGGCACCGAAGAGCGTTACGCCACAGCCGGCCAGGCCGAAATGGCGATGGGCCGCTTCTTCACCGATGCCGAGAATCATCACCGCCTGCCGGTGGTTGTGGTCGGCGAGGACATCTACAAGGGCCTGTTCTCGAACGTCGATCCCATTGGCAAGATGATGGAGGTGGACGGCCACCAGTTGCGGGTGCTGGGCGTGATGAAGCGCCCCGCGAATGCGTTCCCGGGCGAGCAGGACATGCGCGTGTTGATGCCCTACTTCACGCTGCGCAAGCTGACGCCCCAGGCGCAGGAGCACATGCTGATCATCAGCGCCAAACCGGGACTGCTGACGAAGGCGATGGACGAGGTGCGCGGAGTGCTCCGCCAGGAGCGCCGCCTGAAGTATCAGGACCCCGACAACTTCGGCCTGACCACCGCCGAGCAGATGATCGAAGACTTCCGGCAGGTGACGTCGGTGACGGCGCTCGTCATGGTCGTGCTGTCGTCGGTCGGATTGCTGGTCGGCGGCATCGGCGTCATGAATATCATGCTGGTGTCGGTGACGGAGCGCACCAAGGAGATCGGCATCCGCAAAGCCATCGGCGCGCGCAAGTTCGACATCATCCTGCAATTCCTGACGGAGGCCGTTGTCCTCACCTTTGCCGGAGGCCTGCTCGGGATGCTGCTCGGCTGGATGATTTCGCGCATTGCGGGCATCGTGTTCCCGACATTGCCGACCACGGTGCCGCTGTGGGCTGCCTCCTTGGGCGTCTGCGTGTCGGTGGGCGTCGGCATCTTCTTCGGGCTATGGCCGGCGACGAAGGCCGCCCGGCTCGACCCCGTGGAAGCTCTGCGGTATGAATAACGGGTGATGCGCCGCCGCGCGTTCCTCGGCAGCCTTGGCCTGTTCCCCCTCGCCGCACAGCAGCCGGCGGGCGACCCCGTCTTCTCGGTCGACGCCACGCTCGTCAACGTCGGCTTCCTCGTGCGGGACTCCGCTGGGCGCTTGCTACCCGGCCTGGTGAAGGAGGACTTCGTCGTCATCGAGAATGGCGTCGAGCAGCCTGTTCGTTCCTTCGCGCGTGAGGAGCAGTTGCCGCTCACTCTGGCCCTGATCCTGGATCGCAGCCCTTCCCAGGACCAGTTCGACGACGAGAACACCTACGCCGCCATCACCTTCTTCCGCCGCGTACTGCGCCAACAGGACAGCGCAATGGTCTCCGCTTTCGGCGACTTCGTGAAGCTCATCGCCGAGCCGACGGCGTCTCTCGATCAGCTCGAGCGCGACCTGAAAGGCATGCGGCGCAACTACCGCAACGCCCCACGCCTGGGCCCCGACGTCAGCCGCTCCGGCGGGTCGGCGGTGATCGATTCGGTCTACTGGACTGTGAAGGGCCGGCTTGCCGGCGCCGCGGGCCGCAAAGCTGTCATCCAGATCGGCGACGGCAAGGATACATCCTCCGAGCTCGGCCTGGTCGACGCGATCGACCTGCTCCAGAGTTCCGATACGCTCTTCTATGCGCTCGACAACGGCGGCGAGGACTCCCCGCGCTCACGCCGTATCCGCAGCCGCTTCCCCATGCTCTGCGACGAGACGGGCGGCCGGTTGTTCGACACGCGCCGCACGCCGCTTCGCCAGGCCTTCGAGGAGATCGAGAAGGAACTACGCACGCTTTATACACTGGCCTATGCTCCGGTGAACCCCGCGCGCGACGGGTCGTTCCGCAAGGTCGAGATCAAGTGCAAGTATCCGGGCATGACGGTGCGCGCCCGGCCGGGGTATTATGCACGCTGAGGCCTGGCGCCTGACACGCCGGGCTATTTCGATGGGGGTGAGACAACAAATGAAGCAACGATTGATCTGTCTGGCCATTGTGGCACTTATGACCGGAGGAACCGCCTTGTTCGCGCAAGGCAAAGGGCACGGGCAAGGGCAAGGGCAAGGGCAAGGGCAGGGCAAGGGGAAGGGAAGCGATAAGGCTCCCGCCGCCCAGGGCTCCGGCCACGGTAACGGAGGCGGCACCAACGTTGGCGTAAACGTGAATCTCCAGTTTGGCGATACGCACTCTGGTTGGATCCGCGACTACTATCGCCCGCGCATCGGCAATTTGCCGCCGGGTCTCGAAAAGCAACTGATGCGGAACGGCACGCTGCCGCCGGGATTGCAGAAGAAGCTTCAACCGTTCCCGCCGGGCCTGGAAGGCCGCCTGCCAGGATTGCCCGCCGGCTACGTGCGGCGCACCGTCGGGACGCGCGCAATCATCCTGAATACCGCCACCAATACCGTGGTCGATGTGATCGCCCTCGTGGGCAAGTAGACATGGGTCATCCGACCCGCCGCGCGCTGCTGCTGGCGCCTGTCCTGGCGCCGGCACTGTGCTCGCAGAGCCGCCCGTTGACGCCGGAACCGGTCCGCGGCTTCGCGCCAGACGAACTGCTGCTGATCCAGAACTATTTCAAGGGCGAGGGCAAGAAGTACTTGCCGGTTCTCGAACGCATCGAGAGCCGGTTGCCCGCCGCGGCCCTCGATCGCTTGAAGGTCGGACAGCCGATGCCGCCCGTGCTGCAAAAGAGCACGTCGAGCCTGCCGGACGACCTGTTCAAGCGGCTCCCGCCGCCGGCGTCCGGCCTGGTCAGGGGCTTGCTCGGACTGCGCGTCCTGCTGGTCCGCCGCCAGGGCTGGATCCTGGTGGACCTGCTGCGGCTGGCCCCGGACGCGAAGAAATCCGGCTGAACTTCGGGAACGGTTGCGGCTGGTGGTGCGTCTTCCAGTCGGCTGCGTATGCGTCTTTGGCTGACAATCCTCCTGTTCGCGGCTCCGGCTATGGCGGAGACGCCGCCGCTGGAGACCATCCTCGAGCGTGTGGCGGATTCGCAGGAGCGCGCCGTCGAGGCCCGCAAGCGCGTCGTCTACCGTCAGACCACGCACGCCCGCCTGCTGCGTGGCGGCGGTCGCGTCGCCCGCGAGGAGAAGCGTGAATACGTCGTGACTCCCGACGCGACGGGCACCTCCAAGGAGCGCGTCCATTTCGAAGGCCTGTACGAGAAGAAGGGCAAGCTGCTCGCCTACTACGACCCCGGATTCCGGCACAAGGATCTCGACCTGGACGGCGAACTGATCGAAGACCTCACCGACGACCTGGTGAACGATTCCAAGTCGCGCGACGGCATCAACAGCGACTTGTTTCCGCTGACACGCGCCGAGCAGCGCTTCTATGAGTTCCAGCTCAATGGCACGCGCAAGGTGCAGGGCGTGGATGCCATTGTCATCACCTTCAAGCCGCGCAAGATGGACGGAGACGGCCGCCCCTGGAAGGGTGAAGTCCTGGTCCACCCCGGGGAGTTCCAGCCGATGCTGGTCGCAACGGACATCGGCAACGTCATTCCCGGATGGGTGAAGGTGGTCTTCGGCATCAACCTGAAGCAGCTCGGATTCAGCCTGACCTACCGCAAGGTGGCCGACGGCCTCTGGCTGCCGTCCACTTACGGCACGGAGTTCTTCCTACGCGTCTTCTTCGGCTATGCGAGGACCATCACGCTGTCGATGGAGAACACGGACTTCCGCTTCAGCACCGTGGACAGCACCATCACTTACGACACAGCCTCGGCCGTGCCCGTGCCGTGATGCGTCAGCGTTTCTTGAACTTGCGAAGCAGATCCGGGAAGAACTCCCTCGCGAAGTTGTAGCCCATCTCGGTTAGCAGCCAGTAGCCGTAGTTCCTTGACGCGTGGCCCCAGCCGTGCCAGCTCGCAGGGGCCCACGTGCGCGTAATGCCCGCGTTCGCCGCGCCGCCGATGAAGCGCGCCGCGGAGAATCGCAGGTCGCCATCCCGGTTGTGCGCCACCACCGGCGAGGCCAGCACGTAGCCCATCCGCCCCTTCACCGTTGTGCGTCCCGAGCGGACGTACCGGATGTCCTCCTTGAAGGCGGCCGCGAGTCCGTGGACCATGGTGTTGCGCAAATACGTATTGCCCAGGCTGTTGGCGAACCTGCGGCCGTAGCCCTCAGCGCCCTGGCCCCACTCCGTCGGGCTGTCGAGCCACTGCGAGAAGCCGGCCCCGACGCCCGCGCCCAGCAGGCTGTTCACCCCGAACGTCTCGCTCGCATAGCGCCTGAAACGCTCGTTGCCGTCGGGGAACTGGTACGGAACCGGCGCAGGCTTGGGCAGCATCTTGATCCACATCGGAGCGCCCGCCGTGTCGAGACTCGCGTCCTCGCCATGGCAGACGCATGGCGCCAGCAGCAACACTCCAAGCAGGATAGTGCGCGTCATGTGAATCTCTCTATTCTGCCGTACTCGGCACGGAAAGCCCAATTGACTCGCAGAACCGCCGCAGGTCTTCGGTCACCGGCGCCGCATAATCCAGCGTCTCCTGATGCAGGCGGAACTCGATGCGCGACGCGTGCAGCGCATGGCGCCGCAGCGGCAGCGATGCCTGAAGGCGCGGCGTGAACCCGTCGCGGATGAACTCCAGGAACAGCGTCTCGTCCGGACCGTACAGCTTGTCGCCCGCAATCGCATGGCCCAGCATCGCGGCATGAACGCGTATCTGGTGCAGCCGTCCCGTGTGCGGCGTGACGCGCGCCAGCGTGTAGCGGTCCGTCGAGCTCAGCGGCTCAAAGTGAGTCTCGGCGGACTGTCCGTCCGCATCGACCCCTCGCTTCATGATCACCTGCGAGCCCTCCGCGCGGCCAATCGGCGCGGTGACGGTTACCCCGGCGGGCAGTACGCCGGTCAGCACGGCGAGATAGGTCTTGTGCGCCCGGCGCCGGTGAATCGCCGTCTGGAGCCTTGTGGCCATGGCGGCATCGCGCGCGAAGACGACGATGCCCGATGTCTCGCGGTCCAGCCTCGACGGCATGTGCAGCCGTTCCGCGCCCAGGTACTCGCGCGCCGCGCCGATCAGGCTCGACCATGGCCCGAACTTCGACGGATGGCACACCACCGTGCCGGGCTTGTTCACGGCAAGGCAGCGGTCATCGAGGGAGACGATCCAGGATTCAAACTCTTCGGGCGTGATCAGCCAGCCCCAGTCGGTTGCGGGCACGTTTCTTCAGTATGTCGTGCGCTACCATGTTTCGCATGCCCAAGTGGATTGCCTTCCTGCTCCTCGTGTCTCCGCTCGCGGCCCAACAGCCCGAATGGACCAAAGTGGAAGCGGAAACGCTCGAACATTTTCAGGCGCTGCTGCGCATCGACACCCAGAACCCGCCCGGCAATGAGACCAAGGCCGTCGAGTACATCGCAAAGGTGCTCGAAAAGGACGGCATCCCGTCGAAGATCTTCGCGCTCGAGCCGGATCGCGCCAACCTGGTCGCCCGACTGAAGGGTAGCGGCGGCAAGCGCCCGCTGCTGATCATGGCGCACACCGACGTGGTCCGCGTCGACGAGAAGAAGTGGTCGCATCCGCCCTTCGGCGCCGTTCGCGAAGGCGGCTACATCTACGGGCGCGGCGCCGTGGACGACAAGGACAACGTCACTGCCGCGCTGATGACCATGCTGTTACTCAAGCGCCTGAACGTGCCGCTCGACCGCGACGTCATCTTCCTGGCCGAAGCTGGCGAGGAGGCCAGCACGCGCGTCGGCATCGAGTACATGGTGAACAATCACTGGGACGAGATCGAAGCCGAGATCTGCCTGGCCGAAGGCGGCGCGGGCATCCGCCGCGGCGGCCAGCCACGCTATGTCACCGTGCAGACAGCGGAGAAGATCCCGCAGATGATCAAGCTCACCTCGCGCGGACCCGCCGGCCACGGCTCGCGGCCGTTGAAGACGAATGCCATCGCGCATCTCTCCGGCGCGGTCAGCAAGATCGCCGCCTGGCAGCCGCCCATGCGCATGAACGACACCACCCGCTACTACTTTGAGCGCCTCGCCACCGTCAGCGATCCCGAAGCCGCCGCGCGCTACAACGGCCTATTGAACCCCGAAAAGAGCGCCGAAATCCAGACCTACTTCGCCGAGCGCGAACCCGGCCACAACTCGATGCTGCGCACATCCATCTCCCCCAACATCATCCGCGGCGGTTTTCAGATCAACGTAATCCCGTCCGAAGCCGAAGCTCTGCTCGATGTGCGCGCCCTGCCCGGCGAGGACATGCCGAAGTTCCTCGACTCGGTGCGCAAGGTGGTGGACGATTCGCAGATCGAAGTGACGCTCGAGCCGCGCAACCGCCGGCCCGCCGCGCCGCCATCGAAGATCGAAAGCGAAGCCTTCCGCGCCATCGAGGCTGCATGGAAGAAGATCTACCCCGGCATCGTCTCCATCCCCTCCATGTCGACCGGAGCCACCGACATGGCCTTCCTCCGTGCGAAAGGCGTTCAAAGCTACGGCATCGGCCCGATGATCGACGAAGAGGACGGACCCAAGGGCTTCGGCGCGCACTCCGACCAGGAGCGCATCCTCGAGAAATCGCTCTATGAGTTCGTCCGCTTCAAATGGGATGTCGTGAACGCGCTTGCCGGGCGCCAATAATCAGCGGGTGATCTTCGCCCGCAGAATCTTGTCCAGGCGCGGGAACTGCGCGTCGAGATAGGCGTTGCCCTCGGTCTGGATGCGGTTCGCGTTCGGCCCGCGCCCCGGCGGTTCCCACTCGCCGTAGCCCGAGTAGAGCTTCTCGAAGACCGGCATCCCCTCCAGGATCTTGCCGAAGGGCACGAAGTTCGCGCGGTCGAGTTCCGGATTGTCCTTCAGGTTGACGTACACTTGCGTGCGGCGCGAGCGCTCGCCGGACTGCGCGAAGGCGATGGTCCCTTTCACGTTCTTCTCGACGCGCGGCTCATCGGCCAGCGGCATCCCGTTCAGCATCGATTGCGTCTGCGGATCGCCCGATAGCCCGAACTGCACGATGAAGCCCGGCCGCACGCGATAGACCCGCGTGTCGTTGAAGAACTTCGTGTTGCACAACATCCAGAAGCGCTGCGCGGCCTTCGGGGCCCAATCCTTGTGCACCTCGACGATGAACGATCCCTGCGTCGTGTCGAACAGCACTCGATAGACGTCCGGCATCACCTCCGGAGCCGGAGCCTCCGCCTTCTTGGGAGCCGGCGGCGGAGCGCTGGAACAGGCAGTCAGGAGCAGTGCGAGAGCAAGGACGGAAGCAAGCCGCATGCGGCCATTATTTCATTCGGCGCGGGGGAGTGCGGATGAGCATCTTGGGCGCGGAAGCGCCTACCGCAGATACCGCCCAGCCACCACCAGTGCCAGGAGGGCGATGCAACTCCACATCACGACGGAGACGAATCCCCCCAAGGCTCTGCGGCGTGCCGAGCGCTCCTCACGCGTCGAGAGGAAGTAGTTGCCGATCGCGATGACAACCAGGCACAGCAACAATGCGGTTAGTGCGTCCATAGCCTCGTGAAGAATCGCGAAAACAGATTAGCAGAAATTTGCTTTCCCGACTAGGCTTTACAGGCATTCCAAGTACCGGAATCCGCGATCTTTTCGACACTTGGAGCCAGCCTGTTACCAAGGGTCTATATGTGGTCTAGTACGCTCGAACCAAAGTTAGCTCACTATAGTCCCGTGTTCCACTCAGCCCCCGATGTTTTCCGACGCCCCCCGGCGTATACTGCCCTCAGTGGCGGGCAGGGGCTGTGGAGCGTGTTCCGTGCTTGAACAACGGACTACGAAATCTCTGGCGAAGGGTGTCCCTTACCCGCTCGGCGCCACCCTGACTGGCAGTGGCGTCAACTTCGCCATCTACTCCAAACACGCTGAGGCCGTATTCCTGCTGCTGTTCGATGCACCCGGCGCCGGCCCCACTGACGTCATTCAACTCACGAATCGCGAGAAGTTCATTTGGCACGTTCATGTCTCGGGCGTGAAGCCGGGTCAGCGATACGGTTACAAGCTCCGCGGCGAATACCGTCCCGAATGGGGCCTTCGCTTCAACGAGGCGAAGCTCCTGCTCGACCCTTACGCCAAGGCGCTTGATGGCAAGTTCCGAAACGTCGACAACCTCTTGCTGCCGTATGACGCCACGCCCGGCCAGGGCGACCGGCCCATCGATACGCGCGACAACTCGACGTTCGTGCCCAAGGGCATCGTCATCGATGACGCTTTCGACTGGCAGGGCGTGCAGCCGCCCGAACTTGCTCTAGAGCAACTGATCATCTACGAAGTGCACGTCAAGGGCTTCACGGCCCACCGGTCGTCCGGCGTCACTTCTCCGGGCACCTACCTCGGATTTATCGAGAAGATCCCTTACCTCAAGAGTCTCGGTGTGAATGCCGTCGAGTTCCTTCCTGTTCACGAATACTATGTGGACGACTTCCTGGTTGAGCGCGGCCTCACAAACTACTGGGGCTACAACTCCATCGGCTTCTTCGCGCCCGAATCGTCCTATGGCAGCGGCGCCGCGCCCGGTTGCCAGGTGCAGGAACTCAAGACCCTCGTCCGCGAGCTTCACCGCGAGGGCATCAAGGTAATCCTCGATGTCGTCTATAACCACACTGGTGAAGGCAACGAGCTGGGTCCATCGATGTCCTTCCGCGGCATCGACAACATCTCCTACTACAACCTCACCGGCCCTGCCGACGCCCCGTGCCGCTACTACATGAACTACACGGGCTGCGGCAACAGCCTGAACTTCGACAGCCCTGCCGTCATCCGTCTTGTCATGGATTCGCTCCGCTACTGGTTCGAAACGATGCACGTCGACGGCTTCCGGTTTGATCTCGCCTCCGTGTTGGGCCGGACTCAAGACGGCTCCTTCCGCCCCTCCGCCTCTTTCTTTGATGCCGTCTCACAGGACCCCGTCCTCACGCGCGCCATCCTCATCGCCGAACCCTGGGATCTGGGTACCTACCAGGTGGGCAACTTCCCGGTGGACTGGTCCGAATGGAACGGCCGCTTCCGCGACACCATGCGCCGCTTCGCGAAGGGCGACACCGGCCAGATCGCCGAAACCGGCTGGAGAATCACGGGTTCCGGCGACCTCTACGGAGAAGACGGCCGGTCTGCATACAACAGCGTCAATTTCATCACCTGCCACGACGGCTTCACGCTCGCCGACCTGGTCTCGTACAACGGGAAGCACAATGAAGCCAACGGGGAAGGGAATCGGGATGGCGCCGGCGACAACAACTCCTGGAATTGCGGCGCCGAAGGCGAAACGAACGATCCGGGAGTCCTTGCCCTTCGCAAGCAAATGATCAAGAACCATGCGTGTCATTTGCTCTTTGCCTGCGGTACACCCATGCTGCTCGGTGGCGACGAGTTCGGCCGGACGCAGCAGGGCAACAACAACGCCTACTGCCAGGACAACTCCATCAGTTGGTTCGATTGGACGCTCGTCTCGGCCAACAGCGATCTGCTCGACTTCTTCCGCAAAGCCATCGCCTTCACCCGCCGCTTCCCGGCGCTCCAGCGTCGCAAGTTCTTACTCGGCAGGGATCTCGACGCAGACGGAATCCCCGATCTGAGCTGGTACGGCCCTGATGGCAACCTGCCCCCCTGGAACGATCCCGGCACGCGAACCCTCTGCTACCAACTCGACACCAGCGATGATGGAGCCAGGCTTGACGTCAGCCGCCTGTTCTTCATCCTCAATGCCGACCACGAAACGCAGTGGGTCACCCTCCCCTCGCTAAGCCGAGCTCATGGCTGGTTCCGCGCGATCGACACCAGCCTGCCCGCTCCCCACGACTTCGCCGAAACGGGACACGAATTCCCATTGGACCCCGGCGACCACTACATCGCGAATCCGCGCAGTACGGTGGTCCTGCTGGGGCGCTGAGCTGCGGATCACCTGTCGCCTATTTCCGTTTCTTGGCACCGGCCTTCTTGATCAATTGCGACGCCTTCTTCGCGTCCGCCTCATTCTCGAATCCGATGACGGCCGAATACTTCTTGCCGGCTACCTGTGCCATCATGAAACCGAGGTTGATGCCGGACTCCGCCAATGCCTGAGCAATCGTATGCGCCATTCCGGCCTTGTCGTCGCCCTCAACCAGCAGTGTCGGGATCGGCATCGACGCCAATCCTGCCGACGCCGCCGCGGCCATCATCTTCTTCCCGCTGACCGGGTACACTTCGATCGCCGCCTTTTGATCCGCGCCGCGGTAACGGTAGCCCATCAAGACCTTCAGATCCGCGCCGGCCGCCCTCAGGGGCTCCAGCGTCCGGGCAAGCACGCCCGGACGGTTCTCCACTTCCGCTCTCCACAATGTGATGCGCTTCACAGTGACTGCCATGGGAACCTCCTCCCGGTAATTCTTCCGCCCGGCGCCATGCGCCGTCAGCAGCAGTATCTTGAGCCAATGAAATAGCCGTGACAATCCCTCTTTGAGCCGCGCCGCCCTTTGCGCCCGTCATTTGCCCACTGGCATAGTGGTGAGAATCATGACCAACCAGTGGCCTGGGATGCTGCCGATGGAGGAGATTCAGCGCCGGTTCGTCCGCGCCGCCAGGGACGGACATCTCGCCCTCCGCGCCGGGACCCCCATGCGCATGCCCGCCCCCAATGGCCTCGGCGACATTCTCCGCCGCGGCGGGGGCGGCAGCCTCGGCGTCTCCGGCGGGCTCACGCTCATCAAAAATGCCGCAGCCTTCACCGCGCCATCCTTTCAGACCACCCCGAGCCACAGGCGCACCGCCACCGGCGTCGAGCACTTCGCCACCGTCCAGCGCACTACCTCCCGCGACGCCGTCCACGAGTCCTTCTACCCAGCCCCCGGCGAGCACATCCGCCCAGGCATGACCCAGGTCATCAACCGCCAGACCTTCACCCACTACTGGCTCATCAGCCAGCAGGTCTCCGACCTCATCCGCGAAGGCGAGCAGGAGCACCTCGACGACGCTGCCCGCGCCTACGAACTCACCTACAAGAAGGTCGAAGACGAGATCAACGCCCTCGCCGGTCAGACCTTCGGCCCCGCTCGCACCCCCTTTGAGGCCACCCGCCTCGCTGAAGCCGCCCTCGCCGCCCGCCTTCCGCAACAACTCGGCCTCGATGCCGCCAACTGGGCCCGTGTCCTCGACCGCCTCCTCCAGCAGAGCCGCACTCGCGACACCAGCCAGTGGCATGCCCTCAGCATCGATCCCCCCCGAACCGTCGGCCGCAAGATCCTTCACCCCGTTTCCACCACCGGCGCCACCCGCATCCGCCAAGTCCCGTCCAGCCGGGTCGTGAATTACTGAACCTCAATCCCCTCGGTGTTATCCTCGGGGCGTAGGCCCCCGTATGGCCAGTTCAATCTTGCCCTTCATTTCAAGATTTTCGGAGCTGATGTTATGAAACCCCTAAGATTCGCGGCGCCCATAGTGTGCGCCGCTCTCCTCGCCGCCGGATTGCACGCCGAAGAAGGCATGTGGATGCCCCAACAGATCCCCGAGCTCTCATCCAAGCTCAAGGCTCTCGGCTTCAAAGGCGACGCCAAAGTCTTCGCCGACCTCACTGGCCAGCCCATGGGCGCCATCGTCTCTCTCGGCGGCTGCACCGCCTCCTTCGTCTCGCCGGACGGCCTTATCGTCACCAATCACCACTGCGTCACCGGCGGACTCCAGTTCAATTCAACGCCCCAGCGTAACCTCCTCAAGGACGGCTATCTCGCCAAGACCCGCGAAGATGAGCTTCCTAACGGCCCCGGTTCCCGCGTCTATGTCACGACCTCGGTCACCGACGTCACCGCTTCCATCACCGGCAATATCGATCCGAAGGCGACCGACCGCGCCCGTTTCGACCTCATCGACCGACGCATCAAGGAACGCGTCGCCGCCTGCGAAAAGAGCGGCCAGCGCTGCAACGTGGCCTCCTTCTTCGACGGCCTGAAGTACTTCGAAATCGCCCAGATGGAAATCAAAGACGTCCGCCTGGTCTACTCCCCGGCCGAGGGCATCGGCGTCTTCGGCGGCGAAACCGACAACTGGCGCTGGCCCCGCCACACCGGCGACTGGAGCTATCTCCGCGCCTACGTCGGCAAGGACGGCAAGCCCGCCGTCTACTCCAAGGACAACGTTCCCTTCAAGCCCAAGCACTGGCTGAAGATCTCCACCCAGGGCGTCAAGCCCGGCGAGGTCATCTTCGTCACCGGCTACCCCGGCCGCACGCAGCGTCACCAGACCTACCTTGAAGTGAAGGAAACCACTGATTGGCGCATGCCGCGCTCCATCCGCCTGGCCCAGGAGCAGCTCGCCATCATCGACCGCCTCATCAAGCAGGACAAAGCCATCGCTATCAAGGTTGCCGGCCGCATCCAGGGCCTGAACAACGGCCTCACCAACACGAAGGGCATGCTCGAAGGCCTCACCAAGGGCGGCAGCCTCGCCCGCAAGCAGGCCCAGGAAGAGCAGCTTGAAGCCTGGATCAACTCCGATCCCGCCCGCAAAGCCAAGTACGGCGACGTCCTGCCCGCCCTTCGCGCCATGCAGGAGCAAGGCGAGAAGACCCGCGAGCGCGACGCCACGCTCATGAACATCGCCAGCGCCTCCACCTACCTCGCCTCCGCCCAGTCGCTCTACCGCCTGTCCATCGAACGCGCCAAGACCGACATCGAGCGTGAAGCCGGCTACCAGGAGCGCGACTGGCCCCGCATCCGCGAATCGCAGGATCGCATCCAGCGCACCATCGACGCCACCGCCGACCGCGCCCTGCTCACCTGGGCCCTTGGCCTCGCCGCCGGCCTGCCCGCCGATCAGCGCATCGCCCCCATCGACCAGGCCGTCGGCCTCCGCTCCGGCATGTCGAAGGACGACGCCGCCAAGGCCATCGACTCGTATCTCCAGGGCCTCTACGCCGGCACGAAACTCGCTGATCGCGACTACCGCCTCGGCCTTCTCGACAAGAAGACCGCGGACATCACCGCCACGAAGGACTCCTTCCTCGCTCTCGCCGCCGCTCTCGACCCACTGCTCGAAGCCAACCGCGAAGCCGCCAAGGACCGTGCCGGTGCCTACGCCCGTCTCCGTCCGCGTTACATGGAGGCCCTGCTCGCCAAGGCCGGCGGCCAGGTTGCGCCCGACGCCAACAGCACCCTCCGCGTTACCTACGGCACAGTGAAAGGTGTCGACGCCAAGGACGGCCTCTTCTACAAGCCGCAGACCACCCTCGCCGGCATCGTCCAGAAGCACACCGGTGAAGGCGAGTTCGACGCGCCGAAGACCGAACTCGACGCCATCCAGTCGCTCCGCGCCGGCAAGAAGACCCCGTATCTCGACGCGGCCCTCGGCGACGTCCCCGTGAACTTCCTCTCCACCGTCGACACCACCGGCGGCAATTCCGGCTCACCCACCCTGAACGCCAAAGGCGAACTCGTCGGCCTCCTCTTCGACGGCACCTACGAGTCCGTCGCCTCCAACTACGTCTTCGAGCCCGTCGGCACGCGCTCCATCCACGTGGACTCGCGCTACATGCTGTGGACCATGACCGAAGTCGACGGCGCCGGCCGCCTGCTCACCGAAATGGGCATCACGCCGCGCACCGACGACTAACCTTCAACCCCATGCGAGCGGCGCCTACTCGAATCGAGCAGGCGCCCTTCGCCAGATACACTCAGCTCCAGGAGGCGTTATGAACCATCGCATGTTTGAACTCGTCTCCAGCGTGGTCTTCCTGCTCATCGCCATCGGCCACGTCATCCGCGTTCTGCTCCGGGCCCCCGTCGTCGCCGAAGGCTTCACCGTCCCCGTCTGGTGGAGCGCCGTCATCGCCGTGTTCTTCGCCTGCCTCGCCTGGCAGGGATTCCGCCTCTGGCGCGCGTCCGCAGCAACGAAGTGACGATCACCGTCGAGACTTACTCCGGCTACAAAGGCAGTGAGCGTCCCACCCGCTTCCGCCTGAACGGAGAGGACTACCTCGTCACCGAACTCCTCGCCCAGTGGTGCGAACCCGGCGAAGAGTGCTTCCGCCTCCGCGCCAGCGATGGAAGGATATACGTCCTCCGCCACCGCACGGATGGAACCGCCGAGGAGTGGACTGTCGATTAGTTTCGCCTTGGGTTCTGGCGGAGAGGGAGGGATGAACACTCGGTACAGGCAGGTCTCACTTGCAGGGATGGAAGCAGAAATCCCGGCTTCCTGGAGCTCTCCCTGTTCCCGTAAGCTGCCTCTTCTTAATCAGTTGCGAATATCCACATTTCCGGCGGTCCCGACCGTCCTCGGACCATCTGGGGTATTCCATGGGAGTCCATAGTGGAAATCGGAAGGCGAGGAACGCGTTCACGTTAAGGCGGAAGAACGACTTTTCTACGTCTGCGCGGAAGAACCGCCGCTACTTCGGCGACGACCTAAAGATCCTACGTGAGGAGATCCCGGATGCGAGCGTCGACTTGATCTATCTCGACCCGCCTTTCAACTCAAACGCGGATTACAGCATTCTGTATAAGGAATCGAGCGCCGAGGAGTCGGCGGCGCAAATCCGGGCGTTCGACGACAGCTGTCACTGGACGCGGGAGAGTGCAGAGGCTTACCAGGATTTGGTGACGTCCGGCCTCCGTAAGCTGGCGGACCTCCTTCAAGCCCTCTTGTCGTTCCTCGGGCACAACGACGTGATGGCTTACTTGGTCATGATGACGGCGCGTCTGGTGGAGATGCATCGTGTTCTCAGGGGGACTGGCAGTCTGTATCTCCACTGTGATCCAGCGGCCAGCCACTACCTCAAGCTAGTTCTCGATGCGATCTTCGGGCCGTGGAACTTCCTAAATGGCACGAAGTTTCGATATTATTCTGTCCAATGAGTGAAGCGAAGTTCCAACTGGCCTACGACGGTGAGGCTGTCAGGCGTGGGTCGATGGGTGTTTACGATCTTGCTCCCGCGCTTCTGGCTGTCGGCGATCTCATCCGCGATACGAATGAGGCACTGAATGGGAGGCATACCAGCGTTCAAGTCAGTGTTGAATCGGACTTCAAACATGGCTCGTTTGAGGTCTCCTTCCTTCTGGATCAGAGTACCCTACAAGCGGCGAAAGATTTCCTATTCGCGCACGGACTCACAGATGCAGAAGGGATTGTTAAACTCCTGTTCGGCGGCACTCGTGTCCAAATTAGCGGCGGCTGGGGGTAGGTGAAGCTCCGGCTAGGATGGAGGAAGTTCTTGCAGGAACACATCCTCAATCCGAGCAAAG
>JBOZRR010000030.1:0-23647 GCA_050789245.1 Bryobacteraceae bacterium | reverse complement strand
TGTTTCGAGGCTGGCAGGTTGAACCTGACTCAAACTTCTTGGCCGGCTTCGTGCCGGACCAGCTCATGGATGTCTGATCCAGCCATCGCTTGGATCCCGTCTTGCCCAGAAAGTGCCTCTAGGCCACCCGATTCGCCGGCGACTGTCCGTCCCGCTTCGTCACACCTCAGGACCCTTCACCGCCTGGGGCAAGGGGATCTCCGTCTCCCCCTTGACTTACCCCTAGCATGGATGTCCCAATTTCCCCACTTTCCCCAAAAGCTAATTTGGACACGAGTGGTCGTAACCACAGGCTATGGGAGCTTGGGCGGAACTTCCCGCTGGTCCTGCGACCGATCAGGTACGATCTCAGTCTTGATCACCCGGTGAAGCACAAAGACCTGCTCATCTGCGCCACGATAGCCGATCCCCTGTGCCGAGCGTACCGGTTTGCCGTGTTTGAGCCGGTATACCGAGTCGAACCGTCCTTCCAACACAGCGATGACCCTGCTTTTCTGTCGCGTTGATCCCGGCGGCGGTGGCAGCATCAGGCCGAGGCTGTTTTCAAGTTCCTGGAGCTTCGCGTCTTGAACCAACGAAAACCTGGGCTTGGGTTTGACGTCCGGACTTGTCGGGGACACCCAAGGTATCCGGCCACACTCCTCCTTGCCAGGATCGACGAGTTGAACCCGCCGAGGTTCAATCACCTCAGCTCGTATAGTCACCTGCTTTCCTGAGTACCGCGCCGGATCAGTCAATAGTTGACACACGGACACGTGCGTACTCTCGCCGGACTGCCCGAACGCACATGCAGTCAACAATAATCCCGAGAGCAGCCGGGGCCCGCTAATAGATCTTTGGTTTCTTGCCATACTCTTGTTGGGTCGCGTTCTCAACGGCCTCGCGTCGTCTTTGCTCTACCTTGTCCTTGTCTGGCCCTACCCACGAGGGATTCCAGAGAATGCGATACGGGTCGTTGTTGACTGTCTCATAAAATAGTGACTCGGCATTGTTGCCCCGCCCCTCGAAGTTCGCCCGCTCCTGCCCTGAGAGCACCCACATCACACCGCGCCGAAATCCTTCCGATGCGTGAGTACCCTCATGGAGAACCAAGCCTGCCTCCGAAATGCCGAATGCGGGATCGCTAGCCTTGTAGCCGGCGCCGGACAATGGGTTATCTATCAGGCCGAAGTTCAGGGTCATCCTGATGTTGCCGCCGATCGTGGGCCGGGTATCACCCGGGTCTCTCTGTGTCGAACTAAAAGCAACCCGCAGATTGTTCCCGTCACCCTCGGTGCCGATTTTACCGAGCGCCTTTGTGAGTGCCTTGTAGGCATCGCTGCCTTTCTTCGTCTTCGCCAGAGCATTGCGCAGGTGCTGGACTGCATTCCTGAACTTCTCCCGATTCTCTGTGCAAGTGGTGTCTTCCTTTTTGCAGTTGGCGTCCCACTCCCACAGGCCATCTGGATCGACAAACCGAAGGGGATTGTTCAGGGAGTAGGCGTACCTATTCCACGACTGCGGTAACCACGGCCTCCCGGAACTCAACAGCGGATCCGGACTCGTGAACCTCCCCTGCGCCGCCGACATATACCGAGACCCGAAGTAATCGAGGCCCGTCTCGCTGTCACGAAATTGCCCGGTGAACTTCACCGCCGAGGTGGGCGTGGAGCCATCGGCCGGATAGCACGCGCCGCGGCCGCTGACGCCCTGCGGGATCTCTTCCCCGAACGGGAGGTAGTCGTAGCAGCGATCTCTGGTTCCGTCCGCCTTCGTCACCAGCCGCGTCGAGCCCAGGTGGTCCGCCGTCAGGTATTCCGTCTGGTTCGGCGAAGGAGTGCCGCCGTACTCCGCCGCGAGCTTGCCGAAGGCGTCATACACGAACACCGTCGAGCCCTTCTTCACCCTCCTGCCTTCACCGTCGTAGGCGTACGTCGTCGTGTTGCCCACAATCGTCGAGCTCGTCACCCGGTTCTCGGCATCGAAGGTGAAACTGAAGCCGCCGATGGCCGTCTGGTTGCCGGCATTGTCGTAGGTCGCGTTGTTCACCGTCACCCGGTTGTTCATCGTCCCCGTGTAGTTGCTCAGCGAGGTCGGCGTGTTCGCGCTCAGCGCCACGCCCGCGTTCGCGCTCACCCACCGGTTGCCGTGGGCGTCGTAGCCGTAGGTCTGCGACCACCCGGTCCCGTTGCCGCTCTCCGTGGCCGACAGAATCCGATTGAGCCAATCATAGTCGTACACGGTCTTGGCGTTGCCCAGCGAACCCACCTTCTGCGCCATCACGTTGCCGTTGTTCGCCGCGCACGAGCCGCCCGCGAACAGCGCCGTGGGGCAGTAATCGTTCAGCCACTCGTCCACCGAGTTGGGTACCGCCGCGGTCCCCAATTGAATCCGCCACGGCTGCTGCCGCGCCGCGTTGTACGACCAGCGCTCCACCAAGCCGTTGCCCAGCACAACGCTGGTCAGCCCGCCATGGGCCGCGTAACTGGCCGAGGAAGCGTACGGCGCCGTCTGGCCGCCAAGCTGGCCCGTCACAGAGGTGATTCGGCCCATGAGGTCGACCCCGTAGGTCAGCGCTCGCCCACTCGGGTAGGTCTGCGTGTGCAGACTGCCGTCGAGGTAATAGCTGTAGCTGAACGGATAGTCCGTCTGGGCCGTGGTCTGCTTGCTGGTGGCAATCCGGCCCGCCGCGTCGTAGGTGAAACCCACTGTCGTGTCGCCGCTCGTGATTGAGCTCAACCGGCCGTTCATCACCGTGTCCCATGTCCAGGTTACTGCAGGCGTGGTGGTGGGGTGGAGCGCTCGAAGTGCGACGACGGGGAAAATGCGTCTGTCACAATTCAACCCAGGGGAACGAGTGGGGGCGGCACTTGTGAGATGGGTTTGTCCGCCCCCTGTTTCTTGAGAATGGCGAGAACGCTGGTTACGGGTGGACCGGGCGGAGGTTGTTCTTGACGACCTCTGTTGCGATGGCGCGTCCTAGAGCGTTGCCGGCGTCCTGGTCGTAGCGCCAGTGGATTCCGCCGTAGACGCGGGCGTCATCGACGTCGTTTGAAATCTCCTTGAGCTGCGAGTAGTGCTTGGTGATGACGGTCGCCGGCAGGGAACGAAGCGCAGGAACATTGTTGGTGATGGTGATGGCGTGGCCCGCCGCGCCGAAAAGACGCCTCATCGCCTCAAGTCCGCCGCCCGTGCCGCTTGCGTGGTTCGATGGATAGCTCGGGAAGCACGGTGTTGGGATGAACGTGGCGAAGCCGGAGTCGCCTTCGGTCTTGCCATTGCCGTCTGTTTCGCCATTGCGGATCCCCGTTTCGGGACGCCAGAGGTTGTAGTGGTACTTATTCAGGAACGATGCGACGAGGGAGTCGCTGATGGCCATTTGGATCAGCGCGAGTGCCCGTGCGTTTTCGGACACGGAAGTTCCCTTGGCCATTGCGATTTGCCGCGTGGCCATGCACAAGACGAAACTGGGTGAGCTCGCGGCGTAGAGCCTCACGACCTCTTCCCGGTCGAGCGAGCGATCGGCGCCCGTTTGAGCGCCCACTCGCTGCACCTCGCTGAAGTCCTTCGTGTACCGGTTGGACGCCAAGGAGGGCGGTGGTTCCAAGAGAAATTCCGAAGCGCTGGCGATGCCGAACGGAGTGACATTCCGCCAGTTATAGAACAGCCCGGCGGCGCAGCCGGTGGTGAGTTGGTAGTCACCCGCCGAGCCCGGCTCCGGGACGACGGTGGTTGCGGGCGACGAGCCGTCGGACGCGCGAAGCGCAATCATCGCATCGGCCGCGGCCATGCCCACGGCGATCCCGTTTGTCTTGGCCGGGCCATCTGGGATGGCGCCGAGATCGGTGTCCCGAGCGGCGTCGAGCACGGTGACGACGGCGGGCGCAGGGAAGTACGTCACTAGTACCTTATGCGCGGCGGTGATGACCGCTGCATCGACTGAAGTTCCAGGAGGCGCCACCGTCGGCGGGTCGAGATAGGGCTGATACTCGCCGGTAACGGCGTTGACGGCCTCGAAGACCGCGAGTTGAACGGTTGCGCCGATGCGCGCCTGATTGAAGGGGCTCGTCGCGGTTGCAGTTCGTGCCGCGATCTCGTTCCATCGCAGCACGATGTCGTCGGCCCATGCCGACGTCGAGCTCAACACCAGACCAGCGAGCATCATGACCGTCGAGGCTCGCGGAATCGAACTCCTGACCGTTTTGCAGAGACTTCTTACCATGTTCATGCACCTCCCTCTTGACGAGTGTTTTGAGAGCGGGTTTCCATGTTGGCGCTCCCGGCGTGTCCCCGTACACGCAGGAATACCAACATGTATTGCCCAGTGGAGGCAAGTGTACTCCGAACCGGGCATTTTGCCGCCGTGAATGAAGGGATCTTGCGTCGTCTCAGTACTATACGTACACATGACGAATTATTCCGAACGTGACCCGTTGCAGGACGAATGTTGCGCCGGAGGTTGAGAGGGAGAGGCCGGATTGAGCCCATGGGGGCAGACAGGGGCTTCTGTGAGGTGGTCCACGGTCTAACGTCTGTCGCCGGTGCTTGGGGAATGTTCTGAAGGGGCCTGAAGGCCCTTTGCAGCATGAGTGTTGCGCCACGCTACTTGGTGGCGGTCCAGGCTAAGAAGAGGCCGTCGGGGGGGACGTCTTCCCAGTAGGAGATGGGGCGGCAGGTGGCTTGGCGGCAGTGGCGGCGGAGGAGTTTGAGGAGTTCGTCGCGGTGGGGAGAGGGGGACGGACAAATTTCCCGCCCAATGCCTACTCTTCTAAGACTAAACTTGGCTGTCTCCGTTGTATGTCCTTCGTCCGACTGGCGGTGACATCTGCTGGCTATCCTTGACGGATGCCACCGAGTACCATCAAAGCGATCCAGAGCAGAGCGATCGATGCCACCGCCCATCGGAACGCGTTGACGATCACCTTCTGGAGTCGCAGACTGCTGCCAGACCGGCTCCAGATCCATCCAGTGCTCGCGATCAGGGCTAAGGCGAGGATCGTGTACCCGATCCCGTACAGCATCCGTTCGAGCGTGAAATAGCTCTCGCCAGGAAATCGGGGCATAATTAGGAGCCAGCCTGCCGCAAAGTAGAGAGATACGCACGCCCCGACAAACACGATTCCGGCTATGATCTTTAGTGGCATTCTGTGCTCGTAGTTCCGAGAAAAGTGGACAGACGTATTTCCCGTCCAGGGACTGCTCCCCCAGTACCAAACTTGTCTGTCCCCTTTCTCTCTTTTCTCTTGTGGATGCACCCGCCCGGATCGCCAACGGCTGCATACGATTGTTGTAGCACCATTGTCCGGTCCGCGGTTTTGGGAATGTTCTGAAGGGGCCTGAAGGCCCTTTGCAACATGAATGTTGCGCCACACTACTTGGTGGCGGTCCAGGCGAGGAAAAGGCCGTCGGGGGGGACGTCTTCCCAGTAGGAGATGGGGCGGCAGGTGGCTTGGCGGCAGTGGCGCCGGAGGAGTTTGAGGAGTTCGTCGCGGTGGAACCAGCGTTCCCAGTGGGGGGTCTGGAGTTGGCCCCAGTGGCCGGCGTTCTTGTCGATGATGACGAGGGGGGCTCCGGGTTTGAGGACGCGGCAGAGTTCGGCGACGGCGCGTTCGATGTCGACGGCGTGCTCGAGGGATTCGGTCGCGTAGACGCCGTCGAAGGATTCGGTGGCGAAGGGGAGGTCGAGGAGAGAGCCAGCGGCGCGGGCGAGGTTGGCGTCGGCGTGGGCGAGCATGTTGACGGCGATGTCCATGGCGACGACGGTGGCGGCGGGGTGATGTTCTTTGATGATGCGGGCGAAGCGGCCTTTGCCGCAGCCGGCGTCGAGGAAGCGGGCGCGGGGCGTGGGGGACAGGGCTTCCAGGATGAGTTTGACGTGGTAGATGCGGGGGTCGATGGTGGAGGGGAAGTGTTCTTCGTCGGCGGCGGCGGATTCAAACGAAAGCCGGATCTCGCGGAGGAGTTGCTCCGAGAGATCCGGCGTTTCCGGTTTGGGTTTCCGGAACCAGCGCATCAGGCGCGAGTCAGAAAGATGGGCAGGCCGCGTTTGTTGTCGTAGCGGGGCCTGCAGCGCTCGGTATTGTACATGGATTCGATGTCGACCTTGCGGGGGCCGAGGCCGGGATCGGGGATTTCGACGAGGTCGTAGCAGCCGTTGACGATGCCGGTCATGAGGCCGGACTTGCCTTCGGCGACGGCATCCATGGCCATATTGCCGTAGGTGGCGGCGACGAGCTTGTCGGTGAAGTCGGGGTCGCCGGAGCGGAGGTCGTAGGTGAGGTCGGAGACGATGGTCTCCTCACCGACGCGCTGCTTGATCTCCTGGGCGAGGAGGTCGCCGACGTTGAGCTTCTTGCGATGGCCGTAAGCATCGGCTTCACCGATGTGCACGGTTTCGTAGCCCTGCCACTCGGCGCCTTCGGAGAGGATGACGAGCGAGTAGTTGGAGGGGTTGTGCTTCTTGTCCTCGACGAGGAGCTTGATGAGCTGGTCGAGGTCCACCTTGTACTCGGGGATGCAGCAGCGGATGGACGTGACGTAGGCGGTATAGAGCGCGGTGTAGCCGGCGTCGCGGCCGAAGATGCGGAAGATGCCGATGCGCTCGTGGGAGCCGACGGTGGTGCGCTGCCGCTGGATGGCGGATTCGGCGCGGGTGATGGCGGTGGAGAAGCCGATGCAGTACTCGGTGTTGCGGACGTCGTTATCCATCGTCTTGGGGATGGAGATGACCTTGACGCCCTCCTTATCGAGCCGGGCGGCATAGCTGAGAGTGTCGTCGCCGCCGATGGCGATGACGTAGTCCGCGCCGAGGGTTTCCAGGTTCTTGAGGACCTGGGTGGTGACGTCGTAGGTGATGTTGGTTTTGCCGTCCTTGAGAATCTCGCGGGTGGGGAAGGTGCGGCCGGAGAGGTGCTCGGGAAGGCCCTTCATCTTGGCCGGGTTGGTCCGGCTGGAATGGAGGAAAGTGCCGCCGGTGCGGTCGATGGTGCGGGTGTTGAGCGGGGTGAGCGGAAGGATGTAGCGCGACTTGCTTTCGGGGTCGTCGAAGTTCAGGTGGGTGAGTCCTTCCCAGCCGCGGCGGACGCCGATGACTTCGAAGTCCATGTCGACGCCGCGATAGGTGACCTGCTTGATTACAGCGTTGAGGCCGGGCACGTCACCGCCGCCGGTGAGGATCACAATTCTCTTGGGCATTCTCTCTCCTGGGTGCTAGTGAAAATGGCGAATGAAATCTGAATTCAGTATATCTTGTCTGGTATTCAGATGCCGTAGTCCGAGCCTATTTCGGGTAGCCGGCGGAGGCCTTGACCTCGTTCATCTGCATGACGTGGCGCTCAGTGTGGGCGGCGAGGATGAGGAGGAACTGGTAGGCGTCGACATTCGCGCCGCCGGGCGCGGGCGCGGCGTGGTTGCGGAGGTCGTCTTCGGTGGATTTGACGTAGGCGACGACGGCGGCGCGGCGCTCTTTGAAGGCGTTGGTGGCGTCGGCGATGGAGGCGAACTTGCCCGAGGGGCGAGCGCCTTCGGGGGCCTGGCCGGGCTTGGAGCGGTCAATGGTGCGCTCGAGGACGATTTTGTCGGCGGCGGCGAGCTGTTCGGGGGTGCGCTGGGCGAGCTCGGGCTTGGGCGGGATCTTCATCACCTGTTTGGTGGCGTAGCCGAAGAGCATGTCCTCGATGGCAACGAGGTGCTCGGCCACATCGAGGATGGACCAGCGCTCGGGGGCGGCCTTGAAGCGGAGCTGGGCGTCGGAGAGATTGGCGGTGGCGTCGAGGTAGAGCTTGAGGGTGCGGTCGAAGTGAGCGACGAGGGCGGCGCGCTCCTCGGTGGTGAGGGGTCGGCCTTTGGCGGCGGGGGCGGGAGCGACTTCAGCCTCAGTGGAGCGCTTCCAATTGAGCGGAAGGCTGTTGCCGGCCTGGGTCCAGGTGCCCTCGATGCCGTTGCCGTCGGCGGTAAATTTGCCTTCGTATCCGCCCTGGACGGCGGGGACTTCAAGCTTCAGAGCGTTGCCGGTGACGGTGGTGGTCCCGACGGGGATGCCCATGGCGCCCTGGTCGAGGGAGTCCAATTTGGAGCTGAGAGCGCCGTCGGCGGCCTTGACGATGCGGAGGACGACGCGGAGCTTGGCGGAACCAGCGTCGAGCGTACCGGACCAGACACCTTCGGGGTTGGGGGCCTGGGCGCAGAGGAGAGTGCTGATGAGCACCAGGAGAAGAAGGCGGAGTGACTTCATACCGCCACAGTGTACTCGGAAACGGCTTGTGTGGCGTGTGAAATCAGGGTGTCGAGGGATTCGAAGCCGTCGGCGCGGAGGATGGTCATGGGGCCGGGGCCGTCGGGGGTCCAGCGGGCGAGCATGCGGGCGGAAGCGAAGCCGTTGAAGACGGCGACGAGGGGGACGCCGAGGGCGGCGGCGACGTGCTGGCCGGCGGAGTCGTAGCCGAAATAGCAGGAGGAGGCGGCGATCATGGCGGCGAATGAGGCGAAAGCGCCGTCGTGGACGCCGAGGCGGTCTTTGGAGCGGCCGCAGGAGGCGATGGCGGATTCGACGCGGCGGGTCTCTTCGGAGCCGGGCGCGCCTTTGTCGATGAATACCTGCGCGGGGAGGGCGGCGAAGGCCTGGACCATGCGGGCTTCGAAGGGATCTGGGAGGCGTTTGGCGGGGTTCTCGCCGACACCGAGGCTGGCGGTGAGGACCGGGTTGGAGCCGAAGTCGTAGTGGTACTTGGGGTGGAGGTAGGGGATGGGTTCTTCGACGCCGAGGGTTTCCGCAAGCCAGGCGGCGGTGAGGGTGGAGAGCGATTCGAGGGATTCGCCGCCGTAGGAGCGCGATTCGAAGAGATGGTGGCGCTCGGGGGGGCAGACGGGGAGGAGGCCGAGCTGTGTGAGCCGGGAGTCCGGGTCGAGAACGAGAGTGCCGGGACGGGAGAGCTCGGACTGAAGCTCGGGGAAGATGGCGAGGCGGTCGCGAAGGAGGCTGGTGCGGCCGTAGTTGAGGCTGAGGTGCTCGAGGCGGGGGTCGCGCTCGAAGAGCTGCCAGGCTTTGACGGGCCCGGCGAAGAGGATGCGGGCGTTGGGGAAGCGCTGTTTGGCGGCGTCGAGCACCATGGAGGTGATGGCGACGTCGGCGCCGAGGGTGACGCGGGAGAGGACGACGACGCGAGCGGGTTCGAAATCGACGGGGCGAACGCGGCGGACGTGCTGGTAGCGATCGAGGAGGGCGGCGGCGTTGAGCTGATCGGGGAAGGCCCGTTCGAGGATGCGCGAGAAGAGGCGCGAGTAGGCGTCGCAGAGGCGCGGCTCGAAGAGATCGGCGAGGGGCTCGATGAGGGATGAGAAGAGCGCCGAGGTGGCGGGGGCGGCGGTATTGGGATCGGCGGCGAGGGCCTGGGCGGCGAGTTGATCGACCAGGCCCTCGTCAATGTGCGCGCTCTGGAGGCAAGCATCGCGCAGCGCGTGCGCGAGCTCGTTAGGCGAAGTACTTGCCAACGATGAGCTCCAGTTTGCGGTAGGTTTCGGCAGGGACGGTTTTCTTGTCGGTGATGAGGGCGTGCTCGAGAGCGCGGGAGCAGGGGCAGGTGCGCTCGCCGGTGGAGAGGAGGCGGACGGCGGACTTGACGACCTTGGCGGCGTTCTCGGCGTTGTGGGTGAGGTTGCGGATGATGTCGGCGACGGTGACGGCGTCGTGGTCGGGGTGCCAGCAGTCATAGTCGGTGACCATGGCGATGGTGGAGTAACAGAGCTCGGCTTCACGGGCGAGCTTGGCTTCCTGGAGGTTGGTCATGCCGATGACATCCATGCCCCAGGAGCGGTACAGATTGGATTCGGCCTTGGTGGAGAAGGCAGGGCCTTCCATGCAGAGGTAGGTGCCGCCGTGTTTGGCGGGGACGCCGGCGTCGTTGCAGGCCTGGTGGAGGAGCTTGGCGAGGTGGTTGCAGACGGGATCGCCGAAGCTGACGTGGGCGACGAGACCTTCGCCGAAGAAGGTGGACTTGCGGCCCATGGTGCGGTCGACGAACTGGTCTGGGATGACGAAGTCGAGGGGCTTGTGCTCTTCCTTGAGGGAGCCGACAGCGCTGAGGGAGATGATGGTCTCGACGCCGAGCTTCTTCATGCCGTAGATGTTGGCGCGGAAGTTGAGCTCACTAGGGCTGATGCGATGGCCGCGGCCGTGGCGGGCGAGGAAGGCGACGGGTTTGCCTTCGAGTTCGCCGGTGATGTAGGCGTCGGAGGGATCGCCGAAGGGGGTCTCGATGCGGACCTCCTGCTGATTGATGAAGCCGGGCATGGAATAGAGCCCGCTGCCGCCGATGATTCCGATCTTCGCGTTCAACGTAGTCACTCCTTATGGGGATGGGCGCGCGCGGGCGAGCCAAACTTCCATGATCGTGTATGGATCGGCCTTTCTGCCAGCGACATCGGCGGCGGCCTGGGCGAGTTCGGCGGGATCGAGGAGGTCGAGGAGGCGCGCGGCGTACATCTGGCGGAGGCGCGCGGCCCACAAACGCGGGGCGCGGCGGGCGGCGTGGCCTGCGCCGATGAAGGTCTGGACGGCTTCGAGGAGGGGTTCGATGCCCTCGGCGCGGGAGGCGACAGCGCGGAGGAGCGGGGGGCGCCACTCGGAGTTCGTTTCCGCCAAATCGAGTGCGGCGCGCATCTCCTGTTCGAGCTTTTCGGCGCCGGGCTGATCGAATTTGTTGAGGACGAAGATGTCGGCGATTTCGAGAACGCCGGCTTTGAGGGCCTGAACGTCGTCGCCCTGGCCGGGGGCGAGGACGACGCAGGTGACCTGGGCGACGGAGGCGATATCGACTTCGTCCTGGCCGACGCCGACGGTTTCGATGATGACGGTGTTGAAGCCGGCGGCATCGAGGAGGAGGGCGAGGTCGCCGGTGGCGGCAGCGAGCCCGCCGAGGTGGCCGCGGGTGGCCATGGAGCGGATGTAGACGCCGGGATCTTCGGCGTGGTCGAGCATGCGGATGCGGTCGCCGAGGATGGCGCCGCCGCTGAAGGGGGAGGTGGGATCGACGGCGAGGACTGCGACGCGTTGGCCGGAGGCTCGAAGGTGACGGATGAGGGCGGAGGTGAGGGTGCTCTTCCCTGCTCCGGGGCTGCCGGTGATACCGAGGACGAGGGCGCGGCCGGTATGGGGAAAGAGGTCGCGGAGAAGTGACGCCGCCGACGGGTGGCGGTTCTCGATCAGTGTTGCCGCGCGGGCTAAGGCGCGGGGGTCGCCGGCGAGGATGGGGGCGACTAGGACGGGATTCATATTGGGGGTCGTATTTGAGCCGCATTCGGAGTCGGGAACAGGCTCAAATGTGGGCATTTCCATATGCGACACACGACGGGCAGGTCAGCTTCGGGTGCCTCAGTTCTGCAAGAACCGGGCAAGCCGTTTGGAGATCTTCCCCGCAGCACCAGTTTCACATTCCCAGACTACGCACACCCGCCAACCAAGCTCCCGGAGCTTGCGCGCGTTTTCTTCGTCCCGTTGCTGATTCCGCCTCAACTTCGGCCCCCAATACTCAAACCGAGACTTCGGGATGTGCGAGTCGATACAGCCGGGGTTTTGATTCCACAAGCAACCCCACGGTTGATTCTAAGCACCACGGGTCTCCGCGTCATAGTGCATCCTAGCGCGGGCAAGGACCCGCTGACAATCCAACCCTGATCGGTTGCAGAGGTGCAGGAGATCGCAGATCAAGTCCGCTATAGCAGTATCCAAACCATCCGCATCCGTCAGTCCCGAATCGTGCCGGTAGCTAACCAATGCTCGCCGCGCCCTTCTGGCGCGGCGAATGGTTGGGTCCGCAGATCTGCCTGCCGGAAGGATGGAACGCTTCCGCACACGCACCGGTTTCAAAGCCATTCAAACCTCACGTCAGGCTAGCAGGCTCCTAGCAATGTTCTAGTATAGAACACTCTCGGCGCGTGTAGACGGGTACGCTCTCAATGTGTTCAAGGGTCAGCGCGGAAAGAACATCGTTGGCAGGCGAGTTGCTGAAGCACGTAACACCTTTCAGCCACCGATCACACAGGACGCGCTCTCGGGGAGGCTGGCAGGTCTGGGGATTCAACTCGATCGCGCTGCCATTGCCAAGATCGAGAACGATCATCGCCACGTTCTTGATTACGAACTCAAGGCACTCGCGACCGTCTTGGGAGTTAGCGTCGATTGGCTGCTCGGAGATGAGAGGTGAAGGACCCCACCTCCCAGTTGCGCTCCGCCACGAGGCGAGCGAAGTCCGACGTGGCCAACAAGCTTGTCAGCATGTTCCTTCATGAACTTAGCCGGAAGATCTCACAGAACTGGAAAGTCAGGGTCGATGGAGAAGAATACGAGACAATTGTCCGGCAATGGTTTAACGACGAATGTCCATATTGCCTTCGCAGCCTCGTCGACATTGAATCCGTAATCGAGCATCTAGATGGCATGAATCGCTATCGCGCAGGCCTTCACGTCCCTGGGAATGTGCTTGTGGCATGCAAGAAGTGCAACCTAGAAAAACGCCGAGATGACTCGGCCAGGACTCTCGTCCTCGCTGAATCCGGTTGGGCGTCGTTTCTGTCTCATGATGGCACGCGTTGTCTCCCGACATGCCTCACTTGCCGGTATTGGAAGAGCGTCTGGGAAGACGAGACAGAGCGGAAGGCGCAACTGGGCGCAAACCGGAAGAGGATACGATCTTTTCGATGTTCGTTCCCGGAATTTGAGCACGTTCTACCCACTCTCAGAGATACTTTACCTAGCTTGTTAACCAAACTGTATTCGGATTGTCAGACATTTGCCGAATCTGAAATTCGGACCCTCTTAGAAGACCTTGAATCTATTTCAGCGAAAGATTCTTGAGACAAAGGACTTGTATTGGTCAAACAGGCGTCGAGACACCGTGCCAGTTGCCATCATCCACCGCCGCGGTGCGTTCGCGTCAGTTCACGCCGCCCATTACCCGGCGGTTTGTCCGTGGTTCGCAGCCATCAGGTCGTGATGGACATGCCAACGGTTTTCGGCTTGATTGTCGACGGTTGCGGCCACAAGGAGTGTTCCGCCAGAAGCACTTGGAACTGGTGTTTGAGACGGCGAAACCGGCTTTCCCCATCCATTTAGAGTCAATGCCTTACGGCGCCTGTCGTTGACGAGTCTGACTTCTGCCACGGGCTGCCAGCATGGCCTTCGCGAGACCGGAGCCAGTTGACGGTCCCGCGGTCATTGCCGCGTGTTGGTTAACACCCTGCTGCGCACCTCAGTGCAGGGTGAACCAACAAATGTGTACGCATATTGGAGCCAGGGACAGGCTCGGCAGCCCCGCGGGTGCTAGATGAGTTCTTCTTTAGCGGCATCCCAGCGGATGGTGCGCTGCTGGCGGTAGCTTTCGACGGCCATGCGGCTGGCGATGGAGGTGCGGTAGCCGACGTCGAAGGGGCAGTTGACCTGGGCGCCGTCGCGGATGGCGTCGAAGAAGTTCTTCATGTGGCCGGCGGGGGCGGTGACGGCGCGGCCGAGGCGTTCTTCCTTGTCCTTGACGTTGACGCGCTGGGGCATCCAGCGGATCTGCTGGCCCTTGGCGATGGTGCCGTCAGTGCCGAGGACATCCTCAGTGACGCGTAGCTGATCGTTGCCGAAGCCGGAGTTCCAACTGATGAGCATCTCCTCTTCCTGTTCGAGGGAGACGAGCATGGTATCGGGGACTTCGCGGCCATCCTTCCAGAGATAGACGCCGCCGGTCATGGTGACGGCCTTGGGGACCTTGAGGTTCATGGCCTTGTACCAGAAGGCGATCTGGTGGCACATGTTTTCGTAGACGTTGCCGCCGGAGTAGTCCCAGAAGAAGCGCCAGTTGACGTAGCGGTTGGCGTCGAAGGGGCGGTCGGGGGTTTCGCCGAGGAACTGCTTCCACAGGACGTTTTCGGGGTTCATGTCCGGGTAGACGGGGCGCGACCACTGGGGCTTGCCGTGGGGCGTGTTCCGGTACATGGTCATGTGGATGGCGGTGATCTTGCCCATGGGCTGCTCGGCGAGCAGTTGGACGGCGTCGGTCATGAGGCCGGAGGAGCAGGACTGGTGGCCGATCTGGACGACGCGGCCCTTGGCCTTGTCGTAGGCCTCGCGCATGCGCTTGGCGTGCGCGACGGTGAAGGCCATGGTCTTTTCCTGATAGACGTGCTTGCCGGCGGCGAGGGAGGCGACGAAGTGCTCGGCGTGCAGGTGCTGCGGCGTGGCGATGAGGACGGCGTCGACGGACTTGTCGTCAAGCAGGTAGCGATGATCCATGTAGGTCTTCGCATTGGGGGCGAGTTGTTTGGCCTGCTCGAGGCGGCGCGTATAGATGTCCGCGAGGGCGACGAATTCGACGTTCTCGCAGGAGAGCGCTTCGCGCATGAGTTGGAGGCCGCGGTCGCCGGGGCCGATGATGCCGAGGCGCAGGCGCTGGTTCGCGCCGAAGACGGACGAAGGGGCGGCGAGGGTGGTTGCCAGCCCTGATGCGACGGTAGAGATAAAATTCCGACGGGATGCCATGATGAGGTACTTCAATTCGATGATACACATACATCCCGGTCTGAGTATCTTCTGACACAATGGGTGTTCTGGAATGGAGCCTACGAACCTGGTCGTACCTACATCGGGAGAAGAACTGGCGGAGGTCATGCAGGAGGCTGCGGCGAAAGGCAGGAGCCTGACGCTGGAGGGCCTGGGGTCGAAGCGCGCGTGGGGCGGCGCGATCGAGGCAAGCGACATTACGGTTTCGACGCGGGCTCTGACGAAAGTCCTGCAATATGAACCGCGCGACCTGACAGTGAGCGTCGAGGCGGGGATGCCGTTCCGGGAGTTCGAGGCGCTGCTGGCGGGGCACAACCAGATGGTTCCTCTGGATCCGCCGCTGTTCGCGGAGTCGACTGTGGGCGGGGTGGTAGCGGCGAACGTCAGCGGATCGCGGCGGCGGTTCTTCGGCAGCGCGCGTGACATGGTGATCGGCATGACGCTGGCGACCATGGAGGGGCGGCTGGTGAAGACCGGCGGCATGGTGGTGAAGAACGTCGCGGGGCTGGACGTGCAGAAGCTGATGATCGGGAGCTACGGCACACTGGCGGCGATTGCGAGCGTGAACTTCAAAGTGGCGTCGAGGCCGGCGGCGACACGGACATTTGTCCAGAGCTTTGCGAGCGCGGAGGCAGCGGCCGAGGCACGAACGAAGGTGCTGAGCGGCTTGTTGCAGCCTCTGGCGATGGACGTGGTGAATCCGGCGGCGGCGGCGCGGTGCGGGCTGGATGGGTTCTGTCTGCTGATCCGGGCGGGCGGGTCAGAGAGGTTACTGGGGCGGTATGCGTCGGAGTTGGCGGGGAGCGCGGTGCTTGAGGGCGGTGCGGAAGCGGCGCTGTGGGCGGCAGTTCACGAGTTCACGCCGCGATTCCTGGGCGAGCATCCGGGCGGCGCGATGGTCCGCGCGGGCCATGCGATGAGCGACCTGGCGGCGGTGTTGCAGACCTCGACGGAGCCGATGGTATGCCGGGCGGGCAATGGCGTGGCGCTGATCCATTGCCAGGAGACGGCAGCGGCGGTGGCGCTGGCAAATCGGCTCGTGACGAAAGGTTGGGCGGCGGTGGTGGACGTCTCTGGCGCGGTGGACAAAGGCGGGCTGGGGTTATGGCCGGCGCCGGGGGACGATCTGGAAGCGATGCAGCGCATGAAGACGATGTTCGATCCGAAGAAACTGCTGAACCGCGGGAGGCTGCATGGCCGCATCTGATCATGCGCCGGTTGCGTTTCCACCGGTGCTCGAGAACCGGCATCCGGACGCGCCTCGGGGAGCGGATCTCGACAAGTGCATCCACTGCGGATTGTGCCTGAGCTCGTGCCCGACGTATCGCGTGCTGGGCGTGGAGATGGATTCGCCTCGCGGGCGGGTGTACCAGATGGCGCAGGTGGCGACGGGGCAGATGGAGGTGGGGCCGTCGTACCTGGAGCACATCGACCTTTGCCTGGCGTGCCGGTCGTGCGAGACGGCTTGCCCTTCGGGCGTACCGTACGGGAGGCTGATTGAAGCGGCGCGGGCGGAGATCCAGGGGACGGTGAAGCGGTCGCGAACTGAAAAGCTGGTGCGGTGGGCTGTGTACGGCAAGCTGCTGCCGTCGCGCGGATGGCTGAAGTTCGCCGGAGCGTTGCTGTACCTCTATGAAGCGAGCGGGCTGCGGCGGATTGTGCAGGGCAGCGGCGTGCTGAAGATGATGGGCAAGCTGGGGCGGGTGGAGCCGCTGGCTCCGACGGCGGAGGTGCCGTTCTTCTTCGACAGCATCGGGCGGACGTATCCGCCGCGCGGCGAGCGGCGCTACCGCGTGGGAATGCTGGCGGGGTGCATCTCGAACGTGTTCTTCGCGCGGCTGAACGAAGCGACGGTCCGCGTGCTGCAACACAATGGCTGCGAAGTGGTGATCCCGGAGAAGCAGACGTGCTGCGGGGCTCTGCACGCTCATGCGGGGGAGAGGGATGCGGCGCGCAAACTGGCGCGGAAGAACATCGATGCCATGCTGGCGGACGATGTCGACTTCATCGTGACGAATACGGCGGGATGCGGCTCTACGCTGAAGGAGTATGACGAACTGCTGGAGCACGACGAAGGGTACGCGGAGAAGGCGAAGCAGTTCAAGCGCAAGATGCGCGATGTGCTGGAACTGCTGGCGGAGATCGGGATCGACCGGGATATGGCGGTGATGCCGGTGCCGGTGACGTATCAGGATTCATGCCATCTGCTACACGGGCAGAAGATCCGAAATGCGCCGCGCGAAGTGCTGAACGCGATTCCGGGCGTTCAGTTGAGGGAGCTGCCGATGGCGGAGATTTGCTGCGGCAGCGCCGGGACCTACAACGTGGTGCACGACGAACTGGCGGCGCAGTTACTGGAGCGCAAGATGGAGATGGTGAACCTGACGAAGGCGGAGATTGTCGTCACGGCCAATCCGGGGTGCATGCTGCAACTGCGCGCCGGGGTGGAGAGGCATGGGAAGGGGCAGCGGGTGCTGCACGTGGTGGAGCTGTTGGATGAGGCTTACCGGGGGGCGAGGCGGTAGGGTATCAGGCGGCGGTTGGCAACCGCCGGCAGGTTGACAACCTGCCCCACTCAGCGAGGGACGGATTTGATGGCTTTTGCGGTCTTTTCGAGGGTCGACAGGAGGGATTCCCTTGGGAGTCCGGTGACCATCGGCTTGATGATTGTGTTCAGCAGGAAGGGGATGCCACGGGTGAGGGAGATGGAGCGGAGCTCGAGGTAGACACCGCCGTCGCGCTGGTCGATTTCCCAGTAGGAATTCAAGCGCCAGAGGAAGCCCCAGCCGGTATCGACGGGCTTTTCCTTTTCCTGGGGGGTGCCTGCGTCGTCGACTTCGGCGATGCGCACGGAGCGCACGACACCCTGCCAGCGGGCATCGCTGATCTGGACGTAGCGCGTGGTGAACTCGGCGTTCATGGTGACGGTGATGACCTTGTGCTTCACGAAGCGCAGATGGGAGCGGTACTCGCCATTGTTCTTCGAGATGAGCTTGGAGGCGCTGACGTCGGGGGCGTACATCGATTTGTGGCGGTCGAAGTCGGTGAGGACGTCGAGGGCCTGTTTGGCGGTGCCGCCGCGCACGAAGACGGAGCCGGTCCAATCGTGGATGAGGCCGTCGGGGACGTCGCTGGTGGGTTCCTTGCGGGTAGGGGAGATGTCGAGCTGGCCGGACTGAACCTGTTTGAGGCGGGCGGGGTTGGAGTCGATGAGGAGGAAGGGCGCTTCACCTTTGGCGCGGCGGGCCATCTGCTCGTCGGTGGAGCGCATGTAGGCCTCGAAGGCTGTGAGCGTCCTGGCGGCGAGGTCCGCCGCGGCGAGGGGCAGCGGGAGAGCGAAGAGCAGGGCGCGGCGCTTCATTGAGCGGGCTCCAGGAGGACATCGAGGAGGCGGTCGGCGATGTCGTTGGCGCCGGCGCCTTCGAGGTTGGCGAGGACTGCAATGGCGATCTTCTTCTCGGGGACCAGAAGCAGGAATGTGTTGGCACCCTGCTGGCCGCCGCTGTGGCTGACGACACGGAGGGAGCCGCGTTTGGCGACGACCCAACCGAGGCCGTAGCCGGTCTGCTTGCCGTCCTTGAGCTTGCGGGCGGTCCACATCTCCTCCATGGTTGCGGGCTTGAGGAGGCGGCCGTTCATCAGCGCCTGGGAGAACCGGACGAGGTCGGATGCGGTGGCGAGCCAGCCTCCGCCGGGGAGCTTGTTGCTGGTGTCGGCGAGGGCGCAGTTTTCGAGCGTACCGTCGCGGCGGACGCGGTAGCCGCGAACACGGTGAGGGATGACGCGGTAGACATCATCGGGCTGCATGGAGCGGATGCCGGAGGGATCGAGGATCATGTCGCGGACGGCCGTGTCGAAGGGCTTCCCGGCGGCGTTCTCGACAGCGGCTCCGGCGAGGTTGAAGCCGTAGCTGGTGTAGAGGTACCTCGTGCCGGGCTCGAATTCGAGCGGGTCCGCGGCGAACATGGAGAGCGCCTGCTGGACGGACCAGTAATGCGTGGTGGAGTTCATGTCCGAATTGTCGGCGCGGTAGTGGCGGATGCCGCTCTGGTGGCTGAGCAGATCGCGGAGGGAGACCGGCTGGGGCTTTTCGGGAAAGCTGGGCACATAGCGTTGGACGGGCGCGTCGAGAACGAGTTTCCCTTGTTCGACGAGCATGAGTGCGGCGACGGCGGTGAAGGGCTTCGAAATGGAGGCCAGCCGGTACATGGCGCGGGGCGTGGCGGGGACGTGGTTCTCGAGGTCGGCGAAGCCCCAGGCGGCCTGCCAGATTTCGCCGTCACCGCTGGCGACGGCGACGGAGAGGCCGGGGATGAGGCGCGCGGAGAGTTCGCGGGTGGCGGCGGTCTCGAGGGCCGCAGTCTGCTGGGGCGAAAGCTCGGCGGACAGCGGCGCGCGAACGAGAAGAAGGGAGAGGGAAAGGAGGAGAACGGCTCTCATTGGGCTATATTCTGTGTACCACGCAGGCATGGGGGGCCATTGTGACATTTCCCCCTTTTCACCGGTGAAATTTGGGCGTAGTGTGGGGTCGAAACATCCCGAAGAGGAGGTGCTCGATGGCGAATGCCGTGAGCCAAAATCCGGTGCTCAACGACGAGGAGTGGGCGTTGGTGGGACGCCTGCTGGAAGCGAGGCAGGGAGTACTGCTATCTGAGATCCGGCATACCGATCGCCGGGCGTTTCGTGAAGAACTGCACCGCCAACTCGAGATGGTGCAGAAACTGTTGGACCGGCTTCCGATCCACGAAGAAAAGGAGTAGGAGAATGGACCGACCGCAGCAACCGCACGTCATCCGTACATGGGCTTCCGGCAGAACCAAGACCCGCCCAGGGCCGCCCGTCCGGCCCGTGCCGGCGGGGAAGGTCCAGAGCAGACGCGCCGCCGCGCCCGCGAAACGGAGGACGCCATGAAGTCGCTCGACCGCCTGACCGCATTGCTGGAGATGCGGGAGGTGCCTTACAAGCATGACCGCCACGCGTTGTCCTACACGGCGCGGGAGACGGCGGTGGCCGATCATGTGCCGCCCAGGAGCTTCGCGAAGACCGTCATCGTGCATTTCGAGGATGGGTATTCGATGGCCGTCCTGCCCGCGGACCGCACGGTGGACCTGGAGGAGTTGCGTCTGGCCTTCGGCAGCCGCCATTTGCGGCTGGCGACGGAACATGAATTGACGGAATTGTTTCCGGAGTGCGAGCTGGGCGCGATGCCTCCGTTCGGAAACGGGACGCTGTTCGACATGCCTGTGTGGGTGGATGGCTTACTGATGGCGGAAGAGACGATCTGCTTTAACGCCGGCACTCATCGCGACGTCATCCAGATGCAGGTGGAGGATTGGGAGGAGATGGTGAAGCCATCCGTGCTGGCGTTCGCGCATACGGGGGCTTAGGTGGCGGAGACAGCGGGTGGGGGCGGGGACAGTCCCTGTCCGCGGTGGTGGAACGTTTGAGGGAGTTGGGGGAAAGGGACAGTCCCCTTTCAGTGAGGATCGTCTGCCCAACAAAGCGAAAGGGCTCCGGCGATGCCGGAGCCCTTGAGGCTTAATCCATGTCCCTGGAGCGCTTCTTGCGATTGCGCTTGCGAGCCAGCGCCGCTTTGACGCGCTTCTTCTCGCCGGGTTTCATGTAGTAGGAGTGTCGCTTGATCTCCTTGATGATGTCCTCCTGCTGCACCTTGCGCTTGAAGCGTCGCAGTGCGCTTTCCAGAGTTTCACCATCCTGGATGTAAACTTCCGCCATTCTCTACTCACCTCCTTCCGGCGTGGGATGTGCGCAAAAGCGCAAATTCCATCTTAGCGCACGGCGGAGGCCGTCTGGCGGCGGGCCTTCTTGCTCTCGAGCATCTTCTCGAGATGGGTCTCGCTGACGGAGAGCGAGAAGCGGGTGACGGCGCCGGAGGTGGAGACCTGGAGGGTTTCGGCTACCTTCAGGGCATCCTGCATGCCGGGCTTATCGGCATTCAGGCGGACCATGGAGGCGAGGAAACGGAACACGTCGCCGAGGGCGACGGCGTCCTGATCGGAACGGGCGGTGAGCTCGCCGGTAAGCTCGACGATGTCGCCGAACTTCACGCCGGCGCTGGCCTGGCGGATGGCGTCCAGTGAGAGGCCGCCGGGGAGGATGGCGTTGTTGCCGGACTTGCCGATACCCATTTCAGCGAGCGCGGCGGTGGAGACGAACCAGGCGTCGTTCTTCGAGCTCCATTCGCCGACTTTGGCAGCGGTGGCGGCGTCCATGCCGCCGGTGCGGGTCTGGCTACGGTCGACGGCCTCTTTCACGGCGAGTTCCTTGCCGAAGATGGCGAGGGTGGGATTCAGGAAGGCGGCGACCTCGTTGCCATTCTTCGCCTTGGGGCTCTTCCACAGTTCAACGCCTTTGTAGGGCGTCATTTCGCCGCCTTCGCTGCGAAGGAACTGGCCGATTTTGCCCTGGTCGAAGGTACCGCGGACCAAAACGATGGCGGCCTCGTCCTTGGGGGCTCCCGTGGCGGCGAGGACGACTTCACGCAGATCGCGGCGCGGATCGAAGCCGGTGGAAGTGACGAGCTTCTGGAAGCCCTGGTCCTCTTCCTTCATCTCGCCGAGGATTTTCTGTCCGAAGGGCGAGTTTTTGGCGCGGTCGAAGTCGATGCCGGCGACCATGCGGGCATCCTTCATGACGAGTTGCAGCAGGGCGGGGTCGGCGGCCATGGACAGGCCGGCGGTGAAGATCAGGGCGAGAAGAGTGCGTCTGAGAGTCATTCGATCCATCTCCTGTCTTTCCAAACGCGCCACAACGCGAGTGTGTTCCCGGAAGGACGGTTTTTGTTCAGGCCACGGGGACTTGTTCGGCAATTTCGATGCCGTAGCCCTCGAGGCCGACGATACGGCGGGGGTGGTTGGTGAGGAGGCGGACACGGCGGAGGCCGAGGTCGGAGAGGATCTGCGCGCCCATGCCGCTTTCATGCTGCAACAGCTTCTGTCCCGACGGCGATGCGTAGTGGAAGTGCTCCTTGGTGTGCGACATGAGCTTGGGCAGTTCGCCGGGCTCACTCGGGGCGACCTGACGGATGCCCTGCCCCGTCTGGTGAAGGTAGACGACGACGCCGGCGCCTTCCTTGACGATGAGTTCCATGGAGCGGCGGAGGGTGCGGCGGCAGTCACATTCGACGGAGCCGAAGACGTCGCCGTAGGTGCAGCGGGAGTGCATGCGAACCAGCACGGGGTTGGGGCCCGGCTCGCCATAGATGAGCGCCAGGTGGGTTTCGGGGTCGATGGAGGAGGAGTAAGAGATGGTGCGGAATTCGCCGATGTCGGTCTTGAGAACACCGGAGGCGGAGCGGCGAATGATGGATTCGTGCTCCATGCGGTAGCGGATGAGGTCGGCGACGGAGACGAGCTTGAGTCCGTGTTTGGCGCAGAACTGTTCGAGTTGGGGGACGCGCGCCATGGTGCCGTCCTCGTTCATGATTTCGCAGATGACGCCGCCGGGGCGGAGTCCGGCGAGGCGGGCGAGATCGACGGCGGCTTCGGTCTGGCCGCTACGAACCATGACGCCGCCTTCACGGGCGCGGAGGGGGAACATGTGCCCTGGCTTGGCGAGGTCGGCCGGGCGGGAGTCCTGGCGCATGGCGACCTGGATGGTGCGGGCGCGGTCAGCGGCGGAGATGCCGGTGGTGACGCCGGTGGCGGCGTCGATGGCTTCGCAGAAGGCGGTGCCGAACATGGAGGTGTTGTGCTGGGCCATCATGCGGAGCTCGAGGCGGTCACAGATCTCGGGGGCGAGGGCGAGACAGATGAGTCCGCGGCCGTGGACGGCCATGAAATTGATCATCTCGGGGGTGATGAGCTCGGCGGCGACGGTGAGGTCGCCTTCATTTTCACGGTCCTCGTCGTCGACGACGATCAGCATCCGTCCGGCCCGGAAGTCTTCGATGGCCTCCGGGATAGTCGCAAAGGGCATAAGTGTTCCTTTTTCATTATCGTCCGGCGGCGGGAGACCGGCTGAGGCGGCGTGTGTTATGATCGCGAATGACCCACCAAAACCTCTGCGGAGAGGTGGCTGAGTGGTCGAAAGCAGCGGTTTGCTAAACCGTCGTACGGGCCTAAACCTGTACCGAGGGTTCGAATCCCTCCCTCTCCGCCAGACTTGATGAATCCATCGCATCCGAGAATCGACAACAAGTTGACCCACTCGACGCGCGCCTTCAGAGGATCCGGCTTCTAACCCACAACTGGCGCGATTCTGACGAGGGGGAGAAGACGGACACCCGGCCCTGAACTTCTGACCCGACCGCTGGGCCAGGCAAGACGCGAGAGGGGAGTGAGACTCCTCGCCCGCTTATTTTTGATGGCATGTGTAGGCGACCATGCGAAGCCGTGCAAAGTCAGGCGCGGTGCTCATCAGGGAGAAGCTGTCTATGGAAATTAGTCCTTGGGGAACTCTGTCTGCGTCGGCGTGTGGACGTGCTCGATAACCCGGTCTATTGAGTGGGTTGCCTTCAACTTTCCCTTGTTGGTGTCCTGGATCGTGGTGAGTCGTACCTTGAGCAGATCGCCTTTGTAGAATCCTTCCTCTCTCGTGTCGAGCTTTCGAAGGAAGCGTTCATCCCGTACTACGGCAGGGAAACTCGCCCCGCCGTCCGAGAATCGCCATTTGTTCTTCTCGAAGGAAACACTCGCCACCCGGAGAATCGCATCTCTCGTAACTATGAGCTGGGCTGGCGTTTCGAGGGTCAACGGCTGAATATCGTCCAGCGGACCGACGTCGTCCCTCGTTAATCGCTCGACCACGCGAGAGTCTTCCCGGACCTCGAATGTCTCGATGCCCTGCGATAACAGTGGCCGCAGCACGCGCCGCGTCGCGTCGTGGACTTTCTCATTCTGGTAGAGCTCCGCTGTGGCCATGTCCACGTTCTGCAGGATCGTTCCCGAGCCCGTTTGAATGATCGTGGTTGAGTTGTCGTTGTAGATGATCTGGGTTGGCTTCTCTCCCTTCAATGCCTTATACACCTTGAAGAAACCAGCAAGGACCGCAGCGGCTGAGGTTCCGCCGAACCACTCCTGTCCAAATTAGCTGACCTCCGCCGACACGCCTGTTGATTTCGCTGGGTTTGCAGACTCCGTTTCGCCGATTTAGGAACCAGGTTGGGGG
>JBOZRR010000029.1:0-74156 GCA_050789245.1 Bryobacteraceae bacterium | reverse complement strand
CGCGCTCCCGCGCGGCCTTGACGGAACGAAAGGAGATCCTCAGCCCCAAAGCCAAACAACACACTCGTCCGCCACTTTCTCCTTGACTCCGAATGCCCGTCTCATGGAAGACACAGGAGGCCCGTGAATTGGAGAGGAGTGCCCGGATGGCGCGGGAGACGTCATCGAAGCGGACTCCCTCTGTCAGTTTCACGGACTACACACGGAAACCATGACCGCCTGCTCCGCTACTATCGGTGCATGGCGAACCGGAGAGGAATTGAGCGGCGGGCAGTGCTGGGGATGATGGGCGCCGCGGCGGGCATGCAGGGACAGGAACCGCTGGGGATGCCTGCTGATGGCCCCGCGCCGGCCGGCCCGGCGAGGGCTGATTCGGGCTCGGTCTTCCCGCTGCTCGAACGCCTGGGAGAGAAGCGGCCGTTCACGAGTTCGTTTCTGAACAATCGCTACACGTCGGTCGATGACTACCGGCGGGAGGGCCGCAGGGCGGTGCTGGCGGCGCTCGGACCGGCTCCGGCGACGGTGTCGCCAAAGGCCGAATTGGCCGACAGGCAGGATTTAGGAACGTTTATACGAGAAAGAATCGCTTTTTCGACCACCCCTGAGTTCCGCGTTCCGGCCTACGTTCACATCCCAAAGAACCGGCACGGGCGGCTGCCAGCCATCGTCGATCTGCACTCTCACGGCGGTATGTTCTTGTTCGGCAAGGAGAAGGTGATCGACTTCGGGCGCAACCATCCCGCGATGACCGAGTATCACCAGGTGAACTACGCGGGGCGCCCGACGGCCACCGAACTTGTCCGCCGGGGCTACGTCGTGATCACCATCGACGCCTTTCCCTTCGGCGAGCGGCGGATCGTGATGGACGAGGATCTCGAAAACGGCTGGGATCGCCACAAGATGACGGTGGACGAAATCCGGCTGCTGAACCAGAAGTGCCGACAGAAGGAGTCCACGGTGGTGAAGACCCTGGCTTACGTGGGGATGACCTGGCCGGGAGTGGTGGCGTGGGACGACATGCGCACGGTGGATTACCTGGTGACGCGCGAGGAAGTAGACCCGGAGAGGATCGGCTGCATCGGGGTGTCGATGGGCGGCTACCGGTCACTGCTGCTGGCGGGGCTCGACGACCGCATCCGCGCGGGCTGCGTCGCGGGCTTCATGTCGACGGTGCGGCCGATGATGCGGCGGCACATGGACACACATTCGTTCGTCCACTTCATTCCGCACTTGCACGGGTCGCTCGATCTGCCCGACGTCGTCGCGCTGCGCGCGCCGAAACCGCTGATGGTGCAGCAGTGCCGGCGAGACGGGCTGTTTCCACCGGAGGGCATGACTGAGTCGGTCGAGAAACTCGCGGCGATTTACAGGAAGGCCGGCGCGCCGAACGCGTTCGCGCCGCGCTGGTACGACCTGGGGCACATCCTGAACGTCGAGATGCAGGACGAGGCCTTCTCGTGGTTCGACCGCATCCTGAAGGGCTGAGCCTTACGCGCGCGCGGCTCGTTTGAAGGTCCAGTAAAAGAGGCTGCTGGAGGGTTCGACGCCGGAGTCCATCACCTCAAAGCCGTGGTGCTTGTAGAAGCCGACATTGCGCGGCTGAAATGTTTCGAGATAGCACGGCACGCCGGCGGCATCGGCCTTCGCGAAGATGGGCTCGATCAAGGCCGCGCCGAGGCCCTGCCCGTGAAACTCCGGATCCACCCCAAGGACCATGGCATACCAGTGCGGCCCAGCCGCGTCGCGGCGATGCAGCGGTTCGACGTGGTCCAGAACGGTCATGAAGCGGCTTAGCGGCTCGGCGCCCATCGTTTCGGGCAAGTCGTTGAAGCCGGCCTCGTTCAAGACTTCGGGTTTCATCTCACGGTGCTCCGGGGGCCACCAGATGCCCACGGCGCGGATATCGCCCTCGGTGACCAGGACTTCTCCGGCGAGCAGCCCGTAGCGAACGACGGGCAGAAAGTGAGCGGGCGAGAGACGGGCGCGATCATCGCGATCCGGGAAGACGTAGGACTGGAGCGGGTCGTCCATGAACGCGCGAGCCAGCGTGCTGGCGGCTTCCTCCGTCCGTGCCGGGTCCAGTGGGACCATCGTCATCAACATGAGTGAAGACGATTGTATGCCGGGACGGGAGTCCAGCGGTCAGGTTTGCTGCAAGCCGCGGATCATGGCTTCGACGCTGCGTGCGGCGTGGGATTCGAGGTCGACGTCGGGCAGCATGCCGGCACGGTGCAGATCGACGATGCCGTGGAGCGCGCTCCACACCATGTAAGGTGCCTGGCTGGCGAGGTCCTTCGGCACGAGCGGATCATAGACGGCCGCATTCATCTGGTGAAAGCCGTTTCGGATTGCCGCTCGTTCCTCGGATTCGGGGGAGGGCAGAATCATGAGTTCATAGAGTGCCGGGTGCTCGAGCGCGAATCGTACGTAAGCCAGAGACACCTTGCGCACGGCGGCGATGCCCGATGACCGATGCCGCGCCGTGTTGAGCGCGTCAAGCAGCCTGCGCCAGCCTTCCAGGGTGACGGCGACCTGCAAGTCTTCCAGGCTCTCGAAGTAGGAGTAGATTGCGTTGGGCGCGAGGGAGAGTTTTCGCGCGAGGCATCGGATGGTGAGCGCGGGCCTGCCCATTTCGCTGACGATGGCGATGGCTTCGGCAAGGATTGCTTCGCGGCTGGTCTTCGCTGGAGGTGCCATGGCGGTTGTCGATCATTTCACACTTTGCGATGTTGTACAACGTCCAGCATTTTTGTACAATGTCCAGTAACGAATCACGTGGGCCCTCAAAAGGGTTTCGCGCGATCCCAGACACCCAAGTTCCTTCAAGGACCCCCAAGCCTGAGGGAATGCAATCAAACCTGTAGCAAGGGGTGCTCCCTCCCGGAAGCACCCCATATTTTTTTGCGCGGAAATGCGCTGCTCCAGCAGGTAGGTCTTCACGGATTCGGCCCTCTGCTCTGAGAGGCGCTGATTCAGCTCATCGCCGCCGGTGGAGTCCGTGCGGCCCTCGATGGCGACATTCAGCGTCGGATACGCCACCCGCCGGTTCCGGGGTCCTCGCGAGATGGGCGAAGGGAGGGGCGAGAAGAGAGAGGGTAGGTGCCAGTCTGCAGGCGTCGAACCTGAAGAGTCTCCCGGCCTCGAAGGCATCAGCAGCGAACCGTCTTTGGCCTGCGGCGAAGTCGTTGAGGGAGTTGTAAGGGCGCAGGGCGGGCAATTATACTAATCCCTAGTGGGAATTGTAGGTTTGGCATGCAGACATTGATGAACGTCTCGGTTAAGTGCGAATACGCTCTTCGCGCGGTGCTGGACCTGGCGCTGGCGCAGTGGGGCCAACCGGTGCGCATCGCTGACGTGGCGCAGCGGCAGAAGATCCCGCAAAAGTTTCTCGAAACGATCCTGGCGGACCTGAAGAAACAGGGATTCCTGGAGTCTCGGCGAGGCGCAGAGGGCGGGTACCTGCTGGCGAAGCCGGCCGAGACGATTACGGTGGGCGAGGTACTGCGAGGCGTGGAAGGCGGCCGCACGGGCCGGGCCTCGATGGACGAGAAGGGGCCGCTGGAAGAGTTCTGGCTGCGGGTAGACGGCTCGATCGCGGGGGTCATCGACAAGACGACGTTCGCGGAACTCGCGAGGGAATGGCGCGAGCGTCAGGCACGATACGTACCGAATTGGGAGATCTGAGAAAAATGCGGGTCTATAGCGACAATTCATTGAGCATCGGGCGCACGCCGCTGGTGCGGTTGAACCGCGTGACCGACGGCGCGGGCGCGACGGTGCTGGCCAAGGTCGAAGGACGGAATCCGGCCTATTCGGTAAAGTGCCGAATCGGCGCGTCGATGATCTGGGACGCCGAGAAGCGCGGCATTCTCAAGCCCGGAAACGAAATCATCGAGCCTACCAGCGGCAACACCGGCATTGCGCTGGCCTACGTTGCCGCGGCGCGCGGCTATCCCATAACGCTCACCATGCCCGAAACCATGTCGCTCGAGCGCCGCAAGGTGCTGAAGGTCTTCGGCGCGAATCTGGTTCTCACCGAGGGCGCCAAGGGCATGAAGGGCGCGATCTCGAAGGCGGAGGAGATTCTCGCCTCCGACCCCTCCCGCTACGTCCTGCTCCAGCAGTTTCAAAACCCGGCGAACCCGCGCATCCACTTCGAGACGACGGGGCCGGAGATCTGGGAAGACACCGAGGGACAGATTGACGTTTTCGTCAGCGGTGTCGGCACGGGCGGCACGATCACTGGCGTCTCGCGCTACATCAAGCAGAAGAAGGCCATCACGTCGATCGCGGTCGAACCGGCGCTCAGCCCCGTCATCAGCCAGACGCTGAAGAGCGAGCCGATCCAGCCCTCACCCCATAAGATCCAGGGCATCGGCGCCGGCTTCATCCCCGGCACGCTGGATCTCTCAGTCATCGACCGCGTGGAACTCGTCTCGAACGACGAGAGCATGGAGATGGCCCGGCGCTTGGCCTCGGAAGAAGGCATTCTGAGCGGAATCTCCTGCGGTGCAGCCGTGGCCGCGGCTGTTCGCATCGCCAAGGAGCCCGAGATGAAGGGCAAGACTATCGTGGTGATCCTGCCCGACGCCGGCGAGCGCTACCTGACCTCGGCTCTCTTCGAAGGCATGTTCACCGACTGACCTCGCCCACAGGAACCGCGAAAGCGCGCCGTTGGACACGAGTCCGGCGGCGCGTTTTGTTTTTGGATTGGGGAGAGGCGGGCGTGGCTTTGGGTGTTGGGGGTGCCGCGCCCGCCGTTCGTAACGGGGATTGACTAAATAGCGTTTCTGGACAGCGTGAAGTTACAGCCCAAAATAATCATTGACTGTATTCGCCCTTTGTTCTACTATTTGAGGCAAATAGAGAGCGAAGGAGGCAGGAATGGTGACGCCTCAGAATTTTTGGATCGGCCCCTCCGGATGGGCACGGAGCGATTGGGCCGCGGCAGTAGGCGCCGAGAACGGGCGGCACGGGCATGTGCTCGAGCTTCTGGCCCGGTACACTGACTTGGCGGAGATCGACCAGACCCTTTGCGAGCCCCTGAAGCCGGAGATCGCCGGTCTGTACGCCCGGAAGGTGTCAGCGAATCCCCGATTCCAGTTCACGGCCATGCTGGGACGGCGCTTCACCTACGACCGGGACCTGGATACCACCGCCGTGGCCGCTTGGAAGCCGGGGCTGTTCTCACTGATGCGCGCCCGGAAGCTGGGCGCCGTGGTGATGCAGTTCCCGTGGGCCTTTCGATTCACCGCCGAGAACCGCGAGTTCCTCATCCAGCTTCGCCGCGCGTTTCATGAGTTTCCGTTGGCGGCCGAGTTCCGCCACGAAAGCTGGCTGCGCGAGGAGGCCCTGGGCACGCTGATCGACTACCGCGTGGGACTGGTGAATGTCGACCAGCCGTTGAGTTTCCGCTCCACGCCGCCGACGGCGCTATTCACCACCGGCGTGGCGGTGGTGCGCATGCACGGCCGCCAGAGCCCGGAGGCCTTCCAGAGTTTCGATCCTGAGGCCCGGGTCAGACCGCATCTGTACGGGCTGGACGAAATGGAGGAGTGGCTGCCGCGCGTCCGACGCCTTGCCACGAATGCACCGCGGACACTGGTGGTGATGGCCAATCGAGGCAACGGATTCTCGATGGTAAATGCGCTCCAGATGAGGGAGATGCTTGGAGCGGCGCCTCTGCTGGCTCCGGCGGGACTCATTCGCCACTTCCCAGCCGAACTGGCGGCATTCCGCTCCACCCGGCCGGTCCAGACCTCCCTGCTCGCCGCTCGCGCGGTGGCGTAGTCGCGGGGAGGCCTGGCGCGAAAGCGCTACTGAACCGCGTCCACGAGGTAGCCGGAGAAGGTGACGGTGGCGCTGGCGGCTCCATTGAAAGTGCCGTTGCCGTCGGCGCTGCGGTGCGCGTCGGCGTAGACCATCATGCCTTCGGGCACCACGCAAAAGACCTGCTGCGTTTTGACGAACTTGTTGTTGCCCCAGTAGGTGCCGGCGAAGTCGCCGTTCAGGAAGAAGGTCATGCCCTTGTCCATGCCCTGGCAGACGAAGGTGATGCTCACCATCTGGCCGGTCGCCGGTGCCGAGGCCTCCATCGAGACGGTATCGAGCACCAACTTCTTGCCCGCGGGCACCGTGTACAGGATGTTGCTGCTCTTGTAGTGCGTTCCGGATGGGATGCTCGCCGTGACATTCCCAACGACGGGTTGCCGGTGAGCCGCGTCGGCGTCGCGGACCTGTGTGGGGCCGCTGGTGCTGCCCTTCTGAGCGAACGCTCCAGGCGCCGCGAACGCCGCGAATAAGCCAAGCGTGAGAGCCATCTTCAGGCATGTGTTGTTGCCGAACATTTTCGAATCCTCCGAGTGATGTGTTGAGCGCTGTTGCGCTCTCAAGGACACCTGCGCGGCCGGGGACGAATTTCGATCACGGATTTTGCGGAGGAATGGGTCATCTCCGGTGGGAGTTCACTAGAATCGGATCGATGACTCAAGCTGAGCTCGACGACCTTTTTGCTCAGACCCTGCAAGGCGAATACGATGGCGATGCTCCGTGGGAGGCCGTCCGTTCGATTCATAGAATCGGCACCCGGCAGGTCTTCGAAAAGGCCGTCCAATGGACTGAGTCAATCGAACCGCTCGAACGAGCGCGAGGGCTGGATGTCATTGCGCAAATCGGGAAGCCTGCGAATCAGTCATCGAACAACTTTCCGCAGGAGTCTCACCACGTCTTGAGCCGGTTGATTCAAAGCGAGCAGGCCGCCCGGCCGCTTAGCTCGGCGATCTTCGCACTCGGACACCTGGGTGACTCCCGCGCCATTCCGCTGATTGCGTCTTTCCTGACACATTCGAATGCGAATATAAGGCTCTCTGTCGCGTGCGCGCTCGGTTCCTTGCCAGACGACCCGATGAGGACGACGACGCTTCTCGCACTGATGGAAGATGCCGATCCGGAAGTTCGCGACTGGGCTACATTCGGGATCGGAGTGCAAACCGACGAGGATTCTCCCGAGATTCGGGAAGCGCTGCTGCGGAGACTGGACGACAAAAGCCTTGATGCTGCGGAGGAGGCTCTGGTCGGGTTGGCGAAGCGTCACGACAGTCGCATCATGCCAGTTCTGCTGGCGGCGTTGCGGCAACCTGGTCCGACGGTTCGGGTCCTGGAAGCGGCATACACCATGCTCGGATTCGAAAGTGAACCGGCAGGCTGGTCCGTCGAAGATTATCTGAGGGAATTACCTGTAAGTGATTGAAAACATGGAGCGGGAGACGGGACTCGAACCCGCAACCAACAGCTTGGAAGGCTGTGACTCTACCCTTGAGTTACTCCCGCTCAACGGGTGGGACTTCTCCCCTATTCTACGGGATCGGCCCTTCTCTGTCACCGTTTGCGGCGGCTACTGCGATCCCCGGCTCAGCAGCATCACCTTTAGGGTCTGGAAGATGATGTACGCGTCCAGCGAGAACGACATGTTCTTCAGGTAGTACAGGTCGTATTCGAGCTTCGCCTCTGTGTCTTCCAGCGTCGCCCCGTAGTGGTGGTTGATCTGAGCCCAACCCGTGATCCCCGGCAGGATGGCATGCCGCTGCCCATAGAAGGGAATTTTCTCGCAGAGCACCTCGACAAACTCCGGCCGTTCCGGACGCGGCCCCACAATTGCCATCTCCCCCTTCAGAACGTTCACGAACTGCGGCAGTTCATCCAGCCTTAGTTTCCGCAGCCATCGGCCCGCCGGCGTGATTCGGGGATCGTTCTCGGCGGCCCATACAGCTCCAGTCCTCGCCTCGGCGTCGACGTACATCGACCTGAACTTGTACAACTCGAACACTCGACCGTGAAGTCCTACACGCCTCTGCCGGTAGATCGCCGGACCCTTCGAGCTCAGTTTCACCAGCGCCAGCGCCAGTAGCATCAGCGGCGAAGCCGCTACCAGCCCCACCAAGGCCACCATCATCGAATAGAGCCTCTGCAACGCAACATGACGGACGTTCGGCCCGAGTTCGGTGGTGAAGATAAGGTGTGACGGCCGCAGCGACCGCAGCGACACCCGTCCCATCACCACTTCGAATAGCGATGACGCGTCCTCGATCCGCACCCCTCCCAGCCTCAGTTCCAGAAGCAGTTGCACCGGCATCAGTCCACGGCGCTCCTCCAGACCCACCGCGATCAGGTCCGGCTTGCGCTGTTGGTAGACTTCCTTGGCCTGATCCACCCTCCCGAGGCACTCGCCGATCCCCGCGCCAGGCTCCCCCAGATACCCCATAGTCTCCAGCCCGAACTCCGGCCGTTGCTTCAGACGCTCGGAGACGCGCTCGATCGTTTCACTCTGTCCCAGGAACAGCACCTTTTGCGTCCCCATCAGCTTTAGCGTCAAGTGGGCGTATGCCATCCGCCACGCGGGCAATGCCACCAGCGCCAATGTGCTGCCAAGAATCATGTTCCACCGCTCCAGCACCAGTTCCGGCAGCACGTAACTTAAAAGCGCCTGCGTGATAAACGCTAGCCCCACGGCCAGGCAGAACTGCTGGACCAGCAGCGTTCGGGAGAGCACGCGCACGTTCGTGTAGAGGTCGTTGAAGTAGAGGCCCAGCAGGATGCTGGCCACTACCAGCGTCACCCTGAACAGCCCCGTCTCGTAGAGCAGGTAGATCGGCGTGCTGATCTCCTCCATCCAGAAGATCGCCGCCAGGTAGCAAGCGTATGCCAGCAGGATCTCGGAAATCAGCAGGCCCACCACCGAGGTCGGGATAAACACCCGGAATAGCCTGATCATCGCCTGCTCATCGCTCCGCGTGCAGGATCACAGTCTATCATGCCGCTCTTTTGCACCCTTGGAATCCTCTTCGGCATCCCTCGCATCAATCAATAGAGGATGTTTTTGGTCCGGATTTAACTCATTGAAAAGACGCAGCGCGCGGGGTTGACGCCATTCGGCGCGAGTGCTAAATTGAATCCAGGACTGAATAGGTCCGAGATACTCCATGCTCAAGCTGACCAAGAAAGCCGACTACGGGTTGATCAGCCTGAAACACCTCGCCCTCCGGCAGGACCGCGGCGCCGCCAGCGCCAAGGAAGTGGCCGAGGCGTATCGGATCCCATTGCCGATCCTTGCCAAGGTGCTTCAGCGGTTGGTCAAGGAAGGCTTTCTCGTCTCCGAGCAGGGTACCAACGGTGGATACCGGCTGGCTCGCGATCCGCGCACTATCACCGCGCTCGAGGTCATCCGCTCCATCGACGGGCCCATCATTTTGACCAGTTGCTTCACCGAGCACGGCGACTGCGACCTGTCGCAGAAATGCACAGTCCGCGAGCCCCTCCGCAAGGTGCACGAGGGCATCCTCCGACTGCTCGACAGTATTACCATCAGCGACCTGTCAGACGACGACGCGGCGCATCCGGCCGAGCACGGCCGTTCCGCCCTGTCCGCTCTGACGGTCCTTCAGACATAGCGATTCAGCGCTGGACGAGGCATAAAACAAATGGTGAAATTTCCGATTTATCTCGACAATCACGCGACGACGCCGATGGACCCCAGGGTCTTCGAGGCGATGAAGCCTTACTTCATCGAGAGCTTCGGCAACGCCGCCAGCCGTAACCACAGCTTCGGCTGGGTAGCGGAAGAGGCAGTCGAGAAGGCGAGAAAACAAGTGGCTGACCTGATTGGCGCGACGGCCAAGGAGATTGTCATCACCTCCGGCGCCACCGAGTCCGACAACCTCGCCCTCAAGGGTGTCGTCGAGATGTACGCCCAGAAGGGCAACCACATTATCACCGCCGCCACGGAGCACAAGGCGATCCTCGACACCTGCAAGCGCCTGGAAAAGCACGGAGTGAAGGTGACCTACCTGCCCGTCCGGCCCGACGGCTTGATCGACCTCGACCAACTCCGCGACTCCATCACCGACAAGACAGTCCTGGTCTCGATCATGTACGGGAACAACGAGATCGGCACGGTCCAGCCGGTCCGCGAGATCTCGAAGATCTGCAAGGAGCACGGCGTCCTGTTCCACACCGACGGCACGCAGGCGGTCGGCAAGATCCCCGTCGACGTCATCGCCGACGGCATCGACCTGATGAGCTTCTCCGCCCACAAGATGTACGGGCCGAAGGGCGTCGGCGCTCTCTATGTCCGCCGTAAGAATCCGCGAGTCCAGCTCACCGCCCAGATGGACGGCGGCGGCCACGAGCGCGGCATGCGCTCCGGCACGCTGAACGTCCCCGGCATCGTCGGTTTCGGCGCAGCCGCCGAGATCTGCCGCCAGGAACTGCCGGCTGAGATGGCGTTGCACAGCACGATGCGCGACCGCCTGAAGGACCGCATCTTCGCCGAACTCGACGAGGTGTACATCAACGGCACGATGGATAGCCGTCTTCCGCACAACCTGAACATCAGCTTCGCCTACGTCGAGGGCGAGAGCCTACTGATGGGCGTCAACGACATCGCGGTCTCAAGCGGCTCGGCCTGCACCTCGGCCACGCTCGAACCCAGCTACGTTCTGAAGGCGCTCGGCGCCGGTGATGACCTCGCGCACTCCTCCATCCGCTTCGGCATCGGCCGCTTCAACACCGATGAGGAGATCGACTACACCGCCGAGAAGGTCATCGACGTCGTGAAGAAGCTCCGCGAGCTTTCGCCGCTGTACGAGATGGTCAAAGAGGGGGTCGACCTGACGAAGGTCGAATGGACCGCGCACTAAGCGCGACTGAGGAATCAGAGGATATCGAGGTCAAAAGGGGACGACATGGCTTATTCCGATAAGGTTCTGGACCACTACAACAACCCGCGCAACGTCGGGTCGCTCGACAAGAAGGACCCCAGCGTGGGCACGGGTCTGGTCGGCGCGCCCGAGTGCGGCGACGTGATGAAGCTGCAGATCAAGGTCAACTCCCAGACCGGCGTCATCGAGGACGCCAAGTTCAAGACCTTCGGCTGCGGCTCCGCCATCGCCAGTTCCTCGCTCGCCACCGAGATGCTGAAGGGCAAGACGGTGGACGAGGCGCTGCAGATCAAGAACACCGAAATCGTCAACGAGCTCAGCCTGCCGCCGGTGAAGATTCACTGCTCGGTGCTGGCTGAGGACGCCATCAAGGCCGCCATTCAGGACTATAAGAAGAAGGCCGTCTCCTCGCCCGAAACCGTCCAGGCTTGAGCCGGCGGGCGTAAGATGACGGTGGAGAGAGAGTAATATGCCCGAGATTCAGGTCACGCCGAAAGCCGTCGAGAAGATCCGCGCCACGTTCGCCAAGCAGGGCGTCGAGGGTGGGTTGCGCCTCGGCGTACTCGGCGGAGGCTGCTCTGGGCTGAGCTACCAGTTCAAGTTCGAGCCGAAGCCGCGCCCGACGGACCATGTCTTCGACTTTGACGGCGTGAAGGTCTACGTCGATCCGAAGAGCATGACTTTTCTCGACGGGCTGACGCTCGATTACAAGGAGTCGCTGATGCAGTCCGGCTTCGCGTTCGAGAATCCGCATGCGACGCGAAGCTGCGGCTGTGGCAGCTCGTTCTCGGCCTGATGCAACACCATAGCTGCTGGCAGTGCGGGTCCGAGGAAGCCGGGTCGCTCTTCTGCCGCTACTGCAATTCGCTGCAGAACCCGGTCCCGGACTATTTCGACTTCTTCGGCCTCCCGAAGAGACTGAAGCTGGACGCCGATGAGGTGCAACGCAAGTTCTATGCGCTCAGCCGGATGCTCCACCCCGACAAGTATGGCCGCGCCTCTGAGCGCGAGCGCGCTTACTCTCTCGAAGCCACCGCGATTTTGAACGACGGCTACCGCGTTTTGCGCGACCCGGTCAAACGCGCCGAGTATTTCCTGAAGGAGAACGGCTTCGACATCGGCGAACAGCGGTCCCGAGACGTTCCGCCAGAACTGCTCGAGGAAGTCTTCGAGCTGAACATGGCGCTCGACGAATTGAAGGCCGGAGATACTGAGGTCCTGCCGCAGCTCGAAGAGTCGAGGGGAAAGTTCGTCGAGATGCTCTCGCGGAGCGACGGCGAACTCGAAACGGCCTTCGCCCGCCATGATTCTCTTGAATCCGCCGCCGAGCGGCGCCAGGTGCTGCAACAGATTCGCGGCATTCTGAACCGCCGGCGCTATATCCGTAATCTGCTCGCCGAAGTGGATCGCCAGCTTACCGCAAACAACGCCTGAGCGGCCCACTCGAGCGACCTCGAAATCCTCCATGAGCACTTTTCAGATCGACTTCAGCGCCGCCGGCAAGAAGCGCATCGTCGGCATTGACCTCGGCACGACAAACAGCCTGGTCGCTTTCATGGACTTGACCGGTCCCGAAATCATCTCCGATTCCCAGGGCCGCCGCATCGTTCCCAGCATCGTCTCCCTTCGAGACGACGGCCACGGCTACATCGTCGGTGAAGAAGCCCGGCAGCGGCTAATCGACCGGCCCGAGCGCACCGTCTACTCCGTCAAGCGTTTGATGGGCCGCGGCGCCGACGACGTCAAGGACGAGTTGAAGCTCTTCCCGTTTCACATCGCCAAGGGCAGCGAGAGTGTCCTCCGCATCGATCTCGACGACCGCACGCTGACGCCGCCCGAAATCTCCGCGCAGGTGCTGCGCCAGCTCAAGGCCAACGCCGAAGCTTACCTCGGCGAAGAGATCTCCGAGGCGGTGATCACAGTTCCCGCCTACTTCAACGACGCACAGCGCCAGGCGACCAAGGACGCCGGCCGCATTGCCGGCCTCGAAGTGCTGCGCCTGGTGAATGAGCCTACGGCCGCGTCTCTGGCCTATGGCCTCGACAAGCGCAAGGACGGCATCGTCGCGGTCTACGACTTCGGCGGTGGCACCTTCGACATCTCCATCCTGCGCCTGAAGGACGGCATCTTCGAGGTGCTCTCGACGCACGGTGACACGCACCTCGGCGGCGACGACATCGACAACCGCCTGATCTCGATCGCCCTCGAGGATTTGCAGAGCGAGTGGGGCCAGGACCTTTCGACGAACGGCGAAGCGGTGCAGACGTTGCGCCAGGCTGTTATCGCCGCCAAGGAGCAGCTCAGCACGCTGCCGCGGGTGGCTATCGAGTTCAACTATCGAGGCCGCGGTTACCAGCGCGAGCTGACCCGCGACCTGTTCGACAACCTGATCCGCGACATCGTGGACCGAACGCTCCAGCCCTGCCGGGAAGCGATGCGTGACGCCGGAGTGACGCCCGAGCAGATCGACGAAGTGGTTCTGGTCGGCGGCTCCACGCGCATCCCGCTCGCGCGCAGCGCCGTGGAGGCGCTGTTCAAAGCCAAGCCGCACACAGAACTGAACCCTGACGAAGTGGTCGCGCTCGGCGCCGCGGTCCAGGCCGCGATCTTGTCCGGCGATGTCCACGATAAACTGCTGCTGGACGTCACCCCGCTCTCTCTCGGCATCGAAACCATGGGCGGCGTCGTCTCGAAGCTGATCCACAGGAATTCGACGATCCCAGCCTCCGCCACCGAAGTCTTCACCACGTCTGTTGACGGCCAGCGCAATGTGTTGATTCATGTGCTGCAAGGCGAGCGCGAGTTGGTCAAGGACTGCCGCTCCCTCGCTCGCTTCGACCTGAAGGACATCGACCCTGTTCCGGCCGGTATGGCCCGCGTCGAGGTTCGTTTCCTGATCGACGCCAACGGCATTCTGAGCGTCTCCGCCCGCGACCTTCGCACGGGCAAGGAGCAGAGCGTCGAAGTGAAGCCCTCCTACGGCCTGACGGACGAGCAGGTGGAGGCGATGATTCGCGAGAGCTTTGAGAAGGCCGAAGAGGACTTCTCCGCCCGCCAGGTCCGCGAGGCCCGCGTCGAGGCTGACAATATCCTCGCCGCCGTCGAGAAAGCCCGGCAGAGCGATGCGTGGAATGCCCTCTCGGATGAAGAGCGTGCAGCTGTGGATCTCGCCATGAACGAACTCCTGGTTGTCTATCACTCCGACGACCACCGCCTGATCCTGGCGCACATCGACAAACTGGATGCCACCACCCGCAAGCTGGCCGAGAACATGATGAATACCGCCGTTCGTTCGGCGTTGAAAGGGACGAAGATCTGATGCCGCTCTCCTGGACCGACGCCGAAGACATCGGCATCGAGCTGTACGAGAAGTTCCCCGACACCGATCCGCTCACCGTGCGGTTCACCGACCTGCAAAAGATGGTGATCGAACTCGAAGACTTCGCCGACGACCCACACAAGTCGAACGAGCCGAAGCTCGAGGCCATCCAGATGGCCTGGTACGAAGAGTGGAAGGATAACAATCAATAATCTTTGTTACTTTTCCCAACTCCCCCCTTGATCCCAATCAATACTGGTGTGTTACAGTGACGGTGCATTGACTAGCAGGCTCAGTATCTGTACCGCTGGCTGCTTAATCGCCCTTTCTTTGCCTGCACTTGCAGACGATGCGGCCGAGATTCTCCACAAAGCCGCCGAGGCCGACCAGCTAAACCGCAAACGCTCAGAATTCTTCGTTTTCCGCGAAATCATCTCTGGCAAGGACCGTGCCCCCGATGGCCGCGTCGCGGACGACGGCACGCGAACCTTCGAGGTCACGTTCGTCGAAGGGGAGTCCTACTTCCGCCTCACGGAGATCAACGGCAGGCCCCTGGGCCGGGATGCGGAAGATGCTGAGGATCTGCGGTACCGGCAAGTGGTTGATTTCAGACGCCGGACGCCGCTCGAAGATCGCCGGCGGCGGCGGTCGGCTGACGAGAGGCAACGCCTGAAATTCGACATCTCGCTGGTTGCCCAGCATCATGAGGCCCGGTTGGACCGGGAGGAAGGTGAGCCCGGCAATAGGGTCTGGGTGCTCTCCGTCTGGCCGAAGTCCAATGCCCCGAAGCCGAAGAATCCGAACGAGTGGGCCCTCAGCCTGCGCGGCTACCTGCGAATCGACCAGGCCACGGGACATCTCATCTCCGCCGACCTCGAACAGGCCTACCCCTGGCGCGATCAGCCGCAAGGATCCCAGGCCGCCTTTCGCTGGCACCACAAGGACGATGTCTGGCTGATCAAAGAGATTTGCAGCACCACCCCCTTGGAGCGCGGCGACACCATCTGGCGGCGGGAGACCGTGCAGTTGTACTCCAACTACCGCAAGTTCCAGGCTGAGAGCGTTCTGTCCTACTCCGACCTCCCCTGAATCCCCCGCCCGTTTGGTACACTGGGATAGATCTCGTCACGGGGCGCTCGCTCCGTGGAATCACCAGGAACAATCATGCCCAAGCTGAAAACCCACAAGGGAGCGGCCAAGCGCTTCAAGAAGACAGGCACCGGCAAAGTCGTCCGTAGCAAGGCGTATGCCCGTCACCTGCTCACCTCGAAGTCCCGGTCGCGCAAGCGCGAGCTGCACAAGTCTGTGGTGGCCGACAAGGCCGACCAGGCGAAGCTGCTCGAAATGATCCCCTACTAAATCAGGGGATCCCACGCCGCGTGAGCCGGTGCTCTTCGCACGTGCCCGCGCCACCGGCAAGACGGAGCCGAGAATCGGTTCCTTCCCGATCCAGTCAAAAGGAGAAGAAACGTGCCCAGAGTCAAAAGATCTACCAACCGCCGCGATAGCCGGCGGAAAACCCTCAAACTCGCAAAAGGCTACTTCCTTACCAAGAGCAAGCTGTATCGTTCTGCCCAGGAAGCCGTCGAGAAGGCGCTGCGTTATGCCTACGTCGGCCGCCGCCGGAAGAAGCGTGAATTCCGCGCGCTGTTCATCCTGCGCATCAACGCCGGCTGCCGCCAGAACGGCATCAGCTACTCGAAGTTCATCGGCGGGCTGCGCAAGGCCGGCATCGAGCTGAATCGCAAGATTCTGGCAGACCTCGCCGCCAACGAGCCCCAGGGCTTCGCGTCGCTGGTGAACCAGGCCAAGAGCGCGCTCGCGTAGGATAGGGATCATCACTTCCGCCATGCATCCGATTCGTGAAGAAGAAGACGACGTTTTTGCCCGGCTCGAAGCTCGGCTCGAACTAGTGAACGGGGTGATGGCCCGGTTGAAAGAACGCAACGCGGAGCTCGAAACACAGCTCCGCGAAGCCATCTCCGCCCGCGATGCCGCCATCGCCGAAGCCGATGAGGCCAAGGCCCAGGCGGCGCGCGTGGTGGAAGAAGCCGATTCGCTGCGGTCCCGCCAGAAGCAGGCCGCATCCAGAATCAAGAACCTGCTCTCGCAAATGGAGCAGCTCGACCTGCAGTCGGAAAACTAATCAGGAGGCGCGGTTGGACTCCGGCTCCTCGGACAAGAAGCTCGTCAGAGTCACCATCTTCCAGCAGCCCTATACGCTGCGCAGTAGTGGTGAACCCGGAGAGACCGAGGAACTGGCCCAGGCTGTCGACGATCTGATGAACCAGATCGCTGCCCGGCTGGCTACGACGGATTCCACCCGCGTCGCCGTTCTGAGTTCCCTCCACCTTGCGGACCGTGTCCGCACCCTCGAAAAAGAACTGGGGGCGTTGCTCGACCGCATCTCCTCTCTCGATTCGAAACTCTCCTCGCTGATCCCGCTCGACGACGAACTGGACTCCTAGAACAGCCGCTCCTGCCGCCGCAGCGTGCCGAAGCTTCCGATGTTGGCGATGACGAACGCCAGCCGGAACTGATTCTCGTTTCTGCCGCCGAAGGCGAAGCGCCTGTACTGGAAGCTGTAGGCACAGCAGTTCGTGTTGTAGGTCAACTGCGAGTTTGCGTACTGCAGGAAGCTCTGCGAGTAGTCATAGACCGCCAGAAAGCCCGCATTCCAGCCGCGGCGGTTCTCCTGGCCCAGACCGATCATGCCGCGGACCTGGTTCGACGGCGGAGACAGAACCGTGCCCTGGGCCGGAACTCCGGTGCAGGGGTCAATCGCAGGCTGGCCGGGCTTGATGAGCGGGATGCAGCTCACCTTGTTGTGCCCGAACGAGAAGAAGTAATTGTCCAGCCTGGCATCCGCGCTGAAGCTCGAATTCGTCATCTTGTTCCGCAGCGGATCGAAGTCGGTGCGCCACTCCAGACCGAAGGCAGGCCGCGGTTGCGCCCTGAGGACTGAAACCACGGGGGAGTAACTGCGGGGCTCATTCAGAAAGGCGAAGGCCGTCATCTGGGACGAACTCAGCACAATGTTGCGCTGCCCCTGGCGGACGGCCCCACCGAAGTCTGGGTCGAAGAAACGCCGCTGCGAAACCTCCCATATCAGGAAGTCGCTGACCTCGCCGGCACGGTTCTTCTTCCAGAATCGGTTGGCGACGCTGATCTCGACTTCCGTCGTGTTGGCGACCAACTCCATTTCATCGAATCGGATGGCGCGTTCGAACTCGCTGACGCCCGCCACATGCCGGAATGTCGCGCGGGGCTCAATGGAGTGCTTCAACTGGCGCGCCTTGGTCCAGGACGGGGCCGAAAAGACGCGGCTGAGCGACGGCAGAATGAGCTCAGCGCCCACTTCCCTCGAGAACCGGTTGTAGTTGGTGCCGGCCACTTGGCCGTCCTGGAAGCTCGAGCCATAGTAGGTTTCGCGAACCGAGGCCCAGGGGATCAGGTGAATCTCTTTCCAACGCAGGGCGGTGGAGATCCGCGGCTCCAGGTTCAATCGCTCGACAAAGCGCCGTGTCTGGAACAGCGGCTGTGTGCGGCGCACCAGACCCATGCTGGAGTTGAACGAAAACCAGACGGGAATCGGGCTCTCCTTCTTTGTCACTTCGCGGTCACGGCTCGAGAATTCGATCGAAGGAAGACGTCGGATCTCAATCTTGTCGCCCGGTTTGTCGGACTGGTAGTTGTCCTGCTGCGTGAAGACGGCGTTGAAATGGTACGTCGACCAGTTCTTCGAAGTGAAGAAGATCGAATTCACTTCCGAGTAAACGGCCTCATTGAAGCTCTCGGTGAAAGCCTGCCTGAACTTGAAGTCGCTCAAGTAGTTCACGACGCCGCGTGAATAGAAGCCCTTGCCCCATTCCGACTTGCCCGTGAACGTGGCCAGGACGCCGCCTTCCTTGCGGCGCGTGCCGTCGTCCTGAAGCAGGCCTTTGTCGTCGACTCCGTAGACGTACACGTCGAAGTCTGACTTCTGCGTCGGCTTGCCCCGGAAATCGGCGGTATGCGCAAAGCCGCGCTTCGTGAAGTACTGCGCTCGATAGCTGATGTCGTAGCTGCGGTTGATAGCCCAGTAGTAGCCCAAGCCGTACATGAAGCCGCGCCGGTTGGAACTGCCGAAGTTCGGAGTCAGGAAGCCGCTGCGCCTGGTCTCGTCCGAGAGCGATTTGTAGAACGCGGGCGTCCACAACAGGGGCACGCCTTTCAGCTTGAACAGGCTCTTGTAAGCAATAGCGCGGTCGCCGGGGATGATGTCGAACTTGGGCGCCGTCAGCACCCACCACGGATCGGGATAGGTGCAGTTTGTCAGCGTCCCCTGATACAGCAGGTAGCGATTGTCGAGCTTCTCAGCCCAATCGCCGCGAAACAGGAATGGATTGCCGGTGGTGAGAATCCCCGGCCGGGGATCGATCTTCGCCGGCGCCGAGCCCTTCACGTTGTAGAACGAGCCGCGCTTGTCATTGAAGCTGTATTCGGCGCGGTCGGCCCATACCTGCTCACCTTGCTCAAAGCTCTGGAAGTAGACGCTGCCGCGGGCCTCGGCGATCTTCGTCTCCGTGTTGTAGTCGATCTCGTCGGCCTCGATGCGCAAGTCCTCGCTCTCGATCGAGGCTTTGCCGCGGAGACGATAAAACGCGCCGTCCACTTCTTGTTTTTCTGCTTCAACCAGGTACTCGCCGGGCGGCGGCGGGTTCGGACGGACCACTTTGCGCTGAACCGGCCGAACCGGAGTGGAGGAGGTCGCTGGCCTTGGCACCACCATCCCTCCGGGTAATTGCTGCGCCACCACCATATCTGGGTGCACAGTGGGAAGCAGCGCCAGAGCGATCAACAAGTGCCACAAGACCGCGCACTTGCGCGCGAAAACTTCGTGACATTTTCGGGTGATTATGTTACTTAGATAAGGACAATGCCGTGGCGGTTTGGGCGGGCAGCAACTCAAAGCTCAAACCTAGCACGGTTGGCGAAAACGGAGCAACACGGGAGGAGATCCCGTTCTGAATCCTCCCATCTCGAATGCGCTGCCGATACTGCGGAACTGACAACTACCCCGACGACCTTCGTTGCATGAAGTGCCAGCGCCGGCTCTCTGCACAGGGAACGTGGCAACTGGCGGGTGCGACGCCTGTCATCGACACAGCCACCGCTCCCGCCCTGGATGTCACGCCCGCGGAGATGGAGCGCAACATTCAGCGGCGTCTCGAGACGGTAGCGCACAACCCGGAAGTCACCAAGCGCCTTGTGCCCCGTCAGCAGGCTCTGTTCGCGCATCGCGAGCAGGCCAAGGTGGTCTCGCTCGACGGCGTGGGCGCCGCGCCGGGCACAAAGTTCTACAAGCGCTCATCGGACCCGCTCGCCGGCGAGAAGCCGCGCTCCGGGCGCCGTAAGTCTTCCGAGAACCAGTACAAGCTGGAGTTCAGCGCTCCGGCGCGCCCCAGCCAGCCGTTCACGAGGGAAATCGACCGCAGTCAGTCACCGGTGAGTGTTGCGCCTCTCGCATTGCGCGCACTTGCGTCGACGCTGGATATGGCAGTGGTCCTGGGGCTCTGCGCCATCTTCTTGACCGCGGTTCGCCTGTGGCTCGGCCAATTCCCGATTGCGATGTCGAATTGGTATTACTTCGCCCCAGCGCCGTTTCTGCTCGCCATGGCGTACAAGGTGATGTTTGCGGTTGGCGGCCAGGACACGCTCGGGCTTCAAAGCGCGCGCCTGAGCTTGATCAGCTACGACGGCTCGCGCCCCACATGCACCCAGCGTCTTGCACGCATCGGCATGGGGTTGCTTAGCATTGCCGCCGCCGGACTCGGGCTTATCTGGGCGCTGACGGACGAGGAACGCCTGACGTGGCATGACATGGCCACTCAGACGTTCCTAACGACCGGCGAACCGTCTGAATCCTAGAACCTCGCGGTCCCTGGCTTTTCTTACTGCGCGGCCTTGTCCATCTCCACGTCGATGGTGATGGTGACCTCATCCCCGACGGCCACGCCGCCAGCCTCAATCGCGCGATTCCACAGGATCCCGAAATCCTTTCGACTGATCTTCGCCGTCGCGGTGGCGCCGCTCTTGGCTCCACGCTGCGTCTTTACCGCCGGACTCGGCCCCTCCACTTCAAAGATCACGGGCTTCGTGGTGCCTTTGATCGTCAGGTCGCCGGTCATCAGGAATTTCCCTGACCCCGCCGGCTTGATGGAGGTCGATTTGAAGGTCATCGACGGGAACTTCTCCACCTCAAAGAAGTCCGGGCTCTTCAGGTGAGCGTCGCGCTTCGGTTCACGAGTGTCGATGCTCGCGACGTCCACCGTCGCCTCAACCACGGTTTTCGACAAGTCCGCCGGATCGAAGAGCACTTTTCCGGACATCTTCCCGAAGTGCCCACGAACGGTGGATACCATCATGTGCCGCACGCTGAATTGGGCGGCGGAGTGAGCCGAATCGATTCGCCATTCGGCGACTTCGGCCCAAATTGGTGTGACAAGAACGGCGAAAAGCGCCAAAAGAATTTTCATGGTCCCCTCTCTTACTAGCCGTAAGTGGCTGTAACGCCAAGACGTAGCCCTCGGATAGAAAGTTACTCCCATTACCTTGGTACGGCTAGGCGGTTTCCCGGACTGCTGTTAATCTGCCGGATAGGAGAATTGTATGACAGCGAACGTAGCATCTCGGCCGCTCATCGTTCTCTGCCTTGGCTCCGCGGGGTGGGGTGACGAAGCCATCGTTCTTTCCTGTGCCGAGACCTTGAGGCGGAACGGACTCCCGGTCCAATCCATGCGCGGCGACGCCAATGACATCGCCGACGCCTGGCGTCCAGCACGGCACGCCATCGTGATTGATACCCGCAAGACGCGCAAAGGCATCCCCGGCTCAATCAAGAAGATCTCACGCCTCGGCAGCGCCATCGACGCCGCGGACGTCCTCGGCCTCCGTCACGAACAGAACTTGTCTCGTGCCCTCCAAACAGGCCAGCAGAGCCGCGTTCTCCCGGAGAGAATCACCCTTCTGGTTGTCGATGCGGCCTCCTTCGAGTGGGACACGCCGCCATCCGAGGCTGCGCTGAACGCGCTTGGGCCGCTCACTGAAATGGTGATGGAAGCCGTGCGCTCCACCCGCGCCTACCGGCATCTCGCGAACGCCAGCTAGTCTGCTGGATTAAGCACCGGAGTACGAACCGCCCGCGGCCGGCTCCAGCACGGACGACATCGAGCCTTTGCACTTCGGCATCCGCCAGTCCGGCCCGTATCCGTGGATCTGGTCGCGCGCGAACTCCGCGGCTGGCCGGTCGCAGGTCATGACAATCGTTCGACTCACCGTGTCCACTTCCACCGCGTGCTTGTAGGCTTCATCCACGGTCTTGAAGAAGAGACGCACCAGCATCTCGATGACGTAGTCATACGTGTGCTCGTCATCGTCCAACAGGACGACATTCCAGAGCGGCGTCAGTTCTTCGATTTCGCTCGACTCCAACGATGGAGTGGGCGCGGCTGTGGACATGGGTTACGTTTCTCCAGTCTCTCATGCCCGCTCTGCTTGACACACGCCCTTTCGCACGAAATCTGCGCGTACTTCCAAGCCCTGAACACGCTACTATATTTGCGATGCAAGGCTTGAAGGTCCTGGATTGGCAACTTCGCAGTCACCGTCAGGAGAGTCAGGGCGGCGTCGAGATGTCGATGATCGGCTCTATTCGTCTGAAGGGCAAGTGGCGCGATTTCACGGCCGATCAACTCCTCCTGCCCGAATGGGGCTTCATCTGGCATGCCGAGGTCGATTCCAGTCCGTTTTCCATTAAGGGATTCGACGCCTGGGTCAACGGCTCCGGCGGCATGGACTGGCGGATCCTCAAGGTCATCCCCTTCCTCCGCGACTCCAGTCCGAACACGCTGCGCTCCGCCAAGGGCCGCATGGCCATGGAGACCATCTTCGTGCCGGACTGGATCGAGAAGAACCAGAAACAGGAATCTCCAGGCCGCTTCTATTACGAGATGAACGACGAGCGTGTCGACCTCCGCTATGAAGACGGCAACCTCAAGGAAGCGTGGATGACCCGCTGGGGCAACCCCGATGGCAACTGGGAAGACTGCACCTTCGGCGCTCTCATCGAAGAGACCGAAGAGGTCGAGGGCATCCGCATCCCGGTCAAGATCCGCGCCGGCTGGCATTTCGGGACACCCCAATTCGAACAGGGCGAATTCTTCCGGGCCGAGCTCACCGAGGCCCGTTTCTGGTAGTCTCCACGCCCACCCTTGACCTCTCCGCTACAATGAAGGTGGAAAGGGGGCGTAACGGCTTCGACGGGATGGAATCGAAGTGATGAGGCGTGCCGGGTTCCGAGCTCCCGTAAAACGATCGGAAAACCTACAACTGCCAATCAGCAGTTTGCATACGCTGCCTAGTTCATAGGTAGCCGCTCACGGCAATGAGCCCGCGCGTTGCCTGTTGAGCGTCATTTTGCGGGATAGGGTGCAGGCCACCGCCTGAGGCTGAGACCCGAGATCAACCAGGCTGGGCCGTGTTCCTTCTTGCCGGTTCTAAGGGCACTGCCGAGACTCTGAATCGGACACGCACGTAGTCTTGTCACGGCGAGCCATTTCGGACGCGGGTTCGACTCCCGCCGCCTCCACCACCCTTCTTCCTCGGGTGCTGCCGCCAATCGTATTTTCTTCTCCAATCTAAAGATATCCACAAATCTTTAACCCCTGAACCGATCCTATTCTCGCCTATGGTTGCAGAGGAGGCGACGATGAGAATTCAACATTGGATTCGATTCGCTCAACGGCTGGGGTTCACGGCCATCCTCGCGGCCGGTTCGGTCTTCAGCCAGCCGTTCCACGTTTCGAACGACCAGCAACAGGCCCAATTCCTGCTCACCGCAGAGATCACCCGAGTCAAGGGTTCGCCCGGCGGGATTACCAACTCCTCTCGGGTGACGATGTCTGACGGCGCCACCTCCCACGACGCCCATCTCCAGAACATCGACGAATACGCCCGCACCCGTCAGATCGGCGCGCAAACGAAGTTGAACTTCATCGATTCCTGGAAAGGCAACGTGGCCGCCTACAAGCTCGACCGGATGATCGGCCTCAATATGGCGCCAGTCACCGTCCAGCGCCGTCTCGGCGGTAAGACCACCGCCGTCACCTGGTGGGTGGACCAAGTCGCGATGACCGAAGATCAGCGCATCAAGAAGCACGCGAACCCGCCCGACGTCGCCCGCTGGAACCGTCAAATGGACCGTATGCGTGTCTTCGATGAGCTCATCGGCAACACGGACCGCAATCAGGGCAATATCCTGATCCTCGACGACTGGACCGTCGCCCTCATCGATCACACCCGCGCCTTCGATTACACCCCGAACCTCATCAATCCCGTCAAGCTCACTCGCTGCGACCGCTCGTTGCTTGAAGGCATCAAGCGCCTCGACGCCGCCAAGCTTCGCGCGGAGCTTTATCCACTGCTGAACGGCATCCAGCTTGAGTCCATCCTCGCCCGGCGCGATAAGCTCGTCGCCCACATTGAGAAGCTGATCTCTGAAAAAGGCGCAGCCGCCGTCCTATACGACGAGCCGGCGCTCGCTGTCACCGCCGCCAAGTAGCTCGAACCAAGGGAGGCTCCGCCATGAAAAGCCTGAAGTGTCTCTTGCTGTCCGTGGCGCTCGTCGCCACGGCCTCCTCGCTACCCACCCAGGACGCCGAGCAGGAGCAGTTCCTGCTCGCCGCTCGGGCCGTGAGGACGCGCTCCGCCCCCGGAGGCATCACCAACTCTCAGCGCGTCACTCTCAGCGACGGCGCCATCGACCACGACGCCCACGTTCAGGCCATCGACGAGTTCAACATCAAGAAGGACCTCGCCACCGGCCCCAAGATCAACTTCATCGATTCCTGGAAGGGCAATGCCGCCGCCTACAAGCTGGACCGAATGCTCGGCCTCAACATGGTCCCCGTCACCGTCGAGCGTAGGATCAACGGCAACGTCGCCGCCGTTACCTGGTGGGTCGATAACGTCCAGTTGCGCGAGCTCGAGCGCATTCAGAAGAAGATCCCTCCGCCGGACCAGGCCGCCTGGGCCCGCGCCTCGGCCCGCATGAAAGTCTTCGACGAGCTCATCGGCAACACTGACCGCAACCGGGGCAATATCCTCATCCTCGACGATTGGACCATCGTCCTCATCGACCACACCCGGGCCTTCGACTACTCTCCCGATCTCCAGAACCCCGCTGGGCTCTCCCGCTGTGATCGCCGTCTCTTCGAGGCCATGCGGACTCTCACCCGCGAGCAATTGAAGGCCCAGCTCGGCCGCTGGCTGCGAGACATCCAGATCAACTCGATGCTCGCCCGGCGCGATAAGCTCGTCGCTCACTTCCAGAAGCTCTGTGCCGAGAAGGGGGACGCGGCGGTCCTCTACACCGAACCGCAACCCAAGTAACAAACTTGTCTGTCCGGAGGGATTTTTTGAACCTGGCTGGGGGGCATTTACGCATTCTCTCCTGAGGTGCAGTGAATGCTTTTCAGCCTGTCGCCCATGATGCTGTCTCTCCTGGCCCTGGCCGCTCCACCAGTCGAAGTCCAGGAACGTTTCCTTGCCGGCGCCGAGATCACGGCCACCAAACCCGCCCCGGGCGGCATCACGGAGTCGAAACGCATCACGCTGTCCGACGGCGCCCTCACCCACGACGCCCACGTCCAGACCATCCACCGCGTCCACACCGGCGGCAGCCTCGTGGAGTGGCTGAACCGCAATTTCATCGACTCATACCAGGGCAATATCGCCGCCTACAAGCTGGACCGGCTCCTCGGCCTCGGCATGGTGCCCGTCTCCGTCGAGCGCCGCGTCCGCGGCACCCGCGCCGCGGTCACGTGGTGGGTTGACGACGTTCTGATGACTGGCACCAAGCGGCTCGAAACCGGCGCACTCGCCCCAGACGCCCTTGCCTGGCGCCAGCAGTCCGACCGCATGCGCGTCTTCGACGAGCTCATCGGCAACCCCGACCGCAATACCGGCAACATGCTCATCACCAAGGACTGGCAGCTTCGTCTCATCGACCATACCCGCGCCTTCACCTGGAGCGTGGATCTCCAGAACCCGGCCCGGATGCAGTTCTGTGACCGCCGTCTGCTCGCGGCCCTCAAGGCTCTCGACAAGAAGCAGGTCGGCCGCGAGATGAAGGGCATCCTGGCCAGCTACCAGATCGATGCCATCATGGCCCGCCGCGACAAGATCGTCCGCCACTTCGAGCAACTCGTTTCCGAACGCGGTGAAACCGAAGTGCTCTACGGCGGCGAGCCTCGGGTCGTCGCCTCCTCCAGTCTCTCTAACTGATGCGCGGTCTGGCGCTCGTTCTTGCGCTTGCACCGCTCCTGGCCGCGCCTCCAGACGCGGAGCAGGAGCGGTTTCTCCATCACGCGGAGATCATCGGAACCCGTCCCGCCGGCAAAGGCATCACCGGCTCTCTCCGGGCTTCACTCGCGCTCGGCGGCCTCGCCCACGACGCCCACGTCCAGTCCATCCACCGCGGCCTCGCCATGCCGCTCAACGCTGAGCGCGTTCAGCGAAACAGAGTGGACTCCTACAAGGGCAACATCGCCGCCTACCGCCTCAGCCGCATGCTCGGCCTGGACTCCGTCCCCGTCTCTATCGACCGCCGTGTCAACGGCGTCTCCTCCGCGCTCACGTGGTGGGTCGACGACGTTCAGTTCCCCGCCTCGAAGAAGTGGTTCGACAGCATCCCCGCTCCCGACGAAGCCGCCTGGCAGGCCCAGATGGACCGGATGCGCGTCTTCGATGAGCTGATCGGCAACCCCGACCGCCACCTCGACAATATGCTCATCGACAAGGACTGGAAGCTCTGGCTCATCGACCACTCCCGAGCCTTCCGCTGGCATACCGAAATCCGCCGCCCGGAGCTTCTCCAGAACTGCGACCCTCAGTTCCTCGCCGCCCTCCAGGCCCTGGACAAGAAGCAACTCAAATCCGAGCTCGGCCGGCTTCTCGTCGGCCTGCAGATCGATGCCATTCTCGCCCGCCGTGACCGAATCTTGGCTCACTTCCGATCCCAACACATCCCCTTGGCCGGAACAACGCCGTAGGGTAGGCGTCCACGCCTGCGCGGGACCTCCGGGTCCCGCCAACTCACCAAACCGTATATCCTCAAACAAGCCCCTGGGTCCTGTATGCCCCGAGCTTTCGTCCTGGCTTTCCTCCTCACCGCGCCGCTTTCCGCCCAGATGCGCGAAGTCGTCCTTCGCTTCCAGCCCTCTGACTGCGCTTCCTGCCTCGCCTCCCTCGAACCCCGAATCAAGCGCATTCGCGGTGTCGAAGAGGCCTTCCTGGACGCCGAAAACCGCCGCGTCGCCATCGTCCTTCTGCCCGACAACCGCATCCGCCTCTCGCGCCTCATCGACGTCATCGCCCAAGATGGCACCACCGTCGAAAGCGCCGAAATCAAAGCCTCCGGCGACTGCGCGTCCCGCGACGGCGTCTGGTCCTTCCGCATCCCCACCGGTGCCTTCCGCCTCACCGGCAAGCACCCCACCGCCCCCGGCCCCTGCACCATCACCGGGCGCCTTGCACCGCCCTTCACGAGCATCGAAGCCTCGGTCGTACAATGATTTCGTGGAGAAGGTTGTCCGAAAGTACCGCTCCCACCAGGAGGCCGAAGAAGCCGACATCGAGTATTACCGCTCACTGACTCCTGAGCAGCGCCTGGAAATCCTCTACACCCTCGTCGAGCAGAGCCTGGACCCCAAAGATGCCGCTTCCCACAGACTTCAGAGAGTTGTTAAGAAGCTTCCTCTCTCACGAAGTTGACTTCATCGTCGTCGGCGCCCACGCTCTCGCCCACCACGGGCATCCGCGTTTCACCGGCGATCTCGATCTGCTCATCCGCCCGACTCTTGCAAATGGCACTCGCGCCGTAAAGGCGCTCGTGGAGTTCGGATTTGGTTCGCTCGGCCTCACAGCGGAGGACTTCACTCAGGCCGGCCGGATCATCCAACTCGGTGTCGCACCCTTTCGCATCGACCTTCTCACGTCCATCTCCGGCGTCGCCTTCGACGAGGCGTGGGAAAACAAGGCAACTGGTCCGACTGACGGGCTGACGATCCACTTCCTTGGGCGGGAAACCCTCATCCGAAACAAGCTCGCCACCGGGCGTACCCAAGACTTGGCCGACGTGGAGCGCCTCCGGCGCATCGGGGACTAGCTGGCCAGAAGGTTGCCGAGGAAGTAAAGCCCCATCCATATCCCCCTCAGACTCAGATCCGAGCTCGAAGCCTGCACCACTCGCCTCCGTGGTGAACTAGGCAGAAAGAAGAGATGCCGCTGCACTGGTTTGGAAACGTCGATTCCGGCTACATCCGGAAAACGCTCAGTCTGGGAGGGGCCTTCTGGGAATCCATCGGATCTCTGCCGCTGGAGCAAGGGCACACTTTCACCTTCTTACCTGCTGAGTGCCCTCCATCCGACGCATCCGATTTGACCGCGGCAGTCCTTGGCGGGTTCGAAGACCTGACCGCCTTTCGTGAAGAGGAGAGTTTTATCCTCCGTCACATCCACCGGGAGATCGGAAACATTGCGATCTTCGGATTGAATGCCACGCACACCCGTCTGGCCAAATGCGGCGTCCACGTTCATGCGATGCAGATCGTTGGCTGCGCGGACGACTACTACGACAAGCTAGTGGTGCTTCACGGCGGCAGCGAAAGGCCGGACGAAATCAACGATGCGCTGGTGCTCGCCGAGAGTCCGTTCCTGGTCGGCGCGCTCCTGGAGACGCAATCTGAAGATCCGCTGCGCTGGCTTGAGGACAAACTCCACAACCCTCCACCCAGGAGCTTGGTCGCTGGGATTACGGGCTTGGTCGTCGAAGCATATCGTGGCGAGGGCGCGTTGTTTTGGACGATTGGGCAATCCGGCAACCCTCAACTTTGACCTACGGCCTCGATTGCTTTCGAGCCCTCGGCATACAATCAGACGGTGGAGAAGGTTGTCCGAAAGTACCGCTCCCACCAGGAGGCCGAAGAAGCCGACATCGAGTATTACCGCTCGCTGACTCCTGAGCAGCGCCTGGAAATCCTCTATACCCTCGTCGAGCAGAGCCTGGACCCCGACGACCCGAATGCCCGCCGCCTGCAAAGAGTCGTTAGAAAGGTCCCGCTCGAGGAAGACTAACCCCCTACTCCTCCTCCTGCTCCACCTTCTCCAGCGTCCGCCTCAGGCTCTCCGTCTGCGGCCTTCTCTTCTCTGGCAGCAAAATCGACCGGTAGTCGGTCCAGTTCGACATCACCAGGAACACCGCGAACAGCATCGACCCCACCACGATCGTCGTCACCGCGAAGATCGCCGTCGAGTGCGGCCAGATCACGTTCTTCGGGTTGAAGAACATCTCCTCGAACGTCCGCCCGAAGTTCATCCCGAAGAACCCGGTCACCATCGCGCCAGCGCCCAGGATCATCGAGAGCATCGCCAACCGGTTGATCGATTCCGTGTTCCTCAACTGGAACACCCGGTCCAGGTAGTTCGACAGCTTCTCGATCTCCTGCTCGATCTCGCGCTTCATCGGATCCAGGCGGTACGCCGTGCACTGCATCTGGAAGTGCTCGATCTCCTCGTCCTTGTTCGCCAGCTCCGAGAAATACCAATAGTTCGAGAAGTGCTGGAACTCCGCCATGATGTTGCCCACCAGCCGGATGTCCCGTTCCTCGATGTCCACTGTGCCGTACTTCTTGTACAACAGCCGCGACACCAGCGCCGTCCTCTCGGAAAAGTCCAGCAGCGTCGCGCGATAGAACAGCGCGACCATTACCGTCAGGTAGTACCGCGACATGAACATGCGGTGCACCAGGAAGCCTTCCCTCAACTGGTGTTCGTCGCAGTCGAACCGCCCCATCGTCAGCGTCACGTTCGAATACGACGTGAACCCGTACAGCGTGCCCTGGTGCGCCCATCGCCGGTAGACGTGCTGCCGCATCTGGTCGCGCGTGAAGTCGCTCTCATAGCGGTACCCCTCGCCGAAGCGGTCCACATACAGCAGGCGCGACATCAGGATTTCGTACTCTTCTGACTGGTCGTAGTCCGCGTCCACCGAAGCCGGATCCACGCTCAGATACGTGTAGACGATCATCCGCTCGTCCAGCACCGGCTCGAACTCCTGCTTCGCGTAGTTCGCGAAGTACAGAAGCTCGGTAATCACTTTCGATAGCGGCGGCGCGAAGCTGCGCATCACACAGCTCTGGAACTGCTCCTCCACCAGCACCTGCGGCTCCCCGCCGCCCTCCAGCTTCAGCCGCACCAGATTGGGCGTCCGCCCTTCGCGCAACTGGCGCCCGCTCGACGGGTACACCTTGCGCATCATCTCGTTGATCCACAGAGCCTGGGACACCGGCAGGTGGAACGCATCCACCCCGATCGTCAGAATCCCGATCCCGTTCGCGAACAGAAACAGCCGCAGATCCGTGATGTGGACCGCCGCCGTACGCCCCCGCGCATCCTCGGCCTCCAGCATCAGCTTCCGTCCCGTCTCCTGCAACGCCGTCAGAGGGATGATGTAGCAGCGCACCAGAGACTCGCCGGCGTACGTCGAGCTGAACGCCTCGCCCGTGTCGAAGAACACCCGCCGCACGAAGCTGTGGAAGAACACCATGTCCTGGTAAGCGAACGAGTCCATGTCGAAACGCTTGTAGGAATCGCGTTGCCACCGCCCCAGCTTCCCCGCCACCGGCGACCCCGCCGCGTGCCCGTGATCCGCGATCCACTCGTCCAGCCCGTCGATCCAATGCGACGACTCGTCCCAAACCTTCTGGTGGTCCTGCATCACCAGTTCCTTGTCCACCGAAAACGGGAACAGGAAGTAGCTATGCAGGTGCAGTGCTTGGGCTTCCACGGGTGCGATTATAGCAGGGGGAGACACACCAGCTTTGCCGCAACAAAACCGTCTTGCCGTGATTTCCGGCGCCTCCTCCGGCCTCGGCGAAACCTTCGCCCGGCAGCTCGCCGCCCTAGGCTGGAATCTCCTGCTCACCGCACGCCGCGCTGACCGCCTTCAGCACCTGAAACAGCAGCTCGAATCCGCTCATCCCATCACCGTCACCCTCTTCCCGGCCGATCTCGCCGACCCCGCCGCCACCGAGTCTCTCGCCCATCACCTCGCCTCCCTTCCCTCCGTCGATCTCCTCGTCAACAACGCCGGCTTCGGCACCCTCGGCCGCTTCTACGAAGCCGACTACGCCCGCCAGCAGGACATGGTCCAGGTGCATGTCCTCGCCACCATGCGCCTCACCCGCGCCGTCCTCCCCGGCATGATCGAGCGCCGCTCCGGAGCCGTCATCAACGTCAGCTCCGTCGCCGCCTTCGCCCGCAGCCAGGGCAACGTCTCCTACTGCGCCACCAAGGGCTGGATGAACGACTTCACCGAAGGCCTCCGCGTCGAACTCGACGCCATGCGCTCCCCCGTCGTCGTTCAGGCCCTCTGCCCCGGCTTCACCTACACCGAGTTCCACGACGTGCTCGGCGTCGACCGCGGCAAAATCCCCAGCCCGCTCTGGATGCCCGCCGCGTTTGTCGTCGGCGAATCCCTCCGCGCCCTCGATTCCGGCAAGCTCTTCGTCATCCCCGGCTGGAAGTACAGCCTATTCGTCGCCCTCTGGACCCGTCTTCCGCTCGCCCTCCGCATGTGGCTCCAGCGCAAGTCCCCCCACAAGCGCACATAAGCCACGCACGCCAAAACGTAGCGCGGCCGAACCTGCAACCCGCCAAATCCGGCGGGAGCAGTTCGGCCGCAATCCGCTCATTCCAATCGAAATAAAAATATTCGCGCCAGTTGTGAACGGCGCCTGTCGAACTTAGATGAACGACCAGCCCTTGCGGAAGTTCGGCCGCAGGTACTTGTTGGCTTCTTTGTTGTTCGTGAACGCCATCTTCGCCGCGTCGTACTCCAGCTTGCCTTCGACGCGCAGCGCCACCACGCCCAGCAGCATCCACTCGACGAACGGCGCGGCCACGCCGAAGTTCGAGCACGACGGTTCGCCGCCCTTGCAGGCGCGGATCCAGTCGCGATAGTGGCCGGGCGAGCGCGTCAGCAGCGGAGCCGGCGCCTTGTAATCGGCCATCTTCTCCACCGGGATCAGACGCGTCTCCTCGCCGTACGTCCCAGTCGTCAGCATGCCCTTGTCGCCGACGAACAGGCTCCCGTCCGGCGGCGGAACGCGCTTGTTCGGATCGTCCTTCAGTTTCAGGAATTCCTCGTAGTTGAACATCCGTCCGACGTAGCCCGTCGCCGGACGCGGCGGCATCTGCGCCGGTGCAGCCTGCGGCGCGCCTTGCTGGCCTTGCTGGCCCTGCGGCCTGCGGAACGGACGCGACGGCAGATCGCCCAGGAATTCGCCTTCCGGCACGCCCGCAATCTTCGGCGTCTCCTTCAGGCCGTCGTACCAGAACAGCTTCATCGCCGGCATCGAGCCGCGCGCCGGGAAGTCGAAGCGGATCACCGATTTCTTCGGGAACATGAACTCGCTCGTGCCTTCCTTCATCACGCACTCGACGCTCGACGGCGTGCCGAGCTTCAGCGCGATGTGCGGCGCTCCGAGAATGTGGCACGCCATGTCGCCCAGAGCGCCGCAGCCGAAGTCATAGAATCCGCGCCAGTTGAACGGCTCGTAGAAGTTGCCCCACTGCGTCGGGTAGCCCGAGCCGCCGTTCGTGTACGGCCGCTGGTCCGCGATGCCCAGCCACGACTCCCAGTCGAGCGTCGACGGCACGTCGCTCGGCGCCGGAATCGACGTCACGCCCTGCGGCCACATCGGCCGGTCGGTCCACGCGTGGACTTCTGTGACGTTGCCGATCTCGCCGGCCCACACCATCTCCGCGCAAAGCCGCGTGCCTTCGTTCGAGAATCCCTGGTTCCCCATCTGCGTTGCGACGCCGTATTTCTGCGCAGCGGCGGCAAGCTGCCGCGCCTCCCACACAGTGCGCGTCAGCGGCTTCTGACAGTAGACGTGCTTCCCGCGCTCCATCGCCCACATCGTGATCGTGCCGTGCATGTGGTCCGGCGTGGCGACGATCACCGCGTCGATGTTCTTCGCCTCTTTGTCGAACAATTTTCGGAAGTCCGTGTAGCGCGGAGCGTCGGGAAAACGCTCGAATGTGCGGCCCGCGCGTTTCGCGTCGGGATCGCACAATGCGACGATGTTCTCGGTCGCGCAGCCCATCAGATCGCTGTAGCCCTTGCCGCCGGCGCCAATGCCTGCGATATTGAGCTTCTCCATGGGCGATTTGTAGCCCATGAACTTCAGATTGGGCGTGCTGCCGAAACCGGCAACGGGGACGGCGCCGGCGAGCAGGGAGCCGTAAAAGAAATATCGACGCGAAACGCCATTCTGGGGCATGATTGAGGACCTCTAGACCTGAATCTTTAGGGGCGATCTCGGCCCCTTACGAGATTACATGAACTGGAGCCAAATTGGGATGCGGGTACCGATACTGATCCTGGCCGCGACGGCCCTCGCAACGGCCGCCGAGCCGCCTGAAAGCTGGGTGGACCCCGACACCGGCCACCGCGTGCACCGCCTCACGAAGGAGCCCGGCAGCGCCAGTTTGTACTTCAACCAGAACGGCTACACGCCCGACGGCCTGCGGATGATTTACTCGACGCCGGACGGCGTATTTCTCCTCGATCTCTCGACGCGCGCGTCGAGGAAAGTCGTCGACGGACGCGTGCGCGTCATCGAGGTTGGCCGCAAGAGTCCCACGGTCTACTACACGAAAGACGGCGCCGTCTGGAGCACCGAAATGGACGCGGGCACGTCGCGCGAAATCGCGAAATTGCCGCGCCGCGGCTCGATCTCGACGATCAACGCCGACGAAACCCTGCTCGCAGGCACCTACATCGAAGGCGACGGCGCCGACTACAACCAGAATCAGCGCCAGAGCGCCTCGCAGGGCCATTCGCTCGAACAGCCGCGCAACAAGGGCCAGATGATGGAGGACCGCCTGGCGGCGCGCCTGCCGATGGCCATGTTCACCATCAGCACGAAGACGGGCGAACTGAAAGTGATCCACCGCGCCACGGACTGGCTGAACCACCTGCTGTTCTCGCCCGCCAATCCGAATCTGCTGATGTTCTGCCACGAAGGGCCCTGGCACAAGGTGGACCGGCTGTGGACCATCGACGTGGAGTCCCGCAAAATCACGAAAATTCACACGCGCACCATGGAGATGGAGATCTGGGGCCACGAGTTCTGGAGCGCCGATGGCAAGACCATCTGGTACGACTTGCAGACGCCGCGCGGCGAGGTCTTCTGGCTGGCCGCCTACAACGTCGAGACCGGCGAGCGCCGCTGGTACAGCCTTCAGCGCGACGAATGGTCGATCCACTTCAACGCGACGCGAGACGGCGCGCTGATGGCCGGCGACGGCGGCGACTCGGGCCAGGTGGCTCACGCGAAGGACGGCCAGTGGATTTACCTGTTCCGTCCGGAGCTGCTTCCGAATCGCGGCGTCACCGAGCCGAGCTTTGTCCGCCCCGGCGTCCTACGCTCGACGCGACTCGTGAACATGTCGAAGCACAACTACCGACTAGAGCCGAACGTCAGCTTCACCCCAGACGGCAAAATGGTGATCTTTCGATCGAACATGTTCGGCGAAACGTACGTTTTCGGTGCTGAGGTGGCGAAGCCGGCATCCGGCACGAACGATTGATCGAAAAAGTACCAAAAAGTATAGCGAGACGATCGCTTCTGTGCCATTCTTGCGCAATTGGCAACTGGAGGAGCCATTTGTGAACCTGAAAATACCTGTCGCCGCGCTTGCGGCTTTTCTCTCGCTCGCGCCCGCCGTCCTGGCCCAAAGGACCTCGGTCGGCCGCGATTTTCCCGTCTATGACAACGGCGGCAAGCCGGATCTGACGCTCGATCCAAAGCGCTTCGTCTCCCAGATGGAGATCGTGGACCGCTACTTTGAACCGACGGGCTGCGCGTTCCTGGAGGGCTCGATCTTTGGAACGGGCTACCGGCGCATCCTGCGCTTCGACACGGTGATCCTCAATGCCGGCGACGGCGACCTGGTGGTGGGCAACCGCGAAGACCCGAACAATCCTTACAAGGACTACTTCTACTTCGCCGAGTGCCACCAGCACTATCACATCAAGCAATTCACGGTTTACAAACTGCTGAAAAAGGACACGCGCGAATTGGTGGTGGAGAGTTGGAAAGGCGGCTTCTGCTTTGAGGATTCGTTCAAGTATTGGGGCGGCAAGAGCAGCGGCTATACCTGCGAGAACCAGGGCATCACGTCCGGCTGGGGCGACTGGTATTACAAGCAACTGCCCGGCCAATGGATCGACATCACCGGGGTCCCCGAAGGCGACTACATCGTCCGGGCCGAGATCAACTTCTCCGAGCCTTACACCTTCGAAGAGGGCGAGAACCGGTATCCGAACTTCATCGAGACGGAGATCCACGTCCCCAACCCGCGCAATAAGGTCGCAGTGGTCGAGGACTGAGCTGCTCAGGAGGTCCGAATCAGAACGGCCCGCGCCCATCAAAGCGCGGGCCGTTTTCCTATTCGGGCTTCGCCCAAACCAGGCGGACGATCCCGTCGCGGATTTCGCGGTAGACCAGATCATCACCGTCCGCTCCGAGCAGGAATCCCTTCAAGTGGCTGGGCAGGTTCGAGCGGACGGGAATCCATTCTCCGCTCTGAGGCTCCAGCGACTTCAACTCCATTTCGTTGCCTTCGCCCGCGGCCGGGAACTGAGCGTAGAGCGTCCCATTGCGCGTGAATGCGCGGGGCAGCGAACTGTACGATTTGGGAAGGAGAACTCGACGGAGCACGTTGCCGTTCAGATCCCACTCTACCCACTCTGGCGTCGCCCCCATCATGTTTTCATTGAAGATGGCGCCGATCCGGTCATCCGCGGCGTACATGGTCCAGTAGCCACGCCCGCCGAGACTGGGACCGAGCTTGGCCGTCCACAGCGACTTCGGCAAGAACTCGCCCTCCAATTTGCCTTGAGGCGAGTACTTGCGCGCAATGTTGTAGTCGTCACGGCTCTGCCTGTCATTTGCCCATTCGTCTCGCTGCCACCCGATCGACCATATAGCGCCATGCTTGTCGAAGGCCAACTGCCGCGAGCCATATCGCCCCGTACTAATGAAGCGGATTTCCTCGCCCTTCGCATCTATAAGCCGAATGCCGCTCGCATAGCCGTTCTTCGTGAGGAACCCGATCCCCAAGGCGACGACACCTTCACGACTCACCGCCACAGCTTCGAGTCCACAGTGGCTCGTCTGCGGAGGACACGGCACGTCGTAGTCATAAGCGAGTTCGGTGTCGGGCCGAAACACTTGCAGCCGCTTCTCCTGGTGAAGGTAGACAAGGTAGCCATTCGCGAACAGCGGAACGATCTGCCCTCCAAAACTGGTGGCTCGGGAATAGAAAGCCTCGCGTGGGGCAGCCTGCGCCAGCAGCACCGCACCAATCAGCAACAAGAGACGAATGGCGACCTTCATGCCAACGGCTCCTTTCTCGCCTGTAGCTGCAGTATATGACGGAACCGTGCCCGAACTCGTGCAGAAACAGTGTACATTTTCAATCGATATCATGTTCATCTGTCTCGCGGTACTTGGCCCATGGCAAATCCGCCATCATCCTCGGAGCGCCTGTTGCCGCGCTTTCGGCGGAGCAGAAAGTGACCGGCGACATATCCAAATAATGCTCGGCGTGAGACGACTGGCATTACAGGCGACGGCCCGGACCATGGATCGACATCTCCGGTGCACTGAGGGCGAATACCGCCGTCCGAACGTCATCGTGACGGAGATCCGCGCCCCCCCACCGGCGCAGGAAAGTCGAGGTCACCGGAGGTAACGCGTCCCGGCGCGCCGCGTCCGCGTTACAGTGTTGGGAAGGACAATGACTCGCGAAGAAGCCGTGCAGTCGGCCGTACGGATCATGGTGGCGCAATTGCACCCGGAACGGGTCTACTTGATCGGCTCCACCGCGCGCGGTGATGCCCGGCCTCAGAGCGACATTGATTTCCTGATCGTCCTGCCGGACAGCGCCCCGCGCGAGGCGCTTTGGGCTGGAGAGATCTATTCCGCGCTTTGGGACATTCCTTATGCCATCGAGATTGTGCGTTTCCGCCGCTCTGCATTTGAGCAGCGAACAGGCTGGTTGATGTCGCTTCCGGCCATCGCCTTGAGGGAAGGAAAGCTCCTGTATGAAGCAGAGCCGCAAGCTGCCTGAAGAAGCCAGGGAATGGCTCCGAATTGCGCGTGAGGACCTGCGTTTGGCGCAACTCGGGATTGAGAGTGAACCTCCGATCCTGGGGATTTCCCTTTATCACGCTCAGCAGGCTGCGGAGAAGGCACTGAAGGCCTTCCTCGTCTCCCGAGGCGAACCCTATCCGCTCACGCACAACGTAACCGAGCTCGCGCGTCCGGTAATTGCCCTCGACGAATCCTTGCGAACCGTGATCGAACCCGGCCTCGCACTGACGGGCTTCGCCACACTCTTTCGATATCCGGGCGCACCGGAAGAACCCTCGGTGGAGGAGTCGCGAGATTGGCTCGACATCGCACAACGCATTTGCAGAGCAGTCGAGGATCGCATTGCATCCGCGCCAGAGTCATAGGATGGAGGACTACGAACAATTTCGCCAGATCGTGGAGGCCCGGGGGCGGGCACTCCGGGCGCTTCCCTGGGGGCGTCTCCGCGAGATGAATGATGTGCGTCCGGAGATTGTGACTGTCGGAAAGCGCAAAGGCACTGTTTCAGTCATCGTCGAACCCGGCCAGGAAGGCAGCCTGAAGGTCGTCGTCCAGGGCTGCCTGGACTCTTGCTGGTTCCCACGTCTGCAGACCGTCGCGCTGGACGGCTTCTACAAGCACCCCGACGATTCCGTCACGGAGATGCGCGACTCGGAGTTCTGGAACTACGACTAAACGCCAAGAGGCGCCCGAAGGCGCCTCTTGTGGTTGATATTTGAGCCGTTCTACTTCGCCAACTGCCGCAGCACGTAAGGCATAATCCCGCCGTTGCGGAAGTAGTCGACTTCGCGCGGGGTGTCGATGCGCACCTTCACCTGGAAGGTCTTGTCGCCGGCGTGGACTGTGGCGATCTTGGAGCCGGATTCGACGGCTTCGCGGACGCCGGTCACCGCGTAAGTCTCAAAGCCGGTCAGGCCGAGGGACTGGCGGGTCTGGCCGCCGGTGAACTCCAGGGGCAGGACACCCATGCCGACCAGGTTCGAGCGGTGGATGCGCTCGTAGCTTTCAGCGATGACGAACTTCACGCCGAGCAGGGCCACTCCTTTGGCGGCCCAGTCACGCGAGGAGCCGGAGCCGTACTCCTTGCCGGCGACGATGCCCAGCGGCGTGCCCTTGGCGCGGTAGGCGACCGAAGCGTCGTAGATGGTGACGGGCGCGGCGCCGGGTTCAGCGGCGGTGAAGCCGCCTTCGGTTCCGGGCGCCAGTTCGTTGCGGAGCCGGATGTTGGCCAGCGTGCCGCGCGTCATGACGTCGTCGTTGCCGCGGCGCGAGCCGTAGGAGTTGAAGTCGGCGGGCTTCACGCCGCGCTCGGTCAGGAACTTGCCGGCGGGGGTGTCGGGCTTGAAGGAGCCGGCCGGGGAGATGTGGTCGGTGGTGATGGAATCGCCCAGCATGGCCAGCACGCGAGCGCCGGCGATGTCGGCGATGGGCGCGTTGGGGTCGGCCATGTTCTCGAAGTAGGGCGGATGCTTGATGTAGGTCGAGGCTGGATCCCAGGCGAAGGTGTCGCCCTCGGGCACCTTGATGGCCTGCCACATGAAGTCGCCGTCGAAGACGCGCGAATACTGCTTCTCAAAGAACTCGGCGCGCACGTTCTTCGCCAGGACTTCATTCACTTCGGCGCTGGTGGGCCAGATGTCCTTGAGATACACGGGCTGGCCGTCCTTGCCCGTGCCGAGCGGATCTGTCTCGAGGTTCACGTCCACGCGGCCCGCCAGCGCATAGGCCACCACCAGCGGCGGCGAGGCCAGGTAGTTGGCGCGGACCTGCGCGTTCACGCGGCCCTCGAAGTTGCGGTTACCGGAGAGCACGCTGGCCACCACCATCTTGTTGTCGGCCACGGCCTTCGAAACCGGCTCCGGCAGAGGACCGGAGTTGCCGATGCAGGTAGTGCAGCCGTAACCCACCAGGTGGAAGCGAAGCTGCTCGAGGTAGGGCATCAGGCCGCTGTCGACCAGGTAGTCGGTGACGACCTTCGAACCCGGCGCGAGCGAGGTCTTCACCCAGGGCTGAACGTTGAGGCCCTTCTCGACGGCCTTCTTCGCCAGGATGCCGGCGCCGACCATGACGGACGGGTTCGACGTGTTCGTGCAGGACGTGATGGCGGCGATCACCACCGCGCCGTCGCGCAACGTGTACGAATCTCCGTTCGAGCCGACATGCGCCTGCTTCTGCGCTTCCCCGGCGAGAGTGTCCAGGAAGTTGCCTTTCACCTCGGGCAGCGTCAGGCGGTCCTGCGGGCGCTTGGGGCCGGCCAGGGACGGCACAACGGTGGAGAGGTCCAGTTCCAACGTGTCCGTGAAGACGGGCTCCGGCGTATCGGCCGTGCGGAACATGCCCTGCTCTTTGTAGTAGGCCTCGACCAGCGCAATGAGGTCGGCCGGGCGGTTGGACATGCGCAGGTAGGTGAGCGTCTGCTCGTCCACGGGGAAGACGCCGATGGTGGCGCCGTACTCGGGCGCCATGTTGGCGATGGTGGCGCGATCGGCGAGCGAGAGGTCAGCGAGGCCGGGACCGTAATATTCGACGAACTTGCCGACGACGCCCTTCTTGCGCAGCATCTGGGTGACGGTCAGGACGAGGTCCGTGGCCGTGGCGCCCTCGCGCAGCTTGCCGTGGAGCTTGAAGCCGACCACCTGGGGCAGCAGCATGGAGACGGGCTGGCCCAGCATGCAGGCCTCGGCTTCAATGCCGCCGACGCCCCAGCCGACAACGCCGAGGCCGTTGATCATCGTGGTGTGCGAATCGGTACCGACCAGCGTGTCGGGGTAGGCCGTGGTGGCGCCATTCCCGGATTTGGTGAAGACGACGCCGGCCAGGTATTCCAGATTCACCTGGTGGACGATGCCGGTGCCGGGCGGCACGGCGCGGAAGTTGCGGAAGGCGTTCTGCGCCCAGCGAAGGAGGCCGTAGCGTTCGGAGTTGCGCTGGTATTCGAGCAGCACGTTGTGCTCGAAGGCTTTAGGGGTACCGAACTCATCGACCTGGACGGAGTGGTCGATGACGAGGTCCACGGGGATGAGCGGGTTGGCTTTGGAAGGGTCGGCGCCCATCTTCGCCAGAGCGTCGCGCATGGCGGCCAGGTCGACGACGCAGGGCACGCCGGTGAAGTCTTGCAGCAGGACGCGCGCGGGCATGAAGGCGATCTCTTCCTGCGGCCCGGCGGCGTCCCATTTGGCGACGTACTCGATGTCGGATTTGCGGACGGTGACGCCATCCTCCTGGCGCAGCAGGTTCTCGAGCAAGACCTTGATCGAGTACGGGATGCGCTTGAGGTCAAAGCCCGCCGTCTGAAGAGCCGACAGGCGGTGGATCTGGTAATCACGTCCATTGACGCGCAGAGTGCCCGCGCTGGAGAAGGAGTTCGTGCTGCTCATGGGTGGAACTTCTATTTTAGCGCCTGACGTTTACGGCGAAGGGCAGGGGCTCGGCGGGGCCGCCGGGGCCGTCGGCGGTCAGGGTGAGATTCACACTGGCGGGCGGATAGAAGCGGTAGCAGTGGCGTGGGATGGGCGGCAGCGCGGGGGCGACGGGCTTCAGTTCGACGCGCGAAGCATTGCGGACGCCGTAGCAGACCGTGAAGGGATCGCCACGGCGGATCTCGCGGGAGCTGGTATCGGCAAAGAGCCAGCGCGCCGGGGGCGCCACCACGGGCAGCGTAAACGATGCCGAAGTGACGGCACCCTCGGCGCTCACAGCGGTCAGCGTATATAGGGTCGGCCGCTTCGGAGCCACGGAGATGCAGCGGTTCACGGAGGGCTTCAGCGATTGGACCGGCGGGTCGATTTCAACACGGGCGGCGTTCAGAACGCCGTAACAAATCGTCGCTTCCTCTTCAGTGTTGATGGAGGCCGGAGCGGCATAAAAGTGAAGAATCTGGAGAGACGTCCCAGACAGTTCCTTCGGCACGCCCGCTTCGGGACGGGAGGTCCTGATGGAGACAAACGGCTGGTTGTGCTGCCAGTAAAGCGAGCCGAGGTACAGGAACGTTGCGGCGAGCGCCACCGACACCAGCCAGCGGGCGAATCGGAGGAACATCTCCGGCCTCCTTCTCCGCCGGAGTAGACGCCGGCAGGATCAGGGATGTTCCCGGACAAAGGCGTTCAGACGCCCTGGGTGTCGAAGCCGTGCTGTTTGCGGTGGAACCCGGAGTCGTATCGCTTGCTGCTTTTGAAGAGCTCGTAACGGCCGTCGGTCATCACGGGACGGATGCGCTGCGAGATCTCGCGCATTTCGGCGTCGGTCAGGGGCTTGAACTCGCGGCCGAAGCGGATGGCGGTGTTCAACTCCTCGAGGTTTGACAGGCCGACCACCTGGACCGAGACGGGCTGCGAGAGGAAGTAGCGGTAGGCCTGCTCCAGGGTGACATGGCCGTCGCGGACCATGCGGCCGTCGCCGCCGCAGCCCTTCATGCCGACAATGCCGACGCCGCGTTCCAGGCAAAAGGGCATGGTCTGCTGGCGGAAAGACTCAAAGCCGGAATCCATGACGTTATTCGGCATCTGGCAGGCGTCCCAGGCAAAATCCAGGCGGAGCATTTTGTTGTGGATGTCGGGATGCTTGTGGCCCGTGAAGCCGATGAAGCGGACCTTGCCCTGGCGCTTGGCCTCCATGGCGGCGCGGAGGCCGCCCTTTTCCATCAGGTATTCAGGATCGTTGTGGTAGTTGCACTCGTGGAACTGCCAGAGGTCGAGGTAATCGGTGCGGAGCTTCTTCAGAGAATCTTCGAGCTGCGTCATGGCGCCGGAGTAGTCGCGCTCGCAGACTTTCGTCATCAGGAAGCACTTCTTGCGGAGGCCGTCTTCGGCCAGCGCGCGGCCCATGATCTCCTCGGCGCGACCGCCGGCGTACTCCCAGGCGTTGTCCATGAACGTGATGCCGTTGTCGACGGCGGTGTGGAAGAAGCGCGAGGCATCGGCCTCCTCACGGAGGCGGCTGGCGTGAGAGCCGCCGATGCCGAGTATGGAGACCTGCACTCCGGTCCGCCCCAGCGGCCGCGTGGGGATGCCATTGGCCGAAGATTGCGTCTGGGCAACCACCTGCGCGGCCAGCGGCGACGCGAGCGCGCCTTTCAGAAAGCCGCGGCGCGAAGAACGAGTCGGATGGTTTTGCATAGCGCCTCCTGGTCCCCCGATTGTAGCCCCGTTGGGGTATATGATGAACGGCTATGGAGATCCTGAGCAGACGTAGTTTTATGCATGGAGCCGGAGCGGCGGCCATCGCCACCGCGGCCCGGCCGATTCTGGGCGCGAATGACCGCGTGCGCATGGGCGTGATCGGCCTGGGCGGGCGCGGCAATAATCACATGACCACCCTCGCCCGAATCGAAACATGCGAGGTGGCCGGGCTCTGCGACGTGAACCAGGCCGCACGCGAGCGCGGCGTGGCGCTGATCCAGAAGCTGCGCGGCACGAAGGCCAAAGAGTACGACGACATGCGGAAGATGTTCGAGGACAAGGACATCGACGCGGTGTCCATGGCCACTCCGAACCACTGGCATGCGCTGGGCGCCATCTGGGCGGTGCAGGCCGGCAAGGACGTCTATCTCGAGAAGCCGGCCAGCCACAACGTCTGGGAAGGCCGCAAGCTGGTGGAAGCGGCGCGCAAGTACAAGCGGATGGTGCAGATCGGTTCACAGAGCCGCTCGAAGCCGCACATGCAGAAGGCCGTGCAGCTTTTGAACGAAGGAGCGATCGGCAAGGTCTACATGGCCAAGGGTCTGTGCTACAAGCGCCGGAAGTCGATCGGCGTGACGCCCGCGGAGCCGGTGCCCGCCGGCATCAATTGGGACATGTTCCTGGGGCCCGCGCCCATGCGGCCCTTTACGAAGAACCGCTTCCGCTATAACTGGCACTGGTTCTGGGATACCGGCAACGGCGACATCGGCAACCAGGGCATTCACGAGATGGACATCGCCCGCTGGGGCCTTGGCGTCGATCTGCCGACGAGCGCCGTTTCCACCGGCGGCAAGTACGTCTACGTGGACGACCAGGAGACGCCGAACACCCAGATTGCCACGTTCAACTACGGCGACAAGGAGATTGTCTTCGAGGTGAGAGGCATCATCACCGGCGGTGAATCCGGCATGGAGCCGCGCGGCGGCAATACCGTGGGCAACCTGTTCTACGGCGGCGACGGCTGGATGGTGCTCGACGGCGGGGGCTTCACCATTTACAAGGGCGAGAGCCGCGAAGTCGCCATGCAGGAGAAGGCCACGCGCTCCGACACGCAGGAGCACATGGAGAACTTCCTGGCGGGCGTGAAGAGCCGCAAGCACACGGACTTGACCGCCGACGTTGAAATCGGCGTGAAATCGGTGGCATTGGTTCACTTGGCGAATATCAGCTACCGCGTCGGCCGCGCGCTCAGCTTCGATCCGGCGACGTGGGCGATCAAGGGCGACTCGGAAGCCTCGAAGCTGCTCACGCGCGACTACCGCAAGCCGTACGCCGTGCCGGACAAGGTGTGACGGAGTCCTCCGCCATTTCTGCTACACGCGCCGCTGCCGGAGAACGCCTCCGCCAGCGGCGCGTCGTTCGTGCGGCCTCAAAATATCTGCTGATTGCGGCCGTGGCCGCGCTGCCGTTGGTGTGCGTGGCGGCGACGGGCATCCATGTCGATGTGTGGCATCAGATGGCTTTGATGCGTGAGGCGTTCCGATTGGGCTACGTCCCCACGGAGGAGCTATTCGCGTACACCAACCGGGTATCCCCATCGATTCACCATGAATGGGGCGCGGGGCTTATTGCGATCACTCTGGCCACTGCCGGAGGCGGCAAGGCGTTCGTGGTCTTCCACTTCCTGCTGGTCGGCGCAATCGCCGCCGGCATCTTGCTGTATCTGAAAAGAACCGGAGCCCGCGCGCCGTGGGTGTGGGCGGGTGTGCTGCTCACCTCCCATTTGATCGCCTATTCGATGCACACGCAGATCGCCCAGACGTACTCTGTGTTCTTCTGCGTGATCCTGCTCCACTTCCTCGCGCTCGACCGCGAGGGCCGACAGTGGTGGATCGCGCCGTGGCTTTTGCTGTTCATCCCCTGGGTCAACTTGCATGGGGGGCTGCTCGTCAGCTTCGGAATCCTCGGCGTACACACGCTGGAACGCATGCTTCGCCGCGAGACCTGGTGGCACCTGCCGATCACCGGCGTAGCGATGGCCGGCTTGCTGTTAGTGAACCCGTACGGAACGGAGTTCCTGAACTTCCTGCACACGGCCGTGCGCGATAAACGCGCGGTGCTGGCCGAGTGGAGCCCGTACTGGTTGTTTGAGATCGAGCGGCTGCGCGCGGTGCTGTTCCTGGTGACCTTCGGTCTCCTGCTCTACACGTTCAGGTCGCGCGGGTTCCGCAACGTGCCCGGCGGGCTGATTGTGCTGCTGCTCGGGCTTGTATCGTTCCGGATGATGCGCATCGCGCAGTTTTACGGCCTTGCGTGGTTGATGATCGTTCCCGCCGCGTTGGGCCGAACGCCATTCGGACGCCGGATCGGGAGGCTGACGCTGCGCAACATTCAGCCGATCGGCGCCGTATCGCTGCTCGCTCTGGCATTGCTGCTATATATCGCCGTTATCAGGACTCCGTGGAAGCTGAAAGTGATCGGCAATGGCGACACCTACGCGGGCTACCCGGTTGGCCCCGTGAACTTCCTGAAAGCCCGGGGATTCAACGGGAAAGTGATGACGGACTTCGGCAGCGGCTCCTATGTGTCCTGGAAGCTCTATCCCAGCGTGAAGGTGAGTCTGGACAGCCGCTGGGAGGCCGCCTACGACACCACGTGGGGCAAGAAGGCGCAGGATGCCTACAGCGACAAATCCGGCCGCCTGTGGCGCGAGATCGTCAACGAGTACCCGACAGACCTGATCCTGGTCACCAACCTCCAGGAGTTGAGCCGGGTGATGGACAAGCAACACGAGTGGCGTCGCATCTACACCGACAGGAACTGGCGCCTCTACGCGCGGCCTGGGCTCGAACTGCCCGCCGTCGACTGGTCGAGCCAGAAGTTCGAGGGCGTCATTCCTTGAGCAAAGACCGCCGCGGCGCCCGTCGCTTCTGTGCGTGGGCCGTTGTGAGCCTGCTCTGCGCGGTTTACCTGTTGCTGGTTTCGCGAACGGCGCTTCATCCCGATCTGATCCACCAGATGGCGCTGATGCGCGAGGCCGCAAAGCTGGGCCGGATTCCAACAGAGGAGCTTTTCAGCTACACGGCGAAGGCCGTCCCAGCCATCCAGCACGAATGGGGCGCCGGGTGGATCGGCCTCCAGGCCTATGAACTCGGCGGGGATCAGGGAATTCTGCTGCTGCATTGGCTACTGGCCTTCCTGCTGGCTGCCGGCGTGGCCGCGATGCTGCGCAATGGACGTGTTCGCGCTCCGGTTCTGTGGGCCGCCGTCGCGTTGTGCGCTTACATGGCGACGTACACGATGGTGCCCGTCACTGCACAGACGTATTCGGTGCTTCTGACGCTGGCGCTGCTATGGTTTCTGCGTCTCGATGCGCACGGCGGCCGTTGGTGGATTGCCGCCTGGCTGCCGCTGTACGTCGCATGGGTCAACCTTCATGGCGGCGTCTCCGTGGCCTTCGCGGTGCTCGTTGGCTATGCGGCCGAGCGCATATGGAAGAAGCAGCCCTGGCTGCACATCCCGGCTGTGCTGGCGGCGATGGCTGCGCTGATCGCCGTGAATCCGTACGGAACGCAGTTCTACCGGTTCCTGATCCACGCGTTGACGGTACAGCGGCCCATCATCACCGAGTGGAGTCCGCGCTGGATGATCGATGTGGATCCGTTCCGCGCCGTGATGTTCTGGGCGACGCTCGGCGTCTTCGTCTACACGGCCCAAAAGCGTGGCTGGCGGCGGATGGACGGCGCGCTGATCGTGCTGGGGCTCGCGCTCGGTTCGATGCGCGTGATGAAGCTTCTGCCGTTCTACGCGCTGGCGTGGCTGGTGTACGTGTCGTCGCAGCTCGGGCGCACATGGCTGGGGCGCCAGGTGAGCGTTGCTGTGATGGAACAGCCTCGCATGGCCGGCTGGGCGTGCCTCGCGCTGATCCCCTTCACACTATGGGCCGCCGCGAAGAACGAGCCGTGGCGCCTGAGCTTGAGCCACTTTCCGGTGGGCGCCGTCGAGTACATGCGCGAACAACACTTCGAAGGCAACCTGATGACGCTTTACAGCGAGGCGCCCTACATCACGTGGAAACTCTGGCCGGCGGTGAAGGTGGCCTCGGACAGCCGCTACGAGACGGCGTACGAAATGCGCTGGGTGGAGCGAGTCTTCGAGATGTACCGCGTGCGGCCCGCCGAGACCTGGCGCGGCGTCGTGAACGCCTATCCGACCGATGCGATTCTCGTAGGCGCGGGCGAGCCCCTGGCCGCGGCGCTCGCGAAACAGGATGAATGGCCCTGCGTCTATCGCGACCAGAAGTGGTTCATCTACGTGAACCCGGCGAGACTACATGTATTCCGGCGCCGGAATGCCGAGAATCTCGAGCGTCCGTTCGAGCTGCGCCCGGAAATACGCCGCGAGCCACAGCAGGAACGTGCGTTTCTCGGCGTTTTCCTCGGCCAGAATCGGGTAGTCGTGATAGAACGCGTTGAACGACTGCGCCAACTGGAAGGCGTACTTCGCGACGTGGCCGGGCTCGCCGGCCGACAACGCGCTCTCGAGCGCTTTTCCGGCCTTCGAGGCGTTGAGCACGAGCTGCCAGAAGTCCTCGGCCTCGAGCTGGCGCTCGAGAGCTTCACGAGAGAGCGTCGAGGAAAAGTCGGGAATTTCGAGGCCGCGCTCGACGAGTTTACGGAAGATGTTGCGCGCACGCACGGCGGCGTACTGCACGTACGGGCCGGTCTCGCCCTCGAAGCTCAGAGCTTCCTGCAAGTCGAACGCAATCACGGTGTTACGCGTGAACTTCAGTAGGAAGTAGCGCAGCGCGCCGATGGCGATGGCCGTGGCCGTGGCCAGGCGCTCGCTTTCGGCCTTATCGGGGTGGCGTGAGTCGACTTCGAGTTTGGCCTTCTCGATGAGCTTGTCGATGAGATCGTCGGCCTTCACGCCGAGGCCCTTGCGGCCGGAGACTTCGACATACGGCCGCTTCTTGTCTTCCTCGGAGAGCGGGATGCCGAGCTCGACGCAAGTACGCGGCGAGAGCGCGACCATCTCGTAGCTGAAGTGGATGGAGCGATCTGCCTGATCGTTATAGCTCAGCGCGCGCAGTCCCGCGACGACGACGTCCTGAAGATACGACTGACGTGAGTCGATGACGTTGTAGACCTGCGTGCCGCCGCCGAAGGGGGGCGCGGGCAGATCGCAGGGCTCATCGGTGGCGACCCAGGCGACGTGGCCGCCGGGATAGGTGCGCAGCGGCTTGTAGTGGAAGTCCTTGCCGAGCAGGCCGAACTTCCACATCTGGTAAGCGATGTCCTTGCCGACGTAGGTGACGGTGCCGTTCGAGCGGACGATGACCTTGGCGTCGTCATCGCCGGCCTCCTCGCCGGGCATCTCCTTGAAGTGCGACGCGGCCATCACCCAGCAGCCTTTGTTCTTGCCGTCTTCGACGAAGTAAATGGCGTTGCGCTGCTTCAACTGTTCGAAGGCCGTGGCCCAGAACTGGAGGTGCAGGATCTCGCTCTCGCGCGGCAGCACATCGTAAGCGATGCCGAGCCGCCACATGGTATCGAGGTGGCACTCGACGATGGCGTCAGCTACAAGGTGGCCGAGTTCGGCGATCTCGCCTTCTCCATGCTCGATGGCGTGCAGCGTATCGCGCCGCCATTGAATGGCCTCGGGGTTCTCGCCGTAATAGGCCGACGTGCGGGCGTAGAGGTCCCAGCAGAAGTAATCGAACTTCGGCAGCGCGGCGAGCGCGCGGACATCCGCGAGCGACTTCTTTCCGAGATGGTGGAAGCCGACGACGACGTCGGCCACCTGCACGCCGGTGTTGTCAATGTAGTTCTGCACCTCGACCGGATGGCCCGTGGCGCGCAGCATGCGGACGAACGTGTCGCCCAGAACCGAGTTGCGCAGGTGGCCGATGTGGGCGGCTTTGTTCGGATTGATGTTCGTGTGTTCGACGATGACCTTGCCGGGCACGGACGCGGGCGCGACGCCGGCCGATTCGACGAGCGAGCGGCCATAGGCGCCGCGGTCGAAGCGGACGTTCAGATACCCGCCGCCGGCGACCTCGACCTTCGAGACGCCTTCCACTCGTGGGAACGATGCGGCGATCTCCTCGGCGATGGCGCGCGGAGCCTTCTTCAACTGCTTGGCTAGGCCGAAGGCCACGGGCAGCGCCGCTTCTCCGAACGAAGACTGCTTCGGCTGCTCGATAACTACAGGGAGATCAACACCATAGGTGGATTTCAAGTGGGCCGCGAGAGCGGCGGAAAGGCGGGATTCTAACTGCTCAAACACGAATTCCAGTGTAGCAGGGGCCATATCGGACCACTTTAGTCCTAGATTGAGATATACTGGGGTCGTGGCGAAGATCACGTTTCAACCCTCTGGCCAGACGGTGGAGTTCGACCTGGACTCGATGCCCTACGACGGGCATGGAAAACCCAGGTCGTTTCTTGATGTTGCAGAGAATTTTGGCATTCACCTGGAGCATGCCTGCGGCGGCTCCTGCGCCTGCACGACGTGCCACGTCGTGGTGAAGCAGGGCGAACAGTGGATCACGGACATGGACGACGACGAGGCCGACCGGGTGGAGATGGCCGCGGACCTGCAACTGGGGTCGCGGCTGGGCTGTCAGGCAGTGATCACGTCGAACGACGCGGAGATTGTCGTAGAAATCCCGTCGTGGAACCGCAACTACGTGAGCGAGGGCGGCGGTTCTATGAACCTGGGCGACGCGATCCCGGTAGCAAAGAAATAAGCTTTTCGGCGAGGTCGAAGGGTGTCTTGACGGTCACGCGGACTGTGCCGTCCTCGCCTCCGACGCGGATGGCGTCGTAGAGGCGCAGCAGATCGGCCTGCGAGTCCGGCGTTTGCAGCCGCGCCATGCCGATGACGCCCTTGACGGCCTCCTGCACTTTCTTTGCGGAGGCTTCGTCGGGATAGCGGCCTTCGGCGGCGAGGTCGATGCCTTGCCGCAGGTCGACAGACATCGTGGCCACGCCCAGGGATTGCGCCAACTTCAGATAACTCCCAATCGGCCCGTCCTCCCTCACTTCCGGCAGCAACGAACCACCCTTCTCCGTCGCGAACCAAAACTGCGCGCTGCCCGGCAGGGTGCCGACCACGTTGAGCAGACTCTTCGGAGGCCCCCAGGTGGGCTTGTCGCGGTTATCGATAACGGATTTCAGATCGTCGATCTCGCCCGCTACGGCAGCGCCGGTATTCATGAACATCACGCCGGGACCGTTCGAGTAGATGATGTAGTAGCCCTTGTAGTTCATCTTCTGGATGCCGGGCTTGTCGAACTCGGGCTCCAGGCCGAACTGGCCGCCGAACTTGCCGCGAATCATCACCATGGGCTTGCGATCGCCGGACCGGGCGACGAAGAGAAGTTCCCAGATGTCCTTGCGGACGTCGAGACCGGTCTGTTCGGCGAATTGTTCGAGTTGCGGGATCTTCTTGCCCTCGACGTACTTGGCGTAAAAGGGCGTGTCCTTCAGCTTGTCGAGGCGCAGGCAGGCGAGGGCGACGGCGTCAGACGGCACCAGGGGCGCGAGCGCGGCGTCGACGCGCGCATGGGCGGCCTCGCGCTTGCAGCCGGAGATCATCAGGACGCCGGCCAGGGCCAGCACGAACGCGCATCGCATCGGAGACATTCCTCTCTATAGATGCAGGACGCGCGAGAGGCGTCCCGCATTCGCGCCTGAGAAGTAAGGGCTGCCTTTTCTACTTCAGCGGCCGGACGCTGATCTCCTTGAAGACTACCTTGGAGTTGCCGTCGTGGTTCTGAAGCCCGATGTAGCCGACCTCGGGACGGGCGCCCCGGACGGGTTCGTACCAGATCTTGCGCTCCGGCACGGGCTGGCCTTCGCGGTATTCGTTCACCTTCTTGCCGTTGACGTTGACGATGGTGACGGGGCCGCGGAGCTCGATCTCCATCACGTTCCATTCGTTGGCGCCCTTCTGTTCACGCGAGGTGACCTTCGAGATGGAATAGAGCGCTCCAGTGGAGTGCCATTCGTCGCCGCCGGCGTCGATCTGCACTTCGTACCCGTTGTGAACACCGTACCAGGGGTCGATGGCGGGCTCCGGCATTCGGATGACGACGCCGGAGTTGTCGCGCCCGCCGGTGGTCTTGTAGACGACCTTCAGCACGCTCTCGCCGAAGCTCTGCTTCTCATAGACGAGCAGGCCCATTCCGCCTTCGGTGTGCATGGTGCCGTCGGGGTCGACGACAAACCGCCCCGGGCCGGTCATCTTCCAGCCATCGAGGTTCTTCCCATTGAAAAGCTGCTTATCCGCACCAAACACAGGCAGGGCGAGCAGAGCGAGGACCAGACACAACTGCTTCATTGCGGCAATCTCCTAAAGTTCGCCTTCCCATTCACCGAGCGTGACCGCGAGGGGCACTTTCCGGTTGTTCCGGAAGACGACGAGATCCAGTTTATCGCCTGGACGCTTGCGGGACATGGCGCGGGTGAGGGCATCGACGCGGTCGGCGGGCTGGCCGTCGATGGAGAGGATGAGGTCGCCACCGATGCCGATCTGGAAGTTGCCGACGACGACGACGCGGCGCGGACCGTGCAGGCCGGCGGTATCGGCGGCTGAGCCGGGCAAGATGCTCTGAATCAGCAGGCCGCCTTGTTCGGGGAGACCAAGTTCAACAGCGAGATCGCCGTAGATATGCGCGACGTCGACGCCAAGGCGCGGACGGCCGAACTTCTTGCCGCTGTTGTAGGCCTCCAGCATGAGCTTGGCGCGGTTGATGGGCATGGCGAAGCCGATGCCGATGTTGCCGCCGGGCCCGTAGATGGCGGTGTTGATGCCGATGACGTTGCCGAGGGAGTCGAAGAGCGGACCGCCGGAATTGCCGGGGTTGATCGCGGCGTCGGTCTGGATCATGCCTTCGAGCGTGCGGTTGTTTTCATCGTTCAGGTTGCGATTGAGTGAGCTGATGATGCCGGTGGTCAGGGTGTGATCGAGGCCGAAGGGGTTGCCGATGGCGAGTACCTTTTGGCCCACCTGAAGCTTGTCGGAATCGCCGAGAGGGAGGACGCCGAGCTCGCCCTTGGGCTGGATCTTGATTAGCGCCAGGTCGTTGGCGGGATCGCGATGAATGACGGAGGCTTTGTACTTGGCGCCGTCGACGAGGGTGACCTGGATCTCCGGCGCGCGTCCGGCGACGACGTGATTGTTGGTGAGGATCAGGCCATCCTTGCGGATGACGAAGCCCGAGCCCGACCCGCGCTGCGGGTAGATCTCCAGGAACCAGTTTTGCCGGTAGACCACCGAGCTGATGTTGACTGTGGCCGCGCGATTGCGCTTGTAGACTTCGATGTTGTTCAGTTCGTCCGAGCTGAGGCCGGCGCCGCGAACAACGTCGGGTTCGGTCCACAGGGCGCCTGAGGCCGGCGTGCTGGCCGGAAACCAGCTCCGCATCCCCCAGCGGCTGCTGCTGGTGCCCAGGACGAAGCCGCCCACGAGGAGGGCGGCGATGATCAACAGTCTGCTTCTCATAGGGTCAACCTCTGCAATGCGACGTAGAGCTGTTCCACCTGCCGCTCCGTGGCGGACTTCTCGCCCGATGTATCTATGACGAAATCGGCGAACTTGCGTTTCTCGTCAAGAGGCATCTGGCGTTCGAGGCGGCTCAACACTTCCTCCCGAGTCAGCTTGTCGCGCTTCATCGCCCTCTCGATCTGCTGTTCCCGGCTGCACACCGTCAACACCAGCTTGTCGAAGCGTTTATGGCTCCCCGTCTCTATCAGGATAGCCGCTTCAACGATGGCAATCGTGCGGGGGTTGGCGGCCTCTACCTGCCGCATCCACTCCTCTTCGCGGGCGATGACAACGGGGTGGATGATGGCGTTGAGCGCGGCCAGGCGGTCAGGCTTGTCGAAGACTTCGCCCGCGAGTTTGCGGCGGTCGATGTGCCCGGTTTCGTCGAGCATCTCGCGGCCAAACTCGGCGAGGACGGATTCGAAGGCGGGGCCGCCGGGCTCGATGGCCTCGTGACCCAGGGCGTCCGCTTTGAGCAGACGGCAACCGAGGTCTTCGAGGATCCGGCCCACGAAGCTCTTTCCCGTGGCGAGGCCGCCGGTGAGCCCAACTCGGAGCATTGGTTGATTCTACTTGAGCCGGCGCTCGGCGCTTTCCACGGTGTTCCGCATGAGCATGGCGATGGTGAGCGGACCCACGCCGCCGGGGACGGGCGTGTAAGCGAAGGAGCGGGCTGCGACGTCAACGGGGTGGCAGTCCCCGACGACGATGCTTCCACGCTTGTCGAAACCGGCCATGCGAACGGGATCGTTGCCGGTGAGGCGGGCGGCTTCGTCGCGGTCCGTGACGCGGTTGATGCCGACATCGATGACGACGGCGCCTTCGCCGATGTAGTCCTTATCGATCATGCCGGTGCGGCCGATGGCGGCTACCAGGATCTCGCCGCGGCGGCTTTCGCCGGGCAGATCGGCGGTACGCGAATGGCAGATGGTGACCGTGGCGTGCTGGTGCAGCAGCAGCAGGGCCATGGGCTTGCCGACGATGTCGCTGCGGCCCACGACCACGGCGCGTTTGCCCTTGATCTGGATGTTGTTTCGTTTCAACAGTTCCATGACGCCGGCCGGCGTACACGGGCGCGGGCCGGGGATATTGCCGACCAGGTTGCCGACGTTCATGGGATGGAAGCCGTCGACATCCTTGGCGGGATCGATCGCGAGCAGCACCGCGCGGGAATCCACCTGGAGCGGGAGCGGCATCTGGACGAGAATGCCATCGATGCCGGGGTCCAGGTTGAAGGCGTCGATGTGGGCGAGCAGTTCCTCGGTGCTGATCGTATCCGGTAGGCGAAGCTCCTCGCTGCGCATGCCGAGTTCGTTGCAGGTGCGGACTTTGGAGCCGACGTAAATCTCGCTGGCCGGGTTGTTGCCCACCAGGATGACGGCAAGTCCCGGAGGGCGGCGCGTGGCGGCGAGGTGCGCGATGGTGGGCTTCAGTTCGTCAAGGATCTGCTGGTTGACGGCTTTCCCGTCGAGGACGATCGGCATCAATTCCGACGATATCAGACGGCGACGTCCGCGCTGGCCTGCGGGCGGATCTTGAAGTGGTAAACGGCGGCGCCGGTGGCAAGCGTCAGCGCGGCGGCCATCGAGATGGCAGGCGCGAGCATGGCCCCGTAAATGGTCATCCAGACGCCCGGCAGCACGAAGAGAGCGGGCATCAGGGGCCATGCGAAGCTGACCACACCGAGCTTCTGCCAGCCCTCCCGGCCGCGGAACTTCCACAGGCTGGCGACGGCGAGCACGGCGAAAAAGTTCAGCAAAAAGCCGATGTAAACGATAAGAAGGCCGAAGCTGAAGAGAGTCATCAGCATGGCGCAGGCGCCCTGGCAGAGAATGGCAGGCACGGGCGTGCGCCATTCGGGGTGGATCTTCGCGGCCACCGGATGGAATGCCTTGTTCTTCGCCATGGCGTAGTAAAGGCGCGGGCCGATGGTGACCATGGCGTTCACGGTGGACATCAGAGAGAGCGCGAGCAGGCCGGAGAAGATTCCTGCGATTTCGGGGCCGAACAGCGCCTTGGCCGTGAGCGAGCCGATGGCGATGACGTTCTTCATGTCCTCGAGCGGAGAGGCGTAGATAAAGACGACGTTGAAGAGAAGGTACAGCACGGCGACGAAGATGGTGCCGAAGGTTAAGGCCCAGGGAAGCGTCCGTTCCGGCTTGCGAAGCTCCTCGGCGACGTAGGTCGCCGCGTTCCAGCCGCTGTAGCCGACGTAGATCCAGAACAGGCTGATGGCAAACTGCGCGGGGATGGAAGTGGTGACGGTACGCTCGGTCGCCATGGAGAAGTGCGCCCAATCGCCCTGGCCGATGGTGAATCCCAGGCCGATGAAGGCGAACATCACCAGGATCTTCACGCTGGTGAGCAGGTTCTGGATGCGCGCGATGAACTGCACACCGAACAAGTTGAGGATGGTGAAGACCAGGATCATCCCGGCTGCTGCGATCTGCGCCCAGCCCATCTGCAAGCCGATGTCGCCCATCTGCCAGCGGAACCAGGCGCTCTCCTGGCGCAGCGCAGGCAGGAAGTAGCCGAGGTAGTCGGAGAAGGCGAGCGCGGCGGCGGCGATGGGCGCGGAGAATCCGGCGAAGAAGCTGACCCAGCCGCTCATGAAGCCCCAGGTGGGGCCGTAGGCGCGGGTGAGGTAGACATACTCGCCGCCGGAGGCCGGAAAATTGATTCCGAGCTCGGAGTAGCAGAGAGCGCCGGCCAGAGCGAAGACCGCGCCGACCATCCAGATGATGAGAACGAGTTTGGGCGTACCGAGTTGGCCTGCGAGGAACCCGGTGGTCGTGAAGATGCCCGTCCCGATCATGTTCGAGATCACCAGGGCGATGGCACTGAACAGGCCAAGCTGGCGGAGAAGCGATGGGGAAGAGGCCATTGGACTGGATTTTACTCGACAGGTCGATCAAAATGCTGTTGAAGTTCCGATGGGAGGGATCAATGGCCGGTGAACCATCCTACGGCGGCATCTCGTCCGAGGCCGTGAAAGCCAAGACTGGGCGCGGCTGGGACCAATGGATCGAAGCGCTGGACAGCGACAAGGCGAACCAGCTTTCGCACAAGGAAATTGCCCAGCTTGTGCATGACAAGTACAAGATCGGACCGTGGTGGTGCCAGATGGTGACCGTCGGCTACGAGCAAGCCAAGGGGTTGCGCGAAGTGCACCAGAAGACGGACGGCTTCTCGGCGAACCTGAGCCGGACGATGGCGCTGCCCATCGAAGCAGCCTTCGAGCAGTGGAGCGACGCAAAGCTGCGCAAGAAGCTGACGGGCGCGGCGAAATACAAGGTAACCACGGTCAATCCGACGAAGTGGGTGCGCCTGGCGTTCGACGACGGCACACGGGTGGACGTGGGGTTCTACGCGAAGGGCGAGGATAGGTGCCAGGTGACCGTGCAGCACAATAAGCTCTCCAGCGCCGATGACGTGAAGGCGCGGAAAGAATACTGGGCGGAAGTGCTGGAGCGGATGAAGGCGGCGGGCTAGCCGGCGGCCGGTTCCGGTTGACCTATCCGGCGGCCCATGGTAAGCCGGGGATATGCCAAGGCTGTTCGCGTGGCTGATTGCGGCAGGCGCGCTTTTCGGGCAAACCATGCCGCCGGAATGGGAGTGTCTCCCGCCCCCGCAGGAGCGGCGTGCCGCGCGCTGGGTAACGCCGGAGGAGGCGAAGGAACTCGAGGCGTCGATTCTGAAGAACCCGGCAGACGCCGACAGCCGGGACGTCCTGGTCAAGCATTACGAGCGGAGCGATGAGCGGGAGCGCTTGCGCACACATGCGCTTTGGCTGGTGGAGAACCGTCCGATCCAGGGCGTCTCGGTGAGCGCGTCGTTTGCCCTGCTGCGAGTGGGTGCGGAGGAAACGGCCAGGCTGCAATCGATCTGGGAACGGCACATCGGCGAGAATCCAGACAACTTCTTCGTCCTGATGAATGCGGCGGAGGTGTTCCTATTTGTGAGCTATGCGCGGCTTGAGCAGTTGCTGCGGCGAGCGCAGACGATTCAGCCGGATTCCCCGGTCCCGATAGGCTACCTTGCGTCGAGCTATGGAATCGCGATTACAGCATCGGAAGGCATTAAGGCCGAATGGGTGCCGGCCGACTCGGTTGAAGTCGGGAGACGGATCAAACCTGAGCTGCTAACATCGCGCGACGTGTGTCTGGCTGGAATGACCGGCGGCACGCTCACGTTCATGCTGACAGACCTTCGAATGCCGGCCAGTTCAAAGGCTCTACCCGAACTCCGGCTTTATGCGGAGAGACTGCTTGAACGAGGGAAGGGGTGCCGGGAGTACGGCGGCATTGCCAAGCGCGATTTGCGGCGCCTGAAACGGTACAAGCCAACCATGCCACAGCCGGGCCTGTGAAGACCTCAGAGTTCTGATCTCGCCATCGCTTCGGCCAGGGCTTCGGCGGTCGACGGATCGGCTTCGACAGTGACGGTCAGGCCGTGCTTGCGAATCGCCTCCGAGGTGACGCCGCCGATGCTGGCAATCTTCACGCCGGAGAGCGCGTCGTGGCCGGCGGCGGCGAGTATATTCTTCACGGCGGAGGGGCTCATGAATGTGATCCATTCGGGCTTGGGCCCGGCCGTAAAGAGGGCCTGGGCAGCTTGTTCGAGGCCTTCCGGAGCGGTGTTCCTGTAAACGGGTAGCGTGGCGACGTTTGCACCACGCGCGGTAAGTTCGCGGGGCAGGACGTCGCGCGTCGAGGCGGCCACGGGTAACAGAATGTTGTTGTGCGAGAGGTCGACGTTGGCGAGCGCGTCGAGCAGGCCTTCGGCGACGTGTTCTTCTGCGACGATCGCGGCTGTGAGGCCGAACTCTTCGAGAGCGGCGGCGGTGGCCGGTCCGACGACGGCGATCTTCGCATGAAGATTCACCGGCCGGCCCTGCGTGCCGAAGAAGAAGCGTACGCCGTTGGCGGAAGTAAAGATCAACCAGTCGTAAGCGGTGAGATCGACGGGCGTGAACTCGATGGCGGCGAGTTCGATGGCGGGGAGTTCGACGACCTCGGCGCCGAGGCGGCGAAGCTGATCGGCGAAGGGTCCGGCCTGTTCGCGGGCACGGGTGACGACGACGCGTTTGCCCTTGAGCGGCTGCGTTTCGCCATAGACTTCCACCAGAATGTCGCGCGCGCCGGCGTCGAGCAGGGCCTTCGCGGCCTGCGTCCCGACCGATTTCGCATCGTCGGCCGCACCTTCGCATTGCTGGCGCAGAATCGTGCCGCCGCCGGGATGCGCCACGACGGCCCGTAGCGTGAGGCGGCCGCTTTCGACCGTGGCGTGCGCGCCGATGGGCACCTGGCAGCCTCCACCGAGTCCGGCGAGAAGTGCGCGTTCGGCCTCGACCGCGGCGCGCGTGGGAGCGTGTTCCAGTTTGCGGCAGATCTCGAGCGCGGGGCCTTGGTCGCGGGTCTCGATGCCCAGCGCACCCTGGCCGACGGCCGGGCACATAGTTTCGGGCGGCAGCAACTCGGCGATGCGATTCTCCCAGCCAAGTCGCCGCAGGCCCGCGGCGGCCAGCAGGATGGCGTCGTACTGGCCCTCATCGAGCTTGCGGATTCGCGTGTCGAGGTTGCCGCGAATGTTTTCGAGCACTAGGTCCGGCCGTAGAGCACGCAACTGAGCCGCGCGGCGCAGGGAACTGGTTCCGACGCGTGCGCCGTGCGGAATCTCGCTGAGCTTCGCGCCGAGCAGCGCGTCGTAAGGCAGTTCGCGTTCGGGCACGGCGGCCAGCGTCAGGTCGGCGGGCAGTTCAGTGGGCAGGTCCTTCAGGCTGTGTACGGCGAGGTCGATGCGTCCGTCGAGCAGCGCCTCCTCGATCTCCTTCGTAAAGAGTCCCTTGCCGCCGACCTTGGCCAGAGGGACGTCGGTGATCTTGTCGCCGGTGGTGCGGATGATCTCGATGCGGACTTCGGCGCCCAGCGCTTCCAGGCACGATTTGATGTAGTTGGCCTGCCACAGGGCGAGCTGCGAGCCGCGGCTCCCGATGATCAGTGCAGTCTTCATTCTTCGCCCTGCTCCTCCAGCCGGAACATGCGGCGCACCAGGCGGATGACGCGGTCGCCTTCGGGCCGGGCCGCCGCGCGGCGCAGTTCCACCATCGGCCCGTGCGCGATCTTGTTGAGCAAACCGCGCGTGTAGGTCTGCAATGCTTCTTCCTGTTGCGGCGTGAGCTCGCCGAGCTTGCCGCGGACACGGTCGAGCTCCGCGCGGCTGATCTCGTCGAGCTGCTGCTGGATGCCGACGATGGTAGGCGCGACCTCGCGCACTTTCAGTCGCTCCATCAGCCGGTCGATTTCGTACGTGATGATCTGCTCGGCGTGAACCGCCTCTTCCTGGCGCGCGCGGCGGTTCTGTTCGACGGCATTGCCGAGGTCGTCGATGTCGTAGAGGTAGATGTTCTCGATCTCGTTGACTTCCGGCGCGATGTTGCGCGGCACGGCGATGTCGATCAGGAACATCGGACGGTTGCGGCGCTTCTCGAGCACCTTTCGCATCTCGTCCTTCTTCAACAGATAGTCGGGCGCGCCGCTGGACGTCAGCACGATGTCCATCTCATGAAGGCGCGAGTGGTAGCCGTCGTATTCGATGACATGGCCGTCGACGAGTTCGGCCATCTCGGCGGCGCGCTGGTGTGTGCGGTTGGTCACCAGGATCGATCCGCAGCCGGCGGCATGCAGGTGGCGCGCGGCCAGTTCGCTCATCTTGCCCGCGCCGATCAGCAGGACGCGTTTGTCGTTGAGCGACCCGAAGATCTGCCGGGCCAGATCGACCGCAGCCGAGCTAACCGACACCGCGTTGCGCGCGATGCCCGTCTCCGACCGGACGCGCTTGGCGACGCTGAACGCCCGCGTCACGATGGCGTCGAGAAAGCCGTTCACGGTGCCACGCTCCCGCGCCGTGACGTACGCCTGCTTGAGCTGTCCGAGGATCTGCGGCTCGCCGACAACCATCGAGTCGAGTGATGCCGCGACGCGGAACAGGTGCCGGATGGCCTCCTGGTCCTCGTAGCGGTAGAGATACGTCTGAAGCCAAGCGGGATCGAGGCTGTAACGCGCCGCCAGGAAGCGGACCACCTCGTCGGGCGAGGCGCTGTCCTCGGCCGTCACCGCCACCTCCACGCGGTTGCAGGTGGAGAGGATCATGGCCTCGCGAACGCCGTTTCGCGCGCGAAGATCGTCCAATGCCTCGCCCAGCGCGGACTCGGGGAATGCCACGCGTTCGCGCACGTCGACCGGCGCGGTGTGGTGGCTCAATCCTGTCAACAAAACCTTCATCGCGACGCGCGGCTCATTTCTGCAGCAGGGGCCTCAGCCCGACGTGCGCGGCCCAGGTGAGTGCCGCGAACCCAACCACGGTCAGAGCAAGCACGGCCGCCTTCCTTCCGCGCCATCCGGCCGAGATGCGCAGGAAGACCATCAGCAGGTAGAAACCCCAGGTGATGAGGGAGACGGCGATTTTGGCCTCGCTGATCCACTTCGTTCCCGATTCGATGAATGCCCAGGTGGAGCCCGCCACGACGGCGAGAGTGATGGCGACGAAGCCGATGCTCATCGAGCGCGTGATGAGCGAGTCGAGCGTTTCGAGCGGCGGCAGGCGGTCCGACGGGAACATGGCCCAGAGCGTGCCGTCGGTTCGCGTTTTGCGTTTCAACCGGCGCTCGGCCAGCAGGTAGAAGACGGCAGCCCCGGCGCTGATCAGTAGCCCTGCGTAACCAAGCAGGACCAACAGGATGTGCGCCAACAGCCAGGCGTCGCGGACCCGCGCGTCGGCCCAACCGGAGACCGGCGTGCCCATCGAGCCGATCAGGGTCATCAGAAAGACCAGCGGGAAGACAAAGATGCTGAGGCCTTCGAACTGATACCGCCAGTGGATGAATAGGAACACGACGGCAAACAGGAACGCGCACAGCGTCACCGTCTCGAAGAAGTTGTTGGCCGCCAGATGGCGCATGGCGACGGAATGCTCGACGATGGCGACGAACTGGAAGATCACAGCCGCCTGAAAGCAGAGCAACGCCGGCTTGTACAGTCGGGTCTGCTTCTTGAGGAGGGTGAGGATCGCGTCCAGCAGCCCGACGCTCAAAAGCAGCGCGGCCAGCCGGAGCCAGAACAGGCTCATCGCGGGCATCCGCTTGCTCTCCAGGGACTTAGGGCATCCACGTCTTTAATTGTACTCCGAGCGACGTTTTGCCCGGCGAGGCATTCCGGAGCCATCATGGAGCCATGGCACTGAATCTGAACGGGAAAACCGCCTTGGTCACAGGCAGCACGAAGGGCATTGGGCGGGCCATCGTCGAGCGATTCCTCGATGCCGGCGCGTCCGTGATGGTGAATGGCCGGACGGCCGAATCGACAGGCAGGGCTGTCGGGGAATTGCGCGCGAAATACGGTTCACGCGGGCTAACGATTGCCGGGATTGCGGCCGATGTGAGAAGTGAGTCCGACGTGCAGCGGCTGTTCGAGGGGATCGACGCCGAACTGGGCGGGCTCGACATTCTGGTGAACAACGCGGGCGTTGGCGTCTTCAGCAACCTGGCCGCGATGAAACCGGAGGATTGGAGGCTGGTTCTTGAGACGAACCTGAACGGCGTTTACTTCTGCTGCCACAATGCGTTGCCTCGATTCAGGAAGCGGGGCGGCGGCTGGATCGTGAATATCGCCAGCCTGGCCGGCAAGAACCCGTTCGCGGGCGGAGCGGCGTACAACGCTTCGAAGTTCGGTCTGGTGGGCATGGGCGAGGCGATCATGCTCGACCATCGGTACGAGAATGTTCGCGTCAGCACGATCTTGCCGGGAAGTGTCAGCACGGAGTTCAGCCGCAGCGGCCAGGCGGATTGGAAGATCGCGCCGGAAGATGTCGCCGAAGCCGTGGCCATGGTGCTGGCGATGCCTGAACGAACCTTAATCAGCCACGTCGAAATCCGGCCGTCCAAGCCGCCGAAGAAGTAGCGGCGGAAACGCCAGGCGCGCCGGATGTCTCTAAGGAGTGAAGATGAACGCGCAGATTCCACGACCCACTCCCCAGGGCATGCCCGCCGCCGTCCTGTTGGACCCCGTCCGCCGCCCTCGGCGCCGTGACGACGTGCTGGACCCGGCTCGTACGGGCCCGGATGCCCTGAACCTGGAGCGAGAGCTTCGTGCCCGTGTCGTAGGCCAGAACGAGGCCGTCGCGCAAATCGTCAACATCTACCAGATGTTCATGACGGGCTTGGCCGCGCCGGGCCGTCCGGCGGGAAATCTGCTGTTTCTCGGCCCGACGGGCAGCGGCAAGACGCGCATCGTCGAGGCTACGGCGGAGGCTCTGCTGGGCACCGCCCGCGCGATGGTGAAGGTGGATTGCGCCGAGTTCCAGCACAGCCACGAGATCGCGAAGCTTATCGGTTCGCCTCCGGGCTATCTAGGCCATCGCGAAACCCATCCGCTGTTGAGCCAGGAGACTCTGAACCAGTACCACACCGAGGATCTGCGGCTGAGCTTCGTGCTGTTCGACGAGATCGAGAAGGCTTCCGACTCGCTCTGGAACCTGCTTTTGGGAATTCTCGACAAGGGGACGCTGACGCTCGGCGACAACCGCAAAGTAGACTTCTCGCAAACGATCATCTTCATGACGTCGAACCTCGGCGCGCGTGAAATGGAGTCGATTGCCGGCCCGAGGCTCGGCTTCGGCATGCCCGCCGGCGCGCAGGACCCGGGGAAGCTGGCCGGCAAACTGGCGGCGGCTGGGACGGAGGCCGCGAGGCGCAAGTTCACGCCGGAGTTCATGAATCGACTCGACAAAGTGGTGGTCTTCCAGCCACTGGGCGAGGCGGAGCTGAACCGCATTCTCGACATTGAGCTCGCCTACGTGCAACGTCGAATCCTGATGGCGCCGCGCGCGAACGCATTCGTCTTCCGGACGACGCCGGCGGCCCGGAGGCTGTTGCTCGAGGAAGGGACAGATGCCCGATATGGAGCCCGCCACCTGAAGCGCGCCGTTGAGCGTTTCGTGGTGCAGCCGATCTCAAACCTCATCGCGTCTCACCAGGTGCAAGCAGGGGACCTGATCGAGGTGGATTCGCGTCCTGACGGCTCGGGATGCTCATTCGTCCGCTGCTCGGAGGGTCTCGACCGCGAAGCGATCGAGATGATGCTGCCTCCCCTGGCCCATCCAGGGGTCAAAGTGGCAGAAGCCGCCGCGGCGGCGGCACAGCCGGCGCGTGTCGTGGCGCGATCGAACCGGCGCTCGTAACCTATTCTGGATCGCCAGCCGGCTTCCTGCCCGGAAGCGGTTCCAGTTGGTACAACCCGGTGGGGGATTGCGTCAGGTGGACCGTGGCCTCCGGCGTGACAGCGCACTCGGGCAGGGGCTGCCCCAAGTAGAAATTCAGTCCGTACCGCGTGGCGCGGTGCATCTGCTCGATGCAAATCTCCTTCTGCATCGGCCGGACACGCGCAGCCAGCCTCTTCGTCGAAACGATCTCATCCAGCACGGGGTATGCGCTCAGTTGAACAAACCGGACTCCCAGCCCCGCGCCCACAGCCACCACGGTCACGGCCGCCGTCAGTTTTCCGCGCAGCGCCAGCCAGCGGGCCAGGGCGGCGAACGGCAGCGCCATGGCGACGTACTCCCACGGCAGCGCACCCCACTCGGCGCGCCGCACGCCGACGAGCAGCGCCTGCGGCAGCACGGAGGCGACAAGCGGGATCAGCGACAAGAGCAGGCCGGCAACAGTCAGACTGCGGTGCTTGTCGGACGCGGCCCGCAACCCCACGGCCGCCAGAAGGCACAGCGACGGCCAAAGCGGTAGCAAGTAGCCTGGCAGTTTATTGGTGGACGCCGAAAAGAACACGAAGCCAAACAGAAAAACCGCGGCGAAAATACGGCGGTGCGGCGCTTTCCAAAGCGACGGCCGCAGCCCCGCCACAAGGGATGTCCAAGGGAAGAGCCCGCCCAGCAGCACCACGACGTAGAACCACCAAGGCTGAACGTGCTGGAGTTCGTTTGAGGAAAATCGTGAGAAGTGGTGGCGCAGGAAGAACTCGTCGATGAAGGCCATGCCATGTCGCGAGATCATCGCCACGTACCACGGCCCCGCCACCAGCACGGCGACGGCGAAGACGGCCAGCATCTCCTTCCAGCGCGTCCGCGCGAACCACAGGACGGGCAGAATCAGCACACCGGCCACCAGGCCCTTGGCCAACAGCGCCAATCCGAAACAAACTCCGGCGGCACCCGTCAGCCAGATTCCGCCGCCGTTCAAACGCAACACGGCGGCGAGAATCGCGCCGGAGAAGGTGACTGCCAGCGGAATGTCGGTCACAGCCACCTGCGAGAACGCCAGCCAGCCCGCGGAGGTCGACATCACGAGCGAGGCAATCGTCGCCGTGCCCGCGTCTTCCAACTTCTTCAGGGCCAACCAGTAGAGCAGAAGAAAGACGAGCGCCAGGCACGTGACGGGCACGCGTGCGGCCCGCTCAGGACTCAGCCCCAACGCATATCCCGCCCCGGCGAGCCAGTAGAGCAGCGGCGGCTTCTCGTACCAGGGTTCAATGCTCGGCGGCTGAACGCCGGCCTCCGTCCAGAGTTTTGGGGTGATCCAATCGCCCGATTGCTGCATCTGGCGGGCGATGAACGCGTAACGCGGCTCGTCGGGCCCTAAGAATCCCACCTCGCCGAGCCCCTGAAGGGCCAGCCAGCCGTAACAGGCAAAGAGCGCGGCAACAGCCAGCCAAGCGAACCGGCCGCGCAGCCCCGAGGCGGGCTCCACGGTGGGCCCAGAGCCGGGTAATGACACTCACCAGTATAATGGCGGCGATGAGGCAGTTCGCTCTTACAACGATCTTCGTCATGTGTTTGCTGGCTCCGCTCGGCGCCGATGTCAGCCAGTGCGCCTGCGACCCGGCGAATCCGGAGTCAATGAAGGCGCGAGCCTGTTCCCTGTGCGGCGAAGCCGAAAAGCAGCCGCGCGACGTCGAGTTCTTTGTTCTGAAGGACATCAACCCCCGCAAGCCGGGCCGGTGGCTGGTGCTGCCGCGTGCCCACGACGAAGGCGCGCATCATATGCACGCCATGGACGCGGCCCACAGAATCGCGTTGTGGAAGCGCGCGGTGGAGGTGGCGAAGGAGAAGTTCTCTGATTCTTGGGGTTTAGCCTACAACGGCAGCAAGGTGCGAACCCAGTGCCACATGCACATCCATGTGGGCAAATGGGTGACTGCCGCCGAGAATTCGAAGTTCAAGCTCGTGCGCCGCATCGAGGACTTCCCCGCCCCAACCGAGGGCGGTCTTTTGATCCATCCGGTGACGGGCGGCTACCACGTTCACACAGGTGAAGAGATCATGGAGACGGCGCTGGTCCGCTGAGTTTCCGCATCTCCGGGAGGGTATTGAAATGAGTTTCGTTGAGATCCAGCCGCCGCCGGCCGCGGAGTCCGCTGCAATTCTGCTCCATCCCAGCGACAACGTCGCTGTCGCCCGTCTCTCGCTGCCCTCCGGGCAAACCGTGATCCTGGGGGACGTTCGCGTTTCGCTGTCGCAACCCGTGCCTGCCGGCCACAAGGTGGCGATCCGAGCGATCGCCGCGGGCGAGGCAGTCCGCCGTTACGGCGAACACATCGGCTTGGCCCGGACCGCCATCGTGCCCGGCGAACATGTCCACACACACAACGTCGCCTTCGACGCGGGCGCGCTGAACTACGACTTTCCCGCCGCCGAACATTCCCTGCCCGCGCCGCCCTCGGAAATGCCGACGTTCCTCGGCTATCCGCGCGCCGACGGCCGCGTTGGGACGCGCAACTACATCGCCGTCGTGGCAGCGTCGAACTGCGCCGCCTACGCCGCGGAACTCATCGCCAGGAGCTACGCGGGCGCCGTGCTGCCGCCGAACGTCGACGGCGTCGCAGCCTTCCCGCACGGCGAAGGCTGCGGCCACTCCATTGGTCCGGATACGGCGCAGCTTCAACGGACGCTGGCCGGCGTTCTGAACCACCCGAATGTCGGTGGCGCCATCGTGCTGGGCCTCGGCTGCGAAGTAAACCAGGTGGAGCATTATCTCGGCTCGAATAACCCCGATCCATCGCGGATCTCCGGCTTCACGATGCAGGATGCCGGAGGGACTCAGGCGGCCGTGGATGCGGCGCGCGCCACGATCGGCAAGATGATGGAGCGCATCAGCGCCGAGCCGCGCGTCCCGGTGCCTGCGTCGAAGATCGTTCTGGGATTACAGTGTGGCGGCTCGGACTCCTTCTCCGGCATCACGGCGAACCCGGCCCTCGGCTTCGCGTCGGATCTACTAGCCGAACTCGGCGCTTCGAGCGTCTTGGCCGAGACTCCGGAGATCGTCGGCGCTGAGCACCTGTTGGTCCGCCGCGCCCGCTCACGCGCCGTGGCCGAGCGGCTGCTTGAGATCATCGCGCAGTACAGAGCCTATCTCTCGCGGTTCGGCGGCAGCTTCGATGACAACCCCTCTCCGGGCAACAAGGAAGGCGGGCTGACGAACATCGTCGAGAAATCGCTGGGCGCGGTCGCCAAGGGCGGCACCAGCATGCTGAACGAAGTGCTGGATTACGCCGAGCGCATCACATCGCCAGGCCTGGTTTTCATGAACACGCCCGGCTACGATCCGGTTTCGCTCTCCGGCTTGGCCGCCGGAGGAGCCAACGTCTTTGTTTTCACCACCGGGCGCGGCAGCACGACGGGCTTCCCGACCGTGCCCACCATCAAAGTCACGAGCAATTCGACGACTTACCGGCGAATGACAGCGGATATGGACATAAATGCCGGAAAAATCGCCGACGGAGACGGCACGGTAGAATCGGTCGGCCGCGAAATCTTCGACGCCATCCTCCGCGTGGCCTCCGGCGAGAAGCCGGCAAGCGAGCGTCTGGGGCACAATGAGTTCGTTCCTTGGAGAATCGGGCCAGTCCTTTAGAACTCACCCGGTTTACCATTCGGATCGTTTCTGGGAGAATGAACTGCAAACAGGTATGCGAGTTCTTGTAGTCGAGGACGAGAAGCGCATCGCGGAATTTGTCCAACGAGGCCTCTCAGGGGCAGGCTTCGAAGTGGACATTGCCGGCGATGGCAGAACCGCGCTCGAACTTTCCGCACACACCGACTACGACGTCATCCTACTGGACCTGATGCTGCCGGACATGGACGGCTTCACGATCCTGGAGCGCCTCCGCAACCGCAAGGTCAGCCCGCCGGTGTTGATCCTCAGCGCCAAGTCGTCGGTCGAGGACAAGGTAAGAGGCCTCGAGCTCGGCGCCGACGATTACCTGCCAAAACCTTTCGCCTTTCAGGAACTGGTGGCACGCGTCCACGCGCTGGTGCGCCGAGGCCATGCGCTGCCGGAACGCCTGGAGGTGGGCGACCTGGTGCTGGACTGCATCCGCCGCAAGGTGACGCGCTCAGGCGAGCCCATCGACCTTGCCCCAAAGGAGTTCAGCATCCTCGAGTTCATGATGCGCAACCAGGGGAGGCCGCTCAGCCGGACGATGATCGTCGAGCACGTCTGGGAGACTGAGTACGACGGCCTGACGAACATCGTCGACGTTTACATCCGGCACCTGCGCGCCAAGATCGACGACCACTTCCCCACGAAGTTGATTCACACGGTCCGCGGCATCGGCTACATGCTGGACACGCAAGGCAGCACCGGCGACTAGACGATCGCCTCCCGAGCCGGGTCCCATTTCACCTTCCGCTCGCGCCGGAAGCTCTCTACCGACATCACGATAGTGACGGCCTCTTCCCAGGCGCGCTGGACGCCGCAACGGGTTTCCGCGCGGCTGCGCATGCAGTCGATGAAATCGCGCATGTGCGAGGTGACTTCCATTTCGCCGCGCTTCATCTCGTAGTCCGGCTCCTTGCGGCCCTGGTTCTCCAGCTTCCATTCGGCCCCATGCACGCGGCACCAGGGCGAGTGGACTTCCAGCGTGGCGTCACGGCCCAGGAAGAACGTATTTGTACCCATGTGGCGGTTGTGGAATGTGCAGTTGAACTGGACGGCCAAGTCCTTCGAAGGGTAATCGAACATGACGTGCCACATGTCGGGCACTTCGCGGTCGTTCTTCCACCAGTACAACCCGCCTTGGGTCATCACGGCTTCGGGGATGCCCATGCCCATCACGCAGTTCACGCCGTCCCACTGGTGGCTCATCAGGTCGCCCGCAATACCCGTGCCGTAGTCCCACCAGCACCGCCAGCGGAAGAAGCGTTCGACGTCGAAGGGGCGCTTGGGCGCGGCATCGCCCAAGAATCGGTCCCAGTCGATCGTTTGCGCGCTCGCGTCGGCCGGCCGCTGGTTGATGTTGTACGCGGTGTAGAACTGCCACTCAGGAAAGGAACTGGTCCGGTCAATGTAGGTGCGCACCAGCGGCACCTTGCCGAGGCGTCCGCTGCTGTAAATCTCGCGGCCCTTGATGAAGGGCGCCTCCGAGTTCTGGTGATGGCCGAGCTGAAAGACCGACTTGTTCTCGACGAGCGCCTTGCGCATCTGTTTCGCTTCGTCAAGAGTCCGGCACAGGCCCTTTTCGGTGTAGACATCCTTGCCGAGCTGCGCGGCGGCCACGGTCATTTTCGCGTGCCAGAAGTCTGGAGTGGCAATCACCACGGCGTCGATGTCCTTCGACTCAATCGCCTTGCGCCATTCTTTCTCGACGCGCAGATTCTTGTTCTTCGCGGTCTCCACGGCGCGTTTGACGTTTGGCGTGTAGAGATCGCTGATTGCGCGGATCTCAGTCTTGGGACAGTCCTGGAACTGCTCGAGGAGATAGATGCCTCTGGTACCGACGCCCAGCACGGCCACTCCGATGGTGTCGTTCGGACTCCGACCAGCGGCCAGCACGGCCGGCGAATTCGTCATCGCACCGGCGACAGTCGCGGTCTTAATGAACTCTCTCCGCCTGATTCCAGCCATATCCTGCACTTCCTCCTGCGTTTCGCCCTCATCCTATCGGAAAATAGAAACAATGGAATCACGCCGCGGACGAGTCCTTGTCGTCGACGATGAGGCCAACCAGCGCAATGCGCTGGCGAGTATGGTCACGTCCTGGGGCTATGAGGCCCGCACCGCCTCCGACGGGCAGGAGGCGCTGTCCCACCTCGAGAGCTTCAAGGCAAATGCCATCGTCACCGACCTGATGATGCCGGGCCTCGACGGTGCCGGACTGCTGAAGAAACTCCAGGAATTGCCGGGCGCTCCGCCGGCGATCATGCTGACGGCCTTCGGGAACCTCGAAACAGCCATCGAGATGGTGCACACGCTCGGCGCGTTCTGGTTCCTGGAAAAGCCGCTTCAACCCGGTGCATTGAAGCTGCTGCTCTCCCGGGCCCTCGAGGAAGGGCGGCTCCGCGCGGACAATGAACGTCTGTCGCGCCAGCTTGAAGGCAAGGGCGTCTTCGGAAACCTGGTGGGCGTCGGCCCCGCGATGCGTGAGGTCTTCTCGTTACTACGCCAGGTGGGTCCGACATCGGCTACTGTGCTGATCACCGGCGAAAGCGGTACTGGGAAAGAACTGGTGGCCCGAGCGATTCACAGCCTGAGCCCGCGCGCCTCCGGACCCTTCATTGCGGTGAATTGCGCCGCGCTGCCGGAGACGCTGATCGAAAGCGAGCTCTTCGGCCACGAGAAGGGTGCATTCACGGGTGCCGTCGAGCGGCGCCAGGGCTGCTTCGAGCTCGCGGACGGCGGCACGCTGTTGCTGGACGAAATCGGCGATATGCCTCTGGCCACGCAGGCCACGCTGCTGCGTGTGCTGGAAGAGCGAAGAATCCGCCGTCTCGGCGCGCCGCGCGAGACCGCGGTGGACGTGCGCGTCCTGGCCTCCACCAACCGCGACCTCCGCGACTCCATCAAGGACAACACTTTTCGCGAAGACCTCTACTTCCGGCTGAACGTCTTCCACGTTCACCTGCCGCCGCTACGCGAACGCAAGGAGGACCTGGAACCGCTCTGCAATGCAATCATTCCGCAGCTCAATGAGAGGCACCAGTGTCACGTGACGGGGATGTCCGCCACGGCCGCCGAAGCGATCCAGTCCCACGGCTGGCCCGGAAATGCCCGCGAGTTGCGCAACGCTCTGGAGCGTGCCGTCATCCTCGCAGGACAGGGACAGATCCGGCCGGAGCATCTGCCGCGCTTCACGCAGGGAACCCAGGACACCCCGGCAGACGATCCATCCACCCCGCTGGACGCGGTCACGCTGCCGGTCGGGTCGACCGTTTCCCAGGCCGAGCGGGCGCTGATCGAGTTGACGCTCCGCCACACGGGCGGCAATCGAACGCGCGCTTCTGCAATCCTCGGCATCAGCATCAAGACGTTGTTCAACAAACTGAAGGAGTATGGCGCGGCCGACGCCGAGTAACACGCAAATGTCGGTGAAGATCAGGCTGACGGTCTCGTTGGTGGGCATGGTGGTGCTCGCCGTACTCGTCCTTTCCAGCCTGCACATCCACAGCCAGGTCAGCCAGGCTCTGGACCACGTCCGGGAGCGCTCGGAGGGGACAGCCGATTTCATCGTCAGTTGGATCAAACACCGTGCAAACGAGATGGAGCCAGCTACCGAAGGCCGCCGGCCGGCAAGCCTCCGGCAGCGCTGGTGGTCTGCCATTGCGAACGATGAGGAGCTGAACGAGATCCTCGCACGGACACTGGTCTCCACGACGTCAATCGCCGAGATCTCCATCGCCGGCGCGGAGGGCAAGATCCTGGCCTCGTCCAATCCTGCCCGCATTGGCGAAGTGATGCGCGACCGCCTGACTCTGCAGAGCCTGATGCAGCTCGGCCCGGTCGACCGACTGCTGGCCATCATGGGCGGCCGGATCGACTACGAAAGCCGCGCCGAACTGACGGAGGACGGCAAGGCTACCTCGCCGGTCTTCACAATTCAGGTGCTGATCTCCTCTGGACTCCTGCGCCAGGAGCTGATGCCAGAGATCGCCCGAATGGCCGTCTTCACCCTCGGCGCTCTCATCGTCTCAGCGCTGCTTTCGTTCTTCGTCGCTCAGGTGGCGGTCCATCCGCTGGCACGGATTTCGGAGACCATCGACCGCATTACCGCCGGTGAGATCAGCCTTCCCGCCGCCGACCGGCGCACGGCCCGCGAGTACGCCGTCGTGGAGCAAAAGCTGCGTCTGCTTGGCGCCCAGTTCCGTGGCGCGCAGGAAGGCGCGTCACAGCTTCGTTCGTCAATGGAGCGCCGGCTGGTTGCCATCAACAAGCTGACCGGGGGCGTCGCGCACGAGATCAAGAACCCGCTCAACTCCATCGCAATCCGCCTGGAACTGCTCAAACATCACGTCAAGAACAACCCGGAGGCGAACGAGGAGCTTGGCATCATCTCGCAGGAGATCACGCGCCTCGATCGCGTCGTCCGCACGTTCCTCGATTTCACTCGCCCCGTCGATCTGGCGACCGAGGAGCTGGACCTGACGTCCCTGGCCGGCGAAGTGCTCACCCTGATGGACGCGGAAGCCACGGCCTCTGGCGTCGAGATCCGATTCGAGCACCCGCCGTCGCCCGTGAAGGTCAAAGGCGACTCGGATCTGCTGAAGCAGGCCATCCTGAACGTATGCCGGAACTCGCTGGACGTGATGCCCGACGGCGGTAAGCTGGACGTTCGCCTGGCTCGCAACGGCAGCGACGCGCTGCTCACCATCGCCGACACCGGCCCCGGCATTCCGGAGACGGAGCGCGAAAAGATCTTCCAGCTCTACTACTCCACCAAGCACCGCGGCAGCGGCATCGGCCTCGCCATGACGTTTCGCGCCGTTCAGTTGCATGGTGGCACCATCGAAGTCGGTGGAAAGGAGGGGGAGGGCGCCGAGTTCCGGTTCCGGCTCCCCGTCGCCGCATGATACCCCGCCTGCCCTTGTTGGTTCTGATACTGGCCGCGCTGCTCGCCACTGGTTGCTCGAAGAAGCAAAAGGCGCCGCCCGCCCCGCCGCCCCCTGCACAGCAACCCGCGCCGCCAGACCTGATCGACCCGCCAACCCAAACGAAGCCGCGTCCGACGGTGCCAGAGGAGCCGATCCCGGAAGTCCAGGAACCGCAGGCCGCGCCGCCGCCCAAGGGGCCGGAGCGCCCCACGCGCCCGTCGCGCCGCCGTCCGGTACAAACCGCACCGAAGCCGGAGCAATCTGAGCCCGAGCCGCAGGAGAACATCCAGAAAGCGCCGCAACTCGCCGTGGCACTCAGCGAAAAGGAGCGCGCATTTTACGAAAACTCCTTCAGCACGATGGCGGCGGAGACCCGAAAGGCGATTGAAGAGGCCAGCACTCGAGATCTGGCGCCGGCACAGAAAGACGACCTGGGCCGGATCCGCGGGTTGCTGGCCCAAGCCGAGCAGTCACGCGAGTCGGATATCCGCACCAGCGCCCGGCTGGCACAGCGCGCGGCGTTGCTCTCCAGAGAGCTGTTGAAGACGATTCGTTAAGGGATTGCGGGAGAATCAACGGGCAAAAAAATAGAGGCGGATCGTCGGAGGTCGATCCGCCTCGGAGCGGCGTTGGGGGCGCCGCAAGGGAAGGAGGAGTTTGAGAAATTTTAGCCCCGCGAAGAGCCGGAATGACAGAGGATTAATCTCTCATTTTCGTAATTGGTACCTGACTCTTCGGTACTAGCAAACTTAATTCAAAGAACACGTCCCGGCTATACCGGGCATTCCAGTACGAAGGATTTCAAACGGGGCCGTCCTCCTGGACGGCCCCGTCCACCCTGGGCGGCATGTCCCGCCCATCCCCGCTGTCATCTCTGAGCGCTGAGCTTCACCTTCGGCATTGCCAGGTAGCCCACCACCGTGTCCTTCTTCACTTCGTTGACCACAAGCTCGTAAGGGATGCGCGCCTTGGAGAGCACGTAGAACTGCACGGGCTCATTCACCGTCTTGTCCTTCTTCTCCACGCGCTTGTCATCCGCCACGAGTTCGACCGTGAACTTGTTGCGCTTCGGATCCGTCCGCTTGACCTGCATCAGGATGTCACCGATCCGCACCTGCTTCTGCGCTTTATTGAGAGTGAACTCGTGATACTCGCGATCTCCCAGCGCCTTCAATGCGGACAGTTCCTTCTGATTCGTGGCGATCAAACCGCTCATCACGCCCATGTCGCCGGTCGTGCGGCGCAGGTCGGAGATCGTCCGATCCAAATCCGTCCGGGTGGAGGCCACGTCGGTCTTCACTGAACCGACTTCGCTCGACACCTCAGTCAGCTTCGCGTTCGCCTGCTCGGCGGAAGACTTCACTTCCGTCAACTGCTCGTCGAATTGCTTCTTCTGCTCTTCCTGGCGCTTCTGCAACCGGGCGGAAATGATGTCCGCCTGGCGCTTCACCGACAGCCGCGCCTGCTGGATGCTCTCCTCGCTCTCCTTCTTCGTGGAGTCGAGTTCATTGCGCAGTGTGTCCAGCGCCTGCAAGAGACTGGCGTCAGACTGGTTGGCCGCCTCGCGCAACGAAGCCACCTGCTTGTTCATTTCCTGCATTTCCATGCGGGTGTTCACGAGGTTGGAGTGCTGCCAGGCACCCAGACCCAGGCTCGCCGCAAGACCCACCCCGAGGATCGAGGTGGCCCAAGGGAAGGAGCGCGCCTGCTGGTCGCGGATCTCGTGGACGGGTTCGTTCGACGGATTGTTATTCGTGACTTGGGTCATGTGTGGTTCAACCTCTGCGCCACTAGATAGCACGGCTGATGCCAAACTGATGCGTCACTGGTTCCAAATGACTTAGGGTCTTCAGTACGCTTCTGTACGCCCTGATCCGGCAACTTTTTCCGGATCATCTCCCCAAACACCCCGGTAAGTGTTGCCATGAACCCAGAATTGCCGATGCAAATTGCGGCCCTAAATGGCAGCAGGGGCGGCCGAAGCCGCCCCTGCTGGGAGGGGACGCGGCGCAGACGATCGGAGGCGCCCGCGCCGCATCATCGGAGGTTGAGGTTAGGACCCTGCACAGAGTGCGGTGTTGTCCTGGTTGTACCGGTCGAGAGTCGCGGCCAGACTGTTTGCGTCGGCGATTTGCTGGGCGCTCATCTTTTTGTGGGTCAGCCCGTCGAAGTCAATCGAAGCGAGCAGAGCCTGGGCCGCGTTGATGGCATCAACCGCAGCCGGACAGACTCCCGCTTGCGCCTGAACATTTAGCTTCGCCGCCATCAGTTGCGCCGCAAGGTTGAACGCCGGGTCACTCGCCATCTTCTTGGGTTTCGTACCGGACACCTGTAGTTTATTCAGGAGCGCAACTGCCTCCTGACAGGTATCCACTGTGAGATCCCCAATCAAGATTGGCTTGAGGGCCGGCCCCGGATTCGACTCTGTGGGTAACAGTCCGAGCGTGTAGTCGAGCATGGGCTTTTGATTGCCCTTAGAGTTAGCGCACGTGGCCCAGTTCTTCCAGAAGCCGATGGTCCGCGTGAGTCCGCCAGGGGGCGGTATGTTGTTGATATTGAAGGTCCTGGAAGCGCTCGCTGTCGCAGTGAAGTCAGTGCAGACGACACTGTTGTCCCCGCTCGGGTTGTAGACCGTATAGAAGGGCGGGCCTAAAGTCGTCGTCCAGCCTGGCATGACCACCTCGCAGAGGTTGTAGGTCTGGCCGAGAGTGAGTTGTTGTGCGAAGTTGATGGTGCCAAGATTCGCCGTGCTGGCTTCAGCGGACTCAAGGATGATCCCTGCCTCAGTAGTCGAGGCGCCTTGCCTGAGTTCGAAGGTGAAACCCGAGCCAGGCGCTTGGGTGACTGGCCCACCGGCCGAGGTCTTGATGACCTGCACCTTCCGAGTGTTGGTGATTGTACAAGTGGCGTTCGCCCCAGGGCCCAGAGTGATAGCCCCACTAGAAGCGCAGGCGCCGCCGATCACGGCCCCCAGATACTCCGCCTGGAGCGTGCCTGTCCCGTAAGTTTCGCTCACCATGTGCTGCACGTTTGCCAAGACCGCCACCGGTCCTAGCGTCGCGCCGCACGCGGAGTCCGTGGTGCCGGTGTTGTCAATCAGGAGATTGAACTTTCCTGGATCGCCCGTCGGCACACACACCTTCGTGACCGTCAATGTCGGCGCGATGTCGTCGTTGGTAATGGTGCAGGTCGCGATTTGGCCGAGGCCCAAGGTGATCTGGTTGCTAATTTGTGTGCCGCCAACGCAGGACCAACCACTTGCTGAGTAACCGGCCGGCCCGGTCTCACTCAGTGTATAGGTTCCAGCGCCAAACGACGGTCCGCTCGCCGCGCCGCCCGGCCCCGTGATCGAGGTCGGACCATCGGCAGACAACGTCCACGCCGTCTTGTCAGCCGTCCCGCCGTTGTCGTTTGTCACGACTTTGACGAGCGTGAGAGATGGAGCGTTGTCGTTGTTGGTGATCGTGCACGTCACGCTTTGGCCAAAGGCAACCGTGATCTCACTGCCGCTTTGTGTGCCGCCCACGCAGGACCACGTACCTGCCGTGTATCCGGCCGGGCCCGCTGACTCGCTCAGCGTGTAGGTGCCGGGCTGGAAGGTCGCTCCGCTCGTCGCGCCGCCCGGCCCCGTGATTGACGTCGGACCATCGGCAGACAACGTCCAGTTCGCAGGTACCGCCGAACCGCCGTTGTCGTTCACCACATGCTTGACCAACGTCAATGACGGTGGGTTGTCGTCGTTGGTGATTGTGCACTCGGCGCTCTCACCAAGGCCCAACGTGATGGTGCTGCCACTCTGGGTGCCGCCAACGCAGGACCACGTGCCTGCCGTGTATCCGGCCGGGCCCGCTGACTCGCTCAGCGTGTAGGTTCCCGCGTCAAACGACGCTCCACTCGTCGCGCCGCCCAGCCCCGTGATCGAGGTCGGACCATCGGCAGACAACGTCCACGCCGTCTTGTCGGCCGTTCCGCCGTTGTCGTTTGTCACGACTTTGACGAGCGTGAGAGATGGAGCGTTGTCGTTGTTGGTGATCGTGCAGGTCACGCTTTGGCCAAAGGCAACCGTGATCTCACTGCCGCTTTGTGTGCCGCCTGCGCAGGACCACGTACCTGCGGTGTATCCGGCCGGGCCCGCTGACTCGCTCAGCGTGTAGGTACCGGGCTGGAAAGTCGCTCCGCTCGTCGCGCCGCCCGGCCCCGTGATCGGCGTCGGACCAGCGGCAGACAACGTCCAGTTCGCGGGTACCGCCGAACCGCCGTTGTCGTTCACCACATGCTTGACCAAGGTCAATGACGGTGGGTTGTCATCGTTGGT
>JBOZRR010000028.1:0-336438 GCA_050789245.1 Bryobacteraceae bacterium | reverse complement strand
GGCCTAAAACGATTTCAGAATCGGTCAAAATCAAATCTCCCAAGATTGTTTTACCAACCTGGGATTAGGGCCTGCCCCCGGAATTGATCAAGAGCCGTTAGATAGGATCCTTCGGCAGATGATTGGTTGTGGCTATCTTTCGATGCATTTCGTTGACCGGCCTAGCTCAGTTTGATTAGATCGACCCAAGCATTTTGAAGTCATGTCTGACTTAGGGGGTCACTGAAAGACCGTGAAAGCTCTAAAGGCAGCCCTTGTGTGCCTGCTCGCGTGCGGCATGTCCATGTTCGGGCAGGAAGCTCGCGGAAGCATCTCCGGGCGCGTTACTGATTCCAGCGGTGGCGTCATTCCCAACGCCAACGTCACCGTGACCAACACCGCAACTAACGAAACCCGCCGGCTCACCACCAATGAAACCGGCTATTACGAAGCAAACTTCCTTGAGCCGTCCGTATACACCGTCAGCGTTGAGGCTGGCGGCTTCAAGAAGGCGGTTCGCTCCGGCTTGACCGTGAATGTCTCCGCGCGCCTAGACATCGGCTTCTCTCTCGAAGTCGGCGCCGTGACTGAATCAATCGAGGTCACCGGTGAAGCGCCCCTCCTCGAAACAACGACTGCCAGTGGTGGCCGCGTCCTCGATCAGCGCCAGCTCGTCAATCTCCCGTTCTCCGACCTTAATCCATTCGCTCTCTCCGCGCTCGCTCCTGGCATGCAGTGGACCGGCCAGCCCGAATATCGCCGCCCCTTCGACAACGGCGGCACCTCCGCTTTCAATACGATGGGCGGCGTAGGCCAGAATGAATACACCATGGACGGCATGACCGTCACTGGCTCCGGCCGCCGTGTCGGGTACACTCCTCCGGCGGACGCCATCACCGAGTTCAAACTCGAAACCTCAAACTTCGATGCCTCGCAAGGCTTCACCTCCGGCGCAGCCATCAACGTTGTCTCACGCTCTGGAACGAACAAGCTGTCCGGCTCCGTTTTTGACCAGCACTGGCAGCAGCGATGGAATGCCACCGGCCACTTCGATCGCCTCCGTTGGGAGAACGACGTACGCACAGGCAAGATCTCAGCCGACTCACCGAAGCAGGCCTCCGGACGTTCTAACAACTATGGATTCACTGCATCGGGACCTGTTCTGATTCCGAAAATCCTGAACGGCCGCGACAGGCTCTTCTGGACGTTCACCTGGAACGGCATCCGCCAATCCAAGGCTGAAACCACGGACTCGAAGAACATCACCGTCCCCACGATGGCGATGCGCCAGGGCGACTTCAGCGAACTGCTGAATGCTCCGAACGGTGCGAATCTCTTTACAATTTACGATCCGCGCTCGGCCCGCCAGGATGGAAGCCGGGTCGTCCGGCTGCCGTTCCCCGGCAACAAGGGCATCCCCATCCTGAACCCGATGGCCGCCTTCTACTCGAAGCTCTTCCCGACGCCGAATAACGTGCCTGGTCTTGTCAGCCCGGAAGGATTTGACAACTACTTGGCCTCGGCAATGCCCAAAGATGAGAAGTTCAACTCGATCATCAATCGCTACGACTGGGTGATTAATGACAAAGTTCGTCTCAATGGCCGCTGGCAGTGGAACGACCGGCTCGCCGATGAGTACGACTGGATGTACGAGACTCAGCGCGGGCTGCAGTCAAACGGCCTGACGCGCATCAACCGCGGCGGCAATGTCAACATGCTGTGGACTCTCAACTCCACCAACATCCTTGACATGAACTACGGCATCTCGCGCTTCGAAGAGGGCAGCCGCAACACCACCCGCACCGCGTACGGTCCCTCGGATGTCGGCCTTCCCGCCTACCTCGATCAGCGCGCAGGCGACAACCGCGTTCTGCCTGCCCAGGACTTCAACAACATCGATGACATCAGCGGCGGCTACCCTGTTGTCGGCAGCATCATCACCAACCACGAACTTCGGGTTGCGATGACCACCATTAAGGGTGCCCACTCCTTCAAGTACGGCTGGCAGGAGCGGCGTCACCGCTGGGCTGGCTTCGGCCCCGGGAACAGCTCCAGCAACTATAGCTGGCGCAACTCCTGGACTCGACGCGCTGACAACGACAACGTCAGCTCCAACCACGGCCACGACTGGGCCTCGTTCCTGATGGGCCTGCCCAACGGAATCAACATCGACACGAACGACTCGGTGTATTACACTACGCCGCGGCGCGCGTTTTACTTCCAGGACGACTGGCGCGTCAGCGACAAGTTCCGCCTCTCCTTCGGACTCCGTTACGAAGCGGAGGGCGGAACTACCGAGCGCTATGACCGATCCATCACCCGCGTCTTCGATCCGAACCTCGCGCAACCCTTCGCAGCCGACGCCGCCAAGGCATACGCAAAGAACCCGATTCCGGAGCTGCCTGCCTCCGCATTCAATGCGAACGGCGGAACATACTACTTCGGCCAGGGTGGCTTCGATTCGGGGACTAAGGGAACTCACATTCTCTTGCCAAAGGTGGGTGCCGTTTACTCCATGAACAACAAGACCGTCATTCGAGCCGGCTGGGGCATGTACATGGATACGTACAACGTTTCCAACGACCGATTCGATACGAACGGCTTCAATCAGAGTACAGGTACCCCAGTCAGCAACGACCTCGGATTAACCTTCTGCTGCGGCGTCGGTCCGGCGGCGGGGATTGGCTCCGGCAACACCCCGATCAACAATCCTTTCCCGGTACGTGCTGATGGCACACGGTTCAACGAACCACTACAAAGCCGGCTTGGCCCAGTAAGTCGCGTTGGCACCGGCTTTGATGTGCGTCCGTGGAACTTCCGGCCGGACCTCCAGCACCGCTGGAGATTTGGATTCCAGCGCGAACTCGCTCGGAACCTCCTGCTGGATGTCTCGTACAATGGGGCCTACTCCTATCTCACGAGGAACTACCGGATCAACTACCTCCCAGCCAAGTACTGGAGCACTGGGATGGCCAGGAATCAGGCCAACGACGACTATTTGAACCAGAACTTCCCGAACCCGTTCCGCATCACCAACCTGACGGGCTTACAGCAGTCGGACCCAGTCATATACAATTACCTGGCTTCGGTCGGTCTGTTCACTGGTTCGAACATCCGGCGGCACCAATTGCTGAGGCCCTATCCGCAATACAGCGGCACTCTTCAGGGCATGCGCCCCGAGGACAACTGGCGCGATAAGCAGGGCTACAACACTTACCACGACATGCAGTTGCTGGTCGAGCGGCGCTTCACTGCCGGCCTGACCACTTCATTCATGTGGACCTGGGCAACGTCCCAAGTCGCCGACTGGCTGGCCAACGAGTTCGACACACAGCAGACCGAGCGCGTGAACAACAACGTTCTACCACACCGCATCTCCTGGTCCGGCACTTACGAACTGCCCTGGGGCAAGGGCCGCAGCAAGCTGAAGGAAGGTTTCCTCAGCTATATCGTCGGCAACTGGAATACCGGCTGGGTTTACCAGTGGCAGACCGGCCCCGCCACGGGCGACTGGGGCAACCGCTTCTTCTACGGCGACATCAACCAGCTCGGTGAAGTGTTCAGCTCCGATTCCCGGAAGACCGACATGCACCAGTGGTTCGATCCGAGTGCTGTGTATCGCGGAACCGGCGCCGTGCCCGACGGCTTCGTCGGCTTCGAAGGTCGTTCCAACATGCAGCCCGGCTCGTACCACGTCCGTGTCTTCCCGATCCGGACCGACCTGATCCGTGCCGACGGCATCATGAACTGGGATCTGAAAGTCGAACGCATGTTCCCGATCATGCCCGAACGCGGCATGCAGGCCCGCTTCTCCGTGGACCTGCTGAACGCCTTCAATCACACCAATTTCAGCGGGCCGAACCTCGACCCCACCAGTGGAAACTTTGGCAAGGTCACGTCTCAGCGCGGCCTGCCTCGTGTCATTCAGTTCAACCTGCGATTCGAGTTCTAACCGCGGGCTGAACGCCATCCACCTTGCGGCCAGCGCAAGCGGCCAGATACACTCTGCCCCATGCGCTGGCCGCTCCTTTTTTGTCTTGCCGTTTCGCTGCTCGCCGCCTCCCCGGGGCAGGAGATTCGCGCCCTCATGCAAGCCCAGCTCGACACCTGGAACCGCGGCGACATCGAGGCCTTCATGACCACCTACCTCGACTCGCCCGAGCTTAGCTTCACCTCCACCGGCGGCACGACCCGAGGCTACAGGAATGTGCTGGAGCGCTACCGGCGCAACTACTCCACCCGGGAGCGCATGGGCACCCTCGCATTCACCATCGACGAAGTTCGCCTCATCTCCTCCGACGTGGGCCTGGTCCTGGGCCAGTTTCGTCTCGACCGAAGCGAAGCGGCGGGAGGACCCGCCTCCGGCCGCTTCTCGCTCGTCGTCAAGAAGACGGTGTCAGGCTGGAAGATCGTCCACGACCACACCAGTTCCTGAGTCTGTCTACGCCGCCAAACTCAGCGACAGAATCTCGCGCACCTTTGCCGGAGTCACCTCGCCGCGCTCGCCCAGCTTCGTCATCCCGCGCTCTTCCAGTTTCGCCGCCACCGACTCCGGCGTATCCGGCTTCACGTCGCCATACGCCGTCAACTGCGTGGGGACGCCCATCTGCTGGAAGAACTCCTCGGTCTTTCGGATACCTGCTTCAGCGCGCTCTTCGGGAGTGCCGCCGGTCACGCCCCAGACTCTCGTTGCGAACTGCGCCAGCTTGTCGAGCTTCGAAGCCTTCTGCACTCGCAGCAGGTGCGGCAGCACCGCCGCCAGCGTGCGGGCATGGTCGATGCCATAAAGTGCCGTCAACTCATGCCCGATCATGTGCGTCGCCCAATCCTGAGGAACGCCGCATGCGATCAGACCGTTCAACGCCAGCGTTGCGCTCCAGACGAATGTCGCCCGTGAATCGTAGTCCTTCGGGTCCGCCAGCGTCTTTGGCCCGACCTCAATTAGCGTTTGCAGAATCGATTCGGCAAACCGGTCCTGCAACGCCGCATTCACCGGGTACGTCATGTACTGCTCGCAGACGTGGGCGAATGCGTCCACAACGCCGTTCGCCACCTGGCGCTGGGGCAGGGAATAGGTGGTTTCCGGATCCAGCACGGCGAACTTCGGATAGACCAGGGGCGTGCCGAACGCCAGTTTCTGGCCCGTTTCCCGCCGGCTGATCACCGCGAACGTGTTCGACTCGGAGCCCGTCGCCGGCAGCGTCAGAATCACGCCCTGCGCAACCGCGCTCTTCACCGGCGCGGCCTTGGCGACGATGTCCCATGCCTCCCCATCGAACGGGATCGCGGCAGCGATGAACTTGGTTCCGTCCAGGACCGATCCGCCGCCCACCGCCAGCAGCAGGTCCACTTGCTCTCGCCGTCCGATCTCCACGGCCTTCATCAGCGTGGCGTACTCGGGATTAGGCTCAATCCCGCCGAACTCGATGACGGTGCGGCCTTCCAACGCTTTGAGCGCCTGGGCCAGGACACCGTTCTGCTTCACACTCCCGCCGCCGTAAGTCAGCAGCACCTTCTCGCCGGCCGGAACCTCATTCGCGATAGAGGCGATCTGCCCCTTTCCGAACAGAATTTTTGTAGGGTTGTAGTATTCAAAATTGAACATGGCAATCTCGATCCAATGCTTCTATTGGATGCCGAAATCGCCCTGAGTGCCACTCACTTCCATGAGTGTGCCACGTAGAGCGCCGAACCGGCGGAGATTGCGAGCACCGCAACCCCACCCGCGAGTGCGGACGTGAGTGACGGGGTGGCGGCCGCCAGCCAAACCGCGCTCACTGTTAGGGCCGCCAGCACGGCTGCCGCCGACACTCGCTCCGCGATCAGCACCGGTCGCAGGGCTCGTTCCACGCGCTCCCGCCGCATCCGGCGCTCCGCTTTCCACCACACCAGCCCTGCCTCCGGTACGGTCACTTCGGCCTGCTGCTCGGTTTCCATCAACCAGCTCGCCACCAACATCGATTCCGTGCACGCTTCGCAGCGCTCGGCGTGCTCGCGCAGTTCGGGGCTCCAGAACCCTGTTCGCACGGCCCGCGCTACTTCCTGTTCGTGCTCGCAGTAGTGCTCCATCGCCTCCATCTTACTTCCCTCCTTTCGCGCGAATCAGGGCCGCCAACTTCTGGCGTGCGCGGAACAGCAACGGACGGACACTCGCCTCCTTCAGGCCGGTCACCTCCGCAATCTCTCTGTGGCTCGCACCCTCGACATAGGCCAGCCACACAAGTTCGCGCTCCCGGTGCGGAATCTCGTTCAGCACGCTCCTCACATCGGATGCCGCTTCAACCTCCGAGGCGATGTTCCGGGCTCCCGCCCGGTCCTCCAGCGGCAAACCCTGAAACTTTGACTGCCGGAAATGGTCTCGCGACAGGTTTGTGCCGATCCGGAACAAGTAGTTCTTGCGCTGTGCCGCGTCCAGTGCGGGCAGCTCCGCACGAAGAAATCGGTAGTAGCTCTCCTGAACCAAGTCATCCGCCAGCGTCTGGCTACCCGTCAGTCGGGAAAGGTACAGTTTCAGCGGCCGTGCCGTTGCGGTGTAGAACTCCTGGAACTGGGCCTCGGTCATGACGAAGCGCTCCAGCGCCGCTTCGTCTTCGTCCGAAGCCGCCGGAGCGCGAATTGTGAGTGCGTCGATCACTGGTGGTTCTACCACGGCGTGCGTCCGTCCGCTACTCCTGCCGTCCGCTTCCGTTCAACAGGCCGAAGTTCTTCGCAAGCAACCAGGCTGCTACACCGGAGGCCACCATTCCTAGTCCGGCGAACATCCCGATCGTGCCCATCACCAGGAACGCTTCCTGCGCTTCGCGGTCCGACATGTATCCCCGGACTGCGAGAAATCCCCCACCAAGCACCGCCAGCACCACCCCAGCCTGCACCGCATTCATGATCCGGCTGTGGGGTTGGCGCGGCTTGTTGGGTTCGTTCTGCATCGCCTGGAACAGTTTCCCCCCTGATTCAGACTGCAAGTACACCAAGACTTCCTGGCCCCCGCCCAGCTTGTCCAGCGTGCGGTTGTACATCTCCGCGCGTATTCGCTCTGTCTTCACCCTTCGCAGGTGTTCCAGCATGGACTTGAACACCAGGTACACCGCCGTTGTGATGGTCACCATCATCAGTACAATCGCGATCCTCTCCGGCATTTGCTTCGCTTCTCCTTCCTAATGTCCTTCCACCCTCTACAACGCACGGGCGGGGGGGAATGTGAACACAGAGGAAGGTGTTTCTCCTTTCTTCCGGTAGCACCTCGTAAATTAGTTGCGTCGCCCAGTGGGGCATCAAAATAGCCCTTGCACTTCGCAATCAATTGCAGTTAACTGACTTAACGGCATAGGGGGCCAAATATGCGAACACTCAACGCGCGTCCATGCGCGACACTCCTCCTGTTTTTTGGTCTCGTGGGAAGTCTCTCCGCTCAGACCATCAGTGGTTCCATCACTGGAACCGTCACCGATCCAACCGGTGCTGTCGTCCCCAACGTCAAGGTCACGGCGACGAATACGGGAACGAACATCACCACTACCGTCGATACCAGCGAGGCTGGGGTCTACAACCTCCGCTTCCTGCCCATCGGTAGCTATCTCTTGACTGCCGAAGTTAAGGGATTTAAGAAGGTAAACCTTGGGCCCTTCGGCCTCGAAGTCAACCAAGTCGCCAGGATCGACATAAAACTGGAGGTTGGCGATACCGTTCAGGTGATCGAAATCTCCGATGTCGCTGCCATCCTTCAAACTGAATCGACTGCTACAGGGGATTCGCTCAGTTCCACCAAGCTCACCTCGATTCCGCTGAACGGGCGCAACGCCGCAACCCTCACCCTCCTGATTCCCGGCGCCATCAGCACCAGTCCCGGCGCCATGAACACCTCCGGCCGCTTCCAGGGCAGCGGCAGCCGCCCCCAGGTCAACGGCAACCGTGAGCAAACCAACAACTTCCTCCTGGATGGTATCGACGTCAACGACTCCATCGACAACCGCATCGGCTATCAGCCGAACGTCGACGCTCTCGAGGAAGTGAAGGTCATCACCGGCAACGGAGGCGCCGAGTTCGGCAACGTCGGCGGCGCCATCGTGAACATGGCCATCAAGAGCGGCACCAACCAGTTCCACGGAAACGTCTTCGAGTTCCTCCGCAACGAGAAGTTCGATGCAAATGGATTCTTCCGCAACCGGAACAATACGAAGCGCGCACCGTTCCGCCGCAACATCTTTGGCGGCACCTTCGGAGGCCCGATCAAGAAGGACCGGACGTTCTTCTTCATGGACTACGAGGGCACCGAGCAGCGCTCCAGCGGTCCAGCCACCGCTAGCGTCGCGAAAGGGCCGTGGCGCACGGGCAATTTGAGTGACTGGCTGGCGCTCTCCACGCCCCAGATCGTCAGAGACCCCAGCACCGGCGACACTCTGGCCGCACGCACACCGTTTCCGGGCAACATAATTCCTGCCGCGCGGATCACGAATCCAGTGGCGAAGAAGCTCTTCGGCGACAGCACCCTTTACCCGCTCCCCAATCAGTCGGGTACCGGTGCGCTGGGCATCACCAGTAACTACCTTTCCGCTTCCGCTAATTTGCTGAAGAATCACCAGGCTGACGTGAAGATCGATCACCGGCTGAGCGACAAGGACAATCTCTCTGGTCGCTGGTCCATCGGCCGATACGAAACCTACGGCAGCCAGGCCGCCCTGCCTGTCTTTATGACCGGCGGCACCACTGGTCCCACTCAGACCGCCGTCGTCAACTGGACACGAACCTTCTCCCCCGCAGTCGTCAATGAGTTCCGTGTCGGCTTCAGCCGCATTGGGATCGACGACAACACCATCGACTGGTCCGGCAAACTCGGTGCCAATGGCAACGCCGACTTCGGCATCGCCGGCGGCCAGCCCATCCCCGGCCTCAGTTCAGTCAACCTTGGCGACGGATTGAGTAGTGTAGGTGCCGGAGCCTCCATCAGTTCGACGATGGACAACAAGTTCCAGTACTTCGACAACTTCACGTGGCAGAAGGGCCGGCATCTTCTGAAAATGGGCGGCTCCGCTGTTCGCTACCAGCAGAACCGCTACTACGCCGGCAACAACGGCGCGCTCGGCATCTTCACCTATAACAACGTCTATTCCGGCGTTAACTTCGGTGACTTCCTGCTCAACGCCTTGAATACCAAGGGCCGCGGAAGCGTCACCGGCAAGTGGGGACACCGGAGTTGGCGTTCTTCGCTCTTCCTCCAGGACGATTACAAGGTTCGCCGCGACTTCACCCTCAACCTCGGCCTGCGCTGGGAATACGCCCAGCCCATTTATGAAGTCGCCGACCGCCAGGTGAACATCGACACCTACACCGGCAAACTGCTCTACGCGGGAGAGGATGGCAACAGCCGGGCTCTCTACAACGGATACAAGAAGCAGTTCCAGCCTCGTATCGGCCTCGCCTGGACGCCCGGCGTCTTCAATCAGAAGGTCGTCATGCGCGCCGGCTACGCCTTTACCAGCTTCATGGAAGGCACCGGCGCCAACCTCCGCCTGCCGCTGAACCCGCCGTTCTTCCTTGAGTCGAACGTCACTTACGATACTCGCACCCCTGGCGACATCACAACCGGCTTCTCCGATGTCTCAACCTCGGGAACCCTCGACGGCCCTCGCACCGGTTCCGCCCCGTTCTACCAGGGCCGCGCGTGGGATCAGGACCTCAAGCCCCAGTTCACCCAGCAGTACAACTTCACTCTTGAATTCCTGCTGAGCAATACATGGGCTGTGACCACCGCATATGTGGGCCAAAAGGGCACGCATCTTGTCGTCCCGCACGAGGCCAATCAGCCTCTGGCCGGCACGGGACCCTTCTCTTCATGGGCACCGCTCAATGATCGTCGCCCACTAAGGTGGAGCCTCCCCAACGTCGGCAACATCGCTCTGACGGAAGCCTCCGCCACCATGAGCTACAACGCCCTCCAGTTGAGCACCCGTAAGCGGCTCTCCGGCGGCATTGAGATCCTCGGCAGCTATACCTTCTCGAAGACGTTGATGGACAACCTCGGCTACTACGGCTGCGGCGGCGTCAACTCTGACGGCGCTTACTGGCAGAACGCCTACGACCGGCACGCCAACAAGGGGCCGGCCTGCTTCGACGCGGCCCACAACATGTCCTTCGGCGGCCTCTATAACCTGCCATTCGGTAAGGGGCAGCCTTGGGGTTCGAACATGAACCGCGCCGCCGACCTGATTCTGGGCGGCTGGAACATCAACTACTTCGTCTCCGCCCACTCGGGCTTCCCGGTTACCATCACGGCCCGCGACAACACCGGACAGGCTGTCCGCGGGAATGTCCGTGCCATGTACTACCGGCCAATGGAGCTCAAGAGCGAACAGTCGGTTGACTACTTCTTCGGGACAGGTCAGATCTTCTGTGCCGACGGGGTAAACGACGGCTCCTGCGCATACGGTCAGGGCGCCAACGGATCCTTCGGCTCCGCTGGCGTCGGCACCGAACGCGCCCCCAGCTTCTTCAATATGGACCTGTCCGTCGGGAAGAAGTTCAAAGTAACGGAGCGCCACTACTTCGACTTCCGCGCTGAGTTCTTCAACGCGCTCAACCACGTGAGCTGGGGCCCCCCGGGCCGTGGCATCAATGTCCCGGCTACGTTCGGCCAGATCACCGGCCAGATCGGCAACCCGCGCAACATCCAGTTCGGCCTGAAGTACTACTTCTAGGCCGCTGATAACCACACTCCAGGCGCCGGGCTCCTTCATGGGGTCCGGCGCCTCGCTTCCCGGTCTTCCGTCCTGTTGCTATACTGAAAAATGCTGCCAAGGCGGTCGTGTGTCTCCACGCGCGCCAATCCCGCCTGAGTAGTCCGAACTCTTCCCATGTTCGATTCGCTGAGCGACAAGCTGCAGCGGGTTTTCAAGAACCTGCGCGGCGAAGGCAAATTAACGGCCGAAAACATGGAGGCCGCCCTCAAGGAGATCCGCATGGCTCTCCTCGAGGCCGACGTCCATTTCAAGGTCGTCAAATCGTTCATGGAGGCCGTCCGCCAGAAAGCCCTTGGCCAGGAAGTACTTAGCGCCTTCTCGCCGGACCAGCAGGTCATCAAGATCGTTCGCGACGAGCTCATCGCCGTCCTCGGCGCCCACGCCTCGCGCCTCCGCACCGCCTCCACCCCGCCCACGGTCATCATGATCGTCGGTCTCCAGGGCTCGGGCAAGACCACCTCCACCGGCAAGTTGGCCAGGTACCTGTCGAAGAACGGTCACCGCCCGCTCGTGGTCTCCGTGGACGTCTACCGTCCCGCCGCCCGCCACCAGCTTTCCGTCGTCGCCAAAGAGATCGGCATTCCCGTTTATGAGGGCCAGCCCGGCGAAACGAAGCCGCTCGAACTTGCCCGCTCCGCGAAGCGCGAAGCCGAGATCTCCGGCCGCGACATCATCCTGGTCGACACCGCCGGCCGGCTCCATATTGATGAAGAGTTGATGGTCGAGCTTCAGGAGCTCAAACAGCACCTTAATCCGACCGAAATCCTCTTCGTCGCCGACGCCATGACCGGACAGGACGCCGTCAAGTCCGCCGACGAGTTCCACAAGCGTCTCGTCATCACGGGCGTCATCCTCACCAAAATGGATGGCGATGCCCGCGGCGGTGCGGCCCTTTCCATTCGCCACATCACGAGCCAGCCGCTCAAGTTCGTCGGTACTGGCGAGAAGTTCGACGCTCTCGAGCCTTTCCACCCGGACCGCGTCGCCAACCGCATCCTCGGCATGGGCGATGTCCTCAGCTTCATCGAAAAGGTCGAAGAGGGCATCGACAAGAAACAAGCCGAGGAGATGCAGCGAAAGCTCATCACCGACGAGTTCACCCTCGAGGACTTCCGCGATCAGCTCAAGCAGATCCGCAAGCTCGGCCCCCTCGAGTCACTGCTCGGAATGATGCCCCAGGTGGGCATGCTCAAGGAATTGAAGAATGTGAAGGTCGATGACAAGGAGATCACCCGCGTGGTCGCCATCATCGACTCCATGACGTCCAAGGAACGCGCCAATCATATGCTGATCAACGGCGCGCGCCGCCGCCGCATCGCCAAGGGCAGCGGAACCAGCGTCCAGGACGTGAACAGTCTCTTGAAACAGTACGGGCAGGCACGGAAAATGATGAAGTCCGTCTCCGGCGGCCTGCTCGGCAAGAAAATGGGCAAGTTTAAGCTGCCGTTCCCGAATCCCTTCCAGGGGTGAGGTCGCGCATGGCCACCCGGGAATGGCACAATCGAGAATGGTCTAGGAGTTGAAGGAACTATGTTGATGATCCGCCTGGCGCGGTTTGGCGCCAAGAAAAAGCCTACCTACCGCGTGGTAGTCATTGAAAAGGAACGCGCCCGCGATAGCCGCGCCGTCGAAGTGGTCGGCCACTACAACCCCGTTGCCGATCCCGCCGTCGTCGAACTCAACCACGAGCGCATCACCCACTGGGTCGGCAATGGTGCCCGTCTTTCCAGCACCGTTGCCCGGCTCGTCAAGGCGAACCCCGCTCCCGCGGAGCAGCCCGCTGCCTGATTTGTTTCATTGCCCGCGTCTGACACCGGCTTTTCGCCGTCTGGTGTTACGATCGAGGCAGGACTGGAGGTCCTGGGATGGCAAGCATCAAGGAACTCGTTGAAGAAATAGCGAAGGCGCTGGTGGACATCCCGGAGGAAGTGCAGGTCCGCGAAGTGGAGGGGGAGCAGACTACTGTTCTCGAGCTTCGCGTCGCGCCCAGCGATCTGGGTAAGGTGATCGGCAAACAGGGGCGGACTGCCCGCTCCATCCGGACGCTGTTGGGGGCTGCCGGCATGAAATTGAACCGCCGCTTCACCCTGGAAATCCTGGAGTAGTGCTAGATTCACTTCCGCCAAGCCAGGACTGGGTTGTCATCGCCCGCTTGGGGAAAACCCGCGGGTTGAAAGGTGAGTTGTGCGGCCGTGGCGGCAGCATCGTCGAGCGCCTCGAATCGCTCCGGTCTGTCCACTTGCGGCGCACGGATGGCTCGTTCGTCGAGGACGGCCGCCCGTTCGAGATAGAGGAGGCCCGGCCCTACAAAGACGGCTTGGTCTTCCGCTTCGCCGGTGTCGATTCCATCGATGCCGCGGAGCCGCTGGCGCACTGCGAGCTGGTCATTCCAGCCGCGGATCGCCCGGCGCTCGAGGACGGAGAATTCTACTTCTCCGATCTCGTCGGTTGTGAAGTTTTCGACCGTCAATCCGGCCGCAAGGTCGGCACGGTCACCGGCTGGCAGGAGTTTGGCGGGCCGGAGTTGTTGGAAGTGGAGCCCGAAGGCTCGCGGTCCGGGGATGTCGTTTTGATTCCGCTCGTGCATTCGATCTGCGTTGAGATCGACACGGCAGCCAAACGCATCGTCGTCGATCCGCCCGAAGGGCTGCTCGAGTTGAATCAAGGCGGCGCTGCCGGATGATCTTTCATGTGCTGACGATCTTCCCGGACTTCTTCCGGGGGCCGTTCGAGCATGGCGTGGTCGCCCGGGCGGCGAAGTCGGGTTTGGTCGATATCCGGATCCATAACCTCCGGGACTGGACCTCCGACTTTCATAAGACCGTCGATGACCGCCCCTTCGGCGGCGGCGAGGGCATGGTTCTCAAGCCCCAGCCCGTCTTCGAAGCGGTTGAGTCCATCTGGCCGCAACGGGACCCGGCACGGCAGCGCATCGCGCTGACCTCCGCCCAGGGGCCGCTGTTCAATCAGCGCTCCGCCCGGCGCTTGGCCGGATTTGGGGAATTGCTGCTGATCTGCGGGCGCTATGAAGGCGTCGACGAACGGGTCAGCCAGTTTTTGGCCGACGAGGAGATCTCGATCGGCGACTTTGTTTTGAGCGGCGGCGAATTGGCTGCCGCGGTAGTGGTCGACAGCATCGCCAGGCTCATCCCCGGCGTGCTCGGCAACGAGGAGTCCACTCGCCAGGAGTCCTTCTCCGGCGGGGAAGACGTTCCCGGAATCCTCGATTGCCCCCATTACACGCGGCCCGCCGATTTCCGCGGCTGGCGCGTGCCTGATGTGCTGCTCGGCGGCAACCATGCCGAAATCCGAAAGTGGCGCCGTCAGGCCGCGATCGAGAAAACCAGCCGGCTTCGCCCGGATCTGCTGGCCTCCCTTGAGGCTGCGCCCGGAGAGGCCGTCAACGGCAAGGATTCTGAATTACAGAAGGGATAAGAAGTCATGATCAGCCCCTACCTCGCGAAAGTCATCAACAAGAACAAGCGCACCGACGTGCCCGAAATGCGGATCGGCGATACGCTCAAGGTCCACGTCAAGATCAAGGAAGGCGACAAGGAACGCCTCCAGGCCTTCGAAGGCACGCTGATCGCCCGCAATAACAAGGGTGGCCTCGGTGAGACCATCACGGTCCGCAAGATCAGCTTCGGCGGCATGGGCGTCGAGCGCATCTTCCCCATTCACGCCCCCGTCGTCGACCACATCGACATCGTCCGCTCCGGCCGCGTCCGCCGCGCCAAGCTCTACTACCTCCGCAACCTCCGCGGCAAGGCTGCCCGCCTCAAGGAGCGCGGCTAGCACGCGCGTCCGCACGGGTCCCCGGGGGCAAGAGCGGCGTGCGCTGCACCAGCCAGTTTGAAGATGCGGTGCGGCAACAGGGATTTGTGCGCCCGGCCGGCGTCGATGAAGCCGGCCGCGGCGCGCTCGTCGGCCCCGTCTTCGCCGCCGCGGTCATCCTGAACCCCGCCCGCCCCGTCCCAGGACTCGCAGACAGCAAAGCCCTCTCCCCCGAACAGCGAGACACCCTCGCCGCCCTCATCCGCGAATCCGCCCTCGCCTGGGCCGTCGCCTCCGCCTCCGCTGAGGAGATTGACCAGATCAACATCCTCCAGGCCTCCCGCCTCGCCATGCGCCGCGCCGTCGAATCTCTCCAGCCGCCCTCCGACTACCTCCTCATCGACGCTCTTACCCTCGATCTCCCCCTCCCCCAGCAGGGCCTCATCAAGGGCGATGCCCGCGTCCGCTCCATCGCCGCCGCATCCATCCTCGCCAAGACCGCCCGCGATGCCTGCATGGGCTCCCTCGACCTCGAATACCCCGGCTACGGCATCGCTCGCCACAAGGGTTACCCCACCCAGGAGCACCGCGACGCCCTGCGCCGCCTCGGCCCCTGCCCGCTCCACCGCCGCACTTACGCCCCCGTCCGGGAGGTCCTCCAGGCGATCCTATGAGCCAGCCCGTCTCGCCCGGCCCTCCTCCCCCCGTGAAGCCACGCCCCATCACATGGGTCGACAAACTCACCGCCATCCTCGTCTGCGTCTTCTGTTTTGAGGTGGGTGCCTTCCTCCTCGTCTACCCGTGGATGAACGCCTGGAACGAGAACTACCTCCTCCAGATCAACTCCGCCTGGACCCCCTTCCTCCTCAGCCAGCAGTTCCGCGGCGCCATCTCCGGCCTCGGCATGCTCAACATATTCATCGCCATCAGCGAAGTCTTCCGCCTCCGCCGCTTCGCCGCCCGCAGCGTGCAAGATACACCGTCCCAGGCAGATTGAACGGCTCTCGCACCGTCCACATCCCACCATCCCCATCGGGTGACTTGTCGCCGAATTGCGCTTCTGAAACAATGGCGTTTCCCGCGCCTTTCGCGGCATTCAGGTGCGGCCGGCCTTCGGAGGAATCACTGTGCGCCCGCGGAACCTCTCCCCTGTACTCCTCATCTTCGCGTTGTCTATCGCTCCGCATGCCTCGTCACAGGAGCATAGGGGCCGAATCTCCCCGATAAGGAGCCTCGCGGAGCATGCCGCAACCCGTCATGACAACTCCTCCGGTTCGGAGCGGAACCGACGATTCGTCACCGCCACTGCCGCATCCGGATCATCCTCCGCTGAATTGGCGACGCAGCAAGTTCAACCTCTCACCAAGGTGGTTGCCGGTGGAAATCACTCGATTGTGCTAGCCAGGGACGGGACAGTCTGGGGCTGGGGTGAGAACCATCAAGACCGGTCGATGAGTGCGCCAATGTGGACGGGTCCGGCACCGGTCCGTCTGCCGGGTCTCGACGGGGTCGTCGCGGTCGCGGCGGGGTCACTGCATGGCCTTGCAGTGAAGACCGACGGAACGGTCTGGGCATGGGGCGACAATTACTTTGGCCAATTGGGCGACGGAACAACGGAAGCCCGCGACCACACCGTGCAGGTCGCGGGACTGACCGGCGTGGTAGCAGTTTCGGCAGGTCAACTTCACAGTCTGGCGTTGAAAGACGATGGAACCGTCTGGGCGTGGGGACACAACCACGCAGGTGAACTGGGCGATGGGACGGCCAGTTCTACGCCGCGCTCCATCGCCGCTCCAGTGCAGGGGCTGTCCGGGGTGGTCGCTATCGCGAGCGGCGGTGACCATAATCTTGCCGTCAAGAGCGACGGCACAGTGTGGGCTTGGGGCTACAACGGGAATGGCCAATTGGGTGACGGCGAGTTGACCAACCGTTGGACTCCGGTTCAGGTGAAAGGAATCGACGGGGTTGTGTCGGTCGAATGTGGCTCAGTCTTCAGCCTCGCGCTGAAGAGTGATGGTGCTCTCTGGGCATGGGGTAACAACTGCAATGGCCAGTTGGGAGAGGGCACTCTCTTGTCCAGTGCATTTCCAGTGCCTGTAAGGGGCTTGACCGGCGTCGTGTCGATGGCAGCAGGTGGGTTTCACATCCTCGCGGTGAAGAGCGATGGGACAGTCTGGGCCTGGGGCCAGAACCAGTACGGCCAGTTGGGCGACGGGACCACGGCAGACCGGAGCCTTCCAGTGCAGGTGCTAGCTCTCAACGGCGTCATTTCCCTGGCCGCCGGCTTCAACCATAGCCTTGCGCTGAAAGACGATGGGACGGTCCGATCCTGGGGCGGTGACTCGTACGGGCAGTTGGGCGGCGGAATCGGCCCGATTCGCACCGTTCCCACGCCGGTGACCGGATTGGCCGGGACGGTGGCTGTGGCTGCGGGCCGCGACTACAGTCTGGCAGTGCAATCCGACGGGACCGCCTGGTCTTGGGGAAACAACCACTTGGGTCAATTGGGCGATGGTATAGCCCTTGCGGCTCCACTCTCAAGTCCAACGAGGGTGGCGCGGGTCACCGATGTGGTCACGGTGGCAAAGGGTCTGTTTCACAACCTTGCATTGAAGCGTGACGGCACCGTTTGGGCTTGGGGATACAACTCCTTCGGCCAGGTGGGCGATGGGACCACAACGACTGAAGAACGAACCCCCGAACCGGTGAGCGGACTCACAAATGTCGTCGCAATCGCCGCCGGCTCTACCCACAGTCTGGCGCTCAAGAGGGATGGTACCGTCTGGGCTTGGGGTGGTAACAACTACGGCCAACTCGGCGACGGGACCACGACAGACCGCACGACTCCCGTTCGGGCACTCGGGTTGACGGGGGTGGTGGCGATCGCGGGTGGGTATTGGTCGAGCTTTGCGGTTAAAGACGACGGAACCCTTTGGGCGTGGGGGCTGCACGGTACCACCTCCGTGGGTGAAGGGCGCGCGGCTGGCCCATTTACGCCTCAGCGGGTGGTGGGAATCACCGGCGTAGTCGCGGTCGCTGCGGGCCTCGATCATTTCCTCGTGTTGCGACGCGATGGAACGGTTTGGGCTTGGGGGTACGACTCCTATGAGATGCTGGGCCCCGGAGAGGCCGCATCGTGGCGCTCCATCCCCGAACGGATCGCCGGATTGACGAAAGTTGTCGCTGTTGCTGCCGGGAACAGTCACAACCTGGTATTGAAGAGCAACGGGACCGTCTGGGCCTGGGGCAATAACGACTCAGGCCAGTTGGGCGACGGCACTACGACGCGGCGGCGACTGCCTGTGCGCGTAGGCACGTTGACTGGCGTGGTGGCGATCGATGCCGGGGCTTATCACAGTGTGGCCCTGGGCAGCGATGGAGTCGCATGGGCTTGGGGAAATAACGTTACTGGCCAGTTGGGCGATGCGAGGCCAATGTTCCAGTCAACACCCATTCGGCCCCTTGCTCCTGCATCCACAGACCTCGCTCTGACCAGTATTCCCTCCAGTAGCTTGTCCGTTGGAAGGCAGGGGGCGTATGTCCTCAGGATCTCGAATCTTGGCGATACAGCAACGACGGCTGCGACCACCGTCACCATTTCCCTTCCGCCGGGACTCACTTACGCGTCGGCTACGGGCCTGGGCTGGGGCTGCTCGGCGATCTCTCGGACCGTCACATGCACCCACCCGGACCCGATCGAGCCGGGGTCATCCAGCGTCATCACAATGCGGGTGAATGTGCTTCCTCCCGCTTTCCCCGGAGTCACCTGTCTCGCCAGTGTCAAGAATCCGGATGACCTGAACTCGAGCAACGACATCTCCGGTACCGTCATGGCGGTGGACCGGCCGCGCATTCTCAGAGACTTCAATGCGGACGGGAGAGCGGACGCGTTCATCTACAGCCCCTTCTTCGGCGACTCGTATGCTGCTTTGAGCACTGGCTCGGGCGGATTTAAGAATGTCGACCAGCCGGCGCCCTCCGAAATGGATGCGGCTGTTGTCGGTGACTGGAACGGCGATGGCAAAACCGATATCGCCCTATTCCGGAGCAGTGGCGGCGCCGGCTCGCTTGGCGCCGGGGACGGCACGGGGCGGTTCGCGTTCTCGTCCATCTCCTGGAGCCCCGGATTCAGCCGCGTGTCCGCCGGTGATCTCAATGCTGACGGGACTACCGACATCGTCTTCTACCGCTCCGCCGATGGCGTCATGGACACGGCCCTCGGTCAGGCTGGCGGGTTTAGCCTGAAGTCCCACAGCTTGAATAGCGGATTCACATCCATGGTGGTCACCGACATCTCTGGTGACAACGCGAGCGATGTGTTCCTCTATCGCCGCTCTGACGGGCTCGCGATCTTAGGCATCAGTGAAGGCGGCTCCTTCGCGTTCGAGCCGGTCCATCTCGAGGCCGGATTCGATCACGTGGAGCCGGGGGATCTCAACGGGGACGGCATGGCCGACCTCTTGTTCTATTCGAGCGCGACCGGCGTTGCCCGGGCCGCGATCAGCGCCGGCCGCGATTTCACGATACAGCACTTCGAGTGGTCTCAAGGGCTTTCCGCCGTGAAACTCCTCGACCAGAACGGAGACGGCTTTGGTGATGTCGTGCTCTACGACCGGAGGACCGGGCTGGGCCACCTGGGCATCCGCAACCTTCACGGAGAATTCGTGCTCACGGCGCTCTCCTGGGCAGCCGGTATCTCCGGCTTGGACGTCCTGGACCTGAACGGGGACGGCCTGACGGACATCGTGATGTACAACAGGTCGAACGGAGCGGCTTTCTCGGGGCTGAGCACCGGAGAGCAGGGTGTGCCTTTCAAATACACCAGCCTGCCCTGGGCCGCCGGTAAGATCTTTGCCCATTAACAGAGGCGGGCAGAGGATCGCTCCCCCCCCGCCCCCTTCACGCCGCCAACTCCCGCACCGGCCGGAACCGGAGCGACAGCCCCTCCCTGCCGCGAGCCTTGCCCACCAGTAGCATCCCTCCAGCCGACGTCTCCTTCCGCACCACCATCCCCGCCATCGGCTGCATCAGGTGCCGGTGAATCGACCGTTTCAGCTCGCGCGCCCCGTACTCCGCACTCGTCCCGCTTGTCAGCAGAAACTCCCTGGCCTCCGCCGTCAACCCAATCCGGAACGCCTCCACCCCCAGCCTCGCCGCCACATGCTCCCGCAACTGCGTCAACTGGATGTCCAGAATCGCTGAAAACTCGCTTCGCCCCAGCGGCTTGTATGTGATTGTGCGGTCCACCCGGTTCACGAACTCCGGCGAGAACCGCCGACGCAGCGCCCTCAGCGCAATCGACTCCAGCGCCCCGTCATCACGCCCCTCCCGCTCCTCCGTCATCCCCGCCAGGCCGAAGCCCTTGCCCAACCGCGCCATCATCTCGCGAGCCCCCAGGTTCGACGTCATGAATATCAGGCACCGCTCGAAGTTCACCGCCGTGTTGTCGCCCAGCTTCAACGACGCCTTGTCCAACACCCCCAACAGCAGCCGCGCCATCGACGGAGCCGCCTTCTCGATCTCGTCGAACAGCACCAGCGACAGCCCGCACCGCTCGCTCGCCACGCCGTTCACTTTCTGCTGGTTCAGCATCGGCTGCGTCTCGCGGTGGCCCAGATACCCTGGAGGCGCGCCGATCAGCTTCGCCACTTCGTGCTCGAGCTGAAATTCCCCGCAATCCACCCGCAGCACATGCTTGTCGCTTCCGTGCAGCGCCTCCGCCAGGGCCTCCACCGTTCGCGTCTTCCCGGTGCCCGTCGGACCCAGCAGCAGGAACACCCCCGCCGGACGACCCGCCGGCGCCAGCCCCGACTCGTACAACTGCACGTACGGCGCAATTGTCCCGATTGCCTCCTCCTGTCCCACCACCCGCTCCCGCAGCCTCGCCGCCACGTCTTGCTCCAGCACCGGACCCGACTTCGGGCCGCGCATTTCAATCACATTCTCCGCCATGTCCGGGGCCTCATCCCCCGGCGTGATTATAGGCGGAGGACTCCAAATTTCTGACCTTCAGGGCCTTGGAAGCAGGCCACCGAAAGCCTTTTTAATGAGTGTCTGAAGTGCCCAGGAATGAATGGATTAGGTCTGCGATCCGGCGGCTCGAATCGCCATTTCCAAACGGGTTGTGACTGGACCTCATCCGCTCACGCATTTTCGCGTCGTCCAGCAGCCCGAACACCGCCTCGCGAATCCGCTCCGGATCGGTCCCCACCAGCAGCGCCGTCCCCGCGTCCACTGCCTCTTGCCGCTCCGTCTTCTCGCGCATCACCACCACCGGCAGGCCCAGCGATGGAGCCTCTTCCTGGATGCCCCCGGAATCCGTCAGCACCACGTCGGCCCGCCGAAGCAGATCCACGAAGGGCACGTAGTCCAGAGGCTCGATCAGATGCACGCCATCGAGATCGCCCAGCCGTTCGCGCACCACGTCCCGCACGTTCGGGTTCAGGTGCACCGGGTAGACCACCTCCACGTCGCCCCGCAGCGCAATCGCGCGCACCGCTTCGCAGATCCGCTCGAAGCCGCCGCCGAAGCTCTCGCGCCGGTGCGCCGTCATCACGATCAGCTTCCTGCCGTCCCGCGGCAACGGCCCTTTGTAGCCCTCGAACCGCCCTGACTCAAGCTGTCCCTTCACCCAAAGCAGCGCGTCGATCGCCGTGTTTCCCGTCACGTGCACGCGCTCCGGCGCCACGCCCTCGGCCAGCAGGTTGCCCGCCGAGCGCTCAGTCGGCGCGAAGTGCAGAGCCGTCATCCGGCCCGTCAGCACGCGGTTCAATTCTTCGGGAAACGGGTGATCCATGTCGCCGGTGCGCAGCCCGGCTTCGACGTGCCCCACGGGAATTCGACGGTAGAACGCCGCCAGCGCCCCCGCGAATGTCGTCGTCGTATCGCCCTGCACCATCACGAACGCTGGCTTTTCCTCGACAAGCACTTCATCGAGCCCCTTCAGCACGCGCGACGTCAGGCCGGCGAGAGATTGGTTCGGGCGCATCACGTCCAGGTCGTGATCGGGCTTGACCTCGAACGCATTCAACACCGTGTCGAGCATCGACCGGTGCTGCGCCGTCACGCAGACACTCGTCGTGAACTCAGCGGCTCGCGACCGTAGCTCGTGAACCAGTGGACAGAGCTTGATTGCCTCCGGCCTGGTGCCGAAGACGATGAGGATCTTGGGCGGCATGCCGCGTGCCTACTTGTGGCGGTAGGTGATGCGGCCCTTCGTCAAATCGTAAGGCGACATTTCCAGCGTCACCTTGTCCCCGGCCAGGACGCGGATGCGGTTTCTGCGCAGCTTTCCGGCCAGATGCGCCAGCACAATGCGGTCCTGCTCCAACTGCACGCTGAACAGGCCGCTGGGGAACTTTTCCACCACCGTGCCGGTCACTTCAATACAATCTTCTTTACTCATCGTCCTCCAGGTCAGAGATTCGCGCACACGTCTCCCACCGTGCGTTCCGACAATCCAAGTATATCCCAAAGGTTTTTCGGCACTCCGCCGATATACATGCTCAGATGAGCCAGGACATCATCTCCCTTCAAAACGCCATCGACGCCTGGAGCCGCCAGGAGGCCCTGCTCGTCAAGGCACTCGACTCCTACGCACACACCATCCACGACGTCGAACAATCCATCTTCCGGCTCTACCCCCGCAAGTTCGGAGAACCGGCGCCGGATTTCGCCGCCGAACGCACGCTCCTTCGCCGAGTCCCGTCGTCCGTCCAACTCGACGAAACACGCCACCGCCTCGGGAGAACCCTCGCGGGAACTGCCGAGCGCATCGAGCAACGGCTCGCCAGTTCGGTCGAGCTCGGCGAAGTTCTCGAGTTGATCTCGGCCACCGTCGAGCGGCTGCGCGACGGAAGCGCGACGCAGGACGTGCGTTTGCGCCGAGTGACGGGCGAACTCGCGTCGGCCGTCGCCGTCGAGGATATCGAGTCTTTTCGCGCGAAAGTCGTCGCGCAGCTCAGCGTTCTGACGAAACTCGTCGAGACGATGCGCGCCGAGAACCGGCAAATTCTCGGCGAGCTTGAGGCCGAAATGGCGGCCTACCGGCGCAAGCTCGACGAAGCGCAGCAACTGGCGCGAACCGGCGGGTGGACGGGCCTCGGCAAATGCACGGATCTCCACGAGCGCGTACGGGAATTTCTCGAGGCCGGCGTGCGTTTCTCGCTGCTGGTGCTGTGCGTTCCACGAACTGATCTCGTCGCGCAGGTTGCCGGGCGCCTCCATCGCCACCTGCTTCCGGGCGAGTACGCCGCCGCCCTGGATCCCTACGCGCTGCTGGTGCTGGTGCCGTCGCGATCGAGCGAGGCGCTGGCCCGGGCGCGCACGCTGCAAGCGCTGCTTTCGACGGACGGCGGCCGGATTCCGGTCAGCATCAGCATCGGCGTCGCCGAGGCGCGCGACGGCGACACGCTCGAAAAGCTGCTACTTCGTGCCGAGGCGCTGGTCTCCTGCCAGCAGCCGCAACTGTAAAGCCCGCGGCGGTTGCGTTCCCTGCTACGATTTGGGTGGAGATTGGATAGAACCGTGCGTTCGTTCAAGGAAAAGGGCGTTCTGATCACTGGCGCGGGACGCGGCATCGGCAAGCGCCTGGCTATCGGCTTCGCGGCCGAGGGGGCGCGTGTCGGGCTGCTGGCGCGAAGTAAGGCCGAGCTCGACCTGGCCGACCTGGAGATCGAACATGGCGGCGGCAGTTCCTTGCGTCTGCGCGCCGATGTCCGCGACTACGACCAGGTGGTGACGGCGGTTGAACGCATGCGCAGCGTTTACGGCGGCGTGCATGCCCTGATCTGCGCGGCGGGCATCCAAGGGCCGATCGGACCTCTGGCCGAGTCGAACCCGAAAGAGTGGACCGATGTCTTCCAGGTGAACGTCATCGGCGCGATGCACGCGTGCCGGGCGGTTCTGCCGCAGATGATCGAGCGCCGTTCGGGCAAGATCATCCTCATCGCCGGCGGAGGCTCGGAGAGTCCGCGTCCAAACTTCACCGCTTACGCGGCATCCAAGACTGCACTCGTCCGTTTCGCGGAATCGCTGGCCGAGGAAGTGGCCGACTACAACATCCAGGTGAACTGTCTGGCCCCGGGGGCGACCTACACGAACATGACCGACGAGATTCTGCGCGCGGGCGACAAGGCGGGCTGGCGCGAAGTCCAGGAAGCCTCCGAGGTCCGTTCCACCGGCGGCACTCCACCGGACCGGCAAATCGGGCTTGCGCTTTTCCTCGCTTCGGAGCGTTCCAACCATATCAACGGCAAACTCATCCACGTCGACGACGACTGGCGCCGCATGGAACACTCCACTGTCCATACCGGCAGTTATACTCTGCGCCGCATGGCGAAGGTCTAGCCGGACTCCCTCCTTCCCGGCCCCATAAATTTGCAGCAGTAACGCCGAAACGCGGGCATTCCGTGCTTCGTTCTGCAACTCATTGATTGGATTGACGTTATTTTTGTAACGCTACTTAGTAACATTGTCACCAATCAAAATGAAGCATCATTTGCGAGACTCTGTAGATCGCGCTTCATGTATTTGTATAAGAAGAAAAGGAGCTGGCGCGGCGGGGGAAGAAAAAGCTAAACAAAAGTTTAACAAAATACATCAAGTCGAGCAACACAATTCGACTTAATAATTAGGCAGGAATGCGGTGGCACGGCTTCGTGGGGTTTTGAAGAGGGGGAGCGGTGTCTCTGCTTCCGAGGCAGCAATGTCTCAGTTCAATCGGCTTCGGCCGAGCCAATTCGAGGTTCAATATGCGTGCACAAAAAGGTGGGATTCGAGTGCCGCTCCTCCTGGCTCTCACGGCCGCAGTGACATTCCTGGCGATCCCGGCTCTGTTTGGGCAGGCGTCAGACGGGAATGTCACCGGCATAGTGACCGACCCATCGGGTGCGGTGATTGAGAGGGCGACCGTCACTTTGAAGAATATGAATACCGGCGTGGCCCGCACCGGAGAGACGGACACCGCCGGCTCGTACCGTTTCCAGAACGTTCCGGTCGGCGCGTACGAGGTTACCGTCACGATGAAGGGCTTCGTCACACAGACGATCAAGAATGTGACGGTGGAGTTGAATAGAACCATCACGGCAAACGTCAAGATGCCTCTCGGCGAACTGGCCACCGTGGTTGAAGTGAGCGAAGCCATGGCATCGGTCGACACCACGACCGCGCAGGTGTCCTCCACGTACAGCAGCCAGCAGGCGCTCGAGCTGAATATGGCGAGCAACGTCAGCGGTTTCAACAACCTGGGGGCCATCAACCTGTCGCTGCTGAGCGCGGGCGTGGCCTCGTCGGGCGGCGTCGGCTACGGTACCGGCCCGTCGGTCGGCGGGCAGCGTCCGACCAACAACAACTTCGTCATCGACGGAATCGACAACAACCGCCGTGACGTGACCGGCCCGATCGCCGTCATTTCGAACGAAGCGACAGGCAACTTCACGCTAATTCAGAACATGATGTCGCCCGAGTTCGGCCATAGCTCCGGCGGTACATTCAACGTTGTCCCAAAGAGCGGGACCAACGAGGTTCACGGCTCACTTTACGAGTACTTCCAGAACCGGAATCTGAACGCGCAGGATGCCGCCTACAAACGCTCCGGCATCAGTGAGCGGCAGCGCCTTGACCAGAACCGGCTAGGGGGCAGCATCGGCGGGCCGATCGTGAAGAACAAGCTGTTCTACTTCGGCAACTTTGAATACATCCCTTACGGAATCGCGGGGACTCCGGCGAGCGCCGTCAAGGGACCTACGGCCGATGGGCTGGCCGCGATTTCGCAGATACCCGGCGTCAGCCAGACCAACTTCGACATATTCAAACAGTATGTCCCAGTGGCGCCTGCCGCGGACGGCACCACCACGGTTGGCGGTAGGACAGTGGCCATCGGCACGCTGCCGATCATCGCCCCGTTCTACATCAACAGCTACAACTACCTGGCAAACCTGGACTACAACGTCACCGACAAGGATCAGGTACGAGTCCGATTTGTCGGCAACAACCAGCGATCCATCGACAATGCGGCGACTCTGCCGGCCTTCTTCAGTGGATCGCCGGCTGACTCCTACGTCGGCTCGGTGAGCTACATCCGGAACTTCACCCCCACGCTTCTGAATGAAGTCCGCGGGGCCTACACGCGTTTCTTCCAGGACATCCCGGTGGGCGACTTCAAGTTCCCGGGCCTGGACATGTTCCCGAACATCGCCATCACCACGGATCTGAACTTGCAGATCGGGCCGGACCCGAACGCCCCGCAGAGCACGGTGATCAACACTTACACCCTGGTGGACAACGTGACGAAGATCTGGGGGCGCCACACCCTGAAGTTCGGGTATGACGGCCGGCGCGTGATTGCGCCGCAGTTCTTCGTCCAGCGGGTGCGAGGCGATTACGGCTATACGACACTCGAGCGCTACCTGTTCGACCAGGTGCCCGACGACATTGGCGAGCGCAGTTTCGGCGCTTCGGCCTTCTGGGGCAACCTGTGGTCGCACTATGCGTACTTCAACGACGACATCAAGCTGCGGCCAAACCTGACCATCAATCTCGGTCTGCGCTATGAGTATGTCGGCGTTCCGTCGGGCAGTGAGACGCAGGAGTTGAACTCGGCGGCCTCGGTGCCTGGGTTGATCGATATCAGGGCCCCCAAGGCACAGAAAGCGAACTGGGCGCCGCGAGTCGGCTTTGCCTGGTCTCCGGACGGTTCCGGCGGGATCACTTTGCGGGCCGGGTTCGGCATGGCCTACGACCAGAGCTACCAGAACCTGGGGATTCTCTCCCTGCCGCCGCAGTTCTTCACCACCTCCAACGTGGATTTCAATAGCTCGACCACCAGTTTCCTGGCCGACGGAGGATTGCTGAATCCGGCGTCGGGATCGACGCTGACGCCCGAGGAGGCGCGCAGTCTGACCGCGTCGTACGTGCCGGACCAGAAGCGCCCTTACTCCATCAACTGGACGTTTGGCGTTCAAAAGGTCCTGTTCCGGGACTACACGGTGGAGGTCCGCTACCTGGGTAACCGGGGCGTGAACCTGCCGGCGCAGATCCGTCTGAACCGCGCCGCGATCGTCACGCCGACCAACAGCCTGCCGACGTACTTGACGGCCCCGACGCAGGCGGAACTCGACAGCCTGCCGTTGACGCTGAGCGGGCTGCAAGAGCAGGCTAGCGCCCAAAGCAACATCTGGGCGCCATACGGGTTTGACCAGAATGTCGTAGGGTTCATGCCGATCGGCAACTCCAGTTACCACGGCATGGCGATCCAGGTGAACAAGCGCTTTTCGAAGAGCCTGAGCTTCGTCGGTTCGTACACATGGAGCCATGCGATTGACGATGGCACGGCGGCGGTCTTCTCGACGCTGATCCAACCGCGTCGGCCGGAGGACTTCCTGAACTACAGCACGGAGAAGGGCTCCTCGGCGCTCGACCGCAGGCAGCGCTTCTCGTTGAGCTGGATCTATGAAACGCCGTGGTTCAAGAATTCCAACTGGTTCCTGAAGCATGTACTCGGCAACTACACGTGCAGCGGCACCTACATTGCGGAATCGCCCATGCTGGGGACGCTGCAGAGCGGCATCGATTCCAACCTGAACGGCGACAGCGCGGGCGACCGTGTGATCGTCAATTCGGCCGGGACCGACAAGGTGGGCAGCGATGTGACCGAGCTGACCAACAGTGCCGGGGAGACCGTGGCCTACCTGGCGGACAACCCCGGCGCGCGCTACATCCGTGCGGGCCTGGGCGCTTACGCCAATGCCGGCCGCAGCCTGCTGCCGCTGCGAGGCATCAACAACTTCGACCTGACCTTCGCCAAGAGGTTCAACATCACCGAGCACAAGCTGGTGGAGTTCCGCGGCGAGTTCTACAACGCGTTCAACCACTCGCAGTACACGCCCGGCATGATCAATAATGCGTACCCGCGCTCCCGCACGGACACGCGCAACTACCTGATCCCGGGCAACCCTGAATTCAACCAGCCGGAGACCGCCTTCGGCAACAACGCGCGCACGATTCAGCTTGTGCTGCGCTTCCAGTTCTGACGGGACAACCGCCGAGACACAAAGGGCGCCGGAGCTTGGGCTCCGGCGCCCTTTGCCGCATCATGGTTCACGCCTTCCGGCTCACTTAAACCGCTTCGCCGTCGACGTCGAGCATCCCGTCCGGTACTGCGTCCCGTCGAACTTGTAGAAGGCGTTGGTGCCTACCGACGACGCGTTGTTCTCGTCGATCAACTCGACCCGGTGCGAAACCACCGCCCAGCCGGCGAGGAAGCCAGGCGAGACGGGTTTCGCCGGATCGAAGCCCGGCGTCCCGGGCAGGTTTGGCGGAGAGTCGAACGTGATCAAGTTGACCATCCGCTGACTGTAGATCTGGTCACCGACCTGGCTCCAAACTCCATGCCCCGGGGTCCGCTGGCCGACCGCGAAGCTCGCCGGGCCGACGCTCTCACTGAGGGTCCCGCCGCGATGGAATGTCACCAGGGAGTTCAGCGGCGCACCCAACGCCGCACCCGTGTCGCAGTTCCTGAGCGTTACCTCGATCATCCACGTGCCGACGAGTCCGCCGCCGGAGTTCTCAGACTGCGCCATCGCCGCACTTCCGGCGGCTGCCGCCACGACAGCCACCAGGAGATTCATCATCCTGCATCCCATGGTCTTTCTCCTCTCTCGATCTGCTCACGGTCCACTGACCGGATGAGCGGAATCCTAGCCCCCTCGTGCTGCAAACTTCAAGAGCCTGTACGTTGATTCGGTATGGCGATGATGTTCCCGGCTAAGCCAAATCTTTGCAGTGGCTTGCAGGCGGTTCTTCCTCGTTCTGGACACGGGTGCTAAGATATTCAGCCTAGGAGGGGCACCGCTCCCGTGAATCCCAAACGGCCGGTGGTTCGCTTTGGTGTCTTCGAAGCCGACCTTGCCGCTGGAGAGTTGTTTAAGCAGGGGCGGAAGATCAAACTCCAAGAGCAGCCCTTCCAGGCCCTCGCACTCCTTCTCGATCGGCCTCGCGAGGTCATCAGCCGCGAGGAGTTCCAGAAGCGCCTCTGGCCCGACACCGTCGTGGATTTCGACCGCGGCCTGAACAAGACCATCAACCGCCTGCGAGAGGTCCTGGGTGACGATGCCGACAATCCGCGCTTTATCGAAACCGTCCCCCAACGCGGCTATCGTTTTCTTGTCCGGGTTGAATCCGACATGGGGGAGCAGCAGGTCTCGAAGCAAGTGGACCGCCGCCGGGCGGTTTACGCCATCGCCGGGGGCCTCGTGGCGATTCCGATTCTCACCCTCGGGTACAGGCAGGTTGTGGCGACCCGGAGCCGCATCGAGTCGCTGGCCGTCCTGCCGCTCCAGAACCTTTCGAACGATCCCGAGCAGGAATATTTCTCCGACGGAGTCACCGACGAACTGATTACCGAGATCGCCGGCATCGTCTCGCTCCGGGTCACCTCGCGAACGTCGGTCATGCGCTACAAGGGCGACACGCGGAAATCCCTGCCGGAGATCGCCCGCGAACTGGATGTCGACGCGATTCTCACGGGCACGGTCGCGCAAGCGGGTGGGCGTGTCCGGATCAACGTGAACCTGGTCCGTGCCCGCGACGACACGCACCTGTGGACCGAATCCTACGAGCGCGATCTGTCCGGAATTCTCACGATGCAAAGCGAAGTCGCGCGCGCGGTGGCACGCTCGGTTCGAATCAACCTGGCCTCCCGTGAACAGGCCAGGCTCGCACGCAAGCGATCGGTGAATCCGGCCGCATACGAGGCATTCCTTCGCGGCAATTACTTTCTGCACCGCGGGATCCCCGGTGTGCCCCGTAGCGTTGATTACTTCACGCAGGCCGTTCAGCTCGACGACACACACGCCGATTCGTACGCCGGCCTTGGAGAGGCTCTAGTCTTCGCCTGCATCTTCGGGCTCAGGCCATCTGCCGACGGCTTCCCGGCGGCGCGCGCCGCCGCTCAAAGAGCGCTGGAACTCGACGAGTCGAATGCCGCGGCGCACAATGTTCTGGCTGACGTGAAGAAGGGCTACGACTGGGATCTGGCCGGCGCCGAAGTTGAATACCAGCGTGCAATGCGACTGAATCCGAGCCACCTGCTTACGCGCGTTTGGTACGCCGAGTGCCTCACCCGAATGAAGCGGTACGACGAGGCCCTGCGGGAGGCCGATCGTTATGTCGCGCTCGATCCCGTCTCGCCCATCAGCGCCAACAGCCGGGCCATGCTGCTGTTTCGTGCCCGCCGCTACCAGGAGTCGATCGAACGGTGCCGGCAGGCGCTCGAACTTGATCCCCAATTCGTCAACGCATTCTGGTGGCTGGGGCTCTCTCACGCTGGACTCCGGGAATACTCGAAAGCGATTGAGGTGCTAACGAAAGCGCTTAGCATGAGCCCTGGGTCAGTCTTCCGTTCCCTGCTGGGTCACGTATATGGGCTTGCCGGAGAGAACGAGAAGGCACTTCGCCTTCTCGTGGAGATCACCGCGATGGCCGGCACAAGATTCGTCTCGCCCATGGATTTCGCCATCCTCCATGCAGGGCTCGGCGACACGGATGCCACCTTCAAGTGGCTCGAGCAGGCGTACACGATGCGGGCCGCGCGCATGCACGAAATCGACTCCATGTACTTTGACCGGTTCCGGTCCGATCCCCGCTATTCGGAACTTGTCCGGCGGGCGGGGTTATCAGCATAGAAACTGAATCTGTCAATCGGGCACTGCCGTCGGATGGCAGACAAAGAAAGGGCCCGCGTCGCCGCGAGCCCATGCCACCAAAGCTGCCTGGAGTGCCGTGTTGGCGCTCAGGCAAAAGAGTACTTGTCGTTCTTGGCGTCCCAGAGGACCTTTTTGCCCTGGCGGTAGCTGACGACCGAGAGCAGTCCGGCGACGACGGCTTCGAAGCCGGCCTGGACGGGGGCCAGGGGCTTTTCCTTACCGGCGACGGAGTTCAGGAAGTTGCGGATGTGCGCTTCCACGGCCAGGTTGTCGTTGCGGGGGATGGTGATGGAGAGTTCCTTGCGCTCCTTCACGGTCTCCTTCATGCCGGGCGCGAAGACCTCGGGGTAGTAGTTCAGGGTGGAGCGGTTGACCACCTCGATGGTGCCCTCATTGCCCATGAACTGTTCGCCGTAGCCGTACTTGGCGTTGCCCAGGTAGCAGGAGTAGTTGATGTGGAACTTCTCCTTTTCGTAGTCGAGCAGGACGCTCCAGGTGTCGGGCACTTCGCGGTCGTCGTTATCGGTCCAGCGGTAGATGCCGCCGGAGGCGATGATCGACGAGGGCGAACCCTTGCCCATGACGAAGGCCGTGACGTCGGTCTGGTGGACCATCAGGTCCGTGGCGATACCGCTCGAATAGTCCCAATAGAGGCGCCACTGGCTGTAACGATTCTTGTTGAAGTCACGCTTCTGGGCGGGGCCGAGGAACTTCTGCCAGTCGGCGGACTGCGCGCTGAGGTCGGGCGGGATGGGGTAGCGCCAGGCGGCGGCACCGCTCGGAAGGGCGTTGCGGTACCAGAAGGCGCGGACGTAGTGGCAGTCGCCGATGACGCCCTGCTCGATCATGGTCTTGGCCATCTGGTAGAGGCTGTTCGAGCGGTTCTGGGTGCCGACCTGGATGATGCTCTTGCTGGTCTTGGAGGCCTTGACGATCTCCTGCGCTTCCTCGATGGTGTGCGCCAGGGGCTTTTCGACGTAGACGTGCTTGCCGGCGGCCATGGCGTCGAGCAGCATGCGGTGGTGCAGGTGCTCCGGCGTGGCGATGACGACGGCGTCGATGGACTTGTCGTTCAGGATCTCCTTGTAGTCGACGACGGCCTTGGGGGTCTTGCCCTCGGTGGTGGCGACCAGGTCCTTTCCGCGGTTCAGATTGACGTTGAAGGTGTCGCAAACCGCGCTGACGTTAATGGCGGACTTATTGCCCTCATAGGCGCGCTGCAGCAGGTAGTAACCGCGGCCGCCGGTGCCGATCCAGCCCATGTTGATCTTGCCGTTCTGCCCCAGGGCCGGGAGCACTGCCGGGCCTGCCACGGCTGCTGCCGCAACGGCCGACTTCCTCATGAAATTCCGTCTCGAAAGTTCCTGGCTCATTCCACTCATCTCCTTGCAAACCTAAAGCATATAACGATCTGGAGGCCGGCGGCGCCGGAAGGGCGTTACCAGGCGGGGTGGTCGCGCATCTAATCGAATGATAGGGTGTGTGCCGTCCCGTATGGGACAATAACGATTGGATCGATCGAGGTTGAACACGACACGATGAATGGTCTGAAAACGGCTCTGCTCCTAGGACTTCTCAGCGGCCTGCTGGTGGTGGGCGGCAATGCGCTGGGAGGCAAGAACGGGATGACGATCGGCCTGGTGATGGCGATCGGAATGAACTTCTTCAGCTACTTCTTCTCGGAGAAGATGGCGCTGATGTCGTCCGGCGCGATCCGGGTCTCGGAGACCGAGAACGCGCAGGTCTGGCGCCGCATCGCGCCGATGACCCGCAACCTGTGCCAGCGCATGGGTTTGCCGATGCCGAAGCTGTGGGTGATCCCCGAACAGGCGCCGAACGCGTTCGCCACGGGGCGCAATCCGCAAAACTCGTCGGTGGCGGTGACGGTGGGTCTGCTCGAACTGATGAACGACGACGAGGTGGAGGGCGTAATCGCCCACGAGCTGTCGCACATCAAGAACCGTGACATTCTGATCAGCTCCATCGCTGCCACCATCGGCGCGGCATTGACGTACATGGCGCACATGGCGATGTTCTTCGGCGGGCGCCGCGACGACGACGATGCCCCGAATCCGTTCGTCGCGATCCTGATGCTGATTCTGGCTCCGGTCGCCGCGGGGCTGATCCAGATGGCGATTTCGCGGACACGCGAGTTCTCGGCGGACGAGACGGCGGCGCGGGCCATCGGCTCCGGCGAGGGACTGGCTCGCGGGCTGGAACGGCTGGAAGGGTATTCGAAGCGGATTCCGATGCACGCGTCGGAGACGATGTCGCACATGTATATCATCAAGCCGCTGACGGGCCAGAGCTTCGCCAAGCTCTTCTCGACGCATCCGCCGACGCAGGAGCGCATCGCCCGGCTGCGTGCGCTGCGGATTGGCTGAGCGAAGCAGGGCGCTTGACTGAGCTTCCCGCGGTTACGGTTTCCAGGAGAGGCGAAGAGCGCCTCGCTTCCGGCCATCTCTGGGTGTATTCGAGCGACGTGGAGCGCGCGTCTGGCGTGCCCGCGGGCGCCGTGGTCCGCGTCCTGAATCCGCGCGGGCGGCCGCTGGGAGTGGCGCACTACAGTTCGACTTCGCAGATCACACTGCGGCTGCTTTCGAGGGAAAACCTCGAGATCAGTCGCGATTTCTGGCTGGGGCGGCTGCGGGCGGCACTGCGGCTGAGAGAACGTGTAGTGACGGACTCGGACGCCTGCCGCCTGGTCCACGCCGAAGGCGACCTGCTGCCCGGGCTAATCGTTGATCGTTACGGCGACTGGCTCTCCGTGCAGTTCCTGGACCAAGGCATGGACGCCGCGCGCGAGGTGATTGCGGACTGTCTGCGCGAGGTTGTTTCGCCAACCGGGATTCTCGCGCGCAATGACGCTCCGGCGCGGCGGCATGAACAGTTGCCGCAGGAGAATGCGGTGCTGTGGGGCGAGATTCCGGAGCGGGTCGAGGTGCGGTTCAACGGTCTGCGCTGGCAGTGCGACCTGCTGCACGGGCAGAAGACAGGCGTGTACCTGGACCAGCGTGAGAATTACGTCGCGGCGGCGCGGCATGCTCGGGGGCGCGCGCTCGATTGCTTCACTTCGACGGGCGGCTTTGCGCTGCACCTTGCGTCGAAGTGCGAGTCGGTGGAAGGCGTGGATTCGAGCGGCCCCGCGCTGGCGACCGCCGAAGCGAACCGCGCGGTGAACGGGCTTGAGAAGGTCACGTTCCGCGAGGCCGACGTCTTCGATCTTCTTGGCGGCTACGCTCGGACCGGTCGGAGGTTCGACACGATTGTGCTGGATCCGCCGGCGTTCGCCAAGAATAAGGCGAGCGTGGAGGCCGCGCTGCGGGGCTATCGCGAGTTGAACCACAAGGCGCTGAGGCTACTCGAACGGGGCGGCGTGCTGGTGACGTGCTCGTGTTCGTACCATGTTCACGAGGCGGCGTTGCTGGAGACGGTGGCGGCTGCGGCGCTCGATGCCGGGCGGACTCTGCGGGTGCTGGAGCGGCGGGCGCAGGCGCAGGATCATCCGATTCTGCTGACGGTGCCGGAGACGCTGTATCTCAAGTGCTTGATTCTTGAGGTACTTTAGCCGCGAATTTGCGGCGCGCCAGCCGCTCGCGCTATATTGAAAAGGCAGTACACAAGTGCGCCCGTAGCTCAGCTGGATAGAGCAACTGGCTACGAACCAGTAGGTCGGGTGTTCGAATCACTCCGGGCGCACCATTCAGAATCAATCACTTAGCCCCTTTCAGTTCGCCTTCTTCCGGTTCCCTTAGATACGAACCAGTGGGTCGGGTGTTCGAATCTCTCCGGGCGCACCATCCCTGTCCTGCACTCCCCCAAACAGAAACTCAACGGCCGGCCTGTGATGCGGTGCGTGTGGTACGGACAGTGAAGCCGCCGTCGATGTACGCGGTGTAGCGGGTGCCTTTCCTGGCGAGGATCGCCTTGTCCGGGCTGCGGTCTTCGCGGCGCTCGGATTCAATGGAGCGAGGTTTGCGATCCGTCGAGCGGCTCTCGCGGATCTGCACGCCGTGGCCGTCGACGGCTTCGACGCTCTGGAGGAGCATCGTCGCCTTGCCGGATGGCAGAAGGCGGCGGCTCCGCTGCTCTGCGGAGACGACGGCCCGCGCGGGGGCGCCGCGGCGGACAACGACGAGGTCGCCGACCTTCAAGTCGTCGGCGACGCGCAGCCGGATCGCCGCGCCTTCCACGATGTTTACGGGCACGTCCTCATCGAGTTCAAGCATAACCGGGATGCCGTCGCTGACCGTCGCGGTGACGGTCGGCTCGACAGCCGGCACTGCCGTCTGAGGAGCGGGTGAGGCCAGCCGTGTTGGCGCCGGAGTGGGATGAGGCGCTGTCTTGACCGCGGGCCGGGCCGCAGTCGGCGTCGGGATTTCGACGGACGCCACGGACGGTTCGGGGTCCAAGGCGGTTGGCGCCGGTGTGGGCAGGGGCTGGGCCACGGTCGCCGGCGGGGCGGGCTCTTTACGTGTCTGCTGCCACACCGTTGCGGCCCCGGCAACGAGAATGACGCCCAATGCCGCAGGCCAGATCCAGGTGCTGCGGGCACCTTTGGGCAGTGCAGTCACAGGCGCCATCGGCCTTGTCGGCGCGGAGGCGGGATGGACCTCTTGTGCAGTCGGAAGGTGACTTGGAGGATCGCCGGCGACGGGCCGAATGGTTGCGGCAACGCCGGATTGCGGCAGATGGAGACGCAGGGGTGCCTGGACTCCGGATTCCCAGGTGTTTCGGATCCCCAGCAGTGCGCGGTGCACCTCACGCATGGTGGAAGGCCGCGCGGCAGGATCCTTCTGCATGGTCGCGCGGATCAGTTCAACGAGCTTTTCCGGGACGTCGCGGGTCAGCTCCGGAATGGGGCGCGGTTCATCGCGCAGCACCGCCGCGAGCGTAGAAACCGTGGTGGCGGACTCGAATGCCGAGATGCCAGTGGCCATCTCATACATCACGACACCGAAGGTGAAGGTGTCCGAACGGGCATCGAGCGGCAGCCCCTGGGCCTGCTCGGGAGACATGTAGCGCGCGGTTCCGACGACCATGCCCTCGACCGTGAGCGGAGAGACCGGCTCCAGCGCTCCCGCGTGGATGTAGCTTTCGGTGAGTTTGGCCAGCCCGAAGTCCAGCAGCTTCACCGCGCCGGAGTTGCTGAACATGACGTTGCCGGGTTTGAGGTCGCGATGGATGATTCCGGCCTCATGTGCCGTCGAGAGTGCGTCGGCGATTTGAGCACCGATCGTCAGCAGCGCGCTGATGCGGAGGCCGCCTTTGGGGATCAGGTCGGCGAGCGATTGCCCGGTGACCAGTTCCATCACGATGAAATCCGCACCTTCGTAAGTGAAGATGTCGTGAATGGTGATGATGTTCGGATGGTTGAGAGCGGAGGCGGCACGCGCCTCCTGAAGAAAGCGCGCGCGACGCTCTGGCGAAGCGGCTTGTCCGGCGCGCAGGACTTTCAGCGCAACATGGCGGTTGAGACGCGTATCCAGGGCCCTATAAACCTGGCCCATGCCGCCTTCGCCCAATTTTTCAACGATCCGATAGTGGAGGATCGACTGCTCCGAGCGCAGATCCATCTAAGTGTTCCGGCGTCCCGCCTTTCTCGAACTCCTCTTCTAACTTTCCACAAAAGAGGCACTTAATACCAGAACGACGGGCCGCTCCTGAGTTCTACTGGTACTAGGCACCTCGGTCCACGCCGACCCGTTTCTTTGCGTTTGACGCGTTCAGTGTATAGAGTAGGCACGATTGCCCGCAGCGTTCGGGCGGACCGATTGACCGGTCAAGAGAGGAAACACTGAAATGCCATATTGTTCGAAGTGCGGGGCTGATGCCGCCGGAAGCTTCTGTCCGAGTTGCGGCGCGCCCGTCGCCAACCAGAGTGCCGGAGGAAGCGGCTACGCCCCGCCGCCGCACCAGCAGACGGCCGCGGCCCAAACGGGAGGATTATCCGAGAACGTCGCCGGCGCGTTGGCGTATCTGTTTGGCGTGTTCACGGGGATCCTGTTCCTGGCACTCGAGCCGTATAACAAGATGCCTGTGGTTCGCTTTCACGCCTGGCAGTCGATTTTTCTCTCCGCGGCATGGATCGTTTTCTGGGTCGTTCTTGGCATCCTTACCAGCGCGATGTCGTTCCTGGCGTTGGTGCTGGTGCCTGTGGAGCTATTAATCGCCCTGGGTGTGTTCTGCTACTGGCTGCTATTGATGTTCAAGGCCTATAACGGACAGATGCTTGTCATTCCAATCATCGGAGAGCAGGCAAAGAAACAAGCCGGGCTCTAGGCGGCTCGCTTACTTTCTGAATCCCACTGTCTGGCCGAGAAGGATACGTGCGTCGGGCGTCAGCTTGGCGGTTTTGGTGAAAGACTCCCGCTGAACGCCCGCGCGCACTACGGTGGCCAGTCCCTCCGCCGCACAAAACAAGGAAACATTTTGTGAGACCGCCCCGGCCTCCGTCGCCGCCCAGGCCACCAAGTCCGTCGGAGTGTCCTCGGCGGATGCCTTCATCTTCGACATCCGCGCGACATAGACCAGATTGAGCGGGGCTGTGGCGGTGAAGTCCTGCGTGCCGGCGATTCCCCGGGCATCGACCGAAGCTACGGGGAGCAGGCGATGCTTCGAGGCATCATAGAGCCAGAGGCCGTCCTCCAAGGCGACATAGACGTCGATTACCTGCCAGTTGTGCGCTGAGGGCGCGGTGCGTCCGCCCGTTTCGGGCCGGTTCACGCCGTAGGCCGCCCAGAGCAGGTTCGAAAGGGTGGCCAGGGGCAGTTTCCGGGGCGAGAACTCACGCTCGCTGCGGCGGGCCTTGAGCGCCGCCTGAAGCGAGGCCGCCGCTCCACCGGGCGGAGGAAGTTGGACGGGCTCCGGCTGGGCGCCCGGCAGGACGCACGCAACCAGCAAAACGGAGAAAAGGGCCCGGAGCGTCATAATAAACGGATTGTACTCGATCCACCCTCCCAGTACGTAGAGTACTATTTCGCCTGTTTTCAGACAGATAGATCAATGGCGCAAACGCGGCGCCTGGCTCAACATGGGTTCGAGGAGCGCACCATGGTCAATCAGCCAGATCTGGTGCGCCCGGCCGTCTCGGCCGGGCGTCGCTATCCCGTTGACGCCGAGGAATTGCGGCGCAAGGTCGAGGAACTGTTCGAAGCGGCCCCTCCGGGCCCGGCGGAGGCGCCGCTGGCGCTGATCGCTCCGCACGGAGATCAGCCGGGGGCCGAGCCCGTCGCAGCCCGCGCCTACGCGGCGCTGCGCGGCTTCACCTACGACCGGGTGATCATCCTGGCGCCGGCGCATGTCGAGAAGTTCACATTCGCCTCCGTCTTCAGCGGCAGGGCTTATGCGACGCCGTTGGGCGAGGTGCCGCTCGACCATGAGTTCGCCAGCAGTCTCTGCTCGACGTGCCGGGTGTCGAACCGGGGCGACTACGGCCACTGGCCCTCCAGCGAGTATTCGCTCGAAGTCCAGCTACCGTACTTGCAGGTGGCGCTCGGGGATTTCCGGCTGGTTCCGGTCGTGATGGGCTCGCCGGACGAGAATCTGGCGCGACCACTGGGTGAGTCGATTGCCGCGTTGATCAAAGAGATGGGCGGGCGGAACCTGGTGGTGGCTACAAGCGACCTGTCGCATTTCCATCGAGATGCACCCGCGCGCCGGATGGATGCCCGCGCGCTGAAGGCGATTCGCGCCCTGGATCCGCGCGGTTTCCTTGAAGGCGTGCGCTTCTCGGACTTCGAGGCCTGCGGGGCCGGCCCCATTGCGGCCTTGCTCGAGGTGGTCCGCTGTCTCGGTGCGGAGCCTGAAGAGGACCCCGCGTACGAAACCTCATTCCCGGCAACGAACGACGAGAACTCTGTTGTCGGCTACGCGTCCGTGCTCTTCCAGAAGGCGGCGTAGCGGGAAACTCTAGACCTTCGACGCCTGCGGCCCAGGAGCCTTCGCGGCCAGGTCAGTGTACTCGCGCCTGCGGTGGAGCGAGAAGTAGACCGTCAGAAACGTGAGCGCCGCCAGCGCCAACGCTACCTCGAACAGGATCAGTCGAAGGACGCCGCGTGTGGCCGCAAACGCCTGATCCGCATCCTGGATGACCAGCACTTTCCAGTTCAAGTTTGGGAAGGAGACCTCCAGGCCCGTGTTGGCGAACGCGACCAGGGTCGGCACTCCGTCGCGCAGAGAGACCACCGCGTAGCCCCGCTGCAATCCTTCCGTCGTCTGGCGAACCTCTTCCGTTGCGGCGAACTCATTGGACTTGGCATTCATCGCCAGGTTCGTGGTGGGCGAGTAGATCACCGTGCCGTCCGCCTTGACGAGCGCGGCACGCATCGTCGGTCCCGTCTCAATCCGGTGGATCAACGGGAACAGCGAGGAGACTTCCACCAAGGCGTCCAGAACTCCGATGACGCGGGTGGAGCCTTCCTCCATCACCGGCACACCCAATCCCAGGTAGTAGGATTTCGTCACTTCGTCATAGAGAACGTCCGTGATGTTCACGGCGCCGCGGCCATTGGCGTAAATCTTCTGCCAGAAATCCTCGTCGGCCTGGTAGTAGTCAAGGGTCTTGTGGGTGGCGGCAACGGTGCCGCCATGCGCATCGGTCAGGGTGATTCGCAGGAAACGCCGGTCGATCTCCCGATAGCGGTTCAAGAGTCGGGAGGCCCGTGAAGTGAGCATTTGCCGCACGTAGCCCTCACCGGCGGGCTTATCCCACTCGCTCTCCATCTTCTGGAGGCGGGCGGCGATGGCCTGCTCATTGGAATTCTCGTAGCTGCGGTTGGATTCTGCCGCGGCCTCGGTGACGACGGGGTTGGCGGCCATGGTGCCCACCGACAGGACGCGATCGTTGATGAACTGAGAAACCTCACTGGCTGTGCTTTGCGCGATTGTCCGGAAGTGGTTGCCGACCGTGCGGTCCATCGCCTTCTCGGTGTGGGAGATGGCGTAGAGGCCGACGGCGCAGATGGGGACGAGCGTGAGCACCAATCCGATCAGGAGCTTTAGAAGGGGCAAACGAATTACGAAGCGGTCAGAGGGCATAAAACACCTCTCTTTCCGCACAGAATACGCCTGCAACGGAGTGAGGGGAAGAGAGATTCCCCTGCTACAGTGAGACCTAGCACCGCTGTTCGCAGGGAGGGAATCTGAATGAGCGATTGGACCCCAGGAAGGCCCGAGGAAAGCGAGATCCTCGGTTTCGCGACGAAGTACGTGGCGTGCGTGGAGGGCGACGACCTGGTTGGTGCTCTCGAAAGCGGCTCAAACGAATTTCGGACTTTGATCGCGCCGGCAAGCGATGACTGGGCCGGTACTTTTCGCTATCAACCAGGGAAGTGGACCTTGAAGGAAGTGATCGGCCACATCGTGGATGCGGAGCGGATCTTCACCTACCGGGCCTTGCGGATCGCGCGGGGCGACGTGACGCCGCTGCCGCCGTTTGAGCAGGACGACTACATCGCGCCCGGCAGATTCAACGAACGGCCTCTCGCTGATCTGATGGAGGAGTTCAGCGCCGTGCGTGCCGCGACGTTGACGCTGTTCCGAGGTCTCCCTCGGGACGCGTGGGCCCGGCGCGGGACCGTCAGTTCGAACAGCGTGACCGTGCGAGGACTCGCGTTTGTGACCGCGGGTCACGAGGCGTATCACAGAAAGATCCTTGCGGAGCGCTATCTGCCGCACGCCGGCTAAAGTTCGCCCAGTGCCATAATGCGGCTGAAATGAAACCTTCAGCAAAACGATGGATGGTTCTGTGCGCGGCGGCGCTGGTGGCTCCTGCCGCGTTGACGGCACAACTCGTCGAGGAGTACAATCCGCCGCGCGCGGGTTGCTGCCTGGCGAATACTGCACAGGGCCTGGCGGACCAGCTTCAGGACTGGAATCAACTCGGACGCTACCATGCCGACAACCAGCGCCTGAAAGCGGAACCGGCCGTGGCGGGACGAGTCGTGTTCCTCGGCGATTCGATTACGGACGGCTGGAAGCTGGCGCAGTCCTTTCCGGGCAAGCCGTATGTGAATCGCGGCATCAGCGGTCAGACCACGTCGCAGATGCTGGTGCGGATGTTCCCTGACGTCATCGGCCTGAAGCCAGAGGCGCTAGTCGTGCTGGCCGGGACGAACGACATCGCGCGGAACACAGGGCCGGTGACGCAGAAGATGATCGCCGACAACTTCCAGGCGATCACGGAACTGGCGAAGGTCCATGGAATCAAAGTGGTGCTCTGTGCCGTGATGCCGGTGAGCGATTACACGTCGCGGCCGCAGACGGCGCGCCGCCCTCCGGCAGACATTCTGAAGCTGAACGCGTGGCTGAAGGAGTACGCCGCGAAGGCCGGCGCCGTGTATGCGGACTACTTCGCCGCGACCGTCGACGAGAAGGGCTGGCTGCGTCAGGGGATCTCCGAGGACGGGCTGCATCCGAACGCCAAGGGCTACGAACTGATGGCGCCCGTAGTGGAACAGGCGCTGCGCACGGCTCTTCGATAAGCGTCAGCGCGGCGACGGTTTGCGATCCGCCGGCAGTAGTGAGCGGTAGGCGCGCCCTTTGAGCGCATCCTGCCAGTCCTGCTTCGCGGCCTTCACCAGTTCAGGATTCGACAGCAGATCGGTTGCGGCCAGAGCGAGGGCCTTCGCCGCGACCACCATCCCCTTGCGGGCCAGACTTGTGCCCGCGCACGCCGTGGAGAGCCAGGTATGCAGCGGGATGCCCGGCGGGAATGTTGCCACCAGCACCTGGCCCGTGGGGACGTTCCAGCTCACGTCGCCCACGTCGGTGGAAGCGGAGACTAGCGCTGTGCGCGTGGGAAGGACCTTCGCCTCCGTTCCCAGCGGCGGGGCATTGGTGAGATCGACGTTGGAACGCAATGCTTCGGCGAACTTGCGCTCCTCGCGCGAATAATTCACGCCGCCGGCGGTCTGTAGACTTTTGTTCATCAGGGAGATCATCGACCGGACAGGCACGAGGTTGGCGTAACTCGACGTGATCTCGAAGCTGACTTGCGTTCCCGTCGCCAGCGCGCCGGCCTGCACGCAGTTCAGGACACGCTCCCAGATGTTCTCGAGCGTCTTCGCGTCGGGATGCCGCACGATCAGGGAAACCTCGGTCTCGTCCGGGACCACGTTCGCCGCCGTGCCGCCTTTGATGACGACGTAGTGCATGCGCGTCTCCTGCGGCACGTGCTCGCGCAGCAAGTTCACGCCGTGGGCCATGAGTTCAAAGGCGTCCAGCGCGGATCGTCCAGCTTCCGGCGCCGCCGCGGCATGCGCGGCTTTGCCGCGGTAGCGGATGCGCGCTGAGATGTTCGCGAGCCAGGGATTGTCGTCCACTTCATTCCGGTCCCACGGGTGCCAGGCGAGCGCGACATCGACATCCTTGAACAGTCCGGCGCGGATCATATAGATCTTGCCGCCGCCGCCCTCTTCGGCGGGCGTGCCGTAGAACCGGATGGTCCCCTTCAGGCCGCGCTTCTCCATCTGTTCCTTCACGGCAACCGCGGCCAGCGCGGACGCCGATCCGAACAGGTTGTGGCCGCAACCGTGTCCGGGTGCGCCCTCCACGCGCGGCTTCCGCGCGGTGGTGTCTTCCTGCGACAGACCTGGCAGCGCGTCGAACTCGCCAAGGATGGCGATGACCGGAGCGCCGGAACCCCATTCGGCGATGAAGGCCGTGGGCATTCCAGCGACGCCGTCGCTGATGCGGAAGCCCGCCGATTTCAGATCGTCGCGGAGAAGAGCGGAGCTCTTGGTCTCCTGGAACCCGACTTCGGGGTTCTCCCAGATCTGGCGCGAGAGCTTGCCGTAATGGTCGGCGCGCGCATCCACCGCCTGAATCACCGGGTTCTGCGCGAAGGCCAGTGAAGCAGCGGCGGCAAACAGCGCGAGGGCTTTCGATTGGGGGATAATCATGGATCTCGGATTCCTCATCTTAACGTCCATGCCCCGCTACGCGGCAATCGATATCGGCAGCAACTCCGTTCGCCTGATGGTGGCCGAGGCGGACCGATCAGGCAAATTTACCACGCTCGCCGAGGACCGGCAGGTGACGCGGCTCGGTGAAGGCGTCTTCCGGACAGGGATGCTGGAGCAGAAGGCGGTCGATGAGGTTTGCACTGTCCTGACGCGCATGGCCGCCACGTTTCGAGGACACGATCCTCTGGCCGTGCGCGTTGTCGCGACATCCGCCGTGCGCGATGCGTCCAACAGCGATGAGTTCATCGAGCGCGCCACGACGATTCTCGGTGTGCCCATCGAAATCATCTCCGGCCAGGAAGAAGCGCGCCTGATTCACCTCGGCGTCGAGGCGCGCTGGCCGCATCCGAATGAGCGCGTCCTGATCATCGACATCGGCGGCGGCAGCGCTGAGATCATCGAAGCCGAGGGCGGCCTGATGAAGGCGGCGTTCTCGCGGCCGCTCGGCGCGGTGCGGCTCCAGGGGGTGTTTCTGAACGAGGATCCGCCCTCGCCTGAAGCTATGCAGCGGATGGATGAGTACATCGAGGAGAAACTCGGCGTCGCGCTGCGCCGCATCACCCGCGGCGGCTTCGCGCGGGCCATCGGCACCTCCGCCTCGGCATCGGCCGTGGTCTGCGCGGTGAACAGCATCCCTCGCACGAAGCGCGAGTTGGCCGACAAGCGGCGCGCCTCTCTGCCGCAGATCCGGCAGTTGTTTCGAAGGCTGTCGACGACGGACTTGGCCGCCCGCCGCAAGGTCGTCGGCATCGGCCCGAGGCGGGCGGAGATCATCCTGCCCGGCGCGGCCGTTCTCACGCGCGTGCTCGAAGAGTTCCAGATCCAGTCCTTGGCCTACTGTGCCGCCGGTGTTCGCGACGGTCTGATTCGCGATCTCGCCGAACGCGGCGTCGGCCACGAACGGACACGGCTCGACCGCGAGCAGCGGATGATTGTCGAGCAGTTCGCGCGGCGCTTCGGCGTGGAACTGCGGCATGCGCGCAAAGTAGCGGGCTTTGCGCAGGAGTTGTTCGTCGCGCTTGCGCCGCTCCATAGGCTGCCTCCCGAAGAGGGCCGGCTCCTCGAAGCGTCGGCCTACCTTCGCGATGTCGGCCATGCGATCAGCGACACCGGCCATCACAAGCACTCGCAGTACATCGTGCGGAACGCGGATATCGCCGGCTTCACCGATGTCGAGCGTCTGCGTGTCTCCATGCTGTGCCGTTACCACCGGAAGGCGATGCCAGGGCCGCGGCATGCCGACTTTCAAACTCTTAGTCCCGGCGACCGCCGCTCGATTCAGTTGCTGGCGCCGTTGCTCCGGATCGCCGATGCGCTCGACCGGAGCCGCGACCAGCGCGTGGAAGCGATACGCTGCCAGACCTCCGACGGCCAAGTCGAACTCGCGATTCAATCGGAGAAGGACACGGCGCTCGAGCAGTGGGCGGTGGAAGGCGCCGCGGCCACGTTCCAGCAGTCGTATGCGAAGCAGTTGCGCGTCATGCGGGAGCAGTAGGGAGGGGAAGTGCCTTGAACGCACGCCAGGAAGCCTGGAATCGCCCTGCTCCGGAGTTTGCCCGGATCGAAGTGGAGTCGCGCTTCGAGAAGTTCCTTACCGAACTCGACCGCTCCACGCGCGAGCACGATGATGAAGCTGTCCACGATCTGCGCGTCTCCATCCGTCGGTTCTCCCAGGCGCTTCGAATCTTTTCCCCGCTGCTGCCCGCCAAGGGCGTGAAGAAGATCCGCGCACGCCTGAGCATCGTCATGGAGGCCTCTTCCGTCGTGCGGGATCTCGATGTCGGCATTGAGGCTCTCAAGGATCTGGGGATTGGCGAAGACGACGACATCATCGTCGGGATGCGCGAGGAACGCCGCCGCGCTGAGCTTCGATTTGTCGGTCAAGTGTGCCTGCTGCGCGCCGACGATCTCGAATCCGACTGGCGCGCGCGGCTGGGGTGGAGCGGGGAATGAAGAAGAAGCGCGCCATCCCGTGGGATGCTTCGCTCAGTTCCGGAGCCAATGCGCGCCTGCATCTCCCGCCCGTCGTACAGGAGTTCTTCGCGCTTGGCCGCGCGCTGATCTCGGCCGTGCCCGCGCCCGCGGAACTTCACGCCTTTCGACTTGCGGCGAAGCGCTTCCGATACACCCTGGAAATCTTCCGTCCGCTGTACGGGCCCGGCCTGGAGGTGCGGCTGGAAGCCGTGCGGAAGATCCAGACCGTGCTCGGCAAACGTCAGGATTGCGCCGTTCTCGCGCAGCGCATTCGCGAGCGTCATCACGGTTCGGAGACCCTTCGCCCGGCGCTCGAGAAACTCGAGCGGCAAGGCCTGAAATTCGAGCACGAGTTCCGCGCCTACTGGCTCGATTCGTTCGACCGGCCGGGTGAGGAGATGCGCTGGGTCCGTTACCTCACACGTCCGCCGCGCACGCCACTTCCACAACATGAATGAGCCAACTCCACTCCACTTCATGGAGGCCGTGCAAGGCTTCCAGAAGAGCGCCGTCATCCGTTCGGCTATCGAACTGGATGTCTTCACTCGGATCGCCGGCGGCTATCACACCGCGGAGACGCTCGCCTTCAAGTGCGGCACGTCGATCCGGGGCATGCGCATTCTCTGCGACGGCCTCGTTGTCCTGCGCCTTCTCAACAAGAGTGCGGGCTTGTATCTTCTGACCGACGAGAGCCGCGCCTTCCTCGACCGCTCTTCGGGCCGCTACATCGGGGACGCCATCGATTTCTTGATGTCGCCTCACATGCTCGCGTCCTACTCGAGATTCACGGCCGCCGTGAAGCGCGGCGGCACAACAGACTCTGGGCGGGGCGCATTGGAGCCGGAGCACTCCATGTGGAAGCAGTTCGCGCGCGGCATGGCGCCTCTGATGCACACCACGATCCTGAAACTTCGCGAACTGGCCGTGCCCGCCGGGCGCGTCCTGGACATCGCCGCCGGCCACGGGCTGTTTGGTGTGCGTATCCTCGAAGCCGACCTAGCCGCCCGCGTCGTGGCGGTCGACTGGCCTGGCGTTCTCGAATTGGCGCAGGAGAACGCTGCGCGCGCCGGAGTCGCTTTGCGCTGGTCCGCATTGCCGGGAAGCGCGTTCGATGTCGACTTCGGCACCGGCTATGACACCGTCCTACTGCCCAACTTCCTGCATCACTTTTCCCGCGCGGAGTGCGTGTCTCTGCTGACGAAGGTCCACACGGCGCTGGCGCCAAAGGGCCGACTCATCATTGTGGAGCATGTCCCCGAAGAGGATCGGGTTCACCCGTCGGCGCCAGCGTGGTTCGCCGTGATGATGCTCGCCACAACGCCCGGCGGCGATGCTTACACACTCAGTGAGTATGTGTCGATGCTCGCCGAAGCCGGATTCGGCGAGCCGGAAACGCATGATGTTCCCGGCGCCGCGCGCACCATTCTGGTCAGTCGTCCCACCGCCGGCCCTCGCTGACGAAATACAATCGTGGGACCATGTGGCAACAGCATTACACTCCGCTCGGCGGAAGCCTGGCCTTGTCAGCCCTGGCGGCCGCCATCCCGCTCTTCGTGCTGCTCTACCTCCTGGGCGTGCGCCGCACCACAGCCTGGATTGCTGCACTTTCGGGACTGGGCGCCACGTTAGTTGTAGCCATCGGCGTGTACCAGATGCCCGCGGGCCTTGCCGTCAGCGCGTCCGCGATGGGCGCCGCGTTCGGATTGCTGCCCATCACATGGATCATCTTCTGGGCCATCTTTCTTTACCGCATGACCGTCGAGACGGGCCGGTTTGAGATCGTCAAAGACTCGATCGGCAGCATCACGCAGGACCGCCGCCTGCAGGCTCTTCTCATCGCATTTGCGTTCGGCGCCTTCGTCGAAGGAGCCGCCGGTTTCGGCACGCCCGTCGCCGTCGCCGCGGCCATGCTCACAGGGCTCGGCTTCGCGCCTTTCTATGCGGCGGGCATCTGTCTGCTTGCGAACACTGCGCCCGTGGCATTCGGGTCCATCGGCATTCCCGTCGTGACGCTGGCTGGGATCACCGGCCTTCCGCTCGAACCTCTCAGCGCCACCGTTGGACGCATCTGTGCGCCCATCTCCGTTTTCGTGCCGGCTTACCTGATGCTTGTGATGGGTGGCTGGCGCGCGCTCTCCGGGGTGCTTCCCGCCGCGGTGGCGTGCGGCATCGGCTTCGCTCTCACGCAGTTTCTCGTCTCCAACTACCTTGGCCCGCAGTTGACCGATATCCTCGCCGCGCTCGCATCCATTGGCGCGATTCTGCTCGTGCTGCGCTTCTGGAAGCCCAAGGACAACTTCGAACTCGAAGGCGAACATGCCCCCTCCGTCACTCCGCCGCGCCATCCTGCGGGAGAGGTGCTGCTCGCCTGGGCGCCGTTCCTCCTGCTTGTCGTCTGCGTGCTTCTGTGGGGCAACCCGGGCGTGAAGTCTGCGCTGAATGCCGTAACGCGCGTCTTCGATTGGCCCGGCCTCCACGCGCAGATTCTGCAATCTCCGCCGGTCACCAAGGACGTTCTACCGTACGCCGCGCGCTACACGATGAATTTGCTTTCGGCCTCCGGCAGCGCCTGTCTGCTGGCCTGCATCCTCTCCGCACTCGTCCTGCGTGTTCCGGTTTCGCTGTTGAAGAAGATCTTCCTCACAACCTGCACGCAACTTGCGAAACCGACCATCACCGTCTGCTCCGTACTCGGCCTCGCCTTCCTGATGAACTACTCCGGCGCGACGGGTACGCTTGGGCTCGCATTCGCCGCCACCGGCGCGGCCTTCCCGTTCTTCAGCGCACTGCTCGGTTGGCTCGGGGTCTTCCTCACCGGAAGTGACACCTCCGCCAACGCGCTCTTCGGCAATCTGCAGGTCGTCACCGCCAACCGTCTTGGGCTCGATCCCATCCTGATGGCTGCATCGAATTCCAGCGGCGGCGTGATGGGCAAGATGATCAGCCTCCAGAGCATCGCCGTGGCCGCGGCCGCCACGGGCATGGTGGCTCACGACGAATCACGGCTCTTCCGTTTCACCATGAAGCACAGCGTCTTTCTGGCCTCTGCAATCGGGCTGGTTGTGCTCTTCTACGCCTACGTCGCGCCGCATTGGGTGCCGTAAACGCAGAAAGGGCGGACCGGAGTCCGCCCTCGCCAAGCTCAGTAGCGCGAATCTAGCGGCGCATGCCTCGCGCCATTCCTCTGCCCATCGGTCCCGCGCCGAATCCACCGGCTCCAAGTCCGGCGCCCTCGGGCGGTTCCGGAGTGGCCACCAGGCCAAGAGTCGCGGCCTGCCGTGCGGCTGGTCCCAGCTTCAGCGCCTGATCTAACGCCGGGAGCAGCGCCTTCTGTGCATCGGTCAACACCGCCAGCGCCGCGCTGTTCACGTCACCCCGGCTCTCCCGCAGCTTCGTGCGCAGAGCCTTGATGTCCACCATCAACTGGCCGACCTTCGCGGCGTCCGGCGCGTCCTTCTGCATCTCTTCCCGCAGCGCCTGAGACTTTTCGCGAATCTGCTCGAAGATCGGCTTGCTCGCCTCGGCGACCGACTTGCGAGCGTCCACCAGCTTCTGCACCTGGTCGTCTGTCAGATTTAGGTAGGTCTTCAGCGCGTCCGGAAGGCGGGCAACCCCAGGCGCATCGGCCCTCGGGGCACGCGGACCCGGACCGAAGCCAGGCCCCTGAGCCATCAGGGTTCCGGCCAGCAATACTGTCGTCAGTAAGATTCGTTTCATCGTCCACTCCTCTTCACGTATGTCCGGGCGGCTTGTCTGGCCCGTTCACTTCCAAAGGACGAGACGCGTTCGAAAAGGTTTACTCGACCGGCGGAAGCACTTTGGCCGCTACCGCGCGAAGCAGATCTTTCAGCCCCTCGCCCGTCACGGCCGAGATCTTGAAGAACGGCATCCCGTGGGACTCCGCGGCTCGCTGGACCGTCTCCACCCGCTCGGGGTCCTGCGCCGAGTCTATCTTCGTCGCCACCACGAACATGGGCTTTGATGCCAGGCCGTCGCTGAAACTCGCCAGCTCCGTCAGAATCACGTCGAAGTCGTGACCCGGGTCCCGGCCGCTCATTTCGGAGACATCCACCAGGTGCAGCAGCAGGCGAGTGCGTTCGACGTGCCGGAGGAACTGGATCCCAAGACCGTGGCCCTCGTGGGCGCCTTCGATCAGACCTGGAATGTCCGCCACGACGTAGCTGCGCAGATTGTCCGAGCTCACCACGCCGAGATTCGGCTCCAACGTCGTGAATGGGTAGTCGGCGATCTTCGGACGGGCCGCCGAAATGCGCGAAATCAGTGTCGACTTGCCCGCATTCGGGAAGCCGACCAGCCCGACGTCGGCCAGCAGCTTCAACTCGAGCCGCAGCCGCTTCTCTTCACCCGGGCGCCCCGGTTCGTGCCGCGTCGGGGCCTGGTTCGTCGGTGTGGCGAAGTGCTGATTGCCGCGTCCGCCGCGCCCGCCCTTGGCGATGATGAAGCGCTCGCCGGGTTCGGTGAAGTCGTGAACCATCTCGCCGGTTTCCGCGTCGTAGACGACGGTTCCCACGGGCACCGGCACGTCGACGGACCCGCCATTCCGGCCGGTCCTCTGGCTGCCCTCGCCGTGGCGCCCGCGCTCAGCCGTGTGTTCTGGATTGAACCGGAAATGGAGAAGCGTGTTGTGGTGCTGACTGGCAACCAGGACCACGTCGCCTCCGCGACCGCCGTCGCCGCCGCTGGGGCCGCCGCGGGGGACGAACTTCTCCCGGCGAAACGCCAGGCATCCGTTGCCACCGTCTCCGGCCTTGACGCGAATTGTAACTTCATCGACGAACATGAGATTTCAGGGGGTCGAATAAATAGGAAAAGGCCGCCGGCGCATGCCCAGGCGGCCTTGGAATTCAGATCGAAACAGTGCGGTCGGTGAGGGCGCGGGAAGCGGCGCCTGCTTAGGCTTCCACTTCAAAGACGCTGACGAACTTGCCCATCCGGCCACGGTCGCGCCACTCGACGCGTCCCGGAATCTTCGCAAACAGCGTGTCGTCCTTGCCAAGGCCGACATTTTCGCCGGGCTGGTAGCGGGTGCCACGCTGGCGCACCAGGATGGAACCGCCGGTCACAACCTGACCACTGAAAACCTTGATGCCGAGCCGCTGCGCATTCGAGTCGCGGCCGTTCTTTGAGCTGCCGAGTCCTTTTTTATGTGCCATTTGTCGGTTGCTCCTCTAGGCGACGATCTCGTTGATCACCACCGTGGTGTTGTCCTGGCGGTGGCCGATGGTGCGCTTGTACTGCTTCTTGCGCTTGAACTTGAAAACCAGGATCTTGTCGCCACGGTCATGGCCCTTGATGGAGGCCGTCACCTTTGCGCTCGCCGCACCCTGGCCGGCGACGATCTCGCCCGAGTCCTTGCCAACGGCCAGAACACGGTCAAATTCCACCGTCGCGCCTACGTCACCCGCCAGCTTCTCCACCGTGATGGAGGCCCCGGGCGTGACACGATACTGCTTCCCGCCTGTTTCGATCACTGCGTACATTGTCTTGATCCTCTTGCTGACCCGGCGGCCGAAACTGCAAAGGCCTCCGGTAAGGGCAGTCGCCCACGCGCAATAGGAGAGTGTCCCCGCACGAGGGCCGCAACTATCAATGCTACACGATCAGGCCCGGCTTGGCAAACCCGCTCAGCCTGCCGGACCGCCGGCCATACGGTCCGCCCAACGCAGAAACCGCCACAATTCCGCCTTATGGCTCCAAACGAAGCCAAGGAACTGGCCGGGCGTGATGCGCTCGGCGTGCAGGCCCCAATAGGTCTCAATTCGCCATAGCAGGTAGGGAGAACGCCAGGGGCGCAGCCGGTAACCCTTGGATGCGCGCCATAGAAATCGGAGCATTTTCGCCTATTCGTCGCCGCCCTGGGTCGCCGCGGGGCGCTTCCTGACCGGCTCGTCCGGCGTCGCGTAGTACCCCGAACGGGTCCGCACCGTGAAGCGGCTGCCTGCCGTCACCTTGATCTGGCGGTAAGTCCCGTCGAGTTCCTGGTTTGAAGGCGAGTAGGCCACCACGTACTGATTGCGGATGTCGTTCGCCACCTGGTCGGCGATCTCTTCCACTTCCGACGCCGAATCCGGGTAGTAGCTGGCGCCGCCCGAAGCCTTGGTCAGAGAATCGATCGCTCGCTTGGCCTTCTTGGCCTCCCGGCGGTCTTCCTCGCCCAGAATGCCGATGGCGTACAGCAGAACACCGCTTTTCTGAGCCTTTTCGACGAGCTTTTCGAGCGTGATCCCGATCGATGCCGTGTCGTTGCCGTCAGTCACCACTAACAGCACTTTCTTGTCTTTCTTGCCATCGGACCGCAGGTGGTCGATCGACATCGAGATGGCGTCCCGCATCGCCGTGCCGCCACGGGAGTCGATTCGCGCCACACCCTCTTCCAGCTTCGAGATCTCGTTCGTGAACGGCACGTCGAGGTAGGCGTCGTCGTTGAAGTTCACGACGAAGACCTCGTCGTTGCGCTTCGAGGATTTCACCAAACGAACTGCCGCGGCCTCTACCTTCTGGCGCTTGGTGCGCATGGAGCCGCTGTTGTCGATCACAAGGCCGAGCGAGATCGGGATGTCCTCGCGCCGGAAGACGCGGATCTCCTGAGGCTGATTGTTTTCAAAGACTTTGAAGACCTCGCGAGGCAGGTCGGTCACCATGCGCCCGCGCTTGTCGAAGACGCCGCAGTAGAGCACCACCAGGCGGGTGCCGGTTTTGAAGGTGGCCTGATCGTCCTGAGCGAACACAGGAGTCTTCAGCGCCAGGGTCAGGCCCAGGGCCGTCGTGATCAGCAGGATGGCGGCCACAAAGGCCTTACTGGTTCGGTGCATAGTAACCTTGCCGGTGCAGAGCCCGGAGTGGGGGTAAACCGCGCGGCTGATTTAATCTTACCTGCACCTTGCGATATTTCCCGTCCCGGGTCTGGTTCTTGGAGATGTACCCCAACACGTATTGATTCCGCAATTCGATCCCGATTTTCGCCGCCACGTCGGGCAGTTCGTTCAGGTTTTCGATCGCAAAATGCCTCCCTCCAGTCATCTCGGCCAGGTCGTTCAACAGACCCGGTCCGGCCATTTCCTCGGCTGTACGTCCTCGCGAGCTCATCGGCTCGAAGATTCCGATCGCATACATTTGAGCGTCGGCTTCCCGCAGCAGGTTTCGCACTTCCGATTCCGTATAGCGGCTCGAATTGTCGCCGCCATCGGAGATGATCAGCACCGCCTTACGCGGGTTCTTGCCCTTCCTGAGAATCGACAGCGCCTGGTAGATGCCGTCGAGCAGCGCCGTCCGGCCCTTGGCCTGGGTGAAGGTCAGGCGGCTCATGATCTCCTCGGTGTCGTGCGTGAACGGCACCACGACCTGTGGACGGTCGTTGAATTGCACCAGGAAGAACTCATCCTCCGGGTTCGCCGTCTTGAAGAACTGCGACGCTGCCTGCCGGCTCTTGTTCAGCTTGTTGCCCATCGACCCGCTGGCGTCGAAGACCAGCCCGATCGAAAGCGGCGCATCGAAGCTGGCGAAGTAGGAGACGTCCTGCTCAACCTTGTCCTCGAACAGGCGGAAGTTTTCCTTCTCCATGCCGGTGACAAATTGGTTCATCGGCGTCGTGACGGTGACAGGGATCAGCACCAGGTTGGTGTCTATGCGCAGGTTGGGCGTGATGCGGTCGGACTCGGCGTCCGGTGCCGTGGGTTTTGGGCGCGGAACAATGCTCGGTCGCGCCTCCTGCCCCCACAGGAGTGCCACCCCGCCGAGCAGGCCGCCCAACGTGAACCCAAGCAGAATGGGTTTCAGCTTCTTCACGAACCGTTTTCCGGGCTGCCCTAGCGAGTATATCATGCGGTTCATCTGTGCTAGACTCGATTGTGCCCCCATCAATCCTGGGAGTCATACCCGCCCGATTCGCATCCATTCGTTTCCCCGGAAAATCTCTCGCCGCTGTCGCCGGTAAACCCATGGTTCAGCACGTTTGGGAGCGGGCATCCCAGTCACGGTACCTCACCCAGGTCATTATTGCGACCGACGACGACCGCATCGCCTCCGCCGCGCGGAGCTTCGGGGCTCAAGTTCGGATGACCCGCGCCGACCACGTTTCCGGAACCGACCGCGTGGCTGAAGTCGCTTCGGGGACCACCGCCGACATCATCGTCAACATCCAGGGCGACGAGCCGTTGATCGACCCGGGCGCGATCGACACAGCCATCCTTGCTCTCTTAGACGACCCAGGATGCGAAATGGCGACACTCCGGCGCAGGATTTCCTCGCCCGATGAGATTCATAACCCGAATGTGGTGAAGGTCGTCACCGGCCACCACGGGGAAGCGCTGTACTTTTCCCGCTCCGCGATCCCGTACGACCGGGACGGCGGAGCCGTCTATTGGAAGCACGTCGGCCTTTACGTCTACCGTCGGGCCCTGCTTCTGTCCTATTCCGCGCTGCGCCCTGGCGTGCTCGAGCAATTTGAGAAGCTCGAGCAGCTTCGCGCCCTCGAGAACGGCATCCCCATCCGGGTGGCCGAGACCGAGTACGATTCCATCGGCGTGGATACCCCTGAAGATCTTGCCGCGGTGGAGAGACTCTTCACCGCTTGCTCTCATACCAGTTCAAGAAACGATGGCTAAATACATTTTCGTCACCGGCGGCGTGGTTTCCTCCCTCGGGAAGGGCATCGCGGCAGCGTCGATCGGGTGTCTTCTGGAAAGCCGCGGACTCAAGGTGAACATGCAGAAGTTCGACCCGTATCTCAACGTGGATCCGGGCACCATGAGCCCCTTTCAACACGGCGAAGTCTTCGTCACCGATGACGGCGCTGAAACAGACCTCGATCTCGGCCACTACGAGCGCTTCACGCACGCCCACCTCTCCCAGAACAACAACCTGACCTCTGGGCGCATCTACGAGCGCATCATTCAGAAAGAGCGCCGGGGCGACTACCTGGGAAAAACCGTGCAGGTGATCCCGCACGTCACGAACGAGATCAAGGCTGCCGCGAAAAAGGTTTCCGATGGCGTCGACGTCGTCATCTGCGAGATCGGCGGCACGGTCGGTGACATCGAATCCCAGCCCTTTACCGAGGCCATCCGCCAGATGCGCCACGAGTTCGGCCGGCGCAACACCCTGTTCGTCCACGTCACCCTGGTGCCCTGGATCGCCGCCGCCCAGGAACTGAAGACGAAGCCCACGCAGCACAGCGTCAAGGAGTTGCGGGCGATGGGTATCCAGCCGGATATCCTCATCTGCCGGTCCGAACGGCCCCTGCCCGACGACCAGCGGGACAAAATCGCGCTCTTCTGCGACGTCGACCGCGAGGCCGTCATCAGCACCGCCGACGTCGATACCGTTTATCAGGTGCCGCTGACCTTCGCCGAGCAGGGTGTCGATGAGATCATCTTGCGGCAGTTGCAGATCGAGAACGCCGGCGAGCGCGACCTTGCCGAGTGGAGCGCCATGCTCGACCGGATGCGCAATCCCGCCGATGAAGTGCACATCGGGCTCGTCGGCAAGTACGTCGAATACGAGGACTCCTACAAGAGCCTGAAGGAAGCGCTGCTCCACGCCGGGATTCACCACCACCTGCGTGTCCGCATGACTTGGATCGAGAGCGAGGACCTCGTCTGGCCCGCCTGCTCAAACGAACTCTCCCAGTACGACGGCATTCTCGTGCCGGGCGGCTTCGGGCGCCGAGGCGTCGAAGGCATGCTTCATGCCATCCGATTCGCGCGCGAGACGAAGGTTCCCTATTTCGGGATCTGCCTCGGCATGCAGACGGCCGTCGTCGAACTAGCCCGCAACAAAGCCGGTCTGGACGGCGCGGATTCCACCGAGTTCGATCCCGCAACTGCGCATCCGGTCATTTACAAGCTCCGGGATCTGCTCGGCGTCGAGGAACTCGGTGGGACGATGCGGCTGGGTGCGTACGACTGCGCTCTTGCCGAGGGAAGCCTGGCCCGCGCGGCGTACGGCTTGGCCAAGATCAGCGAGCGCCATCGCCACCGCTACGAATTCAACCGCACGTTCGAGCGGCCGCTGGTCGATGCGGGCTTGTGGATCACCGGTCAGAGCGAAGACGGCAAGTTCGTTGAAATCTGTGAGTTGCCGGGACATCCCTGGTTCCTCGGCTGCCAGTTTCACCCCGAGTTCAAATCGAAGCCGCTCGAGCCGCACCCGCTGTTCAAGGCCTTCGTCGGAGCATCCTACGCGCACCGCCAGAAACGGGTGGCCACGGAGAACACGCCGCTGTTCGCGCAGAGTGACGGCCAATGATGCACATTGAGGCCGCGCCTGACGTCGTTTTCGGCGCCGGTCCCCTCGGCCTGATTGCTGGGCCCTGTGTCATCGAAAGCGAGGAGCATTGCCTGTTCCTCGCCCGCGAAATCCGGTCGCGCGTCGGGGCTTTCGTCTTCAAAGCCTCGTTCGACAAGGCGAACCGCTCAAGTCTGACCTCGTATCGCGGCCCAGGGCTCAAGGAGGGGCTTCGCATTCTGGCGACGGCCCGTCGCGAACTGGGCGTGCCGGTTCTGACCGACATCCACACGCCGGACCAGGCCGGGCCCGCCGCCGAGGTCTGCGACGTTCTGCAGATCCCGGCCTTCCTTTGCCGCCAAACCGACTTGTTGGTGGAAGCGGCCCGGACCGGCCGTATCGTCAACATAAAAAAAGGACAATTCGTGGCGCCGGCGGATTTCCGGCACGCCGCGGACAAGGTGGCCGCCTCCGGCAACCAGCGCATTCTGCTCACCGAGCGCGGCGCTTCTTTTGGCTACAACAACCTCGTGGTAGACATGCGCGGGCTGGCGATTATGCGCGACTGGGGCTGGCCCGTCATCTTCGACGCCACGCACAGCGTCCAACTCCCCGGCGCGGCGGGTGCCTCGTCGGGCGGTGCGCCTCAGTTCATCGAACCGCTGTCCCGCGCGGCTGTCGCCGCAGGCATCGACGGCGTTTTCGTCGAGGTCCACGAGGATCCGTCCCGGGCGCTCTCCGACGGTCCGAATGCACTGCGTCTCGATCAGCTCACGAGCTTGTGGCCGAAATTGCGCTCGATTGACGCACTGGTAAAGAGCGATGCTTTTCTGCACGGAACGCCAGGCGCCGCCGTCTGATATAGAAGGAGTAGGAGTGTCACTATGGCCCTGAACCAACGCCGCCGGAGCCGCCGGGGTTTCTCGCTGATCGAACTGCTGATCGTCATCGCCATCATCCTGGTGATTGCCGCGATTGCCGCGCCGAAGCTGAACAACGCCCGCATGCACTCGCAGGAGATGGCAGCCGTCCGCCAGATCAACACCATCCACACCGCGCAGACCCAGTACATGTCGCAGTTCGGAAAGTTCGCCGAGAACCTGCTGCAACTCGGACCTCCCGCCGATGGAACCGCAGGCCCCGCGGCCGCCGACCTGATACCTGGCGACCTGGCCAAAGGCGACAAAACGGGCTACAAATTCACGATGGTCGGCACCAAGGAAGGTTACAGCGTCATCGTGGTGCCGCAGGTGTACAACTCCACGGGGCGCCGGACGTTCTACTCCGACCAGTCACTCGTCATCCGCGAGAACTGGGGCCAGGAGCCGGCCAGCGCCAGCAGCCCAGAGATCAAGTAGCTACCGCCCCCCACGCTCAGAAGCTGAACGAGATGTGGCCGAACGTGTTGATCCAGCGGTCCTTTGTCTCGACGGGCGGCACGTTTCCGACACTACGTCCGTCCGTCGTGCCCTGGTAGACCCGCATCGTCACCCCGAGACGAATTGCTCCTCCTGAGGTCAGGGCGACATCTCCGCCCGTCAGAAAGTAGTATCCCCACCCGTCACGCGACTGGCACGGCGGGCACTCCAGGTTGTAGTACGGGTCTGGCTGGCGGAGCCTTTCCGAGTAGTGCAGGTACGCACCCCCAGCCCCGCCGTAGATATTCACTTTGCCCCTGGCCACAGGCAATACCAGCCTCGCGCCGAAAGGCACGAGGAACTCGAAATCGCGAACTTTCAGGTACCCGAATGCCGGATTGGGGATGTAGCGCTCGACGTCGGCTGAGTTATACACCGTGTCCAGCGCCGCGTCGAATTGCAGATACCGGAACGGACGGTAGCCGTAACCCACCGTCCAGGTAACGCCGTTCTTATACACGGGCTCCAATTCATCCTGGGGGATGGCGACACCGAGTCCTCCAGTGATGGTGTGTTTCTGGAACGATTGCGCGGCCGCGGGAACCGTCGCCAGCGCGGCGCAGAAAAGCGGGAGCAGTGGGGTGAGTCGCATACGTTCGCCCATCAGGACGCAGACTATCGATTTGCCGTTTCCCGAACTTCGCGACGGCTGTTATACTGCCGCGAACGGGGATCGCGTATGAACGTGAAGCGCTTTGCCGCCACTCTGGGCTGGATTGCCTGTATTTCGATGGTCCCGGGCGCCGCGCAGGAACCGGGAACGGTGAACTGCAGCTATCGAGCGGACCCTCAGGAGTATGAACTTCGCGAACTGCGCGCTCACCGCGGCGCATATGAAGCCGCGCTGCGTTTGGCGCGGTCGGCCTCCGACAGTCCGGTGGCGCCGTCTTCGATCCCTCGGGTGAATTTCATCGACAAGTACATCTTCGACCGGCTTGCGCGAGATGGTGTGCCGTCGGCGTCGCTGTCGGGGGATGAGGAGTTTCTTCGACGCGTGACGCTCGATCTCACGGGGCGAACGCCATCAGCGCTCGAGATTCGTACGTTTCTCCGCGACAGTACGAGCGACAAACGATCGAGGAAGATCGACGAACTACTCGAGTCTTCGTCGTTCCTCGACAAATGGTCGATGTGGCTCGGGGATCTACTGCAAAACGCCTCGGTTTCCTCGGGGCGCAGCCAGCGTCCGACTGGCCGGAACCGGATGTACGACTGGATCCGGAAATCGCTCGAAACCGGCAAAAGCTTCCGTGACATCGCCTGGGAATCGGTCGCAACAACAGGCAACAACTTCGAGCCCGAGGCGCCGGGTGTGAACTTCTCGGTCCGGAGCTACGCGCCAATGGGGCCCGTGCAGGACACCTTTGACCTGATGTTCTCGCGAAGCGCGACGGTGTGGCTCGGCATTGGCAACTACGATTGCCTGCTGTGCCACGATGGCCGCGGGCATTTGGACACCGTGAATGTCTGGGGCTCGAAGCGCACGCGGCTGGAGGCTTGGCGCATGGCGGCGTACTTCTCGCGGACACGGCTTCAGTTCTATCGCTCTGATAACACGGAAGATCCGTACTACCAGAGCACCACTGTGGTGGAGCAGAATACGGGCGAGTACGCGCTGAACACGTCGTCGGGAAACCGTCCGGCCCGCGAGCCCCGGGATGGTCTCCGTTCGCTACGGCCGATCTACCGCGACGGGCGCGAGCCGACGGCCGGGCTGACTTGGCGCGACTCCTTCGTGAAGCAGATGATTGGCGACCCGATGTTCGCGAGGAACCTCGCAAACAGGTTGTGGAGAGCGATGTTCAATCTTGGATTGGCCGAACCGGTGGACCTGTTGGACCCTACGCGGCTCGATCCGGCCGAACCGCCGCCTCCAGGCTGGACCTTCCAGGCTTCGCATCCGGAACTGCTCGAGGAACTGGCCAACTGGATGCGTTCGACGGATTACAGGCTAAAGGACATGCTGCGACTCCTGGCGAACTCCTCGGCTTATCAGCTCAGTTCGAGCTACGGCGGGACGTGGGACATCACGAAGGTACCCACATTCGCGCGGCATATCCCGCGCCGGCTGGAGGGGGAAGAGGTTCACGACATCCTGCTCCGCGCAACCGGAGTCCCTGTGCCGAACAGGGGTTACACCGTGCAGGGACGCGACGATCGCGTCCAGTGGGCGATGCAACTGCCGGAGCCAACGGAGCCGCGCAGCAACCGGCAGGCGCTGGACTTTATGAACTCATTCCAGCGCGGTAACCGCGACACGGTGCAACGGAACCAGTCGGGCTCAATCCTGATGATGCTGCAATTAATGAACTCAGCGTTTGTCAACGACCGTCTGCGGCCCGGCGTGTCTCCGTACCTCCAGTCTCTCACGCAGGTGAGCGATGACAACGCTGTGGTGGAGGAGATGTTCCTGACGTTTCTGTCGCGAAGGCCAACAGAGGCGGAGAGGAAAGCGGCGATGGACGCGCTGAAGGCCGCACCATCGCGGCGCGACGCCATATCCGATCTCGGCTGGAGCCTGGTGAACAAGACAGATTTCCTGTTCAGCTACTGAGGAGACTCGCCATGAGGAATCGCTTTGGAGTGGACTGGACCGGGTGCCCGGGGACGCACTTCTGGAGCCGCCCCGCGATGGACCGTCGGGTCTTCTTCCGGCACGCGGGCGCCGCGGTCGCGGGCTCATTCTTCCTGCCGGGGCGGACGCTGGAGACAAAGGCGCGCGCGGCGGAGACTCCGATTGGCAAGGCGCGAAACGTCGTGTTCGTTCTGCTGGCCGGCGGGCCGAGCCACGCCGACACGTTCGACCTGAAGGAAGGCGCGTGGACTCCGGAGAGCTTTCAGCCGGAGAGCTTTGGCGACATCCGCTGGCCCCGCGGACTGATGCCGGTGCTAGCGGAGCAGATGGACTCAATTGCCCTGCTGCGGTCGGTGCGAGCCTGGGCGCTGGTCCATGGCCTTTCCCAGACTTGGGTACAGATCGGGCGCAACCCGACCTCAGCGCTCTCGAAGATAGCTCCTCACATTGGGAGCGTGGTGTCGCGAGAACTCAGAGGATCGCCGGAGGCACAGGTGCTGCCGGCGTTCGTGTCGTTGAATGCGTCGGACGGCCCGTCGCAGGGCTACTTGGGCCCGGAGCACGCGCCGTTCTACGTGACTCCGGCCGGCAGTGGCCTGGGCAATACCACGCACCCTTCGGGATCTGAAGTCTTTGGCCGGCGATACGACCTGATGCTGCGGCTGGATGAATCCGTGCGCGGCTCAGGTTTGCTGGGAGTTGCGGGCGAGGAGATGGCTCAGTTCAACCGGTCCTCGCGGACGCTGATGTACAACGGCAAAGTCGATTCGGTGTTCCGGTTCACCGCGGACGAACTGGCCAAGTTCGGGGGCAACAATGGTTTTGCCCGGGCTTGTCTGACAGCGCGGAACCTGTTGCGCGCCAACCTGGGGACGCGCTTCATCCAGATCACGGCAGGCGGCTGGGACAACCATTCGAATATCTACACGACAGCGCTGAATGCGGCGAATCAGAACTCGGCCGGAAGGCAGTTTGACGCAGGACTGGGAGCGTTGCTCGGGGACCTGAAGGCCGATGGTCTGCTTGGGGAAACTCTGGTGCTGGCTATGGGAGAGTTTGGCCGGACTGTGGGTCCACTGAATTCGCAAAACGGCCGGGACCACTTCCTGACGCAAGCCGCCCTGATCGCGGGAGCCGGCATCACTGGGCGGAAGGCCATCGGGAAGACCGACAGCACGGCCCGTGACGTGATCGAGCCCGGATGGAGGGCCCAACGTGAAATCCGGACAGAGGATATCGAGGCGACAATCTACTCCGCGCTGGGCGTAGATTGGACAAAGACGTACTACGACGATCCGCTGGGCCGAGGCTTCTCACTCGTGCCGACGAATCAGGGCATCGAGTACAAGCCTGTCCACGAATTATGGGGATAAGCGGATCCGGTCAGGCGCGCTCTTTGCGGAACTGCATCAGCGAGCCGAAGACCGCCACGAGGGCTCCCAACGCGACCCACAGGATGCTCTTGGCCTCGGCCGCGCCCTGGAACCGGTACACGGGGCTGACATAGAAGCCGTACACCAGCAGCGCGAAGGCAACGGCGCAGAACAAGACCAGCAGAGCGCGGGCTTTGCCGAGAATGGCCAGAATCGCCGAGACGGCGCCCAACAGGCCGATGGCAAAAAGTCCATAGAGCGCGCTCTCACCCTTCCAGAAGGGCAGCATATCCAAGCGGAAGTTGCTGGAACCGGAGATCAAGAGGACAGCGCTCACGCCCGCCGCAAACAGCCCGAGCACAAACGCGAACAGGTAACTCCAGAATCTCAGCAGCATGGCAATGACCTTCACGGTACCTCCCAACAAGTTTCGACGTAAGGCACCATCATATCAACGGAGGCGATAGGCCGGAATACGGATTTCAGACGGAGGGATTGAGAAGCTGCCTCACCCGATCTTCGAGTTGCTGCGTCAACTGGCGGCGGTCTTTCAGCGTTATGCCCTCGACGCTCATTGGCGCTCCGATGCGCAGTTCGACGTCCGCTCCGCGGAAGTATGACGACTTGGCAGGGAGCACTTTGTCGGTTCCCTTGATCGCAACCGGAACTACGGGCACGCCCGACTGGATGGCCAGGTATGCCGCGCCGTCTTTGAACGGCTGTAGCTCGCCGAGGCCCCTGGTGCCTTCGGGGAAGATGAGGACGGAGAGGCGCCGGTCGTGGATGAGCCGCGCGCACTCGTTCATGCTTTCGAGCGACGAGCGCACGCTGCCGCGGGAGACGGTCAGGTGACCGCCTCGCCGAAGGTACCAGCCGATGAACGGAACATTCAGCAGTTCGCGTTTGGCGAGGAATTTGAAGTCGACCGGGAGGAAGCCGAAGAGGACCGGCGTGTCCATCAGGCTGAGGTGATTCGAGGCGACCACATAATTCTGGCCATCGGCGAGGTTTTCAGTGCCCCTGACACGGACGCGGGCTCCGACGATGAACAGCACCATCGAAGCCCACTTCCTGTAAAGAAACCGCTGCCACGCCCCCGCCGGCGCGACAACACTGGTGACGACCGCGATGGTGATCATTACGGCCGTCGTCGCGACGGCCACCGGGATGGTGAAGATCCAACTCCGCAGGTGGCCGAGGCTCATTCGATCGGATTACCGCCTTTCCGTCACGGTGATGGGCGCCGTGGTCCGGAAGGTCAGAAGGCTCTCGGCGGGAATGACGGCCGGATCGCCGCGCGTGGCCATCACGACGCCCGTGCCGCCGGCAGCGCCGGCTCCGGCGCCGATGGCCGCGCCCTTGCCTCCGCCGGCGATTGCGCCGATGGCCGCGCCGACACCGGAGGCGATGCCCACCTTGAGTGCGTCTTTCTTTTTGGACGACGGCGCGTCCTTCCCAATGGCATCCGTGGGGAGGGCGATGGTTTCGCCCGAAGCGGTGGTCAAGGAGGTGAGCTTCACCGCAATGGACGCCACACCTTTCACGCGGCCGCCAGGATCAGACTGCGCGACCTGGCCCTTCACCGTCGCGCCCCTGTCTGCAATTACATAGCCGTCAACTTCGAGAGGCTGGTGCAGAGTGGCCTCAAAGGCTTCGCCATTGGTCGCGGTCTTCGTTGAAAGGGCGCTGACCGTGCGAACGACGACATTTGATCCGGCCGGGAGCGTGAACTCACGAGGCCGGGGAGGAGCAGCGGGGGCTTTGGCCACGGAAGGTGCCTGCCCCTGCGACCAGCCGGAACCTCCGGCAGGGGCGCTCTTTGAGGCGGTCTTCTGCGCCGGGGCCGCGGGGGCTCCCGCGGCTTTCTGCTTGGCGGCCTCCAGGTCCTTCTGGGCTTGGTCGAGCTGCGCCTGGGCCTCCGCCAGTTTCTTCTCGGCATCCGCCTGCGAGGCGGATTCGTCTTTCTTCGCGCAGCCCGCCAGGATCAGCGCAAATGCCAGGACCGGCGCGGCCGTCCACTTCATCAGATTCGAAAGCTTCATTTCACCCTCCAATCTTCCATCCTTGAGATTCAGGGCTCTCAGACCTTTGGCTTGGGCGGGGGGAGTTCCCTCGCTTCGCAAACGGACTGAAACCCCTCACGATTGTGACTGCCATCGCAAAAGGGCTTGTTGGCGGAATGCCCACAGCGGCAAAGAGAGAGCACAGTGCGCCCGCCCAGCCCGAAGGCGTTGCCCTGCGCGTCGCAGATGCTGAATTCATTCGAGTCGCCCTCAATCCGTAGCGGGCCATTGTTCAATGCCGTAACCTTGACAGCCATATCTGTGCTGAGTCTAGCAAAAGACACAAAGGTTCAAGGTTCTTCATGCGCAGTGTTTGTGATTCATAATCGGGGCATGGGCCCGCGGCGGGGTGTGCTGTTGCTTGCGGTGGCGCTTCCATTGTTCGGCCAGTTCGACCCGAAGGCGCCTCTGAAGCCGGAGGTGCTTCTTCTCGCGCGGGTCAGGCTCGCCGCCGACAACAACTTCCGCCGGTTGCCCAACTACACCTGCACCATGACCGTGGAACGCTCGCAACGGCCACCGAGGAGCGGGCGATTCTTCCTGGTGGATAACCTGCGGCTCGAAGTGGCGCTGGTCGGGGGGAAGGAGCTGTATTCCTGGCCTGGCGCCAAGCAGTTCGAGGAGCAGGAGTTGCCCGACATGGTGGGCGGCAACATCGGCACGGGAGACTTTGCGCTGCACGCGAGAGCCGTGCTGCTGGGAGGCGCCACCATCCTGACCTTCGTGGGCCAAGAGCAGATTGATGGGCGTGAGATGCTCCGCTGGGACTACAAAGTGGAACGCAATTCGAGCACGTACTTCATGCGAATCGCCCCCGCGGAAGCACGCGTCGGCTTCAGCGGCAGTCTCTGGGCCGATGCAAAAAGCTACGACCTGTGGAGACTCGACCTGGTGGTGGACGATGTTCCGCCGGAACTCCCCATGCGGCGCGGCGTGCAGTGGATCGAGTACGCGCGGCAGACGATCGGATCTGAGCCATTCCTCCTGCCGGTGGCCGCCAGCACTGAGTTTGAGCTAAGTGACGGGCTAGTGAACCGCAACCGGACCACCTTCAGCAACTGCCGGCAGTTCGCGGGAGAGTCGACTCTCCGGTTCGATGATGTGCCGGAGGCTTCGCCCGCTCCGGCCGCGACCATTGACTGGAAGCTTCCTCCAGGCCTTCAGATCGAGCTCCGCCTGGTGGGAAAGCTCAATTTACGCCGTGCGGCCGTTGGCGACATCGTCGAATTCGAAGTCGCAAAAGACGCCAGATTGAAGGGTCAGGTCTGGCTTGAGAAAGGAGCGCGGGTGAAGGCGCGCATTTTGGAGGCGCGCTGCATCCAGTTGCCTGCCGCCGCTTGCGGCGTGGCCCTGGAGCCGTCGGAGTTCACCGCGGGCAACAAGTCCGGCACCCTGAAGGCTACTCTGATCCACCCGCTGATTCTCGATCAGGCGGCCAGCGGACTCTTCGGCGGACAAGGCGTGGCCGCGGAGATGGTGAGGCGGCTGACGACGAGGACCGAGTCCGCAGGGCTGATGATGGTGCGGGGCGGGGAGGTGGCAAGCGGCCACGCAAGCACTTGGCGTACGCTGGGGAATCGGGAGTAACTGCCGTGATCCAGTTCGAACCAGAAGTTGACCGGACCCTGATAGGCGACACCCTAACCTTCGCGGAGCGGCAGATTCGGTCGCTCGCGGAGTCGAATCCGGGATTCTATCCCATCTACACGCAGAAGGGCCTGTGGAAACATGAAGGCCCCGCATGGACTCACTGGTGCGACGGGTTTCTGCCGGGCATGATGTGGATCTTCCACCGCCGTGCGGCGGAGGGCAGTACTGACAAGAAATACTGGATGGACAAGGCGATCGAGTACACTCGCCCGCTCGAGGCCAGGCAGTTCGACCGCGATGTTCACGATCTGGGCTTCATCTTTTTTTCGACGTACTACCGCTGGTACCAGACAACCCGCGAGCCGCGATTGAACGACGTGCTGGTGCAGGCCGGGCGCACGCTGGCCTTGCGATTCCAGGAAAAGGGGCAGTACCTCTGCTCGTTCGTCGGTCAGGACTCGCTCTTCATCGACATCATGATGAACGTGGCGCTGATCTTCTATGCGGCCCGCGAGTCGAACGACCGGAAGCTGAGAGACATTGCGACGCGCCACGTGCTGACCACGCGCCGCTACCTGGTGCGCGGCGACGGCTCCACGGCCCACGAAGGCATTTTCAATCTCGAGAGCGGCGAGTTTGTCCGTCACCAAACGCACCAGGGCTATCGTGCCGATTCGTGCTGGTCGCGTGGGCAGGCGTGGGCGCTGTACGGCTTCAGTTCGTGCTACGAGTACACGCGTGACCCGCGCTTCCTCGAGACGGCGCAGGCGAACGCCGACTACTTCCTGATGCACGCGAACGCCGACGGCATTCCGGCCTGGGATTTCCAGGCGCCGGCCGACAGCCGCAGGATGGTGGACACGTCCGCAGCGGCCATTGCCGCCTCGGGACTGCTCCGGCTTTGCCGGTTGGTCCCCGATGCGGTGAAGGGCATGTACTACTGGAACAGCGCCTTGCGTATTCTGCGAAGTCTCTGCGAGTCATACACCGCGCAGAATGAAGAAGGGTGGGAAGGCATCCTGAAGGGCGGCGTCTACCACCTGAACAAGGGCCTGGGCGTCAGCGAGAGCGTGATGTGGGGCGAGTACTTCTTCTGCGAAGCTCTCGAGAACGTCGCCCGGAACTCACACGGGAAGTGACTCGGCCGGTTCCCGGCTCGCAGCGCGGCGCGATCTCGTGAGCCGAACGGTCACGAGAGCAGCCAGGTAGAGCGCTCCACCTGCCAGTAGTGTGAAGCGCAGTCCCAAATAGATCGACAGGAAGATTGCGGCAGCCGAGCCCATGACGCTGGCCGCGGCATTCAGGCTCCATGCCCAGCGCACGGAGGGTCTGTGCCACTGTTGCAGGCGGGCGAGTCCCGAGGGGAAGGGAATGCCCATCATAAAGCCGGCCGGGGCAATAAGCAGGATCGTGAGGATTACTTTCACGGACAGCGGCAACCCGACACCCGCGGCGGTGATGGGGGAGACCGTCAGCGCAATTACACCGACGAGCGCGGCGACTATGCCAAGGATCACCATCAGGCGGCTGTCATCCGCCCGCACCAGCCTCCGGCTGAAGAAGCTTCCGAGCCCGCTCGAAACGAGCATCGAGAAAATGACGACAGTGAGCGCGTGCGTCGGATGTCCAAGGAACAGCACGAGTTTCTGGATCAGGCCAACCTGGATGAGGATGTAGCCCGCGCCAAGGCAGAGGAAGTACCAAAGGAACGAACGGACGCCGGGCTCCTTGGGCAGCCGCGCCCCAAGCAGGGCAGGGGGCAGAAGCAGGGTGATGAGGACCGCGACCAGGCTGACCGCGAGCAGCGAAAACAGTGTGGGAACGGCGAGGTTCACCTTGTAGTCCGCGCTTTCGTCGTTGGCGCTGCGCAGGAAGTGGAGCACGTCGCGCGGCTGCACAGTGTAGAAGAAGAAGGGCTTGTCGTCAGTGACCGGCGCCACGTCGTATCGGTATGCGCGGTAGAACGCGTAGGGGTCGGCGGCCGTCAGCAACTGATGAAAAGGTGTCTGCCCGTTGTCGCCAGGCGTGTAGACGACGTCGAGCCTGCTCTCGGCGGCCTGCTGCCGCGCGTGCTCGATGAATTCGCCGGTGAGCGGCTTGCGCGAGATGATGACGGTGTCGGTCGCGCCCCACTCTCCGATGCGCTGGCTCTCCTCGCGAACGACCAACACGTGGCGGTCGGGATGCGACTCGCCGAGCTGTGCGAGCGCCGTGCGGGCGAGGGCGAGCAGGCGGAGGGACTCACGCGGCGGATCGAAACCCCATCGCGTGAATGTCAGCAGTCCGTCGTCATCGAGATGGGAGAGGTAATCGACAAAGGCTTCGACTGTGTACAGGTTACTCTCGGAGAGCGCGTAGGCGCCGGCCGCGGTGGAGGCCCATGTGTCGACTAACGTGGCCTGAATCACGCCGTACTTCTCCGTGCTGCGGCGGACGTAACTGCGGCCGTCCTCAATGACGATACGCACATCCGGGCGCAGGTAGAGGTCGTGGGTCAGCTCCCGGTACCGCTGCCGCATGATCGTGTTGGCAATGATCGGGTTGATCTCGACGCCAGTGACGTCCTTCGCGCCGGAACCGAGCGCGCGGGCAACGTCCCAACCGCCGCCGGAGCCGAGGATGAGCGTCTTCGCTCCGGGGCGGAGGCGGTACGGGTAACCCGGGCCCTGCGAGGCTAGCTTCTTGCGGTCGTCACTGGTCAGATGGTCGATGTCGAACTGCGCAATGCCTGTGGTGGCGTCGGCGTCGATGGCGGCCAGATAGCCGCCACCCTCTGAGCGAACGACGGCGATGCGTGAGAAGCTGTTCCACTGGACGAACTCCTCACGGCCGAGCGCCTTCCCTTTCGCGACGCGAATGTCGATGAACCGGGCCTGCTTGTTGACGACCACGAGCAACACCAACGCGAGAGCCAGCATGACGCCCGCCGCGCGGCCGGTGACCGATTTCGCGAGGCCGAACCAGACGGCGGCCGAGGCGGCCATCAGCACCGCTGCGGTCAGCACCGCGCCGGGCCCGCCGAGGATGTTGAGGAAGGGAATCAGTAACAAACATCCGCCGGCCGCTCCCAGCAGATCGTAGAAATAAACGCGGTCCACGCGCTCAATGGTCTCCGCAATGGCAAGAGAGACGATGATGCCGGAGAACAGGAAAGGCAACGCCGCGGCGAAGTAGACCAGCGCCAGCACCCAGAAGCCGGAAGATCCGGCCAGGTTCAGAATCAGCACGAGTGAACCCGTGATAGCCACCGTATTCACCGCGGCCAGAGATCCAAGCCGCTGGAAGAGCGCATTGCCGTGACCGCTGATGTAGTACGACAACACGCCGCCGGCGCCAAGTCCGAAAAGAGCGATGGAGATGGCCAGAAACGCGAAGTGGTAGAAGAAGACCACCGAGAAGATGCGCGTGAGGGCCAGCTCGAGGATCAGCGTGGACATCGTGGTCAGCGCCACTGCCACGTATACGAGCGACCATGTGGGGGCACTCTTGCCCGCGTGCGAGGATGATACGACCGACAAGCCTCTATCGTACCCGTCCGCCGGGCACCTGTTCAGGCCTCAGCGCGAAAGGCTGAAGACAAAGGGCTCCGCGTGGAGCAACTCGACGTAGTGCGCGTCGCATTGCTGGATCTTTAGCGAAGCGGCAAACTGCCTGGGATCCACGCTGTTCGTCGAGAACATGTCGTAGTGGCAGGGAATGGCCGCTTTGGGCCGGATGACCTTGGCCAGCCGCGCAGCCTCCCAGTGTGAGAGGTTGTTGAAGCCGCCGTTGATGACGGTGATCATCACGTCGGGCGACTGCGAGGCGGTCTCCTCCAGCAGTTCCGTGTAATCCGTATCACCCGTGATGTAGACCTTCGGTCCGTTGCCGAACTGGAGCACGAAGCCCATGTGGTTCAGGTCCGTGGTGTCGGTGGGCAGCGCGAACGTGCCGCGCAGCTTCAAGTCGCGATGTTCGATCTCACACTGGGGCCAGGCGGGCTGGATGCGGCCGGTCTCGACACCTTCTTTGGAATAGACCGCGCAACTTGGGTGCGGACCGACGAACAGCGCCGCGTCCTTGTTGCGCAGGCCGCGGATGGTCTCCGGGTCAGTGTGGTCCTGGTGGTTATGCGTGCAGGCGAAGACGTCGACATCTACATCCCCCGGCTCCAGCAGCACCGGGACCGCGCGCTTCAAGTCGATGCCGATGCTCTCTCCGACCGCGGCGCAACTATCAGTGAGGTAGAGGTCCACCGACACCAGCGTCCCCTCGGGACTCTTGAAGATGTAGCCGTTCTGTCCGAACCACCACATCGCCACCGAGCCCCGAGGCACGGGAAACGCGCGGATATCCTGCATCAAAGCCATCAGCAGTGATGCTACATGATGGCCGTGGGCGGCGCCGGTTCGTTCGGGTCGCCCGCCTTCGAAATCGGCAGCCGGATCATGTACACCGCCAGGAGAATGAGCATCCCCAGGCCCATGTAGATGGGCGGCTCATCAGAGAACGCGAAGACCGACGAAATCGGTTTATCGGCGAAGCTGAAGCCGGCCTTCACCAGTCCCATCAGGGCCTCGCCCGCAATCAGGCCGGAGGCGCACAGCACACCGGCGTTCTCGATGCGCGCCTTCTGCGCGTCATTGAAGCTCTGCTTGTCTCGCACGGTGTCCATCAGCCAGCGGATAATGCCGCCCAGGAAGATGGCGAACGTGGTCTCGAGCGGCAGGTACATGCCGACGCTGAACAGCATCGGGCTCTTCACCTGCACCATGATGAGCGAGAAGCCCATCAGCACACCGACCACCACCAGCGGCCACGCCATGTCGCCGCCGACGATGCCTTGAGACATCGACGCCATCAGGCCGGCCTGCGGCGCGGAGAGCTTCGCGTCACCGAAGCCGATACCGCCCTCCTTGATGTTCGACTGGTGCAGCAGCAGCAGCGGGAAGTAGAGCACGAAGCTGGCCAGTACCACGCCGATGATGTCGCCGATCTGCATACTGCGCGGCGTGCCGCCAAGAATATGTCCGACCTTCAGGTCCTGCAGCATCTCGCCGGCGACGGCCGAACTGACGCAGATGACCGCCGCGACGCCAAGCACCGCGGCGACACCGGTCATGCCCTTCACGCCAAGCGCGACCATCAGCAGCGCCGCGATGATGAGCGTGGAGAGAGTCAGTCCGGAGATCGGGTTGTTCGACGATCCGATCATGCCCACAAGGTTGCCGGAGACGGCCGCGAAGAAGAAGCCGAGGATCAGCATCACAATGGCGGCGGTGACGGCCGGTCCAATCGCCTGGGTGAAGAAGAAGTAGAGCGCGACCATGCACAGGAATGTCACGCCGATGCCGAGGAAGACCACCTTCGAGTTGAGATCAATCTGCGTCCTGTCGGACGTGTCGCCGTGCGAGCCGGCCTTCTTCAAGTCAGCCACAGCGCGCTTGATGCCAAGCCCCAAGTTCTTGCGCATCCGGAAAAGCGTGTAGGATGCGCCCACCAACATGCCTCCCACCGCAATGGGACGAACGATGTTGCGCCAGACCGCCGCGGAGAGTGTTGCCCAGTCATGCGGAGTCGCGTCGGGGGGCAGGGTCTTTGAGAGTTCCGGTCCCAGGAAGTAGATCAGCAGCGGCACCATCAGGCCCCACGCCAACAGGCCTCCCGCGAAGTTGAGCGAGGCCAGCTTGGGTCCGATGATGAAGCCGACGCCAAGGTACGCCGGGCTGATGGCCGGCAGCGACCCCATGGTCACGCCGCCCGTGCCCACTGACCGTTCGCCGCCCAGTTTGATCGCGCTCTTGCCGATCTCACCGATCCGCATGAAGAATTCCCGGCTGGCGCTGAACAGGCGCAGTTCGCCGAGCAGATAGACCACGCCGCCAACGCCCATGGCCTGGAAGAGAGTCTTCGCTGCGTCGGAGCCTTGTTGGCCCGCCTTGTGAATCTCCGCGGCCGCGGCGGACTCCGGGTACGGAAGGTCTGGATCTTCCACCATCACACGCCGCAGCAGCGTGACGAACATGATGCCGAGGATGCCGCCCACCAGCATCAGGGCCGTTGACTGCCAGTACGCGGTGCTCGTGTCGAACGCCGGCCACGCCCCGGCAATCACGAATGCCGGGATGGTGAAAATGGCGCCCGCTGCGACGCTTTCGCCGATCGAACCCACCGTTCGCGCCATGTTCTCTTCGAGGATCGACCCCCGCATCAGCCGCAGCAGCGCCATGCCGATGACGGCCGCCGGGTACGTGGCGGCAATCGTCATGCCCGCGCGCAGTCCCAGGTACGCGTTCGCCGCGCCCAGGACGACGGTCATTACCAGCCCGAGTATCAGCGCGCGCAGCGTGAACTCTGTCATCTTCATGTTCTGTGGAACAAAAGGCTTGTATTCATTGCCCGGATTGGCCATGCGCCTCAACTCCTTGCCCCGCGCGGTTGCACGGGAAAACTCATCATACTGGCACGCACGATGTGGGGGCTAGTGTGTGATTTCACCCAGTGGGCCCTGAATCCGGAGCCGCCGGGTGCCTGGAATCAAGGACTTTCGGATCATGGAGTCCTGGCACGCCAATTGCATGTATAGAGGCAGGAGCCGAGTTCATGGCATACGTTATCACCGACACCTGCACCAAAGACGAACTGTGCGTCGAAGCCTGCCCTGTCAATTGCATCCATCCGACAAAGGATGACGCCGACTTTGAAGCGGCGGCCCAGCTCTACATCCATCCAGTGGAGTGCATCGACTGCGGCGCGTGCGTGCCGGTCTGCCCGACCAATTCCATCTTCCTGTTGGACGAGCTTCCGGCCGACCAGGCCCAGTTCGCTGAACTGAACGCAAACTACTACAACTAAACGATCTTCCCCGGGGGACGGCTTATCCCCCCCTCCATCCCCTCCAGCCGTCCCCTTCCTCCTCCTCCCCTTTCCCTATCCCTCTGCCCGTCGCGCTACGATGGCTGCGGTATCCTCACATGACCCGCAGACAACTTCTCTCGCTCGTCCCGCTTGGTTCATTTGCCCCAGCCCTCACCGCGCAGTCCGGCGCCGGCGTCAAACTGATCGTCCACGCCGACGACATGGGCGTTTCGCATTCCACGAACGCGGCCATCATCGAGATGTTCGAGAGCGGCGGCATCTCTTCGGCCTCGCTGATGATCCCCACCCCCTGGGCCGCCGAAGCCGCGGCCTGGTCGCGACAGAACCCCAAGGCCGACCTGGGGCTGCACTTGACCCTGACCAGCGAATGGCGCGGCAACCGGTGGGCGCCCGTTGCGCCGGTCGACAAGGTGCCTGGACTGTTGGACCCTTACGGCTACATGTGGCCCGACGTGCGCAGCGTGGCGACCCGCGCGACTCCGGCCGAAATCGAGATCGAACTGCGCGCGCAGATCGAAAAGGCGAGAAAACTGGGTGTTCGGTTCACACACCTCGACACGCACATGGGCACGGTCTACGCGCGGCCCGATTACTTCGAGATCTATTGGAAGCTCGGCGCCGACTACGGCGTGCCGGTGATGCTGATGAAGCCCTCCAGCCTGTCAGGCGAGCAGGGTACAGAGGAGATCCGGCGCTACATCACCTCGCGTGAGGACCGTTTCGCGAAAGAAGGCCGGTTCCGACTCGACTCCCTGATGCCCGACCCGGTGCGGGGTACCAAGACGCTCGAGGAACGCCGCGCGGCGTACCAGAAGGCGATAGAGGCGCTCCCGCCGGGCGTCCACCAGTTGATCATCCACCCCGCAAAGCTCGGCGAAGAGCTGAAGGCCATGGCTGGCTCCGCCGTCGCCCGCGACATGGACTACCGCATCTTCGTCGACCCCGCCATGAAGGCGTGGTTCGCATCGAAGCAGGTCACACTGGTGGGCTATCAGGACGTGGCGCCGAAGGGGTAGCGGTTTGACGCCGTTGCCCCGGTGGATCACCATGCAATGCATGGGAATCCACTGGGGGCTGATTGTGCTCTTTTTCGCTGTCTTGGCTCAAGCGCAGACCGGATCGAAGATGAACCGTGCCACTGGAACCTTCGACGTCAAACTCACGCCGCAAGCTGCGGAAGGCCAAGCTCCAGACGCCGTGCCGAGCCGCATGCGGATCGACAAGCAATTCCACGGCGGCCTGGAGGGCACTAGCCAAGGCGAGATGCTCGCGGCTATGACCGCAGTGAAGGGCTCCGCCGGCTATGTCGCCATCGAGAAGGTCACGGGCAAGCTCGACGGCCGCACCGGAACGTTCGTCCTCCAGCACTACGGCATCATGGACCGCGGCGCGCAACAGTTGACCATAACCGTGGTCCCCGATTCAGGCACCGGGGAACTTACTGGACTGTCGGGCAAGATGACGATCAAGATCGAGGGTGGGAAGCACGAGTACGTGTTGGAGTATTCGCTGCCGAATCCGCGTTGAGTGGAAGCCATAACACTCGTGTGTTTCTTCCCCATTGGTAGTGTAGGATGAAGGCGAACGAATGGGAGTATGCCACTTTCAAGCCAGACGACGCGGTGCGTGCTGCGCCTGTCGGTAGTCCTCCTCGCCGCGGTCTTCCCGGCACAGGCAGATAGCTGGAATCTACCGAAAAAGACAAGGTACTACTCAGCGAACAAGAAATATGCGCTTGAGGTTGTGCCGAAAGGCATACAGAGCCAACTTGCGTACTTCGAGGACAAGGTGCGAGGCGTTCCCAACGCAGGAGGGCTGCGCGACTCGAGGGAGACTACGGCTCGTGCGGTCTTCCTCGCTCGTGGCCGGTTCGGGCGATACAACCGCAACACGGCATTCCCTCTCCGCAATGAAGTTTCGCCCGTCGAGGCGCTTGTTTCGAACAACGGAGAATATGTCGTTACATTCGACGATTGGCATGCCGTAGGATATGGTCCTAACGCGGTAGTGATCTATCGCTCCAACGGGACTCTCGTCAGGGCATTGTCCCTTGAAGACCTGCTGGTGCAAGAAGATATCCAGACCCTCCCGAGAACTGTCAGTTCCCTCTGGTGGGGAGGAGAGCATTCAATTGATGGGATGGGGAATCTGGTCCTGCGAGTGGTCGCCAACGGGAAGGCGTCCTGGCAAGAGGGTGCCGAGTATCAGGAACTCCTCATCAAGCTAAGTACGGGAGAACTGGTCGAACCTAAGAGAGCGCGATTTAAGCATCCATGGCAAATTTCTCGGGTGAGAATTACTACGGCTCCGGATGAACCATCGTCCTCCTGTTTATCATCCCCGGCAGATTTCGCCGCCCAGGGGGTTCTCTGCCTATCGTCGGCTGAGATTGTCAAACGAGCGAAGGGCGAACCAGTCATGGAGTATCCTCAACTTGCCAAGACCGCCCAGGTACAGGGCGCGGTTATCGTCGAAGTGCGAGTGTCAAGGTCTGGATCAGTGGCAAGTGCACGTGCCCTCTCAGGACATCCGCTCCTTCAACGTGCCGCGCTTGAGGGCGTTTCGGCCCTGCAGTTCGAACCGATTCAGGGCGGATCGGGGCCACGCGAGGCCGTTGGCACACTCTTGGTGAAATTCAGCATTGAAACTGGTGTAGATGGTTCGAGATCCACGCCGTAAAGCGACGAGTCGCACGCCACCACAATCGCTACCTACCCCAGCCGCCCCCGCACCTTCTCGCTCAGCGCCTTACCGTCCACGCGTTTCCCGGCCAGGTGCGCCTGGGCAGCTTTCATGACCAGGCCCATCTGCTTGGCCGTGGTGGCGCCGGTCTCGGCGAGCGCGGCGGCGATGGCGGCGTCGACCTCGGCTTCAGAGGCCAACGCGGGCATGTAGCTTTCGATGATGGCGAACTCGGCTTCTTCCTTCAGGGCCTGATCCTCGCGGCCGCCTTTGCGAAACATGTCGGCGGCTTCGCGGCGCTGCTTCAGCAGGATGCTCAGCACCTTCATTTCAGCCGCTTCGTCGAGTTCCTTCATCGAGTCGACCTTCTCCTTCATCAGGGCGGCCTTCACCATGCGGATGGCGCTCAAACGCCCCTCGTCCTTGGCCTTCATCGCGGCCACTATTTCCTTCTGCAATTGGTCGAGCAGTGCCATGACGGTGATATCCTATGGGTTTCTCCCGGATTCATCTTCCCACAGCCATGCATATCAAGAAACAGCGACTCCTGACGCCAGGCCCGACGCCTCTCTTGCCGCGTGCCCTGCACGCCATGATGGCGTCCGACATCCATCACCGCACTCAGGACTTCATCAAGCTCTACCCTGTCGTGCTCGCCGACCTCAAAGAAGTATTCGGGACCAAGGGCGACGTGTTGATCACGGTCTCGTCCGGTACCGGCGCGCTGGAAGCCTCCATCTCCAACTTCTTCTCCGAAGGCGACAAGGTCGTCATTGCATCGGCCGGCAAGTTCGGCGAGCGCTGGGTGGAACTCGCGAAGGCCTTTCGTCTCAACGCGGTTGTGCTGACGGCCGAGTACGGCGACGTCGTCTCCCCGGATCGTGTGGCCCAGGCCTTCAAGGAAAACCCGGACGTGAAGGGCCTGCTGTTCCAGGCTTCTGAGACCTCCACGGGCGCCGCGCACGACGTCAAGGCCTTTGCCGGCATCTGCAAGGCGACGGGCGCGCTCTGCATCGTGGACGCCATCACCGGGCTCGGCACCATGCCGCTCGACATCGACGGCTGGGGGCTGGATATCGTCGTCGGCGGTTCTCAGAAGGCATTCATGATCCCGCCGGGGTTGGCCTTCATCTCGGTCAGTGAGAAGGCCTGGGGCCGCAACGCCTCCTCCACGCTGCCGCGCCTCTACTTCGACCTCAAGAAGGAGAAGAAGATGGCGGACAAGGGCGAGTCGGCCTGGACTCCGAACGTCTCCCACATCCTGGCCTTGGCCGAAGCGCTGAAGTATGTGAAGAGCCTCGGCATGGACAACCTGATCGAGAACGCGCAACTGCTGGCCAAGGCCACGCGCGAAGCCGTGAAGGCCCTGGGCCTGGAACTGTTTGCACCGGGCTCGCCCGCGGCTTCGGTGACGGCCGTGAAGGCGCCTGAGGGCATGGACTCGGGCGAAATCGTCAAGGGCTTCCGGAACCAGTTCGGCTCCGTCATCGCCAACGGCCAGGGCACGATGAAGGGCAAGATCTTCCGCATCGCGCACCTCGGCTACTTCGACTTCGCCGATCTGTTCGCCGTCATCGCCGAGTTGGAGCTAATCCTGCACTCCAAGGGCATTCCGGTCGAATTCGGCAAGGGAGTGGCGGCCGTCCAGGCGGTCTACGCCGAGGCCGCGCTGAAGCCCCAGCCCGTGAACGCCTGAGTGAAAACAGAGGACCGCAAGGAAACGATGAAGATCCTAGTTGCTGAACCGATGTCCCCGGCGGCGATTGCCCTCCTGCAGAAGCAATCCGGGTGGAACATCGTGGTCTCGAACCCCAAGGAATACGAACCGCACCTGGCCGACTGCGACGCCCTCCTGGTACGCAGCGCCGTCAAGGTAAAGACCGAAACTCTGGCCAAGGCGCCGAAGCTGCGCGTCGTCGGCCGGGCCGGCGTCGGCGTCGATAACGTCGACCTGAACGCGGCCACAGCGGCCGGCGTGCTGGTGATGAATACCCCCGGCGGCAACGCCGTCTCCGTCGCCGAGCACACCCTGGCCCTGATGCTCTCGCTGGCCCGGGCCATCCCGGACGCTAGCGCTTCCACGCGCTCCGGCAAGTGGGAGAAGAAGAAATTTCTCGGGAACGAACTCCGGGGCAAGACGCTCGGGGTGGTCGGCCTGGGCAATATCGGACAGGAAGTCGTTCGGCGGGCACGGGGCTTCGAGATGCGCATCATCGCCGCCGATCCCTACGTTAACCCGCAGACGGCACAGGACTTAGGCGTCACGCTGGTCGACGTCGAGACTATTTTCGCAGAAGCCGACTACCTCAGTCTGCACGTCGCGCTGACGCCCGAAACCAAGGAGATGGTCAACGCCGAATCCATCGCGAAGATGAAGGATGGCGTCCGCATCGTCAACTGCGCCCGCGGCGAGCTGATCGACCAGACAGCGCTTCGCGCGGCACTGGCTTCCAGCAAAGTGGCCGGGGCTGGCCTGGACGTCTTCTCTACCGAGCCGCCGCCCGCCGAGGACCCGATCCTCAGCGCGCCCAACCTGCTGGCGACCCCGCATATCGCCGGTTCGACCGAGGAAGCGCAGGAGATCGTCGGCATTCGCATCGTCGAGCAATTGGTGGAATACCTGACGAACGGTGTCGCTATCAACGCCGTGAACATGCCGGCTGTCGCGCCGGAACAGTACAAGGCCATCGGCCCGTACATCACGCTGGCCGAGAGACTGGGCCGGTTCGCTTCAAACGTGGCGCTCGGCAACCCAGTCGGCGTTCGCGTGATTTATAGCGGACGAATCGCCGAAATGAACACGAACCTGCTGCGCAATGCGGCCGTGGCGGGGGTTCTCAGCCGCGGCCTGTCGACGCGGGTGAACCTCGTGAACGCTATGCAGCTCGCCGCGCAGCGGAACATCATCGTCACCGAGCAGCATGAGCCGCGCACAGGGCACATGGACCTGATCCGGGTAGAGTTCGAAACCAGCCAGGGCGTGACGTCGACGTCCGGCGCGGTAGTCCTCGAGAAGCCCAGGCTCCTCTCCGTCGATGGAATCCAGGTGGAGACACAGCTTGCCGGCAATCTGATCTACATGCGCAACCTCGACGTTCCGGGCGTAATCGGGCACGTCGGCTCGGTTCTCGGCAAGAATTCCATCAACATCGCCAACTTCTCGCTGGGCCGCGAGGAGGGAGTCGCGACGCCGCAGAAGCCGCTGACCGCCGTGGCGGTGGTCGAAGTGGATGCGGAAGTGCCGGAGACTGTACTGGCGCAGCTCAAGGAGAATCCGGCCGTGAAACTGGCCGTGACGGTCGCTCCGGCGGGCTGAAACTTGAAACGCGGGAGCCTCATCCAACCAGAATAGAGGCGAGGCTCCCAAGAATTTCCCGTATTCGACTGATTTTCTGGGTGCTTTCGTTGCCGGTGCCCGTGGCGCGTGATAGTATAGAAGTGCCTCATGGACGTCTGTTCCCCCGGCAGGTCCCAAAACCCCTACGGAGTTAATTTCCCGCTTAGATGAGTTCAACCGTTTTTCTCGGTAACCTTCCGACGTGGGTCACGGCTGACGATATCAAGTCGTGGCTTGTTGCGGAAAACCTCGTGGCCGATTCTGTCAAGGTGATCCGAAACCCGGAAACCCAGGAATCCAAAGGCTTTGCCTTTATCGAAGCCCCGAACGACGAAGAGATGCAGTCCATCATTCGCCGCTTCGACCGCGCTCCTCTCGAGGACCGTATGCTTCGCGCGAACCCTGCCCAGCCTCCCAAGCCGAGGGGCGTGGTGATGGGTCCGCGGCCCATGGCCGGAGTCGCTGGCGCCGCCGCCCCGATGGGCGACCGGAACCGCCGCGGCGGCCGCAAGCACCGCAAGGCCTCCAACGCGCCTCAGAGTGCGTTCGCCGAGGAGTTGGCGAAAGCCCTCTAGTCCGCTCTTTTCCTCCATTTTTCGGCGCGCGGACGCGTGTTCGCGCGCCAATCCCCCAGTCTTTTCTTTTCCTTAGCCCCACCGCTTGCCCCCGGTGATATACTCAAACCCGGCATTGAGAGAGGTGTATCTCCATGCCCTGTTTTTCATTCGGTTTGAGGTGAACTGTGAACGAACTGATAGCCATACGGGCCCTTTTCGTCATCATCCTCGTGACTTCCGCCTGGTTCCTGCGTCCATTCGGCCTGACACCGCCGCTCTCCGCCGTCGTTGGCGGCATCCTGGGCTTCCTAATTGTCTTTTTCGAGGTGCGGCTCAAGCAGGTCAGTCTGAAACGCCTCATCGGTGCGGCGGTCGGGTCGGTGCTGGGGATTCTCGGCGCCCTGATGATCTCACTGATTCTTTCCTGGGCGGTTCGCGATTCCAGCGGAACCGTCGAGTTCCTGCAACTCTTCGTGCTGCTGCTGATGGGCTATGTCGGCCTGATCGTCGGCGCCACGAAGGGCGACATGCTCAACCTGGCCGCGCTCGGCGGCTTGTTCGGCGGAGAAAAGTCCTCCAAACAATCGTTTAAGATTCTCGATACGAGCGTCGTCATTGACGGCAGAATCGCCGACATCGCCGAGACGGGATTCCTTGACGGGACACTCGTGGTGCCCCAGTTTGTGCTGCGCGAGCTGCAATTGGTTGCGGATTCGGCCGATTCGATGAAGCGCAATCGCGGCCGCCGCGGGCTGGACGTGCTCCAGCGCCTCCAGAAGATCGTCACGCTGAACGTGCAGATCATCGAAGAGGACTTCCCGCAGATCCGCGAAGTGGACCTGAAGCTGATCGAGCTGGCGAAGCTCTATGACTGCAAGATCGTCACCAACGACTTCAACCTGAACAAGGTGGCGCAGCTCCACGGCGTGGAAGTGCTGAATATCAATGAGCTGGCGAATGCGTTGAAGCCCGTGGTGCTGCCGGGTGAGACCATGCGGGTCTTCATCCTGAAGGAAGGCAAGGAATACAACCAGGGAGTCGCGTATCTCGACGACGGGACGATGGTTGTGGTGGATAACGCCAAGAGGCTGATTTCAAAGACGATCGACATCTCCGTGACCAGCGTTCTGCAGACCACGGCCGGCAAGATGATCTTCGGACGCTTCGATGAGCGCGTTCACCACGTCTATGACAAGTCGCCGGGTGCCGAGCGGCCTCCGGACAAGGACGCGCAGCGCGAGAAAGCTGCGTCAACCACTCATCAGCCACACTAACTGAACGATGAAAGTCTCCGCGATTCTCCCCGCGGCCGGCCTCGGCACGCGCATGAAACCGGGTGCCGCCGAACATACCGGCCCGAGCCGGAAGCAGTTCCTGCTGCTCGATGGCTCGCCGATTGTCCTGCACACGATTCGCAAGTTCGTCGCCTGTCCGCTCGTCACCGAAGTGGTGCTCGCCCTTCGCTCCGACGACATCAGATGGGTTTCTGAGATGATCTCGACGGAACGCTTCCCGAAGCCCGTTCGTGTCGTTCAGGGCGGGGAAACGCGGCAGCACTCGGTCGAGAATGCGCTCGCGTCGCTCGACGATGACGTCGAGATCGTCGCCGTGCACGACGCCGTGCGTCCGTTCATTGCCGCCGAAACCATCGAACAGGCCATCGAGGAAGCTGCTCGCACTGGTGCGGCGATCGTCGGAATCGTGCCGGTCGATACGGTGAAGCAGGTGCACTTGCACGAAGTCCGTGGCACGCTGAACCGCGACCGGCTGGTCCTGGCGCAAACGCCCCAGGTCTTCCGTGCTTCCATCCTCCGGCAGGCGTTCACTCAGGCAAGGGCGGATGGCTTCGTAGGTACGGATGAATCCTCGCTTGTGGAGCGGCTCGAATCCGTCACCGTGTCCGTGGTCCCCGGCTCTGACCGCAACATCAAGATCACCCGGCCTTCCGACATCGATCTCGCGCATCTTTTTCTGCACGAGGAGAAACGGAAATCGACGGACCCGACTCCAACCGACGACTAGGCACGCTGCCGCGAAGGAGGATCGATGGCTGCTGATGGGACGGAAGGCCAGTCTGACGCTCATGATCTGAAGGAGCAGTTGCAGGCTCTCGTACGAGCCAACGTCAATCTGCTCAACCGGTTAGACGATGTCGAGCGGCGGCTGGCCGCTCTGGAGGGCCGCCCGGCGCCAGTTCGGCCCGCTCCGCCGAAGCCGGCCCCGATGCCACCTCCTGTCGCGGAGACGGCGCCGCCTCCGCCCCCCATGCCGGTGATGGCGATAGCCCAGGAAGAACCCGCGCCGCCGAAGACATCCGTCGAGACCTCGGTCGGGCTGAACTGGCTGAACCGAATTGGCGCTTTCACGCTGATCCTCGGCGTGGCATTCTTCTTCAAGTACGCCGTCGATAACGACTGGATTGGCCCGGCGGGACGGGTGATCCTCGGCATTCTGGCGGGCGCCTCGCTGCTCGGTGGTGGCGAAGTTCTTCGCCGGCGCGGACACGCCATATACGCGCAGGGCCTGACCGCTGCCGGTGTCTCCGTTCTCTACCTGGCTTTTTGGGCGGCGGGCTCGCTGTACAAGCTGATCCCAATCGGTCTTGCTTTCGTTGCCCTGGTGGCGGACACTGCGTTGGCTGGAGCGCTGGCCGTGCGGCAACGGGCCGTGGCGCTGGCCGTCCTGGGGCTGTTAGGCGGCTACCTGACGCCGATCGCACTGAGTACCGGCGAGTACCACCCGTGGATCTTCTTCACGTTTAATTTCCTGCTGAACGCAGCGTGGTTGACCGTGGCCCGCAGCCAGGGCTGGCACGTGCTCGATGTGATCGCCTTCCCCATCACGATCTTCCTTTCCGCCGCGATGGGCGTGGATCTCCGTGCCGAAGACCAAGGCCCCGCCGGGACTTTCGCCGCATTGACCCAGTACGCCGTCTTTGCGCTCAGCCCGATCCCATTCATTCCCGCTATCGCGCAGTTGATCGCGGGTGTTGTGGTCGGCGTCAGTTGGGCGGGCAAGCCGGAGGGATTTGCCGCTCCGGCGCTCTCGCTCGCGGCCGTGGGGCTTTGCGTCGCCCAGCTTCGCCGCATCCCCAACTTGCCTCTCGTCACCTTGGCCGGTTTTGCCGCGGGCTACATCCTGATGAAGGAACAAGCCGGGCCGGGCTTCACAGCAATCCTACTCATCACGCTGGCCGGCGGATTCCTGATGCTGCACGTCTGGCTGCCGGTCCGTCTGCTTCGCGGCATGTCTGCGGCGCGCGAAGACCTTGCGTTGCAGCCCGCGAATGCCGTGTTCCTCTTCGCCGCTGGAATGGACCTGCTGGAACGCGGCAACCGCGATTGGATGGGATTGTTCACTGCCGCCATGGGCGCGATTTACCTGGCGACGGGATTCCTGGTGTGGCCGAAGCTGCGAGATCAGTCCCTCGACCGAAAGCCCGTCGTCCTGTTGGCCGGTGTCGCCGTGGCGCTGTTCACGGCGGCAATCCCCGTCCAGTTCGAGAGCATTCGCATCACGATCCTTTGGGCGGTGGAAGCTGTTGCCCTGGCCTGGATTGCGCGCCGATTCGAGGGCTGGCAGGGCCGGGCCGCCTGTCTGTTCGTCTCCGCTTTGGCATTGCTGCGGCTCCTCTCCATCGACCTCGGCGGCGTGATGGGACCCGTCGCGGAAGAGACATTGTTGTTCAACTCCCGCTTCGCCACGGTGCTCGTGGTGTCCCTCTCGCTAGGCGCCGCGGCCTGGATTCTGAATCCTGAGAAGTGGGCTTTGCCGCCGTACTTGGGCGCGCATCTCGCAATGCTGGCTGGACTCGGTGTGGAGATCGCACGCCACGGTGCCCGGACCGCCGGCGCGGATGCACACAGCTATGCGATGGTCGGCATCTCGCTGATGATGGCGGCATACGGATTGGCGCTGGTCGCCGCCGGCGTCACCACGCGGACCCGCCTCAACCGCATTTTGGGGCTTGGGTTGCTTGCGCTGGTCGTCGTCAAACTCTATCTGGTGGACGTGTGGACCATGCGGCGCATCTACCGCATCGTCGCCTTTGCTGGTCTTGGCGGCCTGTTGCTCGCGACATCTTTCCTCTATTCACGGTTCCGGTCAAAGATCGAGGAATTGCTGAGCCATGAGACGGATTAGCCTGCTCCTGGTGCTCGCCGCGGCCACGCCGGCTCAAGTTGCGCAGCGCAGTGAGGCGCTGGGCCCCAAGGACTTTGAGTTCCGCGCACCGATGGAGGTAGCGGAACCAGCCGACTACGGCACGCTGCGGCTCGATCGTTCGTTTTACGAGCACACCCGCTCGCGGTGGGGAGATTTGCGGGTTTTTTCGCCGCGGAACGAGGATGTCCCCTGGACGTTTCGCGACGATGTCCCGCCCGCGCCGGCACAGCCTCCCGCCGTCCGGATCCAGAACCGGGTTCGCACGCCCACGGGCGCATTGCAGTTCGTCACGGACTTCGGCCGGGGGCCGGTATACCACGACGCCATCACGCTTCATCTCTCGGGAGACGAATTTCGTCGGAATCTTCGTCTCGAATCCAGCCAGGACGGGCACAGGTGGGACTTTGTGCGGGATGGCGCCATCCTGCGCTTTCAACAGGACGGCCAGCGGCTGGAGTATCTCACGGTGGAATACTCGGCCTCGACGCGCCGCTACTTGAGGGTCACCATCGAGAACTGGTCCGATCCGGCGGCGCTCACCGGCGTCACCGCGCGGCCCGCCGCCAGACATCCGGTCGAGTGGGAGGATCTCGGGTCGTACGTTGTTCGCGTGGTGCAGCGCAAAGATGGCATGAGCGTCTGGGAGTGTGAGTTGCCCTTCCGGGAGATCGACAGTGGACGCATCACCCTCGAAACGCCGGCAGCCGAGTTCGCCCGCAGCGTCTCGGTCAGTTCCTCGACGGACGGCAAGATGTTCATTGAGGACGGGTCGCGTCTGCTTTACCGCGTGTCCGATGCAGAACAGCTTTCCTTGCTGCATGTACGGATTCACGGACCCCGCTTGAGAATCAAGGTGGTTGACGGCGACAACTCTCCGTTGCAGGTCAGCCGGATTCGGCTCGAAGTGCCTGTCCGGGAAATCGTGTTTCCGGCGCGGGCGCCCGGCCAGTACCACGTCTATCTCGGCCGTCCTTCGACGGGCAGGCCGGACTGGGACCTCGGTGAAGTCCTGCGCCGTCGCGGCGAGATCCAGGCCGTCCGTCTGACGTCTTCCGCGTGGGAAAGGAATCCCGACTACGTGCCCCCCGAACCGCCGCCGGTGCCTTTCTCGGAACACTACCCAGGGCTGCTGACCGGGGTGGTCATCGCGGCGGCGCTGGGCATGGGGTTCGGTGCCTGGCGCCTGATGCGCAAGGCCTCCTGAAGGCCCCTGATATCCTGAATCTGAATGGATATTCGTACGGGTTTGGGATGGGACAACCACCGTATTGCGGCCGGACGGCCGCTGATTCTCGGCGGCGTCACCATCCCCTGTGAGTTCGGGCTGGACGGCCACTCGGATGCCGACGTGCTGTCCCATGCCATCACGGACGCGATTCTCGGCGCGCTGGCCGTGGGCGACATCGGTATGCACTTTCCCGACACCGATCCGCGCTGGAAGGGGTGCGATTCGCTTGTGTTCCTTCGCCATGCGGCATCGCTGGCGCGAGAGGCGGGCTACGAGATTTCAAACGTCGATTCCACGGTCATTCTGCAACGGCCAAAGCTGAAGGACTACCGGCTGCCGATCCGTGAGAAACTCGCCGAAACTCTCGAGCTGCATGTGGACCGCGTCTCGGTGAAGTTCAAGACAGCCGAGAAGGTCGGTCCGGTGGGAGAAGGGCTCTCCGGCGAAGCGCAGGCATCTGTGTTGCTGCTGCGGCGGTCCTGATCGTGATCAGCGTTGCTACCATACATGTAATGACTTTCCGAGCTTTTCTCACCGTAGTTTCCGTCTGTGCCCTGGCTGCGGTTCCCGCTGCTGCGCAGGCGCGGAAGTCCGCCACCGCCGAACTGAAGGATGCACAGGGCAAGGTGGTCGGTAAAGCAACATTCAAACCGGCGCATCATGGCGTGGAGATGTCCGTCTCCGTCAAGGCGCTGACCCCAGGCGAGCACGCCCTGCATATTCACGGCGTGGGCAAGTGTGAGGCTCCCGGATTTACCTCCGCCGGCCCGCACTTCAATCCTGAAGGTAAGAAGCACGGCATGAAGAACCCCGAGGGGCACCACGCCGGCGACTTGCCGAACATGACCGTCAACGCCAAGGGCAGCGGCAAGTGGAAGGGTGTGGTCGAAGGCGTAACCCTGGGCGAGGGCAAGACTTCGCTGTTCCACCCGGAAGGGACAGCCGTGGTGATTCACGAGAAGGCCGACGACAATACGTCCGACCCGGCCGGAAACGCCGGCGGCCGCATCGCCTGCGGCGTGATCAAGTAGCTTCGACACAGATGAGGGCGGCCCGCGCACCAGCGGCCGCCCTTTTCCTTTGTGAACGCGCGACCTCCCATTCCCGGTCCTTCCTCCCGGCCGCTCATCGGCTTCTTGCCCGAGGTGCGCCGCCGTCCCGCGGATTTCTTCCTCGAACTGGCCCGCGATTACGGCGACCTCGCCTACATCCGCATGGGGCCGCAGCACGTCTACCTGGTCAACCATCCGGACTGGATCCAGGAGATCCTCGTGCACCAGCACGCCAGGCTCGTGAAAAGCCGCTTTCTTCAACGGGCCCGAGTGTTGCTTGGCGACGGGTTGCTGACAGCCAACGGCCGGGAGCACCTGCGCAAGCGGCGGCTCATCCAACCGGCCTTTCACCGGCCTCGGCTGGCAGGCTATGCCGAACAGATGGTGGAGTGTGCGGTTCGCGCGCGTGAACGGATTCTCGCGGGAGAGCCCGCCGACATCGGCGCGGCGATGATGCGGCTGACGCTTTCGATCGTCGGACGGACACTATTTTCCGTCGATGTGGACGACAGCGCCTCGCGAGTGGGACGTGCGATGACCACGATCGTCGAGCTGTTCGACATCCTGATTCTGCCGTTCTCGGAGCACCTGGACCGGCTCCCGTTCATTCCCGCTGCCCGGAGGTTGCGCGAGGCGCGCCGGACGCTGGACGAGACCATTCGCGGCATCATCGAGGCGCGCCGCGAAGATCCGAGCGACCGTGGCGATCTGCTGTCGATGCTGATGGCGGCTCGCGACGAAGAGGACGGCTCCGAGCTCAGCGATCAGGAACTGCGCGACGAGGCGCTGACGCTGTTTCTTGCGGGCCATGAGACGACAGCAAACGCGCTGACTTGGGCGTGGTATCTGCTGGCCTTACACCCGGACGTCGAACTGCGGTTTCACGAGGAGATCGACGCCGCTCTTGGCGGGCGGCTTCCGTCGTTCGAGGACTTGCCGCACCTGGGCTATGTCGAACGCGTCCTCGCCGAGGCGATGCGGCTTTACCCGCCGGCGTGGGCCATGGGCCGCCGGTCGCTTCAGCCCGTCACCGTCGGGCCATGGACGATTCCAGAGAACTCGGTCTTCGTGTTGAGCCCCTACGTCACCCACCGCGATCCGCGTTGGTGGCCCGAACCCGAGCGGTTCGACCCGGACCGGTTCCTCAGCGGGAGGGCCGAGGATCGGCCGAAGTTTGCGTACTTCCCGTTCGGCGGCGGCCCGCGCGTCTGTGTCGGAGAGCGGTTCAGTTGGATGGAGGGCGTGCTGCTGCTGGCCACTCTCGGGCAGAGGTGGCGGTTCCGGTGCTCGCCGGATACCCGCGCCGAAATACAGCCGCTGATTACGCTCCGGCCGCGAAATCCCATCCTTCTGTGTCCGGAAAGCCGGAGCTAATGATACAAATGGGAGAGCCCACGGCTCGCCTGGGGAGAGATTGGAACCGGCATCGAACATTCGCGATCCGTTGACTGAAGCGGCGCAGGCGGCAGATCTGCCATTCGAGCCGGCGCCGCTTTTCCGCGAAACCGCCCTTCAGGACGATTCCTCGCTGGCGGATTGCCAAGGCAAGCGTATCGGAATCCTGATCGTCGCTTACAACGCCGCGTCGACGCTCGCCTCGGTGCTGAAGCGGATTACCCCTAACGTCTGGAAGAACGTCGAGGAGGTGGTTGTCTTCGACGACGCCAGCCACGACTCCACCTACGAGGTCGCCATCGGCCTCAAGGTGCTTCGGAATCTCCCGAAACTGACGGTCATCAAGCACTCGCAGAACCTCGGCTACGGTGGCAACCAGAAGGCTGGCTATCAGTATCTGATCGACCGCGGATTCGACATCGTGGTGCTGCTCCACGGCGATGGGCAGTATGCCCCCGAGATCCTCGCACGCCTTTACGCGCCTCTGGTGACTGGACAGGCGGAAGCTGTCTTCGGGACACGCATGACGAACACTTACGGAGGCCCGATGAAGGGCGGAATGCCGCTCTACAAATTCGTCGGAAACCGTATCCTGAGCTGGTTCGAGAACCGTGCTCTGGATCTAAAGCTCTCCGAGTTCCACAGCGGCTACCGCGCCTATTCGCTTGACGCCCTGCGCCAAATTGAGATGGCGGCGATGACGGACGATTTTCACTTCGACACCGAGATCATCGTGAAGCTCCACCATCAGGGCTTTCGTATCAGGGAAGTGCCGATTCCGACCTACTACGGCGACGAGATCTGCCATGTCAATGGCTTGCGGTACGCCAAAGACGTGGCTCGCGCCGTCTTTCGGTATCGCATGACCACTAGAGGGGTCCGTCCCTATCCGGAGTTTCGCGAGTACTGGGTCCACTACTCGTTGAAGGAAGGGCTCTACTCCAGCCACTATTACGTGTTTCGCCACGTTAGTGGCCCGTTGTCGGTGCTCGATGTGGGCTGCGGCCACGGATTCATCGCGGAACGCCTGGCCGCGACTGGCTGCCGCGTGACGGGCGTCGATGAACTCCCGGAGCCGGACCGCCTCGATGCGCTCCAGTCCTACCACCGTTGCGACCTGATGGGCGGACTGGATCCGGTGCTTCCCGAATTGAGGCAGTCGCGCTTCGACCGCATCCTGCTGCTGGACGTGCTCGAGCATCTGCCGCGCCCGGAACAGGTCCTCCTGCAAGTCCGGCCGCTACTTGCCGATGGCGGGCGCATCCTGGTCTCCGTTCCGAACGTCGCGAACTTCAGCACGCGCCTCATGCTGTTGTTCGGCCGTTGGGAGTACGCGGACCGGGGCATCATGGACCGCACACATCTGAAATTCTTCACCCGCCGCACGGCGCGAAGGATGATCGAGCAACAGGGCTACGAGATCGTCGATCAGAAATCGACGATCATCCCCGTGGATCTGCTGTTCGGCATTCCTCCGCGCTCCCGGCTGATGCGGTTCATCGCAACCTGCCTGCATGCGCTCACCGGGCTAATGCCGGGGCTGTTCGCGTACCAGTGCATCTTCCTGGCGGCGCCTAAGGCTTCACGCGAGCGGGAATCTTCTCCAGGTTCGCCACCTCCAACCCGATCGTGAATCCGAAGCGCGCGAACTGCTCCATGCCGGAGAAGTCCCAGTCTTCGTGATATTCGTCAGTGGGCTGATGGTAGCTGCCCTGCAGACGCTTGGCGACCGCCTCGAGTGCCGGGCTCAACGGGGCAGTACGCTCCGAGCCCATGTTCACCGAGAATGCCGGCACGCCCGCCTTTGCGAAGGCGAAATGATCGCTACGGAAGTATGAGCCCTGTTCGGGCCGCTGGTCCGGCATGATCTTCAGATTGAACCGAGACGCCACGCTCTCCACGACGTTGTAGAAAGACGTTCGTTCGGCTCCGATCATCACCGTCTGAGTCGTGCGACCCAGCGGCGAGTACGAATCGAAGTTCAGATTCGCGGCGATCTTTTCGGCGGGCAGCGGCGGATTTTGTGCGAAATAGCTGGCGCCGAGTAGGCCGCTCTCTTCCGCGGTTACGGCCACGAAGTATGCTGACCGTCGCGGCTTCGGCTCCATCGACGCCCACGCCCGGGCCATTTCCAGCAGCATTGACGTGCCTGTCGAGTTATCCAGGGCTCCGTTGTAGATGGAGTCGCCGTTCACGGCCTCGCCAACGCCAAGATGGTCCCAGTGCGCCGTGATGACAACGGCCTCCTGCTTCAGCTGCGGATCGCTGCCCTCCACTCGACCCACCACGTTGTATGTCTGCAACTCTCCCACTTTGTAATCCATCCCGATTCGGACCTTCACGCCCAACGGCACGGGCTTGAACCCTTTGGCATCGGCCAGTTTCAGCATCTCCGCCACGGTCTTACCGCTCAGCGCGAACAGTTTGCCGCCCGCCTCCTCCGTCACCCAGCCCGCGAAGGCCAGGGCCGGTGCGCCCGGCTGCCTTGCGACCTGAGGCTGGGGCCGTCCGTTGGCCTTCACCACCTGATAGCCGTACCCGGCCGTTGGCGTCGTGTGAACGATGATCGCCGCCAGCGCGCCTTGCCGTAGCGCCTCCTCGTACTTGTAAGTCCAGCGTCCGTAGTACGTCAACGCCTTGCCGCCGAAGAACTTGTCATCTGTCGAAGGCGGTTCGTTCGTGAAAAGCACGACGACCTTGCCCTTCACATTCGCACCGGCGTAATCGTCCCAACCGAATTCAGGCGCGCGAATGCCATGGCCCACAAACACCGCCTCCGCCTCGGCGGAGATCTTCGCTTCCTGCAGGTTGGAATGTCCGACGAAGTCATCCAGCCAGCGCAGATCCAGAGTCTGTGCGCCCTTCGTCACGGTCATCGAGGCAGTCGGCGCAGCTTCCACAACTTTCAGCGGAACCCGCTGCAGGAATGTCCCATCGGCCGCGCCAGGTTTCAGACCTGCCGCCGCGAACTGCGCGGCAATGTAGCTCTCGGCCAAAGCGCCTCCGCGCTGACCGGGGCCGCGGCCCTCCAGCAGATCGCTCGACAGAAACTTGACGTGCGCCCGGATGCGTTCACCCTGAATCGCATCCACCTGAGCGAATATCATTGTGGCGGAGGCCGCCAGAAGCACAACCAATCTCATCGTTCAGTCCTTTTCATCGCGAGTCGCGCCACGAACTTCGGTACATTGATGACGAAGCGTTCGTGGGTGCCTTCGCCGATCTTCTCCTTCTCGTCCCAGGCCTCCACGTCGAACCGCACGCGGCGGCCATCCACACCCGTGACGCGGGCCACGAACCGGACACTCAAGCCCACCGGAGTCGCCGCCAGGTGATTCACGTTGACCACCGTGCCCACGCTGTCCTCGTTCTCGTCCAGCAGCGGCTTGATGGCATTCCGCGCGGTCATTTCCATGTACGCGATCATCCATGGTGTACCCAGGACGCGTGCCTCGTCGTTCCCAAGAAAATCGATGGTTACCTCAGGTGTGACCAATAACCTGTGCTCAGCGGTTGTCCCTGGCGGAATTTCTTTCATATCATGATGCTAGCGCCCTGCCCGGCCTGGCGGTACAGAGGCCGGATGAGGGTCTGGCGGAACGGCCCGCGCCTCTGAACTTCCGTTTGGTGCAACTGCTTGGATCGACGCGTTTTAGCCGCATTACTGCTGTTGTCTTCGCTCCTGTTCACCGCGTGCGCCAAACGCCGCGTGGTGACAGGCCCCCTGCTGCCCAATTCCGGTTCGCCGCTCGGCGACAGCCTCATCAGCCGCTGCCACGAGCTCGCGAAGGCCCACAGAGCCCGCGGACTGACGATGACTGTCCGCATCGACGGCAAGCTTCCGGATATGAAGAAGGCGGGCGACGTCGAGGCCCGGCGCACTGTCGCTAAAGACGGTGCGGTCGACTACTCCTTGCTCAGCCAGTCTGGCGATGCCACTGTCCGCAAAGAATTGATCGCCCGCTTCATGAACGGCGAAATCGAAAATTCCGCGAAGGATGACGCCGGGGACCTCTATCTTTCTCCGCAGAACTACCGGTTTAAATACCGGGGGCCGCGGACCATTGATAACCGGTCCGTTCATGTCTTTGACGTGACTCCGAGAGAGAAGCGGATCGGTTTGTTCAAGGGCGAAGTCTGGATCGACGAAGAGACGGCGCAAGTGATCCTGGAGACGGGCCGTTTCGTAAAGATGCCCTCCGTCTGGCTCAAAGAGGTTTCGTTCACACGTGAGTACACCATCAAGGATGGAGTCGCCATTCCGGTTTTCCTGCAGACCTCCACAAAAGTAAGAATTTACGGCAAGGCCGAACTTGAGGTCCGTTACAGTGGTATCGAATGGTCGGGCAAGCCGTCGTCGTCCCCCTCGTGAGCCCTGAATCGTTTCCACGGCGCGTTACCATAGAGAGATTAGCCGGCCGCTGAACCCTCACCGGCACGTTCGGCGTCTATGGAATAGAATTACTGGAGATCCCTTCGAGTTTTGCGTAGCTCAGCAATCTTATCCTGCATTCTCGCCCTCGGCCTTGCCGGCTGCGGGTACCGTGCCTCTACACCCTCCGCTTCGGCGCCTGAGGCCATTCAGGGCCAGGGCGGCGACGTGCTGGCGCGATACCTGGATGTTTCGCAGCGCAAGATCCGGCTCAGCGCCACGATGGTCGCTCGATTCGTGGGGCGACTGCCTCAGGCTGGGCGCCAGGCGGAGATCCAGGCGCAGAGGGTTGTGCAGCCGACAGGTTCGGTTGAGTATCGGGTGATCCATCGCGCCGGCGACAGCGGCGTTCAGAAGGATGTCATTGCACGCTTCATGAATGCCGAGATGGAGTCCGCCTCGAAGGAGATGGCCTCAATCTCAATCACACCCGCGCACTACCGGTTCCGTTACAGGGGCCAAAAAGAGAACCAGGGAATGGTGGTTCACGTCTTCGAGGTCACGCCCCGCAGGAAGCAGATCGGGCTGTTCAAGGGCGAGATCTGGCTGGATGCGGAGACCGGCCTGACCGTTCGTGAAGCCGGACGTCTTGTGAAAACCCCCTCGGTTTTCCTCAAGCAGGTGGACTTCGCCAGGGAATACGCCATACAGAATGGCCGCGCTGTTCCGAAGATGCTGAAGACAAACGTCATGACGCGGTTCTGGGGTCCCGCCGAGATCGAAATTCTTTATAGCGACGTCACGTTCACCGGTGGACCTCTTGCGGAGGCAGCGTCGACCGGCCTCTAGACTCCTCAGCGAATCCTTCTCAAGAGAATCCCACCAAGTCCCGCCGCCAGCAGCGACGAGATTAGAATCCCAGTCTTGGCCAGTTCGACCTCACGCTGTCCGCTGAAGGCCAGTCCGGTGATAAAGAGCGACATCGTGAATCCGATGCCTGCCAGGAATCCCACTGCGATCACCTGAGCCCAGCGCGTGCCCTCCGGCAGAGACGCAATGCCCGATTTCACGGCTGCGAACGAAAACACGACGATGCCGATGGGTTTGCCGAGAACCAGGCCGAGGATCACCCCTAACGTCACCGGTTCGAGAAGCGATCCAAGAAAGTCTCCGTGAATTGCGACTCCCGCGTTGGCTAGAGCGAAGACGGGCATGATTGCCAGCGTCACCCAGCCGTGAAGCCCATGCTCCAGGCGCTGCAGCGGCGTCATTACCTGCTCACAGGCACGTTCCAACTCGTTCACCGCGTCGATCTGTTCCTGCTGCCGGAAGATTCCGATCGGTACTGGCTTGCCCAGCAGTTTTCCCATCGGTGCGGTCACGCCTTCACTCAACTTCAGGAAACGGTCCAGCAACTCCCGGCCTGCTCGAACGAACTCCTGAGGGTCCACCAGCCCTCGCGCCGGAATGCAAAATGCCGCAAGGACTCCCGCGATGGTCGCATGCACGCCGGATTTCAGGAATGCGAGCCACAGTCCGACCGAGAGCAGCGCATAGACCAGGGGATTTCGGACCCATAGCAGGCTGGCCGTCATCATCAGAACCAGGAAGACACAGCCGACGGCTAGGGCCGGAATCGAGACCTGATCCGTGTAGAAAAGTGCAATGACGACCACCGCGCCGAGGTCATCGACGATCGCCAGGGCGGTCAAGAACACCGTGATCCCTGCCGGAACGCCGCGCCCCAGCAAAGCCAGCGTGCCGATGGCGAAAGCGATATCAGTGGCCATCGGGATGCCCCAACCCGCCGCGCCTGGACTACCACGATTGAGCATGTAGTAGATTCCGGCTGGAACGAGCATCCCTCCCACAGCCGCCGCAATCGGCAGCATCGCCTGCTTCAGTGAGCGCAACTCGCCGACCAGCACTTCACGCTTGATCTCCAGACCGATAACGAAGAAGAAGATCACCATCAACCCGTCGTTGATCCAGAAGTGCAGCGGCTCGGCCAATGCCTGTTTGCCCACTGCCATGGTCAAGGGCAGGTGCCACAGGTGCTCGTAGATCTCACCCCATGGTGAGTTGGCCCAGACCATGGCGATCACGGCGCAGGCAAGCAGCAGAATTCCACCGGCGGTTTGCTTGTGCGCAAACTCGTTCAGCGGCTCCATCAGCCGGGCAATTGGCCGTTCCTGGGGTGAATTCAGGATGGGTTGATTGTTCATGAGCAAAGTGAATTAGGATCGAACGATCCTATCTTCAGCTTAGCGTCGATGCTACCAGGCCATCACGGGAAGGCCGAAAGTATGGTTTTGCCACGCCGGTCCGTGTAGGGCAACTGCGAATCGGCGTGAAAGAACAGCGCGAAGGAATCGTCCCGGTAGGCCGCTTTCCAGTTCCGCGAGCCCTCAACCGCCTTCATCAACGGCGTCTGCGGATACACAAGGATCATGTCCGTGGGGTACTTCGTGACGATCTGTTCCCAGTTTTCGGCAGTCCGGTAGAGTTCGATGTTTTCCTCCACCAGCCACGCCGGATAGACCGCCTCGTAGCGGCTGTCCATCGAGACCTTCACCGCCGGGAAGAGTTTCCAGGAGATGTATGCACCGAGAGTGAACTGCACCATCATGTTGCCCTGCACGCGATTCTCCCTGAGGTAGCTCACGACGCCCTCCGGGTACCAGACCGCCAGTGTGCCGCTCTTCTCCGAATCAACCGGAACGCGGATCGTCAGCGGCCCGCGCATCACGGCGATGTACAGAAACATGACCGAAACCACCCCGAACAGCGGCATCAGCACCGGCGTTGCGGCCTTCCAGAATCTCCGCATCGTTTCGTCGATCCGAGTGGCTTCCAGTAGCGCGGGGGCCGTCACGGCGAACGCGATCGCAAAGAAGAACCCCAAGCGCTGTGTATTCAAGGATCCTATCCCCAGCAGAAGCAGCAGCAGAGTGCCGTGCGGCGAACTCCTTCGCTTGATCCATAGCCCCGCAAGACTCAAGCTGATACTCGCCGCGAACAGCAACACGCGGATGGGCTGTGTGTGCCAGATGGTCCAAACCGGTTGCCACTCGCCGATCTGCGGCCTGGGCATCGTGATCGCATGTGCCATGTAAACGTAGAAACTGAGCCCATATGGGTTGACCGCAATCAGCAGGACCATGCCCAGGCCTAATAGGAAGATGTGCTTGGCGGGTTCCTTCCGCACTACTCGTTCCAGCCACTCAGCACCCACGGCGAGAAATGCCAGCACGAACCCGCCGTGAACGTTCAGCCAGACGACAAACAGCACCGGCCAGATCATCAGCCAACGCCGGCGCCCGATTCTGTCGAGCGCCAGGCAATAGAGCAGGACAGCGAAGAACAGATAGGAGTAGATCTGCGGTCGCAGGGTTCCGAAGCCCGGCACCATCAGGATCAGGCTCAAAGGCACCATCAGCATCAGCAGATGGAGGGGGGGGCGTCCGAGCCTGACCGTGAACCCCGTCACTGCGGCCGTCGCAACTCCCTGGAGAAGCTTCAGCAGCACAATTCCCGTCCCGCCCGCCGTGACAGCCAGCGCATACGAGAGCAGGCCGGCCCCCCACTCGTGGTGGACAAACTCGAGCTTGGTTGGTGTATAGGCGAATTGATCCTGCGTGGGAAGCGCCCTGAGTTGCACCAGCTCTCTACCCAGCGACATCAAATGCCACAGGTCCTGATCTACATAGTTGCCAGTGAGAATCCAGAGGAGTATCGATGCCATCGCCAGCCAGAAGCTGGCAACCAGGAGCCGCTCTTCAGAGTTGTTCATCGATCATCGGATCCTATGGAAAATTCCCCTCCGGTACCTTCGCAACGTGCTCTCCGGCGGGGAGGGCCGCACCGGCTTTCGCAAATAGCACGAACTCCTCGTCCCGGTACGCCACTCTCCATTGCGGTGACGCCGCAATCGACCTCGTCAGCGGAGCCCCCTCGTACGCCAGAATCATGCCGGTCGGATACTTCGACGCCACCGTCTGCCAGTTTTCGGAATTCCGGTAGAACTCAATGTTCTCCTGCACCAGCCACACGGGATACGCCGCGTCGTTACGGCTGTCCATGGAGACCTTCACGTCAGGGTACAGCCTCCAGGAGACGAAGGCGCCCAGAGTGAAGTGGACCATCATGTTGCCCTTGACCTTATTAGCTTTCAAATAGCGAACCACGCCCTCCGGATACCAAACCGAGGATGACCCGGGCGTGTCTTGCCGCGTCGGCACCTGCAGTTTCAGCGGGCTGCGTTGCAGATACGTGTAGAGCAGCGCAATCGTCACCACGCCACACAGCGGCATCAACGCGGGGGCCGCCTTCTTCCAGGTAGTGCGCGCTACCTCGTCGACCCGAGTCCCCACCAGAAGCTTCGGAGCGTATGCGGCGAACACCAGCGCGAAGAAGAAGCCCAGCCGGTACGTCTTCATCGCGGCCACCGCGAAGACCAGCAGCACTAGCGCCCCTTGCGTGGGAAGCTTGCGCTTCCACACTGCACTAGTCGCCGACAATGCCACGCAGATCCCAAAGACGACCACATGGAATGGAAATTCACCCCACATCGTCCAGAACGGGTGCCACTCGGTGAAGTGCGGCCGGGGGATCGTCACCGCGTAGATCATGTACGGATAAAACGCCAGGCCGTAAGGGTTCACCGCAATCAGCAGACCCATCACCGCTCCAAGCACGAACAGATGCCGGGCCGGTTCCTTCTTCACGATGCGCTCAATCCACTCCGCGCCCAGGCACACAAAGGCAATCATGAACACGCCATGCACGTTCAGCCAGATGACGAACAGGAACGGCCATACGAACAGCCAGCGCCGCTCGCCTCGTCTGTCCAGTGCCAGGAAATAGAGCAGAACAGCAAAGAACAGATACGAGCAGACCTGCGGCCGCAGCGTGCCGAAGCCCGGCGTCAACAGCTTCAAGCTCAGCGGCAGCACGAGAGCCAACAGGTGCAGCGGAGCTTGATCGAGTCGCAGAGTCAACCCCGTCACGAGCGTCGTCGAGAGTCCCAGCGCCAGCTTCAGCAGGACGATACCGGTTCCGCCAACGGAAACGGCCAGCGCATACGCAATCAGCCCCGTACCCCACTCGTGGTGGATGAATTCAGGACTGGTCGGGGTGTAAGCGAAAAAGTCCTGCTTCGGAAATTTGCCCGTGGTGACGATCTCGCGCCCCAACGCCATCAGGTGCCACAGGTCCTGGTCCACCTGGTTCATCGACAGGATCAGAAGGATCGTCGCTCCAACCGATGTCCAGAATAAGATCTTCAGCAGCCGCGCTTCCGCCATCGCGTCACTTCATCCGCAGGAACTGGGGCAGGTAGTCCGCATCCGGCGAATCCCACGGCCGGAATGTGAACTCGCCCGCTCTCGGCATCGGCAGGCGGACGGCATTGCCCGGATCTGTGAAGTACACGGGCCGCGGCGCGATCACCCGGCGCATGTCCGCGATATCGAAGTCGAGCGCCGCACCCGGCACCGCAATCTCGAACAGAGCCCGGTGCAGCGGCGCGGCCATCGCCTCGCGCCACGACGCCGGCGTCTCGTGGACCCAGACGGCCTCGATCCTCGGTTCCATCGCGGCAGCCATCAACAGCCACACGCCTGCCGATCGCCGCCCGTAAACGCGCACGTGTTTCACGCCCGGCGCCGCGGACGCCTCCTCGACTGCCGTCACGATGTCCCGCGCCCGCATGCCGGTTAGAGACAAGCCGGTCAAGGAGGCGCGCGTCGTATCCAGCCAGCCGTTGTTCCAACTCGTTTGCCGCTCATCGAGCGGCGTACCCCGAGGCCTCACCAGCAACACCGGATACCCCTGCTTCTGGAGTTCCAGAGCCAGCGGCTCAATCCATTTCCAGGGCTGGACCACCACAAACGCTGTGTCCTTTACAGCCGTGCCGACCGGCGGCCTCAGCCACTCCGTCTGCGGCGGCAGCTTGGGTTCAGGCTCCGACATCCACCGCTGAAGAATCGCCCGGATCTGGCCGTCCTGCGACCTACGGAACAGCCGCCTGTGATCCTCTGAGATCACCTGCCACAGTTCCTTCACGCCTGGCTCGCCCGCCACCTGGCCGTTCTTCGTGACCCAGAACTCCGGCTCGCCCAGCGGCGCGACAGCCACCTCCTCGGCCGGGACCTTCGGATCTCCGATCGACTCCAGGAAGAACCGGTACAACTCCCGGCGAACCTCGATGGGCGTCCCGTGTCCGCCCGGTCCCACGGCATGCCGCACCCTCGATTCCGCGTCGAACACCCTGTAGAACGACTTCGCCTGGCCCACAGCCCGCCGCGCCCCATCGATCGGGAAGAAGTCCTTCTCCGTGCTCACCACCAGGTACGGCTTAGGCGCGAACGACATGATCAGGTCAGACTGATCCAGCCCCGATTCCAGAAGCCCATGCGGCGACTGCTCCGAATCACCCACCGACCCGGCGAACAATTCGCGAAAAGCCGTGATGTAGCAGGCTGGCGCCGCAGCCTTCAGTCTCGGTTCCAGTGCCGCGAAGAACGCCGTCTGCGTGCCCCCGCCGGAGCACCCCGTCGCACCCAGCCGGTCCGCGTCGACTTCCGTCCTCGATGCCAGATAGTCCAAGGCCCGCCGCGAATCGTGAATGAACCATCGCCCCAAGGCGCGCCCGGCGAGCAGCTCGCGCGCGCCGTCCATGAAGTGCTGGTCGGTCGGCCCTCCGGCCAAAGACCGCCCGTACCTGGAATCAAATACTTGCAGCCGTTCGCCTTGGCCCACTGGGTCATACACCAGGACGACAAACCCCTTCAGCGCCAGGTTCGCAGCGGTTAGGTAGGCGAAGGACTTCCCGGCCTCCCAGTGCCCCATCGAGAAGAGAATTCCCGGATGCCGGCCCGGCTTGTCCGGCACGTAGAGGTTGGCCGTGATCGGGTATCCGGGCAAGGAATCGAAACGAACTTTCTCGATCCGGAAGCCCGGCCGCTTCAACACGCCGGTGACCACTGGGTTCAACGGCGCCTTGGTCTCCGGAAGTCCTCCGATCAGCTTCAGGATCGTGCCGCGGACAAACTCCTGCCGCTTCACGGCCTCTTCGCGCGTCGTCACGCGCGCCAGCGTCCGGTCCCTCTCGTCCAACAGTTTTTGGGCCCGAACGTCCAGCCAGCCTGTCAAATCCTGGCCCTGGGCGGCAGTGGCGAAGGCGGCTGCCAGCACAATCGCAAAACGCGCTAATCCCTGCATTCTCAACAGGGTATCGTATCCGCTGGCTCATCCTGCTCCCAGCTCGCGCCTTTTTCGCGCGAATTGCCGACCGCCGTGCAATAATCTGCCTCGTGCCGCGTTAAGTCAGGTGAGACGACTCCAATGGCAACGTCTAGCCTGACAATAAACGTGGCGGGAACCTCAGTGACTCAGCCACCAGGATTTCAGGATTTATACCAGCGTTACTCGGAAACCGTGTACCGCGCGGCACTTCGTGTCACCGGCAACACCGCCGACGCCGAAGATGTGCTGCAAACGGTCTTCATGCGCCTGCTCCACCGGGAAGCTCTCTTTGATTCCGGATGGGCGCCGGAGGCCTACTTCCGCCGCGCGGCCACCAATGCGGCCATCGACATCATCCGGCGCAAAACCACCCGCGCCGAAACGGAGATCGATGAGCGCTTTCAACACCCTGCCGAGCCTGCTCAGGTACTACTTAAAGAACGCCTCCGGCGTGCCCTCGCCCAGCTTGATCCGGAAGAGGCCGAACTCTTCGTCCTGCACTACCTTGAAGGTCTGTCGCACGAAGAGCTCGCCCGCCAGTTCCAGATCCAGCGCGGCACCGTGGCCAGCCGCCTCTTTCGAATCAGGAAAGCGTTGCAACAGGAGATCGAGCGATGAAGGGAACTGATGCCATGCCTGAAGATCGCCTGGAACAGATCATCAACGAGATGAAAGAGGAGACCCTCGTGCCCGGTGAGTTCGCCGCGGCCAAGGCGAGGGTCTGGGAAAAGCTCGCACAAGCGGAATCGGCGGTCTGCGCGGAATTTCGCGCGGACTTCGCCGCATACGCACAAGGCAAGTTGACCGATGCCCGCCGTCTGCTGATGGACGACCACCTCAGCCGCTGCGCCGAGTGCCGCCGCGCACTCGCCGAGCATCGGGGAGAATCGCGCGTCGTCGCCATGCCTTTGCAGTCCCGCAAGCCGCGTCCCCAGTGGACACGCTGGGCCATCGCCGCCGGACTGGCGCTTGTCGCCGTCTATGCCGGCCGCGACCGCATTGACTCCGCGCTGGCCCCTTCCGGCCCCCGCGCAACCCTCGAGAATTTGGATGGTTCCGTCTACCGTCTGGCCTCCGGGCCTGTCGCGAAGGGTGCCAGCCTCGCTGAAGGCGAAGTCATCCGAACGGGCCCCGGCGCGCGTGCCGTGCTGCGCCTTGCCGACGGCTCCTCCGTCGAAATGAACGAGCGCACCGAGCTTGCGCTCCACGCCGCATGGAGCGGCCAGACCGTCCAACTCGAGCGCGGCGACGTCATCGTCCAGGCCGCGAAGCAGCGTCGCGGCCACCTGCAAGTCAGGACACGTGACGCCGTTGCCTCGGTCAAAGGCACGGTGTTCGCCGTCTCGACGGGCACGGCCGGCTCGCTGGTTTCCGTCGTCGAAGGCTCAGTAGCCGTTGACAAGGCCGGCGGCGAAACGTTACTGAGTCGCGGCCAGCAGGCCGCCACGACACAAGCCCTCGCTTCCGTCCCTGTGCGCGAGGCCGTCGCCTGGAGCCCTGAGGCTGAACGCTATTACGAACTCCTCGGCGTCCTCCATCAGGTCGAGAAGGAACTCGCCGCCGACGGGCCCGCCTTGCGGACCCAGTCGAAGCTGCTGGCGGCGGTGCCCGCGCAGGTGCGCCTGTATGGGGCAGTTCCGAATCTCGGCGGCACCGTCCAGCGCGCCGTCACCCTCATTGAGAAGCGGGCGCAGGAAAGCACGGCCCTGCGCGACTGGTGGACCTCCAGCGCCGGAACCGAGCTGAAGACTCTGCTCGACAAGGTGCAGGGAATCGCCCCTATGCTCGGCGATGAGATCGTCTTCGCGCTGGCGAAGAACCCCTCCGGCACGGGTGAGATCCCCATGGTCATGGCCGAAGTCCGCGCTGGCCGCGAGGACGCTCTCAAGACCCAGTTCGCGGCGCTCTTCACTGGAGATCAAGCGCCCGCCTTTCGAATCGCGGATGGGCTGCTAATCGTCTCCGAAGACACGGCCAAGCTTCAAGCCATCGCGTCGACGCTCGGCGCCGGCGCCTCCTCGGAGTTCGCAACGGAGCTCGCCAGCCGTTACCAGCGCGGTGTGGGTTGGCTCTTCGCCTTCGACGTCAGCTCCATCGCTCAGCCGGGCAGCCCCGAAGCCCAGGGACTCGGCCTGTCGGCAATGAAACACGTCTTCTTCGAACAACGTTCCGCCGGCGGTGTCGACGAGAACGAAGCTGCCGTTACCTTCAAGGGCGCCCGGACCGGCATCGCATCCTGGCTCGCCGCTCCGGCGTCGGCCGGCTCCGCGGAATACATCTCCTCGAGCGCCGTCACGGCGATGTCGGCTTCCACGAAGAATCCCCGGCAGGCGTTCGACGAGCTCGTCACGATCATGTCGAGTGTCGCGCCGAAGTTCACCGAGGACCTGAGGCAGTTCGAGTCGAAGACCGGCGTCAGTCTGTCGAACGATGTCGCCGCGGCCCTCGGCACGGATTTCACCGTCGTCCTCGAAAAGCCGGCCGTTCCGCTGCCTGTCTGGTTCGCGGCCTTCGAGGTCTACCAGCCGTCGGCGCTCGATAGCGCTATGCGCCGGTTCGTCGAGGCGTTCAACAGCCAGCTGCCCGAAGATCAGAAAGCGAAGTTCACGCTCGCGATTCTCGAGGAAGAATCGCAGGGCCAGCGCTGGATGGGTCTGAAATCCGCCGCTTCCCAGCTCGTGGTCTGGTGGACCTATGACCGCGGCTACATGCTGGTCAGCACGGACAAGGCTGCCACGCTGCAGGCCATCGCCACGCGCAACGGCGGCTTTGCGCTGGTCCGTTCGCTGCGCTTCCAGCAGCAGCTGCCAGGGTCCGGAGGGCTCCACTACTCCGGCTTCGTCTGGATCAATACTCAGGGTGCGCTCTCTGACTTCGCCGGCGCGCTGCCGGACGGCTCCCTGAAGACGATCCTCGAAACCCGCGACCCAATGCTGATTGTTTTGAACGGAGAAACGGAACGAATTCGCGCCGTCAGTCGTACTCGATTGACGAGCCTGGTTCTCGATGCGCTCCTCATGGCCGGATCGCATCCGGCCGGGACAACCACCGCCCAGGTCTCCGGGAAACGCAAGAATGCCGCCAGTCATTGAACTCAATAACCTTCGTGTCCGGCTCGGCCGGCGGGAGATCCTTCAGGGGATCTCCTGCCGGCTGGGCGGTTCAGGCTCCGGAAAAGCCATCGGACTTCTCGGCCCCAACGGGGCAGGGAAGTCCACACTGATTCAGACCCTGCTCGGCTTCCACAAGCCCTCCGCGGGGTCCGCGTCGGTGCTTGGCTTCGACTGCCACCGGCAGCCGCGCGAAGTGAAGGCTCGCCTCGGCTACATGCCGGAAAACGAGTCGCTCATCGCGAACATGTCGGCCGTCACGTTTCTTCGCCTGATGGGCGAACTTTCGGGACTGCCCTCTGAGGCGGCCCTCGAAAAGGCGCATGAGACTCTGTTCCATGTCGGCCTGGGCGAAGCGCGCTATCGTCCCGTCGGCACTTATTCACTGGGCATGAAGCAGATGGCAAAGCTGGCGCAGGCCATCATTCATGGGCCGGAGCTCGTCATCCTCGATGAGCCCACGAACGGCCTCGACCCCAATGCACGGCGGCGCATGCTCACTCTCATCAAAGAGATGAAAGAGAACCACGGCATGAACATCGTGCTCTGCTCGCATCTTCTGCGCGACGTCGAAGAGGTCTGCGACGAAGTGGTCATCATGAAGAACGGCGTCGTCGTGCATCACGCCGACCTCGAAGCAGAGCGTCTCGCCAACCGGCGCTTCGTCGAACTGGAGGTCGCTGGCGACGATTCGGGCTTTGCCGCAGCCCTGCGCGACCGCGGCGCGGAAGGCGTCACCGAAGGCGAAGGCCGCTGGCGCATCGTCCTTCCCGCGAATGTCGAGTTGAACCTGCTCTGGCAGGTGGCGGCGGCTCAGGATCTCCGCATTCACAAGCTCACGCACCGGCGAGATTCTCTGGAGGAGATCTTCCTCAAGGCCGTCGGCCACATTCAGCGCACACCCGGCGAATCCGAGGCCCAACCTCAGGAGGTGAAGGTCTAGCCATGGCCGTCTACAAACGCGGATATCAACGCTACCAGGGCGAGCTTACCGGCCGCTTCACCCGGATCATGACGCTGCCGCGCTATGCCTGGGCGCGACTTTTCCAGCAGCGGCTGCTGCTCATCGTCCTCGTCGCTTCCATCTTTTGGCCGCTGGCCTGCGCGATCTTCATCTACGTCTCCAACCACGCCGAGCTGTGGCAGGGCATGGCCCCGGGCCTGGCAAAGTTCCTCGAAATCAACGGCAACTTCTTCCTGGTCTTTATGAACGCGCAGTCCAGCTTCGCGCTCCTGCTGGCTGCTCTGACCGGACCTGGTCTCATCGCGCCCGACCTCGCCAACAACGCGCTGCCGCTCTACTTCAGCCGCCCGCTCTCGCGTACCGAATATGTCCTGGCACGCATGATGGTCCTCATCGGAATTCTCTCGCTCGTCACCTGGATTCCCGGCGTGGTGCTCTTCGGCATGCAAACCGGAATGGCCGGATGGACATGGTTCTCGCGCAACTGGCATCTCGGCGCGGCAGTCTTCTCCGGATTCGCGCTCTGGATTCTTCTGCTCAGCCTCGTCGCCCTCGCCTGCTCCGCCTATGTGAAATGGAGACTCGTGGCCGGCGCGCTCGTGCTCGGCTTCTTCTTCGTTCTGGCCGGCGCGGCGGAGCTTGTCAATGCGGTGCTCCGCGTGAAGTGGGCCGTCGTGTTCAATCCCCTGCGCTCGGCGTACACCATCTGGTGCGGCCTGCTGGGCGTCGATCCGCCCGATGGGCCAAGTGCCATTACCTGCGCAATCGCCCTCGGACTCATCGGTGCGCTTCTCTGTCTCGTGCTCGAACGTAAACTCCGTCCCGTCGAGGTGATCTCGTGAGTACTCCCGAAGTTGTCTTCGACGAAGTCTCGAAGTTCTACGGCGAGGTTCTCGGCGTCAACCGCGTCACGCTCCGGATCCCTCCGGGCATCACCAGCCTTGTCGGACCGAACGGCTCCGGCAAGACCACTCTGATGAACCTGCTGGTCGGACTCGTGCTGCCCGATCGCGGTTCCATCAGCGTGCGCGGCCTCTCGCCCCGCGACCCCGAGCGCCTGATGCGCTTCACGGGCTACGCCACGCAGTACGACGCCGCGCCCCGTGGCACCACGGGATTCGAGTTCGTCCGCACCGGTCTACTGCTCTACGGTTTTACGAACGCTGAGGCGGACCGCCGCGCCTGGGCCGCAATCGAGCGCGTCGGGCTCACTGAAGCTGCCCGCCGCAAAGTCGCGGGCTATTCCAAAGGCATGCGCCAGCGCATTCGCCTGGCTCACGCCATCGCGCACGACCCCGAAGTGCTGGTTCTCGACGAGCCGCTGAACGGTCTCGATCCGCTCGTCCGTGCCGAGACCATCGCTCTGTTCCGCGAGTTCGCCGCCCGCGAGCGTCACGTCATCCTGTCGAGCCATGTGCTTCAGGAAGTAGACGTCATCAGCGACCAGGTCATCCTCATCGCCAACGGCATGATCATCGCCGAAGGCCAGATCCGCAACGTCCGCGAAGAGATCAGCGAGCACCCGTCGCAGTTCCTCATCCGCTGCCGCGACGCCTCGCGCATCGCTTCGCTGCTCTTCGAGCGCGACCACATCACCGAAATCAAACTGCACGACGATCGCCTCGGCCTGCTGGTAATGACCCGCAGCCGCCAGGAGTTTTCCGCTGCGCTCACGCGCCTCGCGCTCGCCGGCCACGAAATCGAAAGCGTCGTGCCCGCCGACGAAAACGTCGATGCCCTGTACGAGTATCTGATTGGAGGCAGCAAGTGACGCTCGAAACGCGCCTGCGGCAGGTCTGGCAAATCGCGCTCATGGAGGCGCGCCGCACCTTCTTCTCGAAGCGCTCCTTCTGGGTCTACCTGTTGGCGCTATTCCCGTCGGTCATCTTCATCGGCCACGGGATCGAAGTGAAAGTCCGCGAGCAGCGCTGGAGTAGCCGCCAGGTCACGCCCGCCGCCAACCTGAACTGGGTCGAGCGGGGCGATACCGAAGCGGAAGTGCTTCGCCGCGCCGGGCCTCCCCTTCAGGATCACGACTGGGAGTCTCGACGCCGCGGCCCGAACGATCGGGACGACGACGAGCCCTCCATCATTGTCCAGCACCGCAATCTGATGTACTTCGACGGCAAGCAGCGCCACAACTTCTACTTCGAGAACAGGGTGCTTACCTCGAAGTCCGTCCGGCCCCTGATCGACTTCGAGGAAGACCGCTCCGTCTTCGCCGGCGTCTTCCAGTACTTCTATTTGCGCCTGGCCATCTTCTTCGGATGCCTCGGCATCTTCATGAACCTCTTCCGTGGAGAGATGCTCGACAAGACGCTCCACTACTGGCTGTTGCTGCCCGTGCGCCGCGAGGTGCTGCTGTTCGGCAAATACCTTTCGGGCGTTATCGCTTCCACGGTGATCTTCACCACGGGCGCCATGCTCTGTTTCGTCGCGCTCATGTGGCCTCAGGATCCGGCCGAAGTCAGCGCTTTCTGGAACGTCGCCGGACCTGAGCATTTGCTACGCTACGCCGCCGCGGCGGCCATGGCCTCCGCCGGCTACGGCAGCGTCTTCCTTGCCGCTGGGATGCTGATCCGTAATCCCATCGTGCCGGCCGCGGTCCTGCTGCTCTGGGAAAGCATCAACGGATTTCTGCCGGAGATCCTGCAGAAGTTCAGCGTGCTTTACTACGCGCAGTCGATTTGCCCCGTTCCGGCCCCAACTGACCCGGAGATGCCGGCCCTGCTCAAATTGCTGCTCTCGCCAGCCGAGCCGGCTTCGGCTCTCGTCTCCGTGCTCGGCCTTACCGCACTTACCGCCCTGGTTCTTTGGGCTGCCAGCCGCGCTGTGCACAACCTCGAGATCAACTACGGCGGGGACTGACCGGTCCCCGCCGCCGCCGTTACTGTCCCGTCGATGCGAACCATGCCCCGCCAGGACTCGTGACGAACACGATCGGGGCGATGCACGGAGACGGCAGGTTCAGGTACGCTTCAATCTTCGCGCTGCCGCCGCCCGCAGCGGCGAAGCCCGTCGTTGCCGGGAACTGATCTGTCATCAGGTTGACCGTCGTCGGCGCCCCGCCCGCGTCCTTGGAAAGGCAACTGACAATTGCCCTGAAGTTGGCGACAGTGTTTCTGCCCGCTAGTCCAGCCGCGATCACCGCGGCATCGTTCGGATCGAACACCAGTCCACTCACTTTGACCTCCAGATGACCGTCCGCCGAAAGCTCACCCTTCGCCGACCCGATCACCCAGGGCAAGCCGCCCCCGGCCACGCCTCTGATCGCGTTCGTCGCGCCCGTGTATGGCCGAGGCACGCCAACCATCGTGTTGAACTTCAGAATGCCGTCGGGCTTCTCATCCGCCTGGGCCCGCGGCAAAAACGCGAGGCCCATCCCGCCGCAAAGCACGGCTGCTGTGGTGAATGCGAGGATTGACATTTTCACTGGGAATCCCCTCCTGACGCCGATCGTATGCGCTTTGCCCTCGGGAGATCGCAATGAAACTGTAAAGAATTTGTTGGAAATGGTTCAGTTCTGTTGCTGCTCGCGAGCCTTGCGATCCGCGCTTCGCATGAACGCCATCAGCGCCAGCGCGCACCCAAAGAGCCCGCCGGAAATCAATGCGGCCGGCAGCGCCACATCGCGATGGCCCGCCAGCCAGGATTCCACTGACGCCATCAGCAGCCACACCTGCACAATCAGCAGGACGACCAGCAGAAGCAACGCACCATCCATCGCGCGGGAGACCCGCTTGCGCGCCGGGGAATTGTAGCTCGCCATCGCTAATGGCCCTCCTCCTCGCCCAGGCTGGACATCCGAGTCGCGATCAACTCGCCTCCGCTCATCTCCAGTTCGACCCTCGGCAGCGGCCGTGGCGGAGGTCCTTGCAGCACGCGCCCGTCCTCAATCGAGAAGTACCCCTCATGGCAAGGGCACTCCAGCCGCTTGTTTTCGGCTGAGTAGATCACCGCGCAAGACAAATGCGTGCACTTCTGGCTGTACGCGACGTACTTCGTTTCATCGACGCGCACCAGCAGGCAGTTGTCGCTCGGGCCGGGGTACTGGAAGACCTTTGCACCGCCGACAGGCAGATCCGCCGCTGCGGCCACCCTTTTCCTGGGCCATACCACGGCTGCGGTCTTCGACATCCAGTCCTTCGCCATCAGCCACATCTGGCCCGCGAACATCGCGCCGCTGGTCAGCACCAGGAACTTGCCGAACTGTCTCCGCTCAACGTAGCTCTGTTCGGCCGAGGAGACGGAAAACTCCTCGCGCCACAACCTTTCCTCTTTCGGGCAGCGACCGCTCTTCTCGCTCATTCCTCAGGCCTCCACATGTCGTGAATCACATCCACCTCCAGCGCGTCCTGACCCTGGGGCAAGTACATATACACCTTCGTCTTCACTTCCTGATTGCCGAAGTGGAAGGTATTCACCGGCCGGTCCCGGCGCAGGCGGGCGGCCTCTTCAGGTTTCACGTACATCAATGCCTGCGAGGGGCAGACCGTGGCGCACATCGGCCGCAGACCCACTGAAGTGCGGTCGTAGCACATGTCGCACTTCATCATCAGTTCCATCTCGATCTGCACCTTCGGCACGCCGAACGGGCAGGCCAGCGCGCAGTTCGAGCAGGCAATGCAGCGCGGTTTCAACGCACTGCGCACCACGCCGTCTTCGCCCTTCTTTATCGCATCCGCCGGGCAAGACTGCGCGCACGCGGGGTCTTCGCAATGCATGCAAACCATCGGCGTCGTCGCCGTCGTCCACTCCCTGTCGATGTAATCCAGATGGATCATCGACACGCCTCTGTGCGTGCCGCACTCGCCGCAGGCGCTCACGCAGCTCTGGCAGCCGATGCAGCGTGACGGGTCAACGTAGAACTCGAATCCGTGCACGTCAGCGTCCCCCCAATACGTTGAGCTGCCCGTTCGGTTTCATGCCTGCCGGCGTCGCCGCCTTCGCAATGCGGCACGCCGAACTCTTGTACTCCGGGATCTTGCTGCGAGGGTCCAGCGTGCGGTGCGTCAGGTTGTTTGCGCTCTTGCGGCCCGGCCAGTGGTACGGAATGAAGACCGTGTCGGGGCGGATCGTCCGGACAACCAAAGCCGGCAGAGTCACCGCCGCGCGCCGCGTCGTCACCGTCACCAGGTCGCCGTTCGCAATCCCGTGTTTCCCTGCCAGTTCGGGATGGATCTCCACCTGCGGCTCCGGGTATTGGTCCACCAGTGGACCGATGCGCCGCGTCTGGGTCCCCGAAAGGAACTGGCTCACCACCCGGCCTGTCGTCAGGTGCAGCGGGAACTCCTCGTCCAGCGGATCGCCGCCAGGCCGCACGTCCGCGACAATGAACTTCGCCTTGCCGTCGGGATGCTTGAAGTGGCCGCCCTCGAAGAAGCGCGGTGTACCCGGATGGTCCTCAGACGGCACCGGCCAGAACAACCCCATCTCTTTCTCGAGCCGTTCCCAAGTGATGCCCGAATAGTCCGCGGTGCCGCCCTTCGTCGCAACGCGCATCTCCTCGAAGATGTCGCGCGTCGACGCGAAGGGGAAATGCTCTCCCTTGCCCAGCAGGTGCGCCAGATCGACGACGATTCGCGAATCACCACGAGCATTGCCTGGAGGATCGACGGCCTTGTTGATCTTGATGACGCGCCCCTCGCCGGAGCAGACCACCCCCTCTTCTTCTTCCTGCAAACTGCCCGCCAGCACGACGTCCGCATGGTGCGCCGTCTCGGAAAGAAAGAAGTCGATGATGCCGAAGAATTCCAGCTTGTTCAGCGCCTCGCGAATGTAGCCGGCGTCCGGCAGCGAAACCAGCGGATTGAAGCAGATCGACAGCAGACCCTTGATCTCGCCGCGATGAATCGCCTCTAGGATCTCCACCGCCGTGTATCCCGAGTGCGGCAGACTCTCCGGATCGACGCCCCAGACCTTCGCCACGTACTCGCGCGCCGCTGGGTCGTCGATGTGCCTCTGGCCCGGCAACTGGTCGCATTTCTGCCCGTGCTCTCGTCCGCCCTGCCCGTTGCCCTGACCCGTGATCATGTTCGGACCCGCGCCCTTGCGGCCGATGTTCCCAGTCGCCAGGCACAGGTTGATGATCGAAAGGACGTTCTCCACGCCGTGTGAGTGATGCTCCACACCGCGTGCGTGCAGAGCCATCGCGCGCTCAGCCGTCCCGAACCATCGCGCCGCCTTCTCGATCGACTCCGGCGGCACGCCCGTCGCCTCGGCCGTCCTTCGCGGGTCCCACTCTTTCACGTAAGCTTCAACCGCCTCAAACCCCGTCGTGTGGTGATCGATGAACTGGCGGTCCTCCAGGCCGTCGCGCAGGATCACGTGCAAAATCCCGGCAAACAGTGCAACATCCATTCCGGGCTTCACGGGCAGATAGAGGTCGGCGTTCCGCGCGATCGGTGTGCGGCGGGGATCGGCGATGATCAGCTTCCCGCCGTTGTCGCGCATGCGCCAGAGGTAGTCTGTCGTGATCGGAAAACACTCCGCAACATTCGAGCCCGCCACGAGTACAACCTGCGCTTCGGGAATGTCTGACCACGGATTCGGATTCCGGTCCACGCCCAGCGCCAGTTTGTACGCCGTCCCGGCCGACACCATGCACAACCGTCCGTTGTAATCGATGTGCCGCGTCCCCAGCGCGACCCGCGCGAACTTTCCCAGCAGATAAGACTTCTCGCTGATCAGCGACGCGCCGCCCAGCACCGCCACCGAGTCCGGCCCATGCTGTGCCTGAATTGCCTTCAACCGGCTCGCTGTCGTTCCCAGCGCCTCCTCCCACGTCGCCTTTCGAAAGCCGCTCTCCGTTCGCATCAGCGGGTCCAGCAGCCGGTCCGGATGCGAGCCTTGCAGATACCGCTTCACGCCCTTCGGGCACAGCATCCCGCGGTTGAACGGAAACTCCTCCCACGGCTCGAACCCGATCACCTCGTTGTGCCGCACGCGAAGCTGAATGCCGCACTGCTGCCCGCAAAAGCAGCAATGCGTCTTTACCAGCTTCTCCTCGGCATGCAGCGACGTCTGCGACCAGCCGCCCGGGGGCGTGTACTTCAAGGTCGGACCGTACTGGCGGCTCAGCTCTTCAACGGGCAATGGCGGCCTGGCCATGTGCGCCCTCCTTCGCTTTGAGTTGGGACAGCGCGATCGACTTCCGCCTGCATGCCGGGCACAGCGCCTGCCAGTGACCGGTCTCTCCCGGCATCGAGAAATCGAATCCAAGCTGCGGCAGCACTTCCCGAAGATCCTCGATCTGCATCTTCGGCGCAAAGCCCACTCCGCATCGCGCGCACAGCGCATCGCCGTCCATCTCGCCCGCGCGCTTGTAAAGCTTCACGCCCAACTGCGCCGGCCGTTGGAAGATGTGGAAGAACTTGCCGAACGGCAGGTAGAGCAGCGCCGCGATCACCGTGATCGCATGCAGGATCGCCAGGAAGTGATAGTGCGCGCCGCGCAGCCAGAGTGTCGACGCCGTCAGCGCCAGCCCTGTCACGGATATGGCAAACAGCATGAACAGCGGCAGGAAGTCGACTGACACGGACTCCAGCGCCAGCGCGCCTTCATCCCGCATCCGCCGCCACAGCGACAGCGATATCCCAGTCAGCACCAGCACCGCCGAGAAGTCCAATCCGTGGAACAACAGCCATGACACGATGGTCCGCACGGTGAACGATCCCACGGGGAACCCGAACAGCCACGTAATGTAGGTCATCTGGTCGTCCGGCGCCGATGTGAAGTGAATCCACCCGAAGACCAACGGGAACGTAATCGCCACCGCGGTCACGCAGCCCCAGAACAGGCAGAGGTGCATCCACCAACGCAGCTTCGACCGCTTGGCAATGAAGCTCTGCGCGACAATGTGCGTCGCGGCCGTCTCGCCGACGAGTGCCATGGACCGCGCTACGCCGAAGCGCCGCACCAGTTCCAGGCTGCGCTCCCAAAACCGCTGCGTCGGCGGCTTGCGGAGCCACACCGCGTAATGGTACGACACGCCCCAAGTCGCGAAGATCACGGCGAAGGTGTACACCAGCAGTGCCGCGTCGAAGTTCTGCAGGTTGCGCGACCCGACGACGATCGCCGCGCACAGCAGCGCGGTCACCATCGTCGCCCAAGCTGCGGCCCGGAACTGATCCGCGCGACGCCGCAGTGCCGGTGTCATCAACCGGTCGAGGTCCGCTTCCCTCGGCAGGAATACCTGATGGTTCAGCAACCACAGTCCGGCGCTTGTCGCGGCCAGCAGAAAGAACCCCGGCCACACCGCTCCGAACAGGTCGCGGAAGACGCCCAGCACCAGGGGAGGGAAGAACCCGCCCAAGCCGCCCATCGCGCCGACAAGTCCCGTCACTGAGCCTGTTCGCCCCGGGAAGTACTGCGGCACCAACTTGAAGACTCCGCCGTTTCCCAATCCCAACAGAGCCGCGCATCCGAGCGCGCCCACCGTGAACGGCAGCATCGACTTCCACGCCATCAGGCACGCGAATGGAACGATGCCCGCGAACACACCCGCCAGCAGCCGCGATCCTCCAATCCGGTCCGACAGCATTCCGCCCACGGGCCGCATCAAGGTCGCCAGCACCACGAACCCTGCTGTCCGAAATCCGGCGTCTGTCGGAGTCAGCCCGAAATCATCCTTCAGCAGCGTCGGCAGGTAGATTGAAAACGCGACAAAACCACCGAAGGTCAGGAAGTAGAACAGCGACAGCCACCAGGCCAGCCGCTCCGTCGCCAGCAGCTTCAGCATCGCGCCCATGCCCGGCGCCGGGCCCTTCATCGGCGCATTCCGCGCCATTACGGTCCACACCACGGCCCAGACGATCAGTAGTCCCGCAACGCCGTGGAAAACCGCCGTCCGCCCCAGCGACATTGCCACCACCGGCCCCAAAAACACCGCCGCGGATTGCCCGATGTTCCCCAATCCGTACACGCCCAGCGCCGTGCCCTGCGTCTCCGGCGGAAACCATCGTGATGTGAACCCGACGCCCGCCGCGAACGACGATCCCGCCATCCCCAACAGAAACCCCGCCGCAATCAGCGTCGAGTACGAATCCGCCAGCGGAACCAGCAGTGCCGCGGCTGCGGACATCGCGAACAGCACCGTGAATACGATCCGGCCTCCGAAGCGATCCGCCAGCACGCCCACCGGAATGCGCGCCAGCGCGCCCAGAATCACCGGCGTCGCCACCAGCAGTGAAGTCTGCGTCGCACTCAGGTGAAACTGCTCGCGAAACGCCGGCGCAAATGCGCCGATCAGACCCCAGCAACAAAAGCAGAGGGCGAATGAGAATGTGGCTAGCCCTAACTGCAGGCGGGCTGGCGGCGTGGCGCGAGTCTGCATTTGTCCTCCCTGGGGATGTAGATATCATCACCGCATTCACCTGCCGGATGCGGTGACCATCGTCACACAGTGACTCCACTTCGGGAGGAAGTCAACCGAACACCTCCGTATAAAATAAAAGCATGCGTTTGTCTTTTGACTCCGGCGCGGACCACCTGGTCTGCCAGATGGAAAGCGGCAGCGAGCAGACCACCGTCACCGCCTCCAATTCCAGACAGGCGCTGGCCGACATGCTCTCCGCGCTCGACGACCTCCAGCGCGAGGGCTGCGGCGAGTGCTACTGGCGCGAAGCCTGCGGCGACTACTTCTGGCTCTTCCGCCGCGAAGGCTCAGACGTGCGCATCGTTCTGCTCTGGGGTACCGGAACGCTCACCGGTTGGGAGCACAAGTTCTACGCACAATGTCCGCTCGCCGAGTTCGACTTCATGGTTCGCACGGAGATCGCGCGCCACGAGGCCCTCGCCGCGCTGTAATCGCGGCACCCGCCTCAATCGGCTTTCGCGGATCGCGGCAGCACGACCGTCACTCGATTGCCGCTGCCGTCTGGCTCGAAACCGCTCTCGATCCGCAGTTCGCCGCCTTGCTCGTGAAGCACATTGCGAGCCGTGAACAGATCCCAGTTGCTTGCTGCCATGCGCTCCCCTTGCACTACGAAGGCCGGATCGAAGATCCCGGAGAGCGCCTCCACCGGTACCGCCGGCCCATTGTCCTCAATCACCACGTGGACCTCCGCGGGCGCTGCCTCCGTTGCCAGACGGATCGACGCAGCCCCGCCCCGCTGCCGCGCGGACTCCACCGCCCGCTCCAGCAACGGCGAGAGCACAATGTTCAGAGCCAGCGGCCGGCAGACCATCTCTGGCAACTCCCCCAAGTCCACGCGAAGCTCAGGATTCTCCTCGCCCGTGCCGCTCATCCTCAGCGTCAGCATGTCCAACAATAGGACGTTCAGGTCTACCGCTTGCACCTCGGCACGGTCGAGGTTCGTAAATCGCTGGATCCGGCCGATCACCTCGCCCATCCGCTCCAAGCTTTGCTCCAACGTCCGCCGAAGGTCCACCTGGATCTTCTCGATCCTCACCTGCGTCGCATCGGTTGCGCCGTCGCGTGCTCGGTCCGCCAGCCGGAACAGCACATCCACCGCGCCTTTCAACGTCCCTAGTGGAGAATTCACCTCGTGGCTCAACGCCGCCGCCAGCCTCTGCAAAGTGGCCGCATTGTCGGCCAGCAGGGCGCGTCGTGCCGTCTCCCACTCCTCGCGTTCAATCAGGATTCCGCCGAAGTATGAGATCACCGTCAGCAGATGCAGATCCGAGCTCGTGAATCTCCTCGCCCCCTCCGTCGATTCCAGGTAGATCATCCCGATCACACGCTCGTTCGTTTGCAGCGGCACGGCCATCAGTGACCGCACGCCGCGCGAGACGATTGTGTCACTCCCGCGCACGGAATCATCCGACAGGACGTCCTCCACCAGCAACGATTGCCCCTCCAGCAGTACCCGCTCGCGCACTCTCTGGCTCACCTGGATCGATCCGCCGTTGGAAGCCCTCGCCGCCAGAACCCCGGCTTCCATCGTCAGAAGCGTGCCGCGTTCCGCGCCGGACGCCTCCATCGCCAGGTTCAGGAGCACCGGAAACAGCTCGCGCAATGGCCGCCGCTGTCCCAGCTCCTGGCCCGCGCGGAGGAACGCCCACACCGCATCGGTGCGCCCGGCCTTCAACCGGATGGGTGTGTCGCGCAGCAGTGTCGTGCTGAGGATCGTCTCCTGGCTCGGGCGCGCGTCCGGCTGAACCTCGATCTCGATCCCGCAGGCGTAAATCGTGTCGCCGGGGTGGATTGGGTACTCGTTCTCCACCCTCGTGCCGTTCACCTCGAATCCGTTCTTGCTGCCCAGGTTGACCGCAACCCAGCCTGGCCCCCTGGGCTCGATCTGCAAGTGCCGGCGGGATAATCCTGGGAAATCAGGAAAACAGACAGAATTATCAAGCGCCCTGCCGATGGTGACTGGTGCGCCCATCAACGGCACGACGCGAGGCTCCATGCCATTTGCCTTGAATACAAGTTGAGGCATGCACCCGCTCGCGCTTCCGCGCCTCCGGACTCAAGAGTAACTCTAGCGGAACCCTTCCACCATCAGGATTTCGGTCTCGCTTGTGTCCACCTGCGTGTAGAGGAACTGCCGCCCGTCGGGGGAGACCGAGAGGCCTCCGCTAAATGGCCTGCGCGCCAGGTAGGTGATCACGGCATCCTTCTTCGTTGCCGGGTCGAAGTGGTGCAGCGCATACCGGGCTCCGCCGCCTTTGCGCTCCTCGCGGTCCACGTAGTTCAGCCCGGTGCGGCCGAAACACCAGTAATTCGCATACCCGGTCCGCAGGCTCGGCAGGATCTCATCCTCAGTGCCGCCCGCCACCGGCATGCGCCACAGCCCCGCCCGGTTCAACGCCTTCACATAGTACAGCCACTTTCCGTCCGGAGACTCCACGCCGAAGAATCCGCCGTTGGACGTCACCTTTTCCGCATCGCCGCCCGGCACCGGACTTCGCCACACCTCCCAGCGCCCCGTGCGGTTCGACGAGTAGTAGATCCACTTGCCGTCTCTCGACCAGCTCGGAGTTACCTCCTCGCTCGCATCCTGCGTCAAACGCCTCGGGCTGCCGCCGTCCGCGCTGATGATGTACACGTCCGGATTGCCTTCGGGCCGCGAGTCGAACACGAGCCACTTCCCATCCGGCGACCACATTGGGCTTCCTGTCGCCGCCCAGCCCGCCGTCGTCAACTGCGTCGCGCCAGTTCCGTCCGTGTTCGTCACCCAGATCTCTTGCGCGCCTGACCGGTTGGATGCGAAAGCAACCCGCTTTCCATCGGGTGAGAACCGAGGACCCTGCTCCAGTCGCGTCGAGGCGGATAGCACATGCCCCGTCGGCTCCGGCGTTCCCTGCGACGGCATTTGATACAGCCAGATGTTCGGGTCGATCGACGATCTCGTGTACGCCAGCCGGTTCGCCTTCGCCGAATACGCCAGGAACCCGGCGCCATCGCCCAGGCCGATCACCCGTTCGAGTGAACCGTCCTTCGGCGACAGCCGCCACAAACGCGTGCCCGGCTCGCGCCCCGAAGAAAACAGCAGCTTCCCATCATTCGCGTTCCACGTCAGGCCGAACACCCGCCGGTTCTCGTTCGTCATCCGCCGCACGTGCCCTGACGTCAGGTCCACGATGTGGATGTCCTGCACCGCGATGCCCGCAGTCCGGATGAATGCAATGCTATTGCCGTCCGGCGACCACGCTAGCGCGCTGTCGCCCACCGTCTTCTCCGGCGGTGCCGTCAGCCGCCGCCGCTGTCCCGACGCGACGTCCACCAGGTAGATCGACAGCGGGTCCGTTTCCACCAGTCTGTCGACAATCGCCAACGTCTTCGCATCAGGCGACCATGCGACGAACGGCGAATCGCCGCCCACCCGGTGCGGGCTCGCGTCGGAGATCTTCCGCTCCACGCCCCCCAGCGCCGGAATCAGGAAGAATCCCGCCTTGTCCGTCGATTGGCGCAGAAACGCAATGTGCTGTCCGTCCGGCGACCACGCCGGGCTGTACTCCGTCTCCGGCGTCTTGGTCAGTTGCAGCGGTGTTCCCGCGCCAACCACAGTTACGAACAGGTCCAGGTCGTCTTCCTTGCCCTGATTCCAACTGAACGCGACCTGCGTCCCATCGGGCGAAAACGACGGGTGGCTCTCGCTGCCCGGAAATGTCGTCAGCGGCACCGTCTGGAGCTTCACCACGTCGAACTCCGACCGCTTCTTCGCCACCGTCCACGCTGTCGCCGCGATGCCCGCCACCGCGAGCACCAGCGCAAGCGCCATCCACCGCCGGTCCCGCTGGCGGCCTTCCACTTCATGAACAATGGCGCGGTCTCGCTGGATTAGCCGCAGGTCGGCCACCAGGTCTGACGCCGTCTGATACCGCAGCCGCGGATCTTTCTCCAGGCACTTCCTGATCACGCGGTCCAGCGGCTCGCTCACCTGCGGATTGACCGTGCGCGGTGCCGGAGGCGTCCGGTTCAGAATCGCGTCGAACACCAGCGCGGCCGTCACCCCGCCAAACGCCCTGCGACCCGTCGCCAGTTCATAAAGCACTGCGCCAAGGCTGAAGATGTCCGTCCGCTCGTCCAACTCCTTCGCCATCGCCTGTTCCGGACTCATGTACGGAATGCTGCCAATGGCGTGCCCCGACAACGTCGATTCGAACGGTCGTCCCGTCGTTGCCAGCGCCGGCACCAGCTTCCGGTTCGCCCGCTGGCTCAACTTCGCCAGCCCGAAGTCCAGAACCTTCACTTGGCCGCGCGCGGTCCGGATCAGATTCGACGGCTTGATGTCGCGGTGGATGATCCCTTTCGCATGCGCCATCTCAAGCGCATCCGCCACCTGCCTGGCGATCTCCGTTACTTCGGATACCGGCAGCGGCTTGCCGCCCGTCGCCTTGTCGAGAGTCTCCCCCTCGACGTATTCCATTGCCAAAAAAGGCAACCCCGCATGCTCGCCGACCTCATAGACGTGCGCGACATTCGGGTGATTCAGCGTCGCGGTCGACTTCGCTTCCTGCACCAGTCGCGCCACGCTGATCGCGTCCGGAGCCGCCCCGTGCGGCAGAATCTTCAGCGCGACCGGCCGCTCCAGAACCTCGTCGTGGGCCAGGTACACCTCACCCATCCCGCCCGCCCCGAGGTGGGAGACGATTCTGTAATGCCCGACCCGCGATCCGCTTTCCATCAGTTGAATGTCAGGGGAGTCTTCTTAGTATCCGGCCTTTTTCCCTGCCGGGCAACTGCCACATCCGAAAGAAGTTTGCTTGTGTTACTGGACGCTGTTTCGAATCCCGATCTGCATTTCGGAGTATGGAGTCTGAATAAGAAAATATTGTTCAGCCGCGGACTCAACCAGGTACCGCCGGGATGCGCATCTTCAGGTCCGGCTCGTCGTGGACAAACGCGATCTGCAAACTCCCCGTCAGCGTCCCCGCGCTGTCGCCCCACTCCGCCAATTGCCTATCGGAAGATGCGGCCAATACAAGCCCAGCCCCTCTCCAGCGCCCCGCTAGCGCCACCGCTCGCTCCGCCGGCACCTCGAACATCAGGCACACCGACACGTTCGAAAATTCGTGGAACTCAGTCACGAATCCCCCTTCGGCCAGGATCGCCTCCTTCGCCGCCGCCGTCTTCGCCAACCGGTCGCCTGCGGCCACCGCGTTCATTTGAAACTTCCATTCATTCACTGGGTGGTTGCCTACTGGCATCATATCTCGCCAAACTTCACCGGTCATTTCACGGCTATTCATAAAGAAATCAACTAGTAACTTATACTGACCATGCTGCGAGCTTCATCCTTCTCCCGATGCGTGCCCAGACCCGCCCCACTAAAGAGTTTCGGACCCTTGACACCGGTACGCGGGCGCATCAGATTTGACATGGAGGTCAAATTCTCGATGCGTCTACCCCGTCTCGCCCTACCCCTAGCCGCCGCGCTTTGCGTTTCGTTGGTTTCCTGCTCGGAGTCGGGCAAACCTCAGCCGCCGAAGCCCGGAACACCGCCATTCTTCTGGGCTGCCGCCAATAATGCCTGGCAGAAAGGAAACTTTGAAGTCGCCGCCGACCGGCTCCGCGACATCACAGCCTCTCAGAACGAGTACACGGCACGTGCCCAGGTCTGGCTCATGGCCATCTCCACCGGTCTTGCCCAAGCCGAAATGGAATGGTCCAACGTCCTCGATGAAGGCCGCTTGAAAGCGCGCGACTCGAAGTTCGATTACCGCCGTCACATATCCGCCGCCCGGTCGTCTGCCGGACAGTACGCCATGCGCGCCATCGAGGTCGCACACGATTCCATCCCGAAGGTGAAAGATCCTGAAGTGGCTCTCGAATTCAAGCCTCTCGCCGGCTCCACCGAGATGCCACCGGACCTGGCCCGCCTCTCCCAGGGCTACCCCGTCCAGCCTGTCGATCTCGACAAGTTCCACCGCCTCATGCTCACCCGAGGCGTCATCCAGGCCTGCAATCGCCTCGCAGGTGTCGCCACCGATCCGGAAAAGACGAAAACCACTCGCGACGCCTATATGCTCCACGTCTCCAAGGAACTCATGGACCTCACGGCGCTTTACGCCCCCAAGAAACTCGACCAGCCCGCACGCATCAAGCTGCTCTGCGACGAGTCCAAGGAAGCGCTCTCGATGATCCCTGAGTCCGCGGAAACCAAGAAGCTCCAGAAGCGCATTGACGAAGCTGTCAAGAAGCTCCCCAAGAACGTCTGATCTGCCGCACTGCTCTTGAGGGGCGCCACACGCGCGCCCCTCAGTTTCCCGTCTGCGTCAACACCGGAAGCTGCGCCGCCTCCCATGCAGCCAGCCCGCCCGCCATCTCGAGGACAGCCTTGAAGCCATTCCGCTGGAGCAGGCTCGCCGCAATCGACGACCGGTAGCCCCCCGCGCAGTGCACCGCCGTGCGCCGCTCCGGTGAGATCTCCGCCAGCCGCTCCGGCAGCCGGTTCAGCGGAATGTTCACGCTCCCCTCGATGTGCTTCGCCGTCCACTCCCGTGGTGTCCGCACGTCGATCAGCACCGGCGGCCGGTTCCCGGCCAGTTCCTCGGCAAGCATCGCGGCGCTCAGCCTTTCCGTCTGCCGCAACATCTCCGGGTACCCGGCCAGTGCAGCCATGCCGCCGCCCAGAAATCCCGTCACGTCATCGAATCCGATCCGCCCCAACCGCAGCGCCGCCTCTTCCTCGCGGCCCGGTTCGGCGATGATCACGATCGGCTTCTCCCGGTCCAACAGCGTCCCCGCCCACGTTGCGTACTGCCCGCCCAGCCCGATATTCAGGCTCCCCGCCACGTGCCCCTTAGCGAACTCCGCCGGGTCGCGCACATCCAGCACCTGTGCTCCCTCCTCGCCGGACCGCAGCACGACCCCCAACTCCAGCGGCTTCAGCACCCTCTCCAGATTCTCCCCGAGCGTCGTCCGTTCGCGCGTGTTCAGCACCGCGTCATAGGTGAAATACGCCGGAGCGTCCGGCTGATCCGCCGTCACCAGCCGGATGAACTCCTCCTTCGACATCGGCTGCAGCGCGTAGTTCATCTGTCTCTGCACACCCAGCGTCGACACCGTGTCCGAGGAAAGCTGCTTGCCGCACAGCGATCCCGCTCCATGCGCCGGATACACCAGCGTCTCGTCCGGCAGCTTCATCAGCTTTTCGTGCAGGGAATCGTACAGATGCGCGCCAAGATCGCTGGCCGACCATCCCAGCGACGCCCGTAGATCCGGCCGCCCCACGTCTCCGATGAACAGCGTGTCCCCCGTCAGCACCGCGTACGGCTTCGCCGCGTCCATCGAGAGGTCGAACACCAGGATCGAAATCGACTCAATCGTGTGCCCCGGCGTTTCCAGCACTTCGAGCCGCATCCCGGGGAAATTCGTCGCATCTCCGTCCCCCATTGAGATGAACGCATACTCCGCGCTTGCCCGTGAGCCCAGCCGGATCTCCGCGCCGCACCGGTCCCGCAACTCCAGATGCCCCGCCACGAAGTCCGCATGGAAATGCGTCAGGAAGACGTGCCCGATGCGCAAACCCATCTTTTCCGAATCGGCCAGATACTGCTCCACATCCCGCTGCGGATCCACCACCACGCCCGTCCCGCTCACCTCGTCTCCGAGCAGATACGACGCATGCGCCAGGCAGCCAAGGTAGTACTGTTTGAGAATCATCGCCAGTCTCGAATGGGACGGAACGCCCAGGCTCCGTCCCATTGATTCTGCGGCGTTCTCAGAAACCGCCGCAAGTGGGTGGTCGAACCGGGATCACCAGGTTGGCGGCTCCGCTCGCCGTCAGCGCGCGCATGTTCGACGCGCCCAGCGAGAACGTCGTCGTGGTCGTTCCGGCGTTCTTACCGCCGCCCTTCTGCGTCGTCACGCTCCCCTTGGAGAGAACGGTCCCGGAGTACCCGATGTCGCTTTGCGAATACAGCTTCATCCAGCCGGTGCGGCCGCTCGGAACCACCAAGGAGAAGTCCGGCGTCGTCACGGGGAACGAACTCCCTACCTCCGCAACAAGCTGCGGCCGGCTGACGCTCGTCGAGAATCCGTAGGCATTCTCACGATCGTCGTACGCCACCCCGTAAAGCGCGCCGATGCTCGCTCCCGACGTCGTCATGTTCCCGCCGACCCGGTTCACCACCACCAGCGTCGAGTTCCCGTCGCTCGGGCTCGGAATGTCAGGGACCTGAAGCACTCGCACTGCACGGCTGTATGAGCCTGCCAAAGTCAGCCCATCGAAGAACACGGCCGCCAGTGTGCCGTCCGTGGATAACACGTTCGTCGCCGTCAGCTTGGAGTACCCTACCGCCGGAATCGTCCCCGTATGCCCGCTCGCCATCCGCACCTGCGCTTGCCCGCTCAGGGAGTTGAACTCGGCCGGTTCGCCTGTTACCCCATTGATGGCCACTGCAATCAGGTACCCCGTCTTGCCCGGCATCAACTCCGACGCCTTCAGGCTCACCGTCTGATCCGCCGTCAGGCAGACTGTCGTGTCGCTCGGCGCGCCCGTACTCCCATCCACAAAAAATAAACGCACAAACGCGGCAAAGGTCTGGCTGCTGTTCGTCAGGCTGATTCGGGTATCCTGGCTTGCCGGCGACGAACCGGACGTCACCAGGTTGAAGATCAACAGCGAACCCGGCCTCTGGTCGCTCGCTTCCGCGGAAGCCGGAATCGCTAATCCAGGGTCTGCGCCGGCGGCCACCGCCGCGCCCCCCATCATCGCTAACACTGTGAATAGGGCCATTCGGACGAATGACCGTTGGAATCCCAGCATGGACAAGCCCTCCCCTTTGACTACAAGGCGGTTCGAACGTCCCAGTCGGATCATCCTAAGCATCCCCCCGGATTGAGTCAAACAATCCTTCGGCGTACGCTTTCCCTGGGCCTCCCCACCCTATCGGACGGCCGTCGTAATCCCCTGCCGGAAGGACTACGTCATGGGTGGTGCACACCTGGAAGGAGAGACGACCGATGAAAAGACTAGCCTTAGCGGGCCTCGCACTGCTGATCGCTGCCGCCTGCCTCACCGCCCAGCGCCGCAGCTTCGGTTCTCGCGACGTCATCCTCGCGCCCCCGCTCGCCAACTCGCCCGAGGAGAAACGCATCCTCGCCGTCCTCGACCAGGCCGCCTCCTCCGGCAACGTCTACCTCGAAGTCCCGCCCGTCGACGGTCGCATGCTCCGTCTGCTCACCGAAACCGCCAACGCCAAACACGTCGTTGAGATCGGCACTTCCACCGGCTATTCCGGACTCTGGCTCACCCTCGCCCTCCAGAAGACCGGCGGCACCCTCACCACCTTTGAAGTCGACAAGGACCGCGCGGCCCAGGCCCGCAAGCACTTCGAGGCCGCCGGCGTCTCCGGTCTCGTCCGCATTATCGAAGGGGATGCCCACCAGAATGTCCGCCAGCTCAAGGGTCCCATCGACGTCGCCTTTATCGACGCGGACAAAGAGGGCTACGTCGACTACCTGAACACCCTCCTCCCCCTCATCCGCCCCGGCGGCCTCATCCTTGCGCACAACATCAACACCGCCCCGGACTACATCAAAGCCGTCAGCGACAACCCCACGCTCGAAACCGTCCACTACATGCACGGCGGCGGCTTGAGCATCACCATCCGGAAGCGTTGATCCCGCTTACTTCGCCTGAGTCGCATTCACCGGGTCCCGATAGCTCAGCACATATGCACGGCGCTCTTCCACGAACTGTATCAAGCTCATCTTCTTGCGGTCACCGCCCGCGTGAAGTCCTCATTCGTGCTCAGCTTCCGGGTGTCCTTCAGCACATCTGCGCCGATCAGCCCCTGGTACTCCTTCACCAGCGCCTCCACCCGCGGCCAGTCCAGCCACTTTGTGGCGATCTCCCGGCAAAGCTCCAGATACCGCGCCCGCAGCTTCGGTACCGCCAGCAATCGATGAATCAAAACCTTGTTCGGATCGTTCGTCCCCGCAAACAGGCCAACTTTTGCATCGGCCGGAGGCATCTCGCGCGGCGGAAATCCAGCCACGCCCGGAGGTGGCGGTCCACCCCGTGGCCCCCCTCTGAATCCGCCCGGTCCACCCGGACCGCCTGGCCCCATCTCCGCCGGCGCCAGCGTCTCGTTCGCATCGTAGGGAGTGATGTGGAAACGCCCTTTCTCGTCCAGGTACAGGCCGTAATCGCTCGCCCGCGTCCAATACCCATCGCTGTTCACCAGCACCTTCTCCAGGGCCAGAAACCGCAACGTCCCCTCAATATCCAGCAGCGGCTCCACCTCCGCCTCCAGCTTTTCCGTTGGCGTCTCCGTCAGGACCTTCGTCAGCCGGATCAGCGCCGTGCGAAGGTAGCTGACCGTACACACCGGCCGCAGGTCCCGGGCCGCAAGCCGCCGGCCGAACCAAGCCGAACCGCCGGCGAGTGCTCCGTCCAGAAGCGATGGCAGTTCCTCCAACTCCAGCAGGCTGCGCCGTTTCGACACCACGCAGCGCGTCTTCAGCTTTCGTTCCGTGAAGACCACCGCCCCGTCGCCATACCGCCGAACTCGGTACTTCGCACGCGCATAGCTGCCCTGCCGCCCGAAGACGTCGAACCCCGGAGTGTCGAATTACAGCGTCGTCACCCGGTACCGGTCGCCATGCGGCCCCATCGTGGCATGCCGGTCCGCCGCCAGCCTCCGCCGTGCCCAGTCCAATACTTCACCGACCTGCCGCGGCAAAACCAGGAACTTCAACTCACGCCCGTCGAACCGTTCCTCGTACGTCATCACCATGAGTATGGCAACGGGGTCCGCGAATCCAAACACCGGTTAACACTTCTTTGCAATCAAGCTACTCTTGGACACTGGAAGCCCCGATTTCAAGACATAGAAACGCGATCGCCGGGTTCGTCGGACGCGCCATCGGCCTGCTCCGGGGCTGCCGCTATCGGCCAGGAGAGGGTTGGCGCACTCACGAAACCGTACACTTTTTATCGATATTCCAAGTACATTTACCAGTTACAGACCCGGTGATCCGTTTCATCTCAATTTTGCGCCTTCTCGTCTGGAGGTAGCTATGACTGGAGAAAGCAAAGGAATTGTTGCTACGACATTCCTCGCATTCGCTGTTGTTTCTGCGGTTGCACTCCAACTGCGCTCGGCCCAGGCGTCGAGTCCCAGATCCGCTGTGCCCACCGTCCCCGTCGCTCATGAATCGTCACAGCCCGACAACCTCGGAACATTCGCCGCGAGTTGGCGACGTGGGGAATACGCCCAGGCCAGGGAGATCGCCTCGGCGTTCGATGACCCGCGAATCCAACATCAGGCCCTCGAGTTGGTCGCGTTCGGACAGGCCGTCGACTGCCTTAGGGACGGCCAGGTTGAGGAGGCGGCCCGAATCGCCGGACAGACCCTGACCGGAGAGAAGAAAGCTCTCGTGCAGATTGCAATCGGGGCATTCCTCGCCGCATCCGGAGAGTCCACTGCGGCCGCTGCTGCCCTGGAGCAGGCCATCAGTGAGGCTCGCGCGAATCCGTTCCGGCATCGTGCCCAATTGTTGGCGATGGCGTCACGCGCCTATTCCACCTTCGATCGTGCACGGGGTGAGCGCCTGTTCGCGGAGTCTCTGCAGGCACACCGCCCCAATGTAGAGGCGAATCCTAAACCACAAACCGCGTCCCCTGCGTCCGTCGGTATCGCCGGCCGGAGCTTCTACGAGATAGTCCGTGCCAACCCGAACCGAACCCTTGTTTTTCCGCTGCACCCTCCGGGCATTGAGGGAGCTCCGCTCGACGAGTCGCTGCTGGCGAATGTTCATTCCGGGCCCGAATGCACTGCCAGAGCGAATTCCATCACGTCGATAGTGAGGAATCAATGATCATCGCCACGCGACTGCTCAAAGCATCCGCGCTCTACCTCCTGGCGGGAGCCCTACTGGGCCTCTTCATGGGCATCGCCAAGGACTTCACCCTCGCCTCCGTCCACGTCCACATTGCCCTCCTCGGCTGGGTCGCCATGGCCTTCGCCGGAATCGTCTACTTCCTCTGCCCCGCGTGCGCCGGCAGCCGCCTCGCATCAGTTCATTTTTGGCTCCACAACCTCGCGCTCCCGGCCATGATGATCAGTCTGGCGACGCACGCCTATGGATACAGGGAGGCCGAGAGGCTACTCGGCCCCAGTTCCTCCCTGGTATTCCTCGCGCTCTTGTTTCTCGTGTTCAACATCTGCCTGAATCTCCGGATCGCCCCGCCACCTAACGCAATCCCCGAGCCGCAATCGTTACTCCGCTATCAACGGCAGCAATGACCAGCTTGGAAGCCGGCCGCCGGGGAGGGACGCCTGGATCCCTTGATACTGGAGCAGGCCGCCTTGCAGAGCATCCGGCAACCGTATCGTCACCAGGTAGACGCCCGGCTCCGAAGTTCCACGGCTTTGAATCACTTCCAATGGCGTACTTCTAAGCGCGCGCTGGCCCGACTGGTCGGAGAAGCTCTCGATCAGAGCCAAGTCGAAAGCAGTCGTGGTGCTGCCGGACGCATCCACCGGACCGAGTCCTGTCATCCGGGCTGTAACGATCTCGCCCAGCTTCGCGGGATTCTCAAGGGTCGCCCATGTGATTCCATCTTCGTGGAGCCACGTCAATTCGCGCCCGCTGGAACCGAGAAACGAAGGTGCGGCGTCAAACACCGAAACCCGGATGTCCCACGGCTGGAATGGTGATCCCGTCGATCCGGCGCGCACCACGTTCGTTCCCGTCGCTACGTCCCACGGAATGCGGAACTCGACGTCGAATGGGGAGTGCGCTGTCACTTCGACACTTCGCTCCCCTACCAGGATCTCCGCACTCTCAAAACCTCCGCCCCATACCCAGTAGCGTCCGCCCCGAGCCCAGTCTGCTGTGACCGGATCGCGCGCCAATACTCTCGGGTACGCCGGCGTGATTTCGTCAACGCGCCGTGACGAGATGTCGATCCGCAGAACTCGAAGCGTATCCGTTACAGCAAATGCCGCGGACCCGTTGCCTGCAAGTGCGACTTCATCAATGTTTTCGTCCCCGTCTGTCAGTTGCGTTTTCATTCCGGTGCGGAGGTCCAGCAGCCAAACCTGAATGACACTCTTGGGATTCCGGCCCTCCCAATCGGCGGCGCTCAGAAAAACCGCGGTCGATCCGTCCGAAGCCAGATCCGGCTGGCCAATCCCGTTCTCCGAATATGCGAGCGGCTCAAACTTTCCGGTGACCAGATCCATCCGGTAAAGCGTGTTCCACTGTGTTTGGCGGCCGTCGGCCGGAGCGTCCTCGCCAACACCCAGAAGGAACTCCCCTTTCGGATTGATCACGTAAGATTCGAACGGTCTGGGCAGCACCGACCGCTCCGGCTCCGTGTTGTCCGGCTTCCAGACTCGAAGCCAGCCACCGGATGCGAAGGCAACCAGACCGGTATCCGCTATCAACCGCCGCACGGGCCGCTTGGTCAGTCCCGTTGCGTCAATCGCAAACTCGATTCTGCCGTCTAGAAGACGGATGCGTCGCAGTTCTGGACCCACAGTCGTCGGTACATCGCTCGCCGTGACGGCCCATTCCCCGTTGTCGCTGGGGCTCCCAACCCCATAGCCCAGTTGCCTTTGAATCCCTGTGTCGCGGTCTCTCCAATAAACGGCACCCGCTGAGGCTGTAAGGCAGATCTGGCCCGGCTTGTTGCACGGGAATGCCGCCGTATAGATCTGCACACGTCCCGAGGCGTCTTCCTGCAATCGGCGGTAACTGTAGCCCGCACCCCAATCCCGCAGTGCCGTGACCCAATGGTCCACATCCCACTTCACGATTTTTTCGTGGGAACTCTCTGGCTCTGATCGTAGACTCAGGTTCGTTGACGCATATACGGCGAGTCCGTTACTCACCACACTCAGATTGTCCAAGTCTGGTAACGGCTGCGCGGGCGCCATGGCGCAGGCGGCAGTTAGGATCGGCCAAATCCATTTCGGCGGGAGCATGCCTACTGTCCTCAAGCATCCTGAGGGCCATGCTCTCCCGTGATCCGTTCAAATGCTCTGTTCGGATATCTGGCGCGGTTCTCTTGGGTTAGTCGCGGATCCAAATCGCCATCCGCGACCTCGCGGAGGACAATCTGTGTCCTGTCGGTTCCCACTTGGGTCCATTTTCTACACGACTTCATTCTTGGCTCCCGGCGGAACCGCAATCTGAAATAGACCGGTCCAGAATCAGCCCCCAATCTATACCTCTGTTGATTCCATCAGACGCTACGGCGATTTGAACCTCCATCGCCAGCTGTTCTGTCCCTAATTAGGGACTGGTCCGATTGGACGTGTCACCGCCATATCCTTTGTGGAGAATGCAGAATATGTGCTTGAGTTGTCAGCTCCAACTACGACCAAGTGAGAAATATAGGCTACAATCATTTTGTCCCGATGCGACTTCTCACGCTCTTACTGCTCGTTCTTCTGAGCCAAGGGCCGTTGGCATCGCAGAATGCCACATTTCCTCTCGAATCCGTCGCGATCGAAGGCTCTTCCATTCCCAAGCCGGTTATTTTGGAGGTTGCGGGCCTCCGGATCGGCGCTCCTGTCAACAAAGGCGCCATCGAACAGGGGTGCCAGAGACTCAATGACAGCGGACTGTTCTCCTCCATCACCTACCGGTACAAGCCCGGCCCCAACGGAGGCTACGCCCTCACCCTCGCTCTGGCCGACCAGGAGCCGCTCATCGCCGCCGCCATCGACGTTCCCGGCGTCGAGGAGGCCGAAGCCTGGATGTGGATGGCCGGGAAATTCCGCCGCTTCGACCGTCAAGTGCCGGAGGCGGGCGCCGCCCAGAAGTTCCTCGCCGGCCAACTCCAGGCTCACCTGGCCGGTCCGCTGCGCGGCCAGCGCCTCACGGTCCAGATGGAAGGCGACCTCAAGACCCGCACCCTGATGCTGTCCTTCCAGCCGGAAATTCTGCCCCGTATCCATTCAATCGCCTTCACCGGAAACCGGGCCGTCCCATCGGCCGCGCTCGATTCCGTCCTGCGTAAGACCGTCACTCACACCGGATACACCAGCCGGAAATTCAACACGGCCATCGAGATGAACCTGCGGCCGCTCTACGAGGAGCGGGGATTCTACCGTGTGCAGTTCGCACCCGGCGCCCCGCAGTGGTCGGAAATCGGCGTCTCCCTCGCCGTGGCCATCACCGAAGGCGATCCCTACCAGCTCGGCCACGTCGAGCTCGCCGGAGAGGACTTGCCGCACAACGCAATGACCTCCGCCGCCGGCTTCCCGAAAGGCAAGCTCGCCAACTGGAAAGAGATCCAGAATGGACTCTGGGCCATGGAGAGTGTCCTGAAGAAGGCCGGCTACCTCGAAGCCGCCGCCATCTCCCATCGCTCCTTTGATGACACGGCGCGCATCCTCAACCTGCGCGTCCAGATGAACAAGGGGCCCCTCTACCGCTTCGGCGAAGTCCAGATCTCCGGGCTGACCCCGGAGCTCGAGAACCGGGCCAAACAAACCTGGAAGCCGAAACCCGGTGATCCCTACGACCTCAACTACCCGCACGAGTTCCTCCGCTTTTTTTCGCGCACCGAGGACCTCACCGCCTCCCGCAAGGGCAATGTCATGACCCAGAAGGGCTCTGGCCAGAATGTGATCGACATCCTGCTCGTCTTCGAGCCGCGCTGAGTGCGAAATGAAGGCAGGCTTGCTCCTCGGTCACAACAATTTGTGCCAATCACATCAACAACTTCCGGCAAAACGCTTGGGGCCATGCCCTATACTCTTCTCCTTGGCCGGAACCGCGGCGAAAGCCGTCCCGGCCAAGTGTCCGGAAATGGGACTAGGTTCGTTTCGTAAGGCGCCCTTTCCGCTCGCGGATCTTTGAAAATCCAACCACTTGCCCGACCATCCTTGACCTCCCCCGCGAGTCTCATAGAATGGAAGCAGCCGTAAATCAGACACTGTCGTCCGATTCCAAGGGAGCGCGTCATGAACATCCACCTCGGCCTGAATCTCGACTTCATCCGCACCGAGACCAAGCCCTTCCTCGCCGCCATCGACAAGGCCTCTCGTCTCGGCTTCCAGTGGGTGGAGCCGATGGTCCACAACGGCCGCGAGCTCCTCTCCGAGGCTGGCTGCTTCCATTCGATTTCCCTTGACGAAGATCCGCTCCTCATCCGCGACCTTCTCCACCAGTACTGCCTCCGCCCCTCCGGTCTCAGCGCCCACTGCCCGCTCATGCGCCCTGAAGTCGCGGTGCCTTACCTCGAGAAGGCCATCCGGTTTGCCTCCGCCATCGGCGCGCGTGTCGTCACTACCGGCGAAGGCATCCGCCCCACCTGGGTTGCCTTGGATGAGGCCTTTGACGTTATGCGCTACACGCTCAAGGCCGTCCTTGGCACCGCCGAGCGCCATCAGGTCTACGTCGCCATCGAGCCGCACCAGCCGCTCTCGAAGACCACCGGAGGCCTTCTGAAGATCGCGACCCTGGTCGACTCTCCCATGCTGCGCATTAACTACGACACCGGCAGCGCCTTCCTCAGCGGCCTCGACCCGCACGAAGGGCTGGAGGCTGTCGTCGACCGTGTCGTTCACGTCCACGCCAGGGACATCGCCGCCGGGACCGGAGCCACCACCGCGTGCGGCGACGGGGTCATCAACTGGCGCCGCGTCATCACCATCCTCCGCAAGGCCGACTATCAGGGAGTGCTCTCCGTCGAATGCGGCACCGCGCTTCAGGCCGAGCGCAGCCTGCACCACCTCCAAACGATCTTGGAGGCCTACGACGAGCATGACGCTCTCGCGGTCCTCGACTAGCCGCGCGGCTATTTTTTCTGGGTCAGCACGCCGAAGCCGGGGGCCAGCTCCACTTTCTGAACGGCGCCCCTCAGTGGGACAGTGAACGACACCGGCTCATCCGAGGTCCTCACCCACTTGACGACCGGCGCTTTCACCCCGGCGAAACGGATCTCCACCGGCAAGTCGACCGAGAACTCCTGCGGCACCCCGCTCTGCCGGACCGTTACTGTCAACGTGCGCTTCGGCGCCGCGCCCCTCACGGCATGAGTCACCTGGAGAGACGGAATGCCCGTGCCGTACACCCAGGTGTCGAAGAAGTTCAGCAACTCCGGGTCCGGCTGGCCCTTGGGAATGAACTCGGCGGCAATGCGGCGGAACTGCTCGGTGGTGATGCTTTTGTACTCGTACCGCTTGCGCACTTCGCCGAGGAACTTGAGAAACGCCTCGTCGCCCATGCGCCGCCGCAGCATGTGCATGATCCAGGAGCCTTTGTCGTAAGTGATGGTGCGCCACGGATCCGGCGCGACTGGCCGTCGGAGGCGCATGCCCCAGGTGATGGGACCGGCGCTCTCCAGAGTCTTGCCGCCGTCGATCTGTGCGACCAGATTGTTGCGTGCCTCTTCGAGCACATTCTCGAGCGATCGTGTACCCTTCTTGCGCTCCAGCACGAGGAACGCCGAGTAATTGGCAAACGCCTCCTGCAGCCAGTCGTCGCGGTACGTCGAGGCTGCCACCAGGTTGCCCCACCACTGGTGAGCCGCCTCGTGCGCATACAGGATCTCGCTGTAGAACGTCTGCATGCTCTCGTTCCGGGCAACGGGGGGACGGTCCCTCTCGTTCAGGAAGGTGATGGTCGACAGGTAGAGCAGCCCCGGAAAGCCTTGACCGAAGAAGCCAGGGATGGGTGAGACGGTCAGCGTCTTCAGCGGCGGCGGGCCGTAAATCTGCGACATCCACTCCATCGCGCCCGCCACCTCCTCGGCCAGCGCGGTCATGCGCGCCTTGGGGTCCGGTGGTGGAGGCGGGGCGAGAGCGATCACTTCGGTCGTCCGTCGCGGCGTGCCCCTGCTCGGCCAGAGGCCGGGAGGCACGATGAGCGTGGGTGCCGGCCGGGCTGCCAGCGCGGCCTCTGCCGTGCGGTTGGCGTAAACCTCGATGTCCAGGCCATCCTTCTTCACCCGCACCATCTCGTACCGCCCGAGATTGAAACCGGCCAGCCGCACCGGCGCCGTGGTCCGGCGATGGACGATGCGCTCCGCGCCCTCCTCGCGCTCCTCAACCAGCGCACCGGTGGCGACGACGTTCAGATCCTTCGGAACGCGAAACGTGAGATCGAAAATCGCGTGCCCGATACCGCGCGCCGGATACCAGCTTGTCCGGGCGCCGACGAAGTAGACGCCATTGCCGGCTTCGCTGATCACCCGGCCCTGGTGATGGAACTCGAGCGCATAGGTCCGGCCGGGCTGCATGGGCTCCGGCAGAACGATGATGAATGGCTCGTTGGCCCGGCCGCGTATCAGCCCGGCGCGCATCGAGGCCTCCCGGTAAATCTCAACCGGGACGCCGTCGATCTTCGCCTCGGTCAGCTCCATCTGGGGCGCGATCTCGAAGGCAATGGCTCCGTTCATCACGCGCTGCGGCGACCAGTTCACCCGGGTCACCACCTGCACGTTGAGATCCGGCTGCACCGTCGTCTCGATCCGGTAGTCCGAGAGCCGGCCTTCCTGGGCGGGCATCTCGCCGGACTGCGTGCGCGCCCTGGTCTGGAAGCTGGCCCAGACGTCGAACCCCGGGCCGGTGGACTTCGAGGTGACCTGACCGAGCACCATCTGCTCCGGCGACATCGGGTCATAGAGCATGTCGAAGTTGCCGAGTTTGACTCCGGTGAAGGCGGCGAAGAACATGCCGGCCTCGGGCTGGCCGGCCAGAAGGTCGAGTACGATTCGTACCTGGAAACTGGAGGCGAGGTTGCGCGCCACGCCGCCCAGCCTTTGGTTGACGACCGTGCCCATGTCGGGCGACCGCTTGGCCGACGGCGATTCCCTGACGGCGGCTAATAGCGCTTCGGCAGTGCCGTCAGTGAAGAGGAAGACGGCGTCCTTGAAGTGTTCGCTCAGGTTCGGCGATCCGGTGTAGGTCGCCAGGGCGGCGCGCTCGCTCCGGTCCGGAGGGCGCAGCAGGATCTCGGCGTCATCCAGATCCTCGCTGGCGTGAAACGCCGCCAGCACGACTCGCCCGCCGATCGGCTTGCCGAACACCAGCACGCCGTCGGTCAGGTAGATGCTGGCGTCGCCTTTCTGGAAGGTGAGGTCGCGGATGCGGTAGCACTGGTCGGGGTCCAGCGCTGCGGCATGGAGCTCCGCGCCGAGCTCGGCCGCGGAGCGAGCGGAAAGGGGAAGGGCGCACAACGACGCCAGGAGCAGCCAGCGTACAGCTTCCACAGTTTCAGTGTAGGGCGTGGCGCGAGTGGAGGAAACAGCGGCCTAGATGAACATCTCGTCGTCCTGGGTAGCCTGGGCGACGGAGGGGCGGCGGCCCGCGACGAACGTCTGGACGGCGGTCTTGATGCCCGCCATCACGCCGTTCACCTCCCTGACCGGGCGCATGATCCCGTTGTGGAAGACGTGGACCACTTCCTGGACTCGCGACAACGTGTCGTCGATGATCAATTCGGCGCGTTCGGATTGGACGCGAAGGCGCTCGGTGATGTCGGTGCGGGCGGCACTGATTGCTTCGACCTGTGCCTGCGTGGCGTCGAGGACGCTCCGGGCACGGTCGCTCAAATCATGAATCTCGGCGAGAGTCTCCCTGAACATCGACTGCGCGTTCTGGATCGCGGACAACGCCTCTGGCACGAGCGGCTCGATCTTCTGTTCGAGCCGCTTCACCGCGCGCAGTGTGCCGAAGGCGGCGATGGCGTTCATGAGCAAGGAGATGCTGGACACTGCCACCGCGATACCCAAGAGCCAAAGAGCACCTTCCGAGTTCATCCGTTCACGCCATCCTTCGTTTGACTAGATCCCCTCGATCAGATCGTCGGGGGTTGGGGCTGGGGCCGCGCCGGGCACGCCGACGCTCTCGCGGTAGGCCTGACGTCCGGCTTCCACGGCGGCGCTCAACTGATCCTTCTGGCGAAGGACCGCCTGTTTGCCCTTGTCGACGTAGGTTTCGGCCTGCTCGACCAGGTCATGGCTCCGGCGCTTGAGGTAATCCTTGCCCTCATCGGCCTTGCTCTTGAGGAGTTCGCGGGTCTCCGCCCCGGATTTCGGCGCCCAGAGAATGCCAACGGCCACACCAATTCCGAGCCCGAGGAAGAAGTACGAGAATTTGCGATCGTCGTCCATAAGGTATTCCTTTCCGCACGACGTGGGCGTCCTGCAATTTTCAGTGTAGCGCAGGCTCCCACGGCAGACTGCAAACAAACTGCGCGCTCAGGTTAGCGCAATCGCCGAAGCGACGGCCCAGGTGACTTCAGACCGTGTGACATCGCCGTGGCTGGTGATCGTGTTGTCGCCGTTCAGGTTGTTGACCTCCCCGAGTTGCAGCGCATACGGCGCGCCAGAGGCGGCGAGGCCGAGTTGAACAGATTCGGCAGTGCCCAGCGCGCCGTTCCGGCCGATGCCGCCGTACTGGTCGTTGGCGTCGCCGATCGCCCGGACATTGTCCCCGGCGGCCCGGGAGGAGATGGCATAGGCGTAGCCTACGACCGAGTCCTTCCGCGAGTGGGTGGCGATGATCGGCCCTTTCACCACCTTGCCGTCGATGACGCTCCGGAAGAAGCCCGGCGAACCGAAGCCGTTGTTCGCGGCAAAGCCGTAGTGCGAGAAAGCGCCCTGCAGCAATGAGAGGCTGGAGACTTCGACCGGCGGAGCCTGGGCCAGCGCCCTGGCACAAGAGGTAACCAGCCGCGCGCCGAGACTGTGTCCGGTGAGATGGACCTTGACGCCCGGCGCGGCCTTTCGAAGCGAGCGGACCACGGCCTGAAGCCCGTTGGCGCCGACCAGGCCGCAGCGGTCCTTCATGACGTACCACGTCGTGAGATTGAGGAACTTGCCGATCTGGCCCCCAATCTTCGAGAAGAGGCTGCCGATGCCCTGCGCCTCTCCATCATCGCCGCCGCCGCTGACGGAGCCCAAGACTCCGGCCGCGCCGCCGTCGCCTTCTTCCTCGGCGCTGGTCGGCACAATCACCGGAAACGCGAGCTTCCGCAGCAATTCGTGTCCCGGCGTGGCGAGGATGCGGCCCAGTCCCTCGGAGTCGTCCTGGCCCTCGGCGATGACGGAGAGGACCTTCTCGACGAAGGCATCCTGCGCATCCGGATCGCCTGGCGTGACGGAGTCGAACAGGGCCAGCGCTTCTTCGATGGCTTTGCGCCGGACGGGGTCGCTGAATTCGTCGAGCAGCGACTGAAGTTGCGCGCGCGCCGCCTCACGCTCCTCGTCGTCGCCGGCGGAGCGGACCGCCCCTTCGTCACTCGAACTTGTGCCCTCCGAGAACGACTTGGAGGGCCAGAATACGCCAGCCACCGCGAAGCGCCGTCCGGCAAGTGCGGGTTTCACGCCGGCCAGGCCGACGCTCGTGCCGAAGTTCTCGAGGAAATCAGTGTAGAGGCGAGTGGCGTCGTTGGCGTCGTTGCGGAAGCCGTGAGCGAGGAAGAGCACGTCCGTGACGCCGGCGGATTTGACATGCGCCTCCAGGGCCAGGGCCTGCGCCGGATCGACCGCCTTGCCGTCGCGGTCGAATTCGAGCGCGATGTAGTCAAAGTTCTTGAGCTGCTGCATGGAGTTGTCCCTTTCGTTGACTCGATTCAGATGGCCTGGAGGACCTTCATGATGTCGAGGAGTCCGGCGCCCTGAAAGTAGCGCTCGCGCCGCAGGTCGATGGTGTTGGCGAGCAGGATCTGCTTCACCTTTTCCGGCTGGCCGATGAACTCGCCGCGCACGGAAAGAAAGGCTGCGATCGCGCCGGAGACATGCGGCGCGGCCATGCTAGTGCCGCTCTGCTCGCAGTAGTAGATCGGCTGCGAGTCCGGCGCCGAGCCAGCGGCCGATTCGAACTTGGTCCGCTCGGCGCCCGCGGCACAGGAGACGATGCGTTCGCCCGGGGCAACCAGGTCCGGCTTCAGGCGTCCGTCGCCCGTGGGGCCCTTGGACGAAAAGTAGGAGACGCCGTATGTGTGCGGCATCTCGCGGTGCGTGGCTCCGACGGTGACGGCCAGTTCGGAGTTGCCGGGGTCGTTGATGCTCAGGTCGACGTAGCCGGACTGGCTGGTGCCCGTTTCCGTGATCCAGGAGGAGTAGCCGCTGTTGCCGGCCGCCACGACGACACAGACGCCGCTCTTCACCAGGCGGTCCACCTCGACGCACAGCGGGCTTTGGCCGCAGGCAAACCAGCGCGGATCGAAGCCGTAGCCGAGCGAGAGGTTGGCTCCATGAATTCGCAAGCGGCGGCCGCCCTCATTCAGCTCCTGGATTCTGTTGATTGCGCTCAGAATCCAGCTCACCTTGCCTTTGCCGGCGACGCGGCTCGTGCTCTTGTCCGTGCGGTCCGCGATCACCTTGAAGCTGAGGAGCTGGCACTGCGGAGCGACCCCGGAGATTTCGGAGACCTTGAAGCGGATCGTCGCCGGCTTGTCTTCAAGATCGGAGCGCATCTCGCAGGCGCCGATCTCCTGCTGGTCGGCAGGCGGCTGGTACGCGCCGGCAATGATTCCGGCGACGTGGGTTCCATGGCCGAACTGGTCTTCGAGTGGCGCCGCATCGCCGGGCGTGAAGTCCTGGTGCGTGAGCGGTGCGGACGGCGTGAGAGTGTCGAGCTTGCCGAAGCGGGGGTGGACCTGAGGAGCGAAGTGGGGATGTTTTGCATCGATGCCGGAGTCCAGCACAGCCCAGACGATGCCCCGGCCAAGCGCATTGAAGGCGCGGTGAGCGGCATCCGCCTTGATCGTGACCAGCGACTGTGTGAGGCAGGTTGAGACCTCGCTGTCCTCCCAAATGCGGTAGATCCAGGGACCAGCCTTGCCGAACTCGGAATCGAAGAGCCGCCGCTGATAGATGGCGAGGTCGGTGATCTGCTTGCCGGTCATCGCGGCCAGGACATACCCCGAGACAGCGCCAGGAGTGATCTGTCGCTCTCGAAGCCAGCCCTCCAGGCCTTTGCGCGCACCTTCGAGCCCGGCGTGGTGCAATTCGTTGAGAGTTAGGATGACGTCAAAGGTCCGATCCGGTTCTTTGGCTGAAAGTGAGAGGAGTGGCTCGGTGAGGAGCGACCTCATCATGTCCTTGCGGAAGTCATACTCCCGCGCGGGATCCGATTCTGGTTTGGACGGACGTTTCCTGGTCGCCATGTGTCTCCTCCTCCAGAGACGTGTTCTATCTTAATGGGTGTAGGGCCGCCCATGGAAAGCCGATCTTGCGGAGTTTCACGGAAAGTGACAGAAAATGGCGCTGAATAAACCGAAAAAGATTGAAGGCGAAGCACTGAAAGCGTATGCTGTCAGGCTGCTCGGCGGACGCGCTTTGAGCGTAGGCGAACTCAAGGCGAAGCTGCGTCTCAAGGCATCCAAGATCGAGGAGATCGAACCGCTCATCGCGCAGCTCAAGGATTACGGGTACCTGAACGACTCGCGATTTGCGGAGCATTTCGCCGGCCGGCGGGCATCGAGCGGCAACTTCGGGCGGCAGCGTGTGCTGGCGGACCTGGCGAAGAAGCGCGTGGCGTCGATGGTGGCTGAGAAGGCGGTCACCGAGGCCTACGCAGGGACGAGCGAAGCCGATCAGGTGGAGCAGTATCTGGAACGGAAATATCGAGGCAAGGATCTCCGCAGTTTGCTTCAAGACCCGAAAGTGCTCGCATCGGTATTCCGGCGGCTCAGAACGGCCGGTTTTGGCAGCGGAGCCGCAATTCGTGTGTTGAAGCGGCACGCCGCTGAGGCGGAACAATTGGAGGGGATGGAGGAAGGGAGCGCCGAATAACCTCACCGGCCGGAGATTAATGTAACGGCGGGATGGATGCACGGGGCGCACTAAGTGTAGTCTGGGAAACATGGCGTCACCCGGTAGCGCAGCAGGCCTATTCCTAGAGCGGAAGGACCGTGACGGAGTCACCATTCTGGTTCTAAGCGGAAGGATGGTGCTGGGTACCAACCTCAACGCTCTGCGGGAAGCCGTCGTGGGTGCGCCTGACCTGAAATTGCTGGTGGACATGGGCGGCGTGAGCATCGTCGACAGTGCGGGACTGGGCGAACTGGTGGGCTGCGCGGCGGTCGTCAGGAATCGCGGCGGAAGGCTGAAACTGCTGAAACTGCCCAAGCGGATTGGCGAACTGGTGAAGATGGCCCGCCTTGAGACGCTGTTCGAGATCTACGAGTCGGAAGACGCGGCCGTCGAGAGCTTCTCCCGCAACTAGAAATACCACCGGAATCGCACGCTCGCGGCACGGGGGCTGACGATGCGCGTGCCCACGAAAATCGACTGAAAGTTGTAAAGCGCATTGCGGCCGGTCAGATTGGTGATCTGGAAGACCGCCTCCCATCTTCTGCGTCCCTCGATTGAACGAACATACCCGGCGGCTATGTCGACGATCGTTCGGCCGTTGACCCGCGGGGGGCTCGAGACGAGATCGACGTAAGGCAGCAGATCGGCGTAGTCAGGATCGGTCGCCACCTGTTCCGGGTTGGATGGATTCGAAACCAGACCGCTGTCAAAGCGAACTGACGAACTGATCCAGAGGCTTCGTGTGACGTTGTAGACGGTGGTGGTGTGGAGCGACAACTTCTGGTCGTGGTCGATGATGAACGGGCCGCCGCTGAGCGAATCGACGGCGGCTGAGCCAAGGAACAGCCCTCCGGTGAAGGGCGGATTCACCACCACGCGGCCGTGCGTCGCGCTCAGCGTAGCGGAGAACCGGCGTCCCGGAAAGAAGTTCACGCGGCCCTCCGCGCCGTTCACCCGCGAACTGGCGAGAGTGGTAGGGAAGATGATGCCCGTGTTCAAGAAGTTGTCGTTGTCCTGCAGGTCCGTCGAGTTCTTGTGGTAGTACGTACCGTTGATACCGATGATGGTGCCGATGGACTGCTGGATGCCAAGCTCGAAGACATTCTGGCGTTCCGGACGGATGGCGATGGCGGCGCCGCCGAAGGCTTCACGGACTGATTCCGGCGCGAGCGCAGCGGCCTGTGGCGAATTCGAAAGCAGCAGGTTCTCATTCGGAGGCGTTTGGTAGTTGCGATTGTAAGAGGCGCGGAAGACGGTGCCAGTTTCCTTCAGGTGGTAGCTGATTCCGATGCGCGGCTGCCACTGCGCGCCGTGGGCGAGAAAGCGGTAGCTGTCGTAGCGCATTCCGAGAGCCAACTGAAGCCGCCCCAGCTTGATCTGGTCCTGCACCCAGACGGCGGAAAGCGAGCCGGCGTCCCGGCCGGAGAAGCGGAACCAGTCGCCGCCGCGTGTCAGGTCGTGCGCGGCCAGGGTTTCCACATAACCCGGTTTCGACGGGTTGTTGAACTCGGGATCCGTGATGGCGAACGAAAAGTTCTCGCGCAGCGGGAAGCGCTGGTAATCCAGGCCGGCCCGCAGCGTGTGAGCGCCGGAGACCCGGTTGTACCTTCCGCCGAGGTTCCATGTCGAGAGCCGCCGCGCCTGGTGCGCCGTGACAGGGCTATCTCCGGTGCTGGGATGCAGGCGGGCGAAGGCATTGCGGAACGAACTCTGGACCTCGAGCGTCGACCGTGCGTCCAATGTGCGAATCCAGCCGAGCGATGTGGAGATGTCCTCGAGCGACTGCCGCTGATCCTGCAGGCCCGCATGTTGGGAACGCAGGTTGGCTAGTTCGAAGCCGGAGCGGCCAGACATCACGCTGAAGCGCAGGATGTCGCGTGGTGAGGCCTGATAGTCGATGCGCGTATAGGCCCGCTGCGTGTTGCCGCCGTTGTGCAGATTGTCGAGAGAAACGGAATCCAGATAACGGTTGGATTTCAGCGCGCTGAACGACGCGAAATAGCCGAGCTTCTCCATTCCGCCAGCGAACTGCGCGAGCGTGGAGAGCGAGTCGAACTCAGCCGCGCCGATTTGCAGGCTTCCGGAGAACTTGCGGCCTGAGTTGAGTCCCGTGCGTGTGGTGACCACGGCAACACCGCTCACCTTGTTGCCGAACTCCGGCGGCACGTTGCCGGTGTAGAGATCGAGAGACTCGACGATGGTGGGGTCAATCGCATTCGCGAAGGCGCCAGTGAGCTGATCGGAGATCGGCATGCCGTCGATGACGAAGGTCATCTGGTTGTGCGCGCCGCGCGGGTGGATGGCTCCGTTGGCATTGGCGGCGAAGCCGGGCATCGATAGCAGCACACCTTCCAAACCGCGCGCCGAGGGCGGAGCGGGGAGCTTCTCAAACGTGGATGCGTTCAACTCCGTGCGGGTGCCCGTGGCCTCGGGATCGACGAGTGTGGCGACGGCGGCGGAGACATCCACACTGACCACCTGGTCCTCAAGAACCAAAGCGGCATCGACCGTGACCGGCACGTTCGAGCGCAGCGAGAGGGCTCGGCGGTCGGGGCGGAGTCCGGGCTTGAGGACAGAGAGTTCGTAGCTCTGGAACGGCAGATTGGAGAAATGCACCTCGCCGGCTTCATCGCTGACGGCCTCCCGGCGCAGTCCCGTGACGGGGTTCTCAATGCTAACGACGGCGCCAGCCACGGCGACTTGTGCGGGATCAGTCACACGCACATGCACTGTGGCTGTGCCCTGCGCAAAGAGCGCGCCGGCACCGAAGACGAACAGTAGGAGAAATCTCACGGGTCTCAATCCCAGGAAGTTAACTGTAGTTTATATCAATACTGGACTCGTCTGTCCAGCTTCGTTTCCGGCGGTGGGGAACGTTTCCTGTAAACTCTGTTGAGTCATGCCGGAAGGGGTTTCGGACACGAAGAAGCGAATGGCCGGGCTCGCCGCTGTGGTGGCGATGTACTTCCTGGTGGCCCACGTGCTGCCGCAGCCTGCCTCGATGACGGCCGCGGGCTGGCGATTGACCGGGCTCTTCTTTGCGACGGTGCTTGGTCTGATCCTGCAACCGGTGCCTGGCGGAGCACTGGTGCTGCTGGCGATCACGGTCGCGCCGCTGATCACCGATCTCAAACTGCAAGACGCGCTAGCGGGTTACGCCGACTCCACCGTCTGGCTGGTGATGGCGGCCTTCTTCATCTCGCGATCGCTGCTGAATACCGGACTGGCGAGGCGCATCGCGCTGCTATTCGTTCGCGGCTTTGGCAAGAGCTCGCTCGGCGTCTGCTATGCGCTCTCCCTCTCGGACATGGTGCTGGCGAGCATCATCCCGTCGAATGGCGCGCGCTCGGGCGGCGTGATTCTGCCGATCGTGCGCTCGATCTCTGAGTTGTACGGATCGCTCCCCGGCGAGACCGCGCGAAAGCTGGGCGCGTTCCTGATGGCCGGGGTGTACCAGTGCGTCGCCGTCAGTTCGGCGATGTTCTTCACAGGCCAGGCATCGAATCCGCTGGCCGCGAAGATGGCGGGGGATTTCGGCTTCTCCGTGACCTGGAGCGGCTGGTTTGTCGCCGGACTCGTCCCTGGGCTGCTGTCCCTGCTGCTCGCGCCGCTGGTGGTCCAGGCGATGATGAAACCGGAGATCCGCCGCACGCCAGAGGCTGCGAAGTTCGCTGCCGATGAACTGCACAAGATGGGCCCGCTCAAGGGAAGTGAGCGCATTCTCTCGATGGTCTTCATCGGCGTCTGCGGCCTGTGGGTGACGTCGGGCTGGCACGGGCTGGACATCACGATCACGGCACTCTGCGGCAGCATGGCGCTGCTGCTGACGGGCGTCCTGAAGTGGAGCGATGTCCTGGAGGAGCGCGCGGCTTGGGACATCTTCATCTGGTACGGCGGGCTGCTGCGGCTGGGCAAGGCGCTCAACGACGCCGGAGCGACCAAAGCATTCGCTGAGAGCGTCGGCCACATGTTTGAGGGACTGGGCTGGCTGGCGCTGCTGGTGGTCTCACTCTTGATTTACTTTTACGCGCACTACGCCTTCGCCAGCATCACCGCGCACGTGCTCTCAATGTATCCGGCGTTTCTCGCCTTGCTGGCCGCCAAGGGCGCGCCGCTGGGACTGGTAGTCTTCAGCTTCGCGTGCTTCGCGAACCTGTCCGCGGGACTCACGAACTACGGAACGACGCCCGCGCCGATGTTTTTCGGCCAGGGCTACGTCTCGATGAAGGAATGGTGGCGTGTGGGCTTGGTGGTCAGTTTCATCAACATCACTATCTGGCTGACGGCGGGCTTTGCCTGGTGGAAGCTGATCGGGTTGTGGTGAAAAAGAAGAACCGGCCAGGCGGTGAGCATGGCCGGTTCTCATTCGGTCGGTTGTTGGTGATTAGAACACGATCTTCGCGGCAATCACGATGACGCGTGTCTGGTTCTGCGGATCGAAGCGCATGGTGCCGAAGCGGGAAGCTTCAACGTTCACCGTCTCGAGTCGCGGCCAGAACGGCGTGTTGAACGCGTTGTTGAAGTCGCCGCGCAGTTGGAAGCGGGCGCGCTCCGCGATCGGGAATTCCTTGTACATCGAGAACTCCCAGACGTTGCGGCGCGTTCCGCGCAGGTCGCCGAACCGCGTGGGGAAGTCACGCAGCGTGAACGGTGCCTGCGCCTTCTTCGGGAAGTAGGACGTGTCGAACCACGGGTCCTGGTGAGGATCCCATCCCGGACGGCCAGCGGCGGTGCCATTGGCGTCGCGCTGGGAATCGGTCAGCCGCGGGCTGCCCGACTTGATGGGCGCAGCGTTCGGGAAGGGAATCGGGAATCCCGAGTGCATCACGAACTGGGCCGTCAGGTTCCAGCCGCCCAGGAAGCCGTTGACGACGGCGTTCGAGTTCGACAGGAACCGCTTGCCGCGGCCGAACGGCAGTTCGTAGGAACCCATGGCGCTGAAGCTGTGGGTGACGTCGAACTCGCCGACGCGGCGCTCGAGCGGAGTCGCCTCGAGATCGGAAAGCACGACATCCTGATCGTTCAGGGTGCTGACTTCCTCCAGTGCCTTGGACCACGTGTACGCAAACTGCGCGGACAGCCCGCTGGCGAAGCGGCGCTTCAGCATCGTTTGCAGGCTGTGGTAGTCCTGCGAGCCGTTGGGCACGTTGGTCATGGTTACGCCGGTGTACTGCGGGTAAGCCACGAGCAGGCGGGAGCGGGGAACTGTCGCGCCATTCAGGGACGTGCCGGGCAGCAGCCCCGCGAAAGGATTCTTCACGGGAGCATTGAAGTACGCGGGACGATCGGCCACCGGCAGTTTCTCCAATTCCGAAGTCGGGATCGAGTTGAGCTGCAAGGAAACCGGGAGGCCGCGGGTCAGGTTCGCCGAATACGTAGCTTCCGCCAGCCAGGCATTGCCGATCTGGCGCTGGAAACCGAAGGAGAACTGGTGGGACTGTGCCAAGTAGCGATCGCGGTACTGCGCCGAGATGCTCTGGCCCATGTCGGTGGCCAGACCCTGTGACGAACCGATCGGCTTGAGCAGGCCGGTCGGGAAGATGCTGCTGGGGTACGGATTCACCAGATTCACGGCGGGCTTCAGACCCCCGTCAGTGCTGCTGACGAGCGATGTCGGGCGGCTGTAGCCGCGGGGATCGCCCCACGCCGACTGGCCCAGCGTGCTCAGGCCATAACCGGCGCGCATCACCCACTTCGGACGGAAACTCCAGGCGATGCCCACGCGGGGCTGCCAGTTGTTCAGATCGCGGCTGAACGACTCGCGGCTCAAGCCGTTGGTGTCGACATAGACCAGGCCGCCCTTCAGGCCCGGCATTGCCGACGCCAGCGGGCTCGCGGCGCTCATGTCAAAGGTGCCGATCATGCGGTCGAAGCGCTCGTATGCAGGCTGCTCATAGTCCCACCGCAGACCGAAGTTGAGCGTCAGGTTGGAGGAGAGTTTGAAGTCGTCCTGGAAAAAGAACCCGTAGTAGTTGTTCGTGTACGCGGGGTCGATGTTCAGGTCGACGCGGCCGCCGCTCGGGTACCCAAGCAGGAAGCTGGCGTAGTCGGCGCCGCTTGTGGAGTCCGATGCGAGCGGGTCGCGCTGGGTGAAGGCGCGGGAGAAGTTGAACAGGCCGCTGGCGAGACCGGGCTGGAGCAGGTTCCGGTTGTACCGGCGGAACTCACCGCCCATCTTCATCATGTGGCGGCCGCGCATCCACGTCAGATTGGGCTGCAGCGTGTAAGTGTCCTTGGTCTCGTACTGCTTGATACGGTCCGGAGCCAGCGACAAGCCGTTGGAGAAGCGGAAGGCCGGGAAGTGGTAGTAGCTGAGCTGCGAGACGTACTCCTGCGAGAAGCCAAGCTGCGACGGATCGAAGTCGGCCGAGTTGGAGTTGCCCGAGAAGCCTTCATAGCGGCTCAGGCCGGCCCGGAGGCTCATGATGACGCTGGGGCTGATCACATAGTCCCAATTGCCGCCCCAATTGCGCGGGACGCGGGTCGACGGGTACTCGGTCGACGGCTCGATCGGGCTCGTTTTCGAGAAGTTGTACTTCACGTTCTGCCAGGGCGTCTGGCCGTAGCGGAACGCGAAGGAGTGCTTGTCGTTCAGACGGTAATCGATCTTGCCCAACCACTGATCGTAGTTGTTCGGATTCGGCGTCAACAGCGCGAAGTTGTTGAAGTTATCCGCTCCCGTCGGCTGGTTCGGGCCGGGAACGTAGGTGGACACCGAGGAGGCCACGGGGCTGATGCGGTTCCCGGGGATGATGTTCCCGGCGAACGGCTGGCGCACGTACTTGCCGTCGGTCCCGACCGTCGTGGTCAGAGGATCGTAGATCGTGATCGGCGCGCCCGCGGCGTTCACGGTCTTCGAGAAATCGCCCTTCAACTCAGCAGCAGTGGGAACGGTGGTCACCGTCAGGTTCGAGGATGGTTCGCGCAGGCCCTCGTAGCTCAGCAGGAAGAAGAGCTTGTTGCGGCCGTCGACGACCTTCGGAATGTAGATCGGGCCGTTCACTTCAAAGCCGAACGTGTTGTTCTTGAATGGAGCGCGCGGTTCTCCCGCGGCGTTCGCTTCCCAGGGGTTGGCGTTCAGCTTGTCGTTCTTGAGGAACTCATAGGCTTGGCCATGGAGCCGGTTAGTACCGGACTTCAGAGTCACCTGCGTCACGCCACCGCCCACGCGTCCATACTGCGCGTCGTAGATGTTGCTGTTGGTCGTGAACTCCTGGATCGCCTGAAGCGCCGGGACGAAGCCGACGCCGCGGTCGTTCAGGCTGTTCGAGACACCCTCGAGCGTGGACTCGTTCTCCTGCCGGCGCCCGCCGTTGATGCTGACGGCGTTGATGTTCCCGAAAGCGTACAGCTCAAACGAACCCCAGTAATTGCTTGTCTTCACAACACCGGGCATCGTGAACTGGATCTGGTAGAAGGTGCGGCCGGCGGAAGGGATGGTCTCAATCAGCCGGTTCTCCACAATCGAGCTCCGGCTCGCTGTCTCTGTCTGCAGGACAGGGGCCGAACCCTCGACGGTGATGCTCTCCGAAACGGAGCCCACCTGCAGGGCCATGTTGATAGCAAGCCGGTCACCCGCGGCGATGGCGAGACCATTCCGCTGAACCGTGCGGAACCCGGTCTTTTCGAATGACAGATCGTAGCTACCCGGCAGCAACCCCTGGATGGAATAGAGGCCCGCTTCGTTGGATGTAGCTTCTGAGATGGTTTTGCGCTGGACGTCCGTTGCGGTAACTTTGGCTCCCGCGACGGTCGCGCCACTCGCGTCCGTCACTGTGCCCGAGACCGATCCGCGGAAGTCTTGCGCTGCAACCGGTAGCCAGAGCGCGCAGAGCGCAAGGCCGAGCGTAAGGCGCTTGAAGCGAATCATTGATGTGCTCCTACTGTTTTCTGGCGTGTGGCCGGGCAACGCTCGGTTTGGAGGCATTTCTTTGGCGACACGGCAGTTCATGATGTAGTTCACACAATTCTAGATCGGAAGTCAAGAAAACGAATCACTCATTTCAAAAAAGTGACAAAGGATAGACAAACAGAAACGAAACCACAGGTAGGCCTGAGTGGCTATCTCTGGATAGCTGCTTGGTCGGGTGCGGGCAGAGCGGTCTAGCTGACCGCTTCGATTTCAACTTTGCGGGCTTCCCGCTCGAACCGGAGTTTCGCCTGGTATTCCTGCCACAGGGTGGAGAACCCCGCCCAGAAATATCCGCAAACGAACACCAGAAGGAACGGCAGCGCGAAGAAGTTCATGACGCTAATGCAGTAGCCGACGATGCACAGGAAGATGAAGCCCATCGCGATCTCCGCCAGCGGCAGCCAGCCCGACTTGCGGCGGTAGGCTACTGCTACCGGACCGCCAGAGGCAGCCTTAGGGGCATACTTCGGCGTCCGGACGAAGGAGGTCTGCTTGCCCGTCAGCGCCTCCAGCACGGCCTTCGTGTTGGAAATAGTCAACGCGACACCCATCGCCATCAGGAATGGCAGCAGGAAGATTGCGCGCTTCCAATCGTTCGGGTAAAGTTCTTTCTCCGCAAGGAGATAGAAGGCGACGATCGACCAGAAGGAGCAGATGATCAGCGGCGCGTCGACAAACAGCATCTCCTGCCAGCCGATGTAGAAACGGACCATCATCACGGGGAGCATCAGCGCGGAAACCACCACCATCAGCGGATAGCTCAGATTCGGCGTTAAGTGGAACCACGCCTCAGCCTTCTCCCGCCAGTTGATGTGCTTGGCCCTCAGGATGGTCGGCAGCAGCTTCAGCGCAACCTGCGTCAGACCCTTCGCCCAACGCTGCTGTTGCACCTGGAAGCCGTACGTGTCCACCGGCAGCTCCGACGGGCACTCCAACCAAGGCAGGTAGACGAAGCGCCAGCCGTTGAGCTGGGCGCGGTAGGAAAGATCGGAATCCTCGGTCAGAGTGTCGTGCTGCCAGCCTCCCGCGTCCTGGATCATCTCGCGGCGCAGGATGCCCGCCGTGCCGTTGAAGTTGAAGAACAGCCCTGCGCCCCAACGGGCTGTGTGCTCGAGGGCGAAGTGGCCGTCGAGCATCAGCGCCTGGACCTCGGTGAGCAGAGAATGATCACGATTCAGGTACGTCCAGCGGGTCTGGACTACGCCAACCTTCGGATCGGCAAAAAAGTGAATCGTCTTTTCAAGAAAATCTTCGGGCGGAATGAAGTCCGCGTCGAAGATCGCCATGAACTCGCCCTTGGCCTTGGCCATGCCCTCTTGCAACGCGCCGGCCTTGTAGCCTGTGCGGTTACTCCGGTGCACGTATTCGATCGGGTGACCCTGGGCCTGCAGCCGTGCGACCAGTGCCTCCGTATAGGGGTGCGTGTCGTCGGTCGAGTCGTCAAGAACTTGAATTTCGAGCAGCTCACGCGGGTAGCGAACCTTCAGCGCGGCTTCGAGAAGCTGATCCACAACGTTGCGCTCGTTGAACAGCGGCAACTGGATCGTGACGCGAGGCAGGCTTTCAAACCGGCTGGGCGGCGCCGACGGCACCTCCGCGCGGTGCCTCAGGTAGCGCTTGATGACAATGTACCGGTGAGCGCCATAAATCGCCAGAATCCCGAGCAGGGTGAAGTAGGGGATCAGCAGCAGAAGGTCAAACCAGTCGAGCTGGTGAATGCCGCTGAAAGTATTGTCGGCCAAGGCGCGCGAATAGCGCTCGACAGTCGACGGCGCGTAGGAAAGCGCAAACAGCGAGGTGAAACTCATATGGTCCTGTCCGCTCTGGCTTGCCTTGTGCGGTTTCGGCCCTTTGACCGGCGTGTCCCGCCTGACACAGTATCACGACCCGGCAGCACCTGCGGGGGAGGCATTTCCCCAACCTGGGGGAACCTTTTCATTCTACCCGATTTCCCCCTTTCCGTTCCCCCTCATGTCGAAGGATGGCTGCCGGCATTGAGCGCACTCGATTTTCGCCATTCGCTCCCGGTGGTGCATGGAACACCGGGCTGGGCAATTTGCGTTTACACTCGTGAGGCGGCGCGTGGCCGCCGGTCCGGGATTCGTCGGAAGGAGTTGGGTCATGGAAACGCATGTGAAAATCCTGGCGTGGGTCAACCTGGTCTTCGGCGGAATCGGAGTGCTCATTGGCGTGGCGGTGATGGCCGGTGCGTCTCTCCTCGTCCATTTCGTGGAGTTTGCGTCGCAGGATGTCAATTTTCCGGCTCCAGTGCTTCAAATCGTTGCCGGCGTCATCCTGGGAGTCATCGTCATCCTGTCGCTGCCGTGCCTCATCCTTGGTTACGGACTGCTCAATTTCCGGCCCTGGGCGCGCATTCTCGGCATCGTGCTCGCGGCGCTGAATCTCCTGAACGTTCCCTTCGGGACCGTCCTGTCGCTCTACGCGTTCTGGATCCTCCTGAAACCCGAAACAGAGGCGCTTTTCCGGTCTGGAGCGGTTTAGTCGGGCTCCGTCACGCCGGCCGTGGCTATAATTTGATTAAGGGCTCGCGCCATTTGAGTCGCTTGTCGTATGGACGTTGATCTCACCCCAAGAACGGCTGAGGTCCTGCAATCGATCGTGCAGGCCTACATCGAGACCGGGGAACCGGTGGCGTCGCGGTCCATCGCGCGCCGGCGGAAGGACAACCTTAGCCCGGCCACCATCCGCAACATCATGGCGGACTTGGCCGACCTGGGCTACCTCGACCAGCCGCACACCTCGGCCGGACGGGTTCCAACGACGAAGGCGTTTCAACACTTCGCGGGCTCGCTCGCCGCCAGCCGCCTGCTGGGCTACGAGCTTGAGCGCTTGCGCGACGACCTCTACCGTGTGGAAACCCTCGACGGGCGTGCCGAGCGCACGTCTCATCTTCTGACTGAACTGACACGCAACGTCGGCATTGTCGCCGCGATCCCGACTTCGACGCTCACGCTCGACCAGATCGAGCTGCTCCAGTTGCCCGACCGCAAGGTGCTGATGGTCGTGGTCACCCGGGACGGGATGGTGCGCAATCAGGTGGTTCAGCTCGAACAACCCATTTCGCCGGATGAACTGGCCTCAATCCGCAATTTCGTGAACGTGAACTTCACGGGCTGGACGCTGGAGGCCATCCGTCGCGAGTTGGGAGCGAGGCTCGACGAGGAGTGCGCGGCGTATGACACTCTGCTGAGCAAGCTGATGCTGCTCTATGAGAAGGGTTTACTGGATATTGGGCTCACTCCGCGGGTGTATCTGGAAGGGGCATCCAACCTGGTGGGGCTGGATCTTCACCTCACCAAGGAGCGGCTGCGGGAACTCTTCCGGACTCTCGAGGAGAAGAAACGGCTGATCGACCTCCTGGACCGCTTCCTCGAATTCAGTTCCGACCAGGTGCAGGTGCAGATCGGGCTGGCCGAGGCGCACCCCTCGATGCGCGAGCTGACCCTGATCGGTGTCGCGGTGCGGCTTCCCGGAGGCCTGTCCGCAAAAATGGCGGTGCTGGGACCAATGCGAATGAATTATCCACGCGTCATGTCCGCCGTGATGCACGTGGGAGAAGCTTTGCGCAGCCTGCCCCGGTAAGACTGGGCGGGAGATGCCGCTCTGGTACGCTGAAATTCTGGAGAATCATGGAGAAAGAAACGAACAACGCCGAACTTGCGCCCGAAACCGTGGACGAAACCATCGCCGCGGAAGCCACGCCCGAGTCCGGTAGCGACGAAGCTGCGAGCGCTTCGCCGGCCGAGGAGCGGGATCGCCTGCGGAAAGAGAAGGACGAACTGAACGACCTGCTCCTGCGGCGGACCGCCGAGTTCGACAATTATCGGAAACGAACTGAGCGCGAGCGCACGGAACTCATCGAATTCGCCGCCAGCGATGCCGTGAAAGCCCTGCTACCCGTGCTCGACGACTTCGAGCGCGCCCTGAAGCAGGAGTGCGCCGATCCTGAATACGCCAAAGGCGTAGCGCTCATCTACCAGCGGACCTTCGATGCGCTGAAGAAGCTCGGATTGGAGCCGATCGAGGCCGTCGGGCAGCCGTTCGACCCCAACTACCATCACGCCATCGAAATGGTGCCGACCGAGGAGCACGACGACCATACCGTGATCGACGATCTCCTTCGCGGCTACACGTTCAAAGGCCGTCTGCTGCGCGCCTCGATGGTTCGGGTCGCCACACGCGGTTAGAGGATGAGCGTGACCAAACGGGACTACTACGAGATTCTCGGCGTCGGCCGCAGCGCATCCGAACAGGAACTCAAGAGCGCCTATCGCAAGCTGGCGCTGAAGTACCACCCTGACCGCAATCCCGGCGACAAAGAGGCCGAGGACCGGTTCAAGGAAGCCGCCGAGGCCTATGGCGTCCTCACCGATACCGAAAAGCGCCGGGCCTACGACGTCTACGGACATGCCGGCGTCGGCGGCGCGGCTCAACCCGATTTCAGCTCCGACGTCTTCGCCGATTTCAGCGACATCTTCGGGGATTTCTTCGGCTTCGGCGACCTGTTCGGCGGAGGCGGGCGACGCCGCAATCGCGCAACCAGGGGCGACGACGTCCGCTACGACCTGGAGATCTCCTTCGAGGACTCGATCCGTGGCATGGAGGCCGAAATCCAGGTCCCGCGCGCACAGGCATGCGCCACCTGCAATGGCACCGGTGCGGAAAGCGAAGACGGCTGGACCACGTGCTCCATCTGCCATGGTCGCGGCGAAGTCCTCTACCAGCAAGGTTTCCTGTCGATCCGCAAGACCTGCGGGCAGTGTGGAGGACGAGGCAAGATCCTGCGGCGCCCCTGCAAGACCTGCAAAGGCGAAGGCTACACGCAGGTCAACAAGAAGCTCAAGGTCAAGATCCCTGCCGGCGTCGATACCGGCATGAAGATGCGCGTCGCAGGCGAGGGCCAACCCGGCGGCAACGGCGGCCCCCCCGGCGACCTCTACGTCTTCCTCGAAGTCGAGCCGCACCCGATCTTCGAGCGTCGCGAATACGATCTGCACTGCACCGTCCCGGTGAACTTCGCGCAGGCCGCGCTGGGAACCAAGGTGGACGTTGAGACATTTGAGGGGCCTGAGACGCTGAAGGTCCCCGAAGGCATCCAGGGCGGGGAGACCCTCCGACTGCGCGGACGCGGCGTCCCCTACGTCAACGGCGGAGGCCGCGGCGACCTGGTGGTGCACGTTGAAGTCAGAACGCCCACCAAGCTCAGCCGCGAACAGCGCAAACTCTTCGAGCAGTTGCAGGAAACGCTCCCCGACGAGAGCGAACCTCAGGACAAGAGCCTGCTCGACAAGCTCAAAGACTACTTGATGTAGGCCCCGACCCTACACCGGCTTGCGCGCAATCGCGATGATCGACGTTGGGCTCCACGGCAGGATGCGGTCCAGCTTCTTCCACAGCCAGACCATGCGGTCGAAGACCCAGATCTGGAAGCGCGAGAACGTCCGCCGCTTCAGCAGGCGGCCATTCACGTACCATCCCGGTCTCGTAATGCGGTTGAACTCGATGATCCGCTCGACCTCAAAGCCCGCCCGTTCGAGCTTCTCCTGCAGTTCGGGCTTCGAGTAACGGCGAAAATGGCCGAGCACCTTGTCCAGCTCGCCGAAGACCGACATCCCTTCCGGGACGAGAATGGCTGCCCGCCCGCCGGGCGCGAGAGCGCGATGGATATTCGACAGCCCCATGGCGTCATCCTCGATGTGCTCGAGGACATTGAGACACACCACCGAATCCACTGAGCCCTCAATCGCGTTGAAGTCCGCCGGATCGCTCAGGTCGCACCGCCGAATCGTCACGTTCGGCCTGTGGGTCAGCCGCGCACGAAGCCGTGCAATGTGCTCATCGTCGATGTCGGTGGCGACATACGCCTCTCGCCGGGGCGCCAGGTTGCGGCTCAGATTGCCGATTCCCGCGCCGATTTCCAGGATGCGCTTCCCCAGGTACGGCCGGATCGTGTCTGCCATCCAGCGGTTGAAGCGCGGCGCGCCGGAGAGGACATCCAGAATCTCCGGCCCGGATTCCTTATAGATGTCACGCTGGAACGCGAAGCGGAGCACGGTCAGCATCGCCGTGAACGCGTCGAGTTTCCCGATCTTTTTCCCCTCTTCGTACGTTCGGCCGTGATAGCCGATCGGCGTTTCATAGATCGGCACCTGCCTCTGGGCCAGCTTGATAGTGATCTCGGGCTCGAAGCCGAATCCGTCGCTCCTCAACGGAATGGAACGCAGCAGGTCCGTCCGGCAGGCCTTGTAGCAAGTCCAGACATCGGTCAAATTGAGATCCGCGGACAGGTTCACGGACGTCGTGAGAATCTGGTTCGCCACTGAGTGCCAGAAGTAGAGAACTCGCCGCTCCACGCCGACGGCGAAGCGGGTTCCGAACACGGCCTCGGCCCGGTACTCCATTAGCGGCTGCAGCAGCTTCGGATACTCGCGCGGATCGTACTCCAGATCGGCATCCTGGATCAGCGTGAACCAACCCGTCGCATGCTCCAGCGCCGTGCGGATTGCCGCGCCTTTGCCGCGATTGGCGCTGTGGCGAAAGACCCTGATCTCATCCGGGCGTGCGGCCGCGAACCCCAACGCAATCTCGTACGACCCGTCCGTCGATCCGTCATCGACGATCAAGATCTCCTTCGTCGCTGGCTCTGGCAGCGGGGCGGCCAGCACCCTCTCCAGCAAGGCGGGGAGAAACTCCTCTTCGTTGAAGACTGGAATGATGATTGTGAGCAGGGGGCGCGAGGAGTCGTTCATTGAAGATCCGGTTGTTGTTTGTGCCAGTCAGTCGCCTGTTCGAACGCAAGGGCGACACGCAGCGCATTGCCCTCCTGCCACAGTGGCGCCAGGACACTTAGGCCCTGCGGCATCCCTTTTAGAAAACCACATGGCAGAACCACCTGCGGATGCCCCGTCAGGTTGGTCGACGTCAGGTTCGAATAGGGCGGACAGACCACGGCGTCCCATTGGTCGAAGAACGCCTCCATCTTCTCCACCAGGAGCCGCCTCGCCCGCTGAGCCCGCACGTACTCCACGGCAGGTAGCAGTCTCGACGAGCGGAACGTGTTCGGCCAGTCGTTCGCCTTCTGGCCTTGCAGCAGGTCCACTTGCCCGTCCCGCGTGATGTCATCGAACGCGCTGCCGGCTTCCGCGCTGAGGATGAAGGAGAGGATCGGCCCCGCCGTCGAGTCCGGCAGTTCGACCGGCGTCATCCTGACCCCGGCCTTCCGTAGATCCTCCAACACGCGCGCATAGACTTCCTTTTGATCGCCCTCCATGCGTTGAAAGGCCTTTTCGACAAACCCGATGCGGTACGCCGACAACGGCTTGCGCGGCTCCCAGTGCAGTGGCGCTTGCGTCACCGTCTGGTCGTGGCCGTCAGGGCCATACAGGGCATTCAGCACCAGCGCGCAGTCCTCGACAGACCTGCAGATCGGGCCGATCTTGTCCATCGTCCACGACAGCCCCATCGCTCCATGCCGCGAGACTCGTCCGTATGTCGGCCTCAAGCCGACTACGCCGCACCGGATCGACGGCGTGACGATCGAGCCCAGCGTCTCCGTCCCGATGGCGAAGCCCACCAGGCCCGCTGCCGTCGCCGCCGCGGAGCCCGCCGACGAGCCGCTCGAGGACTGTTCGAGATTCCACGGCGTCTTCGTCATGCCGCCGAACCACAGCCCGCCCATGGCCAGTGCGCCCATCGAGAGCTTGGCCACCAGCACCGCGCCCGCGTCGTGCAGCCGCCGGTAGACCGTTGAATCGACGTCGATCGTCTGGTCCTTGAATGGCTCCGCACCCCAGGTGGTCTTCGTTCCCTTCACCGCGAACAGGTCCTTCAGCCCGTATGGAATGCCGTGGAGGGGCCCGCGATACCGCCCTCGGCGGATCTCCGTATCGGCCTGCGCAGCTTCCCGGAATGCGATCTCCTCGGTCAAGCTGATGACGCAGTTCAGCTTCGGAGTGAACCGCTTCAGGCGCGCGAGATACATCTTCGTCAGATCGGTGGAAGAGACCTTCCTCGCGCGGACCAGTGGCGCCAGTTCCGTCACGGGCAGAAAGCAGAGGTCTTCAAGGTTCGTCGGAACCGCGCGGCCGGCCGGCTTCCGGGCGAGCGGGACGAATCGCGCCGGCGCCTTCACGGGTTGCTTTCCGGGCAGGCCGGGGTGAAAGACGACGGCTGGCTCCGTGTCCAGCGGTACAGGAATCTCCCGGAGCCGCTGGTACTGCGCGAGCTGCTTGTTCACCTCCGGCAGCATCAGGTCGAGCTGTGGGCCGGTGAATTCCAGGCGCATCAGCTTCAGCGCTGCGGTCAGTTCATCCTTTGTGAGCGCCGGAGGCTTGGGAGAGGGCGCGGCTTCTTGTGCGTGAGAGCTCCGGGCCGCGCTGAGAACGGTCAACAGTTGAAGCCATGTCCGGCGATCCATATCGCGTAGAGGATAGCGCGGAGCGGCCTGATGGCGCATCCCGGAGCGTGCCAACCCGTGCTCTGGGATGCGCGGGCTGATTGTGAGTTAGAAGGTGCCCTGCTGGGGATGCACGACCACCGGGTTGCTGAGCGGCTTCACGGTCTTCAGATACGCGTAAATGGCGCGCAGATCTTCCTCCGTCAGCTTCGAAAGAGCCATCCAAGGCATGATGGTCAGCGTGGCCTGCGTCTGTGCGGGTGCATTCGCCGCCGTCATCTCCGAATAGCCTTTGAACTTTGCGACGAACCGGTCTTCGGACCAGCTTCCGATCCCCGTCTCCGAGTCCGGCGTGATGTTGGCACTGCGGACCATCATGCCCATCAGGCGGAACTCCTCTCCGCCGCTGAACGCGAGTTCGGGGGGCACGGAACCCTTGTCCAGCTTCGTGTGGCAGACCACGCAGCCGCCCAGGTTCACCAGGTACTCGCCGTACTTCACCTTGTCGCTTCGGTCGGGCGCGGCCACCGGGCCTGTGACCGGCTGAGGCACGTCGTTGATCAGGTACTTCACGGGGAAGTCGAGCTCGGTCCGTGGCTGCGCTTTGCGGACAGGCGCCAGCGTGTTCAGGTACGCCACGACGCTGTGGACATCCTCATCGCTCATCTTTGCGTAGTGGGTGTACGGCATGAAGCTGAACAGCGCACGGCCGTCGCGCGAAACGCCTTCACGGATAGCACGGATCTTCTCACCGTCGGTCCACTTCCCAATGCCCGTTTCGGGGTCCGGTGTGATGTTCGGACTGTAGACCCTGCCCGGAAGCCCCAATTCTGCGGGCCAGTCGAAGCCGGAGCCGCGCGTGGGCGCCACCAGCGGACCGGCGAACTTGCTGTAGTCGCGAACGGAGTGGCACCCCTCGCAGTCTGCCAGGTTTTCGAAGATGTACCGCCCGCGCTCGATGCGCTCCGGTGTCATCGCAACTTTCACCATGCTGGCTGGCGCGACGGCGGGCTGCTTCGATGTCAAGTACAAGAAACCCGAGCCGGCTAACACGGCCGGCACAGCCAGCACCAAGAAGAGCTTTCTCAATGAATCCTCCAACGCCGAATGTGGGGCGTGTGCGAAATCAATGCGTAGGGCGGGGCGTCCGATGGCTCTATCGCGGCGGTTCCCAGCGCACCCGATTGATTCCCAACAGCTTAACGCGCAAGGGAGGAGGGTGGAAAGCTCAACAGGCCAAAAGTCAGGCCTTGTACATGTACTTGATCCAGGACTTGTAGACCAGCAGATTCGGGCTGCCTTCCCGGTTCAGCTTGATGCAGCCCTTGTCGTACCACTCAATGACGCCCTCAAGTTCCTCGCCGTCACGCAGCACCACCACCATCGGCGTCTTCGACTGCATCTGCTTGACGTAGTAAAAGTTCTCCGCGTTCGTCGTGTCGGGCGGGGTCTGCTTCTTGATGACGGGTTTGACCGGCTTGGCCATCTTGGCCGCCACTGGCTGCGCCTTTACCTCGGCAAGAGGGGGGCGGATCAACTTCCGGTTCGGGGAATCCAAAGGGGTCACTCCTCAGAGCGCGGCCCTTTTTGGGTGTGCAGGTAAGCTGGGCCGCTCGATCTGACCATAGGAATATCACACTCCCTTGTCTCATTCAAGGACGGCGGCGTCCAGAATTCAATAGAATCGAGGCATGTTGTTGAAACGCTCCATCTTTTTCGCCCTCTTCGCTGTTGCATCCTTGGCACAAGATATCCCGCGCCCCGAGCACCCTCAGCCTCAGTTCATGCGCGATCAATGGCTCACTCTCAATGGACCTTGGGAGTTTGAATTCGACGATGCCGACGCCGGTATCAAGGAGGACTGGGCCACCTCGGGACGCAAGTTCTCGAAGAAGATCATTGTGCCGTTTGCTTTTGAAACAAAAAACAGCGGCATTGGCGACACCAGCTTTCATCCCGTCGTCTGGTACCGCCGCTCGTTCGATGTGCCCGCCGCCTGGAAGGGGAAGCGCATCCTTCTGAACTTCGGCGCCGTCGACTACCAGGCTCGCGTCTGGGTGAACGGCAAGGCTGCCGGTGAGCACGAGGGTGGTTCCACGCCCTTCCGCTTCGACATCACCCCTCTGCTCAAGCAGGGCGCCAATACCGTGGTTGTTCGCGCCTGGGATCCGCCCACTGACAGGTTCATCCCTCGCGGCAAGCAGTACTGGGAGGTCAAGTCCCGCAGCATCTTCTACACGCGCACGTCGGGCATCTGGCAGAGCGTCTGGCTGGAAGCCGCCGGTGAGGCTTACATCGACTGGGTGCGCATCGATTCCGAACTCGACGGCACCGTGAAATTCAACGCCCGGCTGGCGAACGCCGCCGAGGGCATGACGCTCTCGTTCACCGTCAAGCAGGAGGGCAAGGAGGTTGCCAACGGATCCTCCACGGGCGTGACGGATACGAAGTACATCGCCGCCGGAGCCGTCGTCCGCAATCCACGGCACTGGAGCGTGGAACGCCCGGCGCTTTACGACACCGTGCTCGAGCTGAAGAACGGCAACACCGTGCTCGACCGAGTCAACACCTACTTCGGTTTCCGAAAAGTCGCCATCGAGAACGGACGCGTCACCATCAACAACCGGCCCGTCTATCTCAAGTTCCTGCTCGACCAGGGCTACTGGCCCGAATCGCTCCTCACTCCGCCGTCGGACGAGGCCATCAAATACGACATCGAAAAGTCGAAGGAGATGGGCTTCAATGGTGCGCGCAAGCACCAGAAGCTCGAGGACCCACGATTCCTCTATTGGGCCGACAAGATGGGCTTCCTCGTCTCCGGTGAGATCGCGAACGCCTACCTCTACGACGAGCAGTACGCCTTTCGTTTCACCCGCGAGTGGACCGAAGCCGTGATGCGCGACATCAACCACCCGTCCATCATCATGTGGAACGCCGTGAACGAGAGTTGGGGCGTCCCAGACCTGCGCGACACGCGGCAGCAGGCCCACCTGCGCGCGCTCTACCACCAGACCAAGTCGATCGATCCGACGCGGATCTTCATCGATAACGAAGGCTGGGAGCACACGGAAACCACCGACCTCTATGCGGTCCACGACTACTCGCCCAACTATGACCAGCTCATCCGGCGGTGGGGCAAGGTGGAGTCCGGGAAGCCCGGCACGTGGCTGCCGCCGAACGGCAGGCCATACGCCATTCCCGGCATCCCTTACAACGGATCACCGCTCTATCTCTCCGAGTTCGGCGGCATCGCCTACATCATGCCCGGCGCCGCGAATGTTCCCGAGGCAGCCTGGGGCTATTCGGGCGTCGAAAAGACCGCCGAAGCCGCCCTTGAGCGCCTGAAAGGCCAGTATCAGGCGATTGCCGAAAGTCCCTTCATCGGGATCTGCTACACGCAGACCACGGACGTCGAGCAGGAGATCAACGGCTTGATGACTTACGATCGCAAGCTCAAGTTCGACCCGAAGAAGATCAAGGAGCTGAACGACATGCTCCGCTTCCGCTAACTGGGATTACTGTTCCGCCGTCAGAAGCCGTCTTGCTTCGTGCAGGGCGGCTTTCTGCTCTTCGCTCACATCCGGATACTTCAGCTTCAGTGCCTTGAGACGGTGGTAAAGGACGTTCGCCACCGCCAGGCGCGTGCACCACTTGTTGTCCGCGGGGATCACGTACCACGGCGCGTGCTTCGTGCTGGTCTGGCGCAGACAATCCTCGTACACGTCCAGGTACCGGTCCCAAAAGGCGCGCTCCTTCGCGTCGGCCGAGGAGAACTTCCAGTTCTTCTCCGGGCGGTCGATTCGGTCGAGGAAGCGCTTCTTTTGCTCCTCCTTCGACACGTTCAGGAAGAACTTCACCACTTCAATGCCGTTGTGGACCAGGTACTCCTCGAAGTTGTTGATCTCCTGGAAGCGCCGGTTCCAGATCTTCTTGTCCCTGTAATTGGGCGGAAGCTGCTGCCGTTGCAGGATGCCCGGATGGACGCGCGCCACCAGCACTTCCTCGTAATACGACCTGTTGAAGATTCCGATCATTCCACGTTCCGGCAGCCGCTTGATGCAGCGCCAAAGGTAGTCGTGGTCCAGTTCCTCCGTCGAAGGCGCCTTGAATGAGAAGACCTGGCAGCCTTGCGGGTTGATGCCGGACATGACGTGCTTGATCGTGCCGTCCTTCCCGGCCGCATCCATCGCCTGGAAGATCACCAGGACCGCATACGTATTCTGCGCGTAAAGCATGTCCTGGTACTCCGCCAGCCGCTCAATTCCCGTGCGAAGCCGCACCTCGGCTTCCGCCTTGCCCGCATCCTTGGGGACCCAGGCCGGATCGTAGTCCTTGCGAAGGTTAATCTTCTTTCCCGGCGGAACAATCAACTTGCCCGGCAGGTCGGCGTTGAACTTGTGCTTCATCGAGGGCAGCCTCCGATACCTGAACGGCGCGGTGCTATTCCGGCCGTGCCCTCGATTCTAACCCCATGCGATGGGCTACGAACGGGCTGTGACGTTGAGCGACTCCAGAATCTCGGCCATACGCGACCTCTGTAGCTTTCCGGTCGGGCCCATCGGGAACTTGTCGAGCACCCAAAACCGCCGTGGCACTTTCCGTGCCGACAGCTTTTGTCCGAGAGCGGAGCGCAGTTGGGCCAGGTCCAATTGGTGGTCCGGCGCGCAGACCAGCGCGACGCCCGGCTCCTCTCCCAGTGCCTTATGCGGTACGGGAAATGCGACCGACTGCTCGACGAACGGCAGCGCACTCAACACTTCTTCGATCTCATAGGGCGAGATCTTTTCCCCTCCGCAGTTGATCATCTCCTTGCGCCGGCCTTCCAGCCTCAGATTGCCGTTTGCGTCGATCCTCCCCAGGTCTCCGGTCAGGAACAGGCCGTTGCGGAACGCTGCCTCATTCGCGCCTGGAGGTGACAGGTAGCCCTTGAGAATCGTCGTTCCGCTTAACGCGACTTCACCGGTCGTGCCGGCACTGACCGGCACTCCGGTCTCGTCGACCACGACAATCTCTGGACCTGTGCTCTTCCCCACAGTGCCGCGCGACAGTTCGGACTCGCCCGGAACCGATGACGCCACCTGGTGCGCGGCTTCGGTCATCCCGTACGCCTGCACCACCGGCACTCCGAACCGTTCCTCCAGATCCCGCCAGGTCGATTCGGCCAACGGGGCCGAGCATGATCGGATCAGCCGTAGCTGGTGCGAGACCGGAACCTTTCCACCCCGCATCCGCCCAAGGATCGACTGGTGCATCGAGGGAACGGCCGAATACCACGTAGCCTGGGACATCTCCAGCCACCGCAGGAAGTGCAACGCCGAAAAACCCGGGGAGCACCAGGCCGACGCGCCCACGGACAGCGGCGCCGCCAGGCACGCGACCAGACCGTGCACGTGGAAGAGCGGCATGACGTTCAGCCCCACATCCTCCAGTGTCAGCTGAAGGCTGGCCGCTACGCTGCGCGCCGAAGTGCAGAACGCGGCCTGCGTGATGGGCACTAGCTTCGGTTTTGCGGTTGTCCCCGAGGTGTGCAACAGGAGAAGTTCGTCGCCGCCGGTGGGGGGCGCTGACGCGGCCGGCGGGCCCTGCGGCGCAAGCCCGTCCAAGCTGAACGAGCCTGCCGGGGATTCCACGTTCGGCCGCAGCCGGGCGACCGGAATTCCCAGCGCCCGCGCCGCGTCCACGGCGGCGGTATCGGTGTCCGCGTCTGCAATCAACAGCGAGGGCGACAGATCTTCGAGGACGTAAACGAACTCGGGCCCCGCCATGCCTGGATTCAAAGGCGCGACAGGACCCCGGCAGCCGAAAGCCAGAAACGCGCTTGCCGCCTCGGGGCCGTTCCGCAGTGCCGTGGCGATTCGCGCGCCCGCTGGCACTCCGGCGGCGCCCAGGATGTCCCGTACTTGTCCGGTAAGTCGCGTCAATTCTGAGAATTGGAGGGGATTACGATCCAGTGAGAGGATCGCGTTCGAGGTTGGATTCTGTCTGGAGATCAGATCTGCAAGAGTCATCAAAGGAAGCCAGTCCGGCGGTGCCCACGTGTTCCTTTCAGTAGACTACGAATTGTGCCGTCCCCGTATTCCTTCACCCTCGCGGATGCCGCGAAATTGACTGACCTGGAGGTGCGCCGGAACGCGCCGTTTCAAACCCTCGGCTTCTTGATCGATACCTTGCCCGGGATGCTCCTGTTTGTCGAAAGCGAGCGTTTTCTTCCACTTGCGTTGACCAAGGCAGATGTGGCTGCGCTGATCCTGACCCCGGAGCTCGCGGAAAAGTGCGAAAACGAACTCGGGTTGGCCGTCTCACCTACCCCGAAGCGCGCCTTCTTCGAACTTCACAATGCGCTGGTTGCCGCCGGCGGGTACTACGGCTGGGACTTCCCCTCGGTGATCGAACACTCGGCGAAGATCCACGAGCGGGCCTGGATCGCCCCTACTGGCGTCCGGATCGGCGCGCATGTCAAAGTCGGTCCAAACGCCACCGTCGATTCAGGGACCACCCTCGCGGCGGGCGTCGATGTTCGAGCCGGTTCCGTCCTGGGCGGCGCGGGCTTCCAGACCTTTCGAGGCGAGAGAGAGCTAATCGAACTCGCCCACGGCGGCGGCATCGAGGCCGGCGAAGGGGCCATCATCTTCGAGAACGCCGTCGTCGCCAAGGGCGTTTTCCGGCAGAGTACGCGGATCGGCGCTCAGGCGCGCATCGGCGCCGGAGCCTTCGTGTCGCACAACACCGTAATTGGCGCTCGCGCGCACATTGGCCACGGGGCCGTCATTAACGGGAATGTCACCATCGGCGAGGAGTGCTGGATCGGCCCAGGGGCCACGGTGAGCAACAACCTCACCATCGGCGCCGCAGCCAGGGTTTCGCTTGGCTCCGTCGTTGTCCGGGAGGTCGCGCCGGGCGCACATGTCTCTGGCAACTTTGCCATGCCCCACCGTGATTTCCTTCGGCGCCTCGGCAGCTAATCGGCGACAACCTCGACAGGAACGTCGATGACCGGCCCGCCCTTCACTGCGTGCATCCAGCGCACCTGTTCCTGGACCAGAGTAATCCGCAGCGTGTATTTACCGGGTACCGCCGGAGCGAACTGTTGGAGCTCAACCTCCGCGGCGCGTTGGGGCTCGATGCCAGCCCACAAATATCCGCGCCGCACCGCCTCCTCTGTGCGCCGGTCCCGAATCCACAGGCAGCCGATTCGCACCGGGTGCGGCTCTGCTTCTATCAGCCGGTAAAGGCTGCCGTTTTCGACCCGCACCAGTAAAGCGAAGCCTTCTCCGCACCGAACGCGTCCCGGAGCGTGCTGTAGCCGCAACCGCACTTGCCCAGGTTCAAATACCGGCAGTTTCGGTGACACGGCTCTTGGCACGTGCTGCTCCAACTCGCCAACTCGCCGGGCCAGATCGTTGATCCAGGCTCTGCGCTCTCCTGGCTCGGACGGCGGCAGCGGCTGCGCCATCATTTCCCTGTATAGCTCCAACCACCGCTGCAGCACAGCATCCAGATTGTTCGACCGCCGGATTGCTTCGGTCACTTCGCCCGCACGCTGCGGGCTATATCCGGCCAGCCGCTGCCCAATGGCTCCGGCTGTCATCCGCTCAGTGAACAGCCGCCTCCCCAAGTTCCAACGCAGACATTCCTCGATATTCGCCCCGTTGAGCGCTGGCCCAAGCATTCCGTCGTGATAGAGCACAACAGAACAGCCGCACGCAGCCGCCTCCATCGCGCAGCGCGCCTTCGCGAACACGACGTCGTACTGCGGCAGCAGTTCCTCCGGAGCATCCGTCTGCGTTCCCATCCCTCCGCCCGCCGTGTCCAGCGAAATGCCTCTCCCCGCGCAGGCGGCCTTGAGGATGTCGAGATCGTAACCTGGCCTCGCGTAGTTGCTGAACAGCAGCGCCCGCGCCGGCCGCTCGGGCAGCGGCGCGCGCGTCTGAAATCGCTCGGTGTCAACAGCGTTTGGAATCAGGCGAATTCCGCGGCGTGACGCGAACTCGTAGGACGACAGACGCTCTTGAACACACGCGTCCACGGCGACATACTGCATCACCCGCGCGAGTTCCGGCGGCCGGTCGTGCCACGCCGTCGCGTCGTGGCAGACGAATAGCCCTCGTGCTTCCGGAAAGTGCAGGACCGCTTCAGCCGTCTCCACATGATGGTGTCCGTGCACGATGTCGGGACTTTCCAGACCTGCGAGGTCGTCCGTCACCCGAACCCCATGCGCACGGATCTCCTCCGCCAGAGGTCCGAGTTTCGGAGCATAGAAGGATACATCCAGACCCAGTTTCGCCAGCCCGGTGCTCAAGTCGCGGACCACGATGTCCGTGCCGGTTCGGCCTTCGAGCGACAGGTTTGTGAATAGGACTCGAAGATTCATGCCAAGAAAAAGGGCGGGCCGATGAGGCCCGCCCCACTTGATTGTAGCTTCGGACGCTTGGCGCTAGTTCGCCTTCTCAATCCGCATGCCGTAGAAGCTGCGGTAGACGAAGTAGAGGGAGATCACGAAGAAGACGGCCGCCAGGATGTGGCTGAGAGGAGAGCTCTCGTCGGCATGGCGCATCGCCACGGCCAGTTCCACGGCCAGCAGGCCGAACAGCGTCGTGAACTTGATGATCGGGTTCAACGCCACCGAGGACGTGTCCTTGAAAGGATCGCCCACCGTGTCGCCGACCACCGTGGCCGCGTGCAACTCAGTACCCTTGGCCTTCAGTTCGGTCTCCACGATCTTCTTCGCGTTGTCCCATGCGCCGCCGGCATTGGCCATGAAGATGGCCTGATACAGCCCGAAGAGCGCGATGGAGATCAGGTAGCCGATGAAGAAGTACTCTTCATAGAACGAGAACGCCAGAGTTGAGAAGAACGTGACCATGAAGATGTTGAACATGCCCTTCTGTGCGTACTGCGTGCAGATTTCGACCACCTTCCGCGAGTCCTTCTCGCTCGCCTTGGTCGTTCCTTCCAATTGGATGTTGGCCTTGATGAACTCCACTGCGCGGTAGGCGCCGGTGGAAACGGCTTGGATCGAAGCGCCGGTGAACCAGTAGATCACCGCTCCTCCCGCGATCAGGCCCAGAAGGAAAGGCGGGTGCAGGATGGTGAGGTGCTTCAGCAGTTCGGGCTGCAGTCCCTGCGTCAGCGCCATGATGATGGAGAAGATCATGGTGGTGGCGCCGACGACGGCCGTGCCGATCAGCACGGGTTTTGCCGTCGCCTTGAACGTATTGCCCGCGCCGTCGTTCTCTTCCAGATTGTCCTTACCCTTCTCAAAGTCAGGCGTGAATCCGAAGTCCCTCTGGACCTCTTCCTTGATGCCGGGCAGCTGCTCGATCGTCGAGAGCTCGAAAACGCTCTGCGCGTTGTCCGTGACTGGGCCGTAGCTGTCCACTGCAATCGTCACTGGGCCCATGCCCAGGAAGCCGAACGCCACCAGGCCGAACGCGAACACGGCCGGCGCCAGCATCAGCGCTCCAATTCCCATCGTCGAAACGGCGTAGGCGACGGCCATCAGGAACAGGATCGCGAACCCGAGCCAGTAGGCCGAGAAGTTACCGGCCACGAGGCCTGACAGGATGTTCAGAGAGGCGCCGCCCTCGCGGGAACTCGTCACAACTTCACGCACGTGACGTGAATTCACCGACGTGAACACCTTCACGAACTCGGGGATGATCGCGCCGGCAAGCGTTCCGCACGTGATGACGGTCGACAGTTTCCACCACAGCGACGTGTCGCCGCCCAGGTCGGGGATGATGAAGTAGCTCACCACGTAGGTAAGCACAACCGAAACGATCGAAGTCAGCCAAACCAGCGTGGTCAGGGGCCGCTCGAAGTCCATCTTGTCCGAATTGCCGTATTTGCTCTTGGCGATCGCATGATTGATAAAGTAGCTCGCACCGGCAGCCACCACCATCATGACGCGCATGACGAAGATCCAGACCAGGAGCTGCACCTGCACCACCGGCTCCTTCACTGCCAGCAAGATGAAAGTGATCAGCGCAACGCCGGTCACGCCGTAGGTTTCGAAGCCGTCGGCCGAGGGTCCAACCGAGTCGCCCGCGTTGTCGCCCGTGCAATCCGCGATGACGCCCGGGTTACGCGCGTCGTCTTCCTTGATCTTGAAGACGATCTTCATCAGGTCCGCGCCGATATCGGCGATCTTCGTGAAGATGCCGCCCGCGACTCGCAGAGCCGCCGCGCCCAGCGACTCACCGATGGCGAAGCCGATGAAGCAAGGTCCGGCGTAGTCGCCCGGGATAAAGAGCAGGATAAACAGCATCAGCAGCAGTTCCACCGAGATCAGCATCATGCCGATGCTCATTCCGGCCTGCAGCGGGATGTCATAGCAGGGGAACGCCTTGCCGCGCAATGAGGCGAATGCGCAGCGGGAGTTCGCGTAAGTGTTCACGCGAATGCCGAAGGCCGCCACGCCGTAGCTGCCCATGATGCCGATCACGCTGAACAGCAGGATGATCGCAACCTTCATCAACTCGAACTTGAGCAGCACGCCGAAGTAGAACACGATCACAATGCCGATGAAGACCTCCAGAATGATCAGGAACTTGCCCTGAGTCTGCAGGTACGTCTTACAGGTGGCGTAGATGAGCTCGGAAACCTCCAACATCGACTTGTGCACCGGCATCGCCTTCAGCCGTGTCGAGATCATCAGGCCGAAGCCGAGGCCCAAGGCGCAAACCACCAGGCCAACCATCAGCAGCACATGGCCGCCGATCCCGCCGAACCCGCTGAGGAACGTGGCGGAATCCAGATTCGGCAGTATAAGGTTCGCCTCGCCGCCGGGGCGGTGCTCAGTCTGCGCGTAGGCCGGTGCGGTCGCGGCGCCCAGCATCAGCGCCAGCATCACCAAAAACAGAACGGCGCGGGTTAGCCCTAGAATCCTGGGCCCCCGCGCCGATCCATTGGTATCGGTCGAAGTAGCCTGCTGCGCCCTAGCGCACAGGCGGAGTGTGGGGAACATCTCGTCCATCCTCCCGGTTGAATCGGATCTTCTCCTCATGGGTTGGGTCACGCCATTGAGGAGTATGAGATCGGAAAAGCAGTAGTTCGTATGACCCAAAATCCACTATATAAGACAAATGTATCGGAATCAACGGTTCAACTGGACCGACTTGGCAAGATTTCTACTCTACACAAAACAAAGGTGTTGCGCATCCGTGGCGAAAACCGCCTACTGGCCCAGGAATCGCTCCAGTCGCCGGATGGACTGCTCGGCGTTCTTCAGTGCCGTCTCGGCATCTTCCAGTCTTCCGGCGTTCAGGGCACGCTCGGCGGCATCCATCTGCGTCTCCATCCGGGCACGCGCGGAGACCATATCCGAGCGCAAAGACAACCCTTGGGCCTGTTGCGCCCGCTCCAGGCTTTCCAGCCCCTTGATGACCGTATTGGCCCGGATCGCCAAGTCGTCCTTCATTTCGGAAATTCGGGTCCGCTCGGCATCGTTGCGCACGGGCGCGGGGGCTGCCGGCGGCTGCGAAGCGGGCACGGAGGCCGAAGACGAGGGCTGCGCAACTGTTTGGGACGCCTGGGACGCCACCTGCCCGGTCGCCATTGAGCCGCCGGCCGGCTTCGGGCGAACTTCCTGCGGCCTGATTGGCTGGTTCGGGGTGTTCCCCGTGGCTGCGGCAGGTTCCGCCGCGGGCTGGCTGGGCTCCGCTACGGGGACCGGCAATTGAGTCGGTGCCGCCGGGGTCTGCGTCACTGGCGGTTGCGCCTGCGTAGCCGTATCAGCGGCCGTTCCGAACCACTTTGGAGCCTGCAAAGCGACGATGGCCAGCACGAGAATCGTGATCAACGAACCCAAGACCAGGTAGACGGCTCTCCTGCCGCTCGCCACCGCCGGCTTGGCCAGTGTCTCGGTCGGCGCGGATGCCAGTGCAGAAGCCGCTTTTGCCGCCGTTTGCGGGTAGAGCGAGGTGAGCGCATTGCGGAAGGCTTCGGCCGTCTGGAATCGCTCGCCGGCGTTCTTCTTCAGCGACATCAGGATGATCTCGTTGAGTTGAGCGGGCAGGCTCGGATCCACCTGCACTGGCGGCAGCGGCTGCAGCTCCAGGTGCGCCTTCATGATCGAGAACTGAGTATCGGCATCGAACGGCCGCTTCCCGGTCACGAGTTCGTACAGCGTGATGCCGACGCTGTAGAGGTCGGAACGCCCGTCAATCTGCTCGCCGCGGATCTGTTCCGGCGACATGTAGAATAGCGACCCCAAAGTCGCCCCAGTCGCCGTAAGTTGATGATCCTCAACGAGTTTGGCAACGCCGAAATCCATCAGCTTGGCCTGCCCGCCGGGGGCCAAGATGATGTTCGCCGGTTTTACATCGCGGTGAACGATGTTGCGCGAATGCGCGTATCCCAGCGCCTCCAGCACGTGGGCGATGTACTGCGCCGCTTCGGCCGGCGGGATCTTCCCGCCACGGCTCTTCATCAGTGAGGAGAGCGTCTGCCCCTCGACGAACTCCATGATCATCAGGAGCTGCTGCCCGTGTGTCACGGCCGTGCGCAGCGCCGCGATGTGCGGATGCTCCAGTCCGGCTTGCAGCCGGATCTCGCGAAGGAAGCGGGTCATCGCCTCCGGATGATCGCCCAACTGCGGGTGGAGCACCTTCATGGCCTCGACGCGATCCGAGATCACGTTCCTGACCTTGAAGACCTTCCCCATGCCGCCTTCGCCCAGGGTGCCGATGATCTCGTAATCCCCGACGCGGTCTCCGACGTTATAGCTCGACATATCTCCCCCGATCCCCGTTGACTGATCCTGCCTGCTACTTGATGGTCTTCACCGTATCGCCGACCTTCGGCGGCATTCCGCCGCTGAAGGTGCCCACGGACGATGAGCCGTCGGCCTCGGTAATGGTCACGCTGCCCAGATGATTCTCAATGGCCCGCAGTATTTTGCCCGTCTCCGGGTCCTTTACCTCTCGCACTTTGCGGTAAATGCCGAGCCGGTCGCCGACTTTGACGCCGCCGGACGTGCCGACATTCAGAATCAGCGTGTTTCCCGAAACGTCCGCCACAAGCCCGTTGACCAGGACTTCCACCGTCGGCAGGCTGGCCGCTTTCGAATCAAGTTGGCCGGCCAGGGAGCCGACGGCCTGGTAAACCGCCTCGCCGATCAGCGTGTTCGCGAAGTTCGTGCTTCGGAAATCGACGCCGCCGAGTCCGCCTGCCGCGCCGCTTCCGCCGCCGCCGGTCACAGCGACGCCTTTGCGCTCGGAAGCGCCCTGGCCCGTCATGGCGGCCAGGATTTCGCCGCTATTGACGTCGATCAGCCTCGCCGAGATCCCGACGACCGCCTTGGATTCGTTGCGCTTGACGCCGCCCAAGCCCCATTTGTTCAGGCCGCCCATCCCGGCGCCACCGACACCCTGGCTCTTGTCGTCGCGGCCAAACTGCGTGATGGACCCCACCACGATGGCCTCCACGCCCAGCAGTTTTCCGATCTGAGCCGCCGTCGCGTTGTGGGCGCGGTTGCTGTTCGAGAAGTTCTGTTCCGCCAAAACCTTATCGAGCATCCGCCGTTCGATCACGCTGTACTTGCCGCCGGCAAGCAGCTTTTCCACCAAAACGTCGCTGATGCCCTTGCCGACGTCCACATCGGTGCCGAACAGGGCTGCGACACCGCTCCGAACGGTGCCGTAGTCAAAATCGATGATCGCTATGCGCTTCTTCTGTTGCGCGGACAGCAGGCCAGCGCCGGCGGTCAGTGCAACCAAGGCCAGTATTCCAGCTCTCAGTCTCATGGGTCCCCTCCTGATGACGCGTATATCAGTCCAATTCTAGTCATCTGGTCTTGTGGTAGTTGGGGTACACCGGCTTCTGGTGCTTAGGCAGCGGGTTCTGCTTCAACTGCTCCATGACGATTTCCACTGCCTTCTCCAACTGCGGGTCGCGTCCCTGCCGCACCAGCGCCGGGTCCAGGTCCACTTCTACGTCCGGCGCCACGCCGGCGTTTTCCACGTCCCACTGGCGCTCGGTGTTATAGAACGCCAGGTTCGGCGCCGTCACGCGGCCTCCGTCGATCAAGTCGGGGAAGCCGAAGATGCCCACCAGCCCGCCCCAGGTCCGCTTTCCGACCAGGGTGCCAATCTTCAGCTTGCGGAACATCCACGGCATGGCGTCGCCGCCCGAGCCGGCCCACTCATTGACGATCATCACCTTCGGTCCGAAGACCGCGTTCATGGGCGTCGTGAAGTCATGCCCTGCGCGTGTCGTGAAGTAGTTCAGCAACGGCCGGCGCAAGTAATCGACGATGTAGTCGGCCACAAAGCCGCCGCCGTTGAACCGCTCGTCCAGAACCATTCCTTCCTTGCCCACTTGCGCGAAGAACCAGCGGTTGAAGTTCGTGTAGCCCTGGCCGGCGGTGTTCGGCAGATGCACGTAACCGGCCCGCCCGCCGGTCAACTGCTCCACCTTCCGGCGATTGCCTTCCACCCAATCCATGTAGCGCAGCCCCTGCTCGTTGCGAATCGGGACCACGGTCACTTCCCGGGCGCCGTCTCCATTTGGATTCGCGCCAACCTTCAACACAACGCTCTTATCGGCAGTGGCTTCGAAGAATGAGTAGACATCGTCCGAACCGCGAACGTCGCGGCCGTTCACGGCGATGAGGTACTCGCCCTCCTTCACGTTCACACCCGGCTGGGTCAGCGGAGCGCGCAGGCTCGGGTTCCAGTTCTCTCCGTTGAACACCTTCGCGAACCGGTACCGCCCGTTCTCCACGGAATAATCCGCGCCCAGCAGGCCGCCCGGCACCGACTTCACCGGCGGAAACGCGCCGCCGCCCACATACAGGTGCCCGACGCTCAGTTCGCCCAGCATCTCCGAGAACACGTAGTTCAGATCAGCGCGGTGGGCGACGGCCGCCAGGTAGGGCTCGTATTTCTTCTCCGCCGCCGCGAGATCCAGGCCGTGGAAGCCGGGGTCATAGAAGAAATCGCGCTCAATCCGCCAGACCTCGCGGTACATTTGCCGCCATTCGGCCACGGGATCGACGCGCACTTCCATCTGGTCCATCTTCAGAACGCCTTCGTTGGGCTTCGGAGGCGCGGAACTGGCCGTTACCACCCACCGCTGCCCCTGCCTGAAGATGAGTTTCTTGCCGTCAAAGGACAGCGCGAAGCCCTGGATGCCGTCGATGACCTTGTCGAACTTACGCGTCTTGAATTCAAACTTGTGCAGCGTCTGCTGCGGGGGGCCGTCGCCCGCGGCTCCGGCTGGAGGATCTTCCAGCAGGAACAGGACGCCCGCCTCGCCGGTTTCGATCGACGAGAAGTTCCGCGCCGGAATCGGCAACGCCAGAATGCGCTGGCCGATGCCATCGAGGTCGATGCGTACTGACGTGTCTTTCTTCTCGTCCTTCTTGTCGTCCTTTTTCTCCTCAGGCTTCTTCTCGTCCGGCTTCGGGGCCGCCTTCTCCTCGTCGCTTTCGGGCGCGAGCGGCGACGGGTCCGCCGCGCTCAACACCACGACGTACACGCTGCGGTTCTGCACGCGGTCGATCGACGACATATCCAGCCAGCCGGTATTCAGGCCCTGGTTCGTGCTCGCCGTGAAATACAGCGCCTTGCCGTTCCGGTCGAACCGCGCATGGCGCGCGTCGCTCAGCCCGTCGCTGACCTGCGTCAGCTTGCCGGACTCGAGCGAGTAGACGTGTACCGCGCGAAGGTGATTGTGCAACTGCTTCGTGAGCACGATCCACTTCGAATCGGGCGACCACGTCGGATTCACTTCGTCCCGCATCGGCGAGTCGTAGAAATCCGCGCCGATCTTCGTCACCTTCTTGGATTCCAGGTCGATGTAGCTGACGTTCAGATCCGCATCGCGGAACAGGATCTTCTTGCTGTCCGGCGACCACGCCGGATACCAGAAATAGGACTTCCAGCCGATGTCGTACTTCTTCTTCTCGCCACTGCCGTTCTGCGGCGCGACCACGAGCTGATACTCGCCGCTCTCGTCGCTGAAGTAAGCAATGGACTGCCCGTCCGGCGACCACGCCGGCATCCGCTCCGCCACGCCCGGCGTATTCGTCAGGTTCCGAATGTCGCCCTTGTCGACGGGTACTGTCAGGATCTCGCCCCGCGCCTCGAACACGGCTCGCACGCCCGTCGGGCTCAGCGCCGCATTGGCGATCTTCGCCCCGACTTTGTCGAAAGTTGGACGGACGCCCGGCATATCGCCCTTCACGTTCACCTTCACCGCCGAACTCTTCTCCGACTTCAGGTCGTACAACTCCAGCCCGCCGAACCGCTCCAGCACGATCGCTCCCGGTCCCAACGACGCGGTCTTATAGTCCAGTCCCGTGTTCTTGATGCTCTCCGTCACCTTCTTGGTCTTGGTGTCGTAAGCGAATAACGTTACCGGCCCGTTGCGGTCGGAAAGGAAGTAGACTTTGTCGTCGGCCCACAGCGCATTGAAGTCATTCGAATTGTCGCGCGGGATCTCCTCCACCTTCGAGTCCGACAACTGCGCCAGCCAGATCTTCGACGTCCGCCCGCCGCGGTAGCGCTTCCACGCCGTGAACGCCGGCGCCAGAGGCGTGTAGGCCAGGCGCGTACCGTCCGGCGAGTAGGTCGCCTCGTGCCCCATAGGCAGCGGCACGAGCGACGCCGGTCCCGCATCCAGACCCATCGTGAAAAACTTCGCTCCACCCGCCGGCGTCGCGCGCCCGGAGCGGATCATCAGGCTCTTGCCGTCCGGCGAGAAAGCAATCGGAGTATCGCCGCCCGGATGGAACGTCAGCCGCTTCGGCACCCCGCCCGTTGCTGGAATCGTGAAAACGTCAGTATTGCCGTCGTACTCGCCCGAGAACGCGATCAGGGAGCCGTCCGGCGAAAACACGGGCCGCGATTCGATGCCGTCGCCCGTGGTCAGCCGCAGGGCATCGCCTCCGGCGCGCGGGACGCTCCACAAATCGCCGGCATAAGCGAAAACGATATGAGTCTTGCTCAACGCCGGCTGCTGGGGCAGCAGTGTTTGCGCGGGAGCGGCGCCAAGCGCCAAAATCACGAAACAGGGGACGATACTCAGGATGATTCGCTTCATAGTCAGGCTTTGCCTTGCAGTCCCAATTCTAGCCGCCCTTGCCTACCCCCAAATCGGGATATTTCGAATTCAGCCCGTCCGGCCTCTTGCCGAGCTCCGAGCCGAGGCCGCCAAGGCCCAGCCGCCGCGCGAATCCGGCGGCTTCCTTCCCTCGGACCTCGTCGATCTCACCACGCTTCACCCGGCCATCCGTCTCGACATCCGCTACGCCACGCCCGACAACTTCCTCGGCACGCCCGTCTACACCCAGGCCCGAGCCTTTCTCCAGCGCCCGGCTGCTGAGGCGCTGAAACGCGCCCATCTCCGGCTGATGGAATCGGGCTACGGCCTGCTGATCCACGACGGCTATCGCCCCTGGTCCGTCACGTGGATCTTCTGGGAAGCCACTCCCGCCGATAAGAAGAACTATGTCGCCAACCCCGCCAGAGGCTCACGCCACAACCGAGGCTGCGCCGTGGATCTGACCCTCTACGACCTGAAGACCGGCAAACCCGCCGTAATGCCCTCGCTCTACGACGAAATGACCGAGCGCGCCTGGCCGGACTACCGCGGCGGCGACCCCAAAGCCCGCCAGCTCCGCGAGCTTCTTCGCGACGCCATGGAGCGCGAAGGCTTCATGGTCTACGAATACGAGTGGTGGCACTTCGACTACAAGGACTGGCGCCGCTATGCCGTCGCCAACGTCCCCTTCGAAGCGATCCCCTAACCTCGCCTATTTTGCCTGCGAGACCACCGTCTTCGCGTTCTTCACGTAGCGGTCGAACCAGGTGATCATCTCCCACAGCGTGTGCTGGATGGATTCCGATCCGGCATATCCGTGCGACTCATGCGGCAGCATCACCAGACGCACCGTTCCGCCGTTGCCGCGCACCGCCTGGTACAGCCGCTCGCTCTGAATCGGGAACGTGCCCTGATTGTTGTCGGCCTCGCCGTGAATCAGCAGCAATGGCTCGTTGATCTTCTCAGCGTAGGTGAACGGCGACATCTTCATGTAGGTGTCGCGAGCCTCCCAGAACGTCCGCCTCTCGCTCTGGAATCCGAACGGCGTCAGAGTCCGGTTGTACGCGCCGCTGCGCGCCACGCCGGTCCGGAACAGGTCGGAGTGGGCCAGCAGGTTCGCCGTCATAAAGCCGCCGTAACTGTGCCCGCTGACGCCCACGCGCTGCGGATCGGTCACGCCAAGCTCGACAGCCTTGTCGATCGCAGCCTTCGCCCCGGCCACAAGCTGCTCGATGTAGGTGTTGTTCACCGTCTCCGGATCGCCGATGATCGGGATCGTCGCATTGTTCAGAATCGCGTAGCCTTGCAGCAACAGGAACAGGTGCGATGCCCCGCGCATCTGCACGAAACGCTGCGTGCTTCCGCCGATCTGCCCCGCCGTGTCCGCGTCGTTGAACTCCAGCGGATACGCCCACAGTATCGTCGGCAGCCGCTCGCCGTCCTTGTAGCCCGGAGGCAAGAACAGCGTGAAGGAAAGCTGCACGCCGTCGGGGCGCTTGTACGTCACCAACTGCTGCTTGATCTTCCGCAGTTGCGGCGTCGGATCGCTGAACGCCGTAATCGCCTTCCGCTCGTTCGACCCCGCCGTCCTCAACATCAGGTTCGGCGGCGTGGCCGTGTTCTCGTAGCTCGTCAGGAACTTCGACCCGTCCTCCGCCAGCAGTCCGACGAAGGACTCGTAGCCCTCCTCACCCGCGCGGAACAGTTCCAGGGTTTCGAAGGTCTTCAGGCTCATTCTGGACAGGAACGGACGATCGCCCTTCGGCGTCGCGCCCGTGCCGGACAGGAACACGTAGTCGCCGGACTGGTGCATCACCATCCCGCCCGTCGCCAGCCGTTTCATCACCGGACGGCCCGGGTCGCGATAGCGGTCCTGCATGTTGCGTTTCCAAACGACGCGCGGTTCCGCGCCGGGATCGTCCAGGAAGATTCGCCTTGTCGTAATCATCCGCGTGTCGCGGTCGTAGTCTGAGACCAGCGCGAGCCCGCCTTCGCCGTACGTCACGCCGGAGGCTCGCTGCTCGGTCTTCAGCACCTCAACCGGCGAGCCCTTGAACGGCGCCGGCAGCGTCATCAGCCGGTCGCGGTGCACCGCCTTGTTCCGTGGATCTCCGCCGTCCAGCGCCTCAAGCCACATCAGCGTTGCCGGCGCCGTCGGACGCCAGTTGATGCTACGCGGGCCCACCGGAACGCCGCCGATGGCGATGTTGTCGCGGAGCGGAGCCTCGTTCACCACGTGCAGCACTTTGCCTGAGCGGTCCCAAACCTCCGTCGTCTGTGGGAACAACATGTACGGGTGCAGGTAGCTGTACGGCCGGCGGACGCGCGCCACCAGCAGATGCCGCCCATCCGGCGACGGCGTCGCATCCGCATAGATCCCGGGCTTCCCGATCGCCGCCGTCCGCCCCGTCGCCGCGTCCACCGCGACGAGCTGCGCCGTCCCGTAGTAGTCGAAGAGCCGCTCGTCATACGGCGACTGCATCATGTCCTGAAACGTCCGCACCGGCCCGGCCTTGCCGCTGCTCTCCTGCACATTCGGGCCCGAGGGCGCTGCTGGAGGCTCAGGAGCCGCGCCGCGCTGTGCCGGCACCGTCCACACCAGCAGTTCCTTGCTGCCGGACCACCACGTGAGGGAATCGCCCACCACGGCGTTCACCCGCACGTTCGGCACCTTGCGTAGCACGGCCGAACCCACGGATCCCAGGTACAGCTCCACCGCCGTTCGCGTATAGTTCAGCACCGCGAACTGTTTCCCGTCCGGGCTCCACGACGGAGTGCCGAGACGCGCGCCCGGCGGCACATTGATTCGAATCTCCTCGCCCGTGTCGACCTTCTTCAACGTCGCGCCGGTGTAGACAGCGCCCAGCGCGTGCGGACCATTGTTCGCGGGATTGATCCGAATGCCCGCAATCCGGTGCACCGGTGCGGCCAGCTCCTCGATGGGCGGATAGAGCCTCGGCTGAAGCAGCAGCAAGTGCGTCCGCGTCGTGTTGATCGACGTCGCGGGCGATGCCGGCGCCAACAGCACGTCCAGCACTTCCTTCGGCGGCTTCTGGTAGTCAACGGCTCCCGCAACGCTCACTGCGCACAGGAAAAGGACGGGCAATAGTCCACGCTTCATCGCAAAAGACCTCTTTGGGTGGAATTGCCTGTCAGTATACCGACGGCTTCAGCACCAGCGTTTGTGTCGCTTCCACGCGGTCGAACTGCAACGGGAAAGCTTTGCCTCCGATGTACTCCTCCCACTGGTCCTTAAAGTGCCCTGACGTCACATGGCCGCTTTGGCCAGTCACCAGCGAGATCAGCGACTTGTCCCAATCCGACAGGTCCGCCACGAACCGCATCGAAGGCCCCAGCCGCGTCCCTTTCTGCAATACCGTCGTCGACGATCCGCTCATCGGCACGGGGCCAGCGCTGAAAAACGGCCTAAGCGCCCCGAAACGGCCGAAGACCGGATGCGACACCGCCAGCCTGTTCAACTCGCCGTAGTTCCATTTCGATGCGTTCCGCCCCAACTGCCGCTCCGCCGCCTCGTGCGCGCTTACCAACGATTCCACCAGCAACTGGTCCCAGTCATCGAACCAACCTGCGGGCCTCTCGCGCAGCAGACCCTCCACGACCGACTCCGACGATTCCCACCGGTACGTCGCGCCGGACTTCGGCGCCGCCGCCTCCGCCATCCTGCGCCGCAGTTCCCGGTGCAGCAGGTTCGCCAGTACGGGCGCTGCCAGTGAGTGGTGCATCTGCCCATTCCACGGCTTCAGGATACTTGCGGCCTCCGCCGCCGGGCCTTGGTGGAAACCCTTCTTCTCGACGGCCGCCACGGCCGACCGCGCCAGGAAATGCGCATACGCTGAATACACGTCGGTCTGGACGGAGAGCATCCCTTCCGGCTTCCACTGCCCGCCGCGTGACAGCCGGTCGTGAATCTGCCGCTGCCGGTGCGGCGACGCGAAGAAGCCGGACACGGTATAGGGCGCATTCTCAGGAAATGGATTCTCGTTCGCGGACACGACGCGCCCAGCCGACGGATTGAAGTATGACGGCAACTGCTCGAACGGAATCACGCCTCCCCACTCATAGGTCTCCGACGTGCCATCCACCGGCAGTTCTCCACTGAAGCCCACGCGCTTCGGGAGACGCCCTGCCACCTGGTGGCCGATGTTCCCATCGCGGTCGGCGTAGACGAAATTCAGGCCCGGCCCCGGCAGCCTCGCGAGCGCAGCGCGGAAGGCTTCCCAGTTTGCCGCCTGGTTCAATGCCAGCATGGGAAATCCGCTCGAGCCGGACTCGGCGGCAACCCAGCGCAGCGACATGTGCTCGGAGCCCTTGGCCGTGAAGATCGGCCCGTGCCCCGTTACCCAGTTCACGATCTCCGCCGGCTTCTCGCCCTTCACTGCGATTAGTTCGGACTCGCGCCGCGCGTCGCGGAATCCGCCGTTGTAGCTGTAGCGCCCCGTGCGCAGATCGATCTTCTCGACGTACAGGTCCTGCACATCGAACTGGAGGCTCGTGATGCCCCAGGCGATGCGCTCGTTGTGCCCGATCATCACCATCGGCAGCCCAGGCAGAGATGCGCCGATGACGTTCAACCCCGGCGCCTTCAGGTGCACCAGGTACCAGACCGAGGGCAGGGAATACTCCAGGTGCGGATCGCTCGCCAGGATCGGCTTGCCCGATGCCGTCCGCGCACCCGAAATCGCCCAGGCATTCGAACCCGGCCTCAGTTCGCCGCCGGTCCTCACCGGGAAAAGGCGCCGGACTTTAGCGGGGTCGCCCGCGCCGGTCATCTCGTACCGCCGCACGTCGTTCTCCCAGGATTTCGACAGCGTCCGGTTCATCTCCAGCGCGGCCAACAACGTGTCGATCTCGCTCCACGGCCGCGGCTCGTAGTCCATCACGATGAACTCAGGCCCCCACTTGCCGCGGTTCGTTTCGATGTAGTGATTCACGCCACGCGCATACGCCGCCAGCAGTCCGCGCTCTTCTTCGCTCATCCCCCGCAACTGCGTCTCGGCGATCTTGCGCATCCGCAGCTTGCGCGCCAATGTATCGCTCTCGATTGCCACCGAGCCCGCCACTTCGCTCAGTTCTCCGGCCGCCACTCGCCGGATCATGTCCATCTGCCAAAGCCGGTCCTGCGCCGTCACGAAACCCTGGGCAAACACAGCGTCGGCGATCGATCCGGCCTCAATGTGCGGAATCCCAAGAGAATCTCGCCGCACACGCACTTCCTGGTTCACCGGCGCGTCCACGGTGCCGCTCACCTTGGGCCCGGATCGCCCCACCAGCCACCACGCGGCTCCGGCGAGCCCCAGCGCCCCCATCACCAGCAGCGTGTTCAGAATGGTCAGCGCCCGGCGCATCAGCATTCCTACAATTGTATGAGGCTCCGAGTCCGCCAAACTTCCACATGGACGAACCCAATTACGGTTACCGGCTGCTGCTGATGATGATGATCATCGGCATCAACGCCTTCTTTGCATCGGCCGAGACCGCGCTTGTCTCGGTCCGACCTTCGCGCCTGAAGGCGCTTGCCGAGAAGGGCAACGTCGGCGCTACTGCCGCCCTCAACCTGCTGGCCCACCCGGAACGGCTCCTCTCCGTTGTCCAGGTTGGCGTCACGCTCACTTCGCTCGCTCTCGGCTGGGTCGGCGAGGAGACCCTCTTCACGCTCATCATCTCCTGGCTGCAACCTGTGGTGACCCCCGCCACAAAGGTCATTGTTCACGGCGTCAGCCTGGTTCTCGCCTTTGCGTTGATGACCTTCGCGCATGTCGTGGTCGGTGAAGTCGTTCCGAAGAACCTGGCCATCGACAAAGCCGACCGTCTCTCCGTCATCGTTGCCCCCGCCCTGCTGGTCTTCTACAAGCTCGTTGAGCCCTTCGTCTGGGCCATCGAGAGGTCGTCGTCCTGGCTCTCCCGCTTGATCGGCGTCCGCGGCGGCGAGCACGGCGCAGGTCACTCGCCCGAGGAACTGAAATTCGTCGTTGCCGCCGCGCAGTCCAGCGGCCAACTCTCCGCCTTTGAACAATCCGCCATCACCAATCTCCTCGACTTGCAGGATTACGCCGTCCGCGAGGTGATGGTGCCGCGCAACAAGCTCGTGATGGTCCCCGTCGAGGCCGACATCGACGATGTCCTCCAGCAGATGAGTACCAGTGGATACTCCCGCCTGCCTGTCTATGAAACGGAGCGCGAGCGCATCCTTGGCATGGTCCACGTCAAGGACGTGCTCAACTATTGGACCCAACGCCGCCTGTCGAACACCCGCCGTGTCTCCGTCCGCCCCTTCGACCTGAAGCACATCGTCCGCAAGGTTCCCTTCGTTCCGGAAACGAAGCCGCTCCACCAGGTGCTCGATGAGCTTCGCATCCACCACGCGCACGTCGCCTTCGTCGTCGACGAATTCGGCACCATCACCGGATTCCTCTCGATGGAGGACGTAATGGAACAGATCTTCGGCGAGATTGAAGACGAGTTCGATGCAGCCGCTCAGCGCCCTGTGCTCGATCCGTTGATGGTCGAGGTCGAAGGCACAATCCTCATCCGCGACTTGCAGATTCAGTACGGGATCCAGCTTCCCGACGACCTCGGCTTCGAGACGCTGGCCGGCTTCCTGCTCCACTGTCTTGGCCGGATTCCCCGCCAGGGCGATTTCGTCGAGCATGAGGGCCGCCGCTTCACCGTGCTGAAAATGGATCGCAACCGCGTGGCCGAGGTCCGCATCGAGCGTCTCCCCGAGCCGGAAGAGCCCGCGCCCGAGCCGCTCGAAGGGCTTAGTAAGGACTGAGGCTGTGCGGCGTCAGTTCCGCCGTGCTGCGCCCCGTCAAGCGCTCCACTTCCTTGCGTAGCGGGCCCACCGCCTTCGCGAACATCATCTTGTACGCCGCGCAGAAATAGTCGAGGTCTGCGAACTCGCCCCTTGGGCCCTGCCGGGTCTTCGGGCAGCCGCCGTGGCAGATTGACTGGTATTCGCACACCTGGCACTCCGGGTGCGCCAGCGTCTTCTTTGACGCGAAGTTGTACCGACGCACGCGGCGCGCGATCTCGCTCCAACTATCCATCCCGACGTTCCCCAGCTTCCACCCGGACTCCACGAAGAAATCGCACGGGTACACGTCGCCGTTGTACTCAACCACGACGTAGCTGTCGCACGTCTCGTGCATGGTGCAGCTTCCCGGCTTTTGCCCGGCCAGCGCCTCGGCCAGGTTGTCGAAGAAACGGACCCGGACCTTGCGGCGCTCCAGCCACCACAGGTCGAAGATCTCGCACATGAACGTGCCGTACTCCTGGGGTGTCACCGTGAACGGTATCGGGCTGCCGTCTGCGTTGAACTCCGCCAGCGGAATGAACTGCATGTAGCCGATGCCCAGCTTCCGGTAGAACTGGTAGACTTCCTTGGCCTTGCGGACGTTCGCCTGGCTCACCACGCAGAGCACGTTGAACTCGACCTTTTCCGCCTGCATCGTCTCAATGCTCTGCATCACGCGCTTCCAGGTGCCGTGGCCCGCGCGGTTGAAGCGGTAGAGGTCGTTCACCTCCTCCGGACCGTCGATGGAGATCCCCACCAGCCAGTTGTACTCGCGGAACAATTGGCACCAGTCCTTGTCCAGCAAGACGCCGTTCGTCTGGAGCGCGTTCGAAACCGACTGGCCGTCACGGCCGTAGCGCTGCTGGAGTTGCACCAGCTTCTCGAAGAAGTCCAGTCCGGCCAGTGTCGGCTCGCCGCCCTGGAATGCAAAAGTCGAATGGGGATAGGAGTAGAAGAGGTACCCGTCCACCAGCCGCTCCAATGTTTCCAACGACATACGCCGGGCTGGCAGGTCCTTGTAAGGGTCCGCCTCGCGGTCCAGATAGAAACAGTAAGCGCAGTCCAGGTTGCAGACAGCCGAGGCCGGTTTGATGAGCAGCGACGAGATCCTCGGCGACGGCCCTGGAACTGCGGCCATGGCTGGACCCGTGTCCCCGGACAGGATTCGGAATGGGTTCCCCACCGCCATATCCAGGGAGTGTACCACCCGCCCCGGACTCAACCGCCCGGCGCGCTGTGCGGTAATCTGGAAGGAAGAGGGCACATGGAGAACTTGATCCGCGAGAACCAGATCCGGCTTGGCGATGCGCCTCCGGATATGTTCAAGAAGATCGACACCGAATTCGATCCGGCGGAATTCAGCCAGAGCATCATCATGACCACGGTTGATCAGGCGATCAACTGGGGGCGCAAGAACTCCATCTGGCCGATGACCTTCGGCCTGGCCTGTTGCGCCATCGAGATGATGGCCATGACCGCCTCGCGCTTCGACATCGCTCGCTTCGGCGCCGAAGTCTTCCGCCCCAGTCCCCGCCAGAGCGACCTGATGATCATCGCCGGCCGCGTCTCCAACAAGATGGCCCCCATCATCCGGCACCTCTACCAGCAGATGCCGGAGCCGAACTGGGTTCTCTCGATGGGCGCCTGCGCCACCTCCACCGGCGTCTTCTCGAACTATGCGCTCATCCCGGTCAACCAGGTCGTTCCCGTTGACATCTATGTCCCCGGCTGCCCGCCTCGCCCCGAGCAGTTGATCTACGCCATCACGTTGCTGCAAAAGAAGATCCAGAAGCAGCGCGGTGTGGTCAAGGACGTTCTGAACCTCGGTTGATTCCACATCGGCTGATCCAATTCGTTCTCAAGTCTTCCGTGTCGAGCCGATAAGCCCCACTGTAGGGCAATCGCAGACATGGACAGTCTCTATACCAATCACACCGAGGAACAGGTGGCTTCGGCCAGCCCCGTGCAACTCGTCGGCCTACTGTACGGCGCGCTGACGCAGAATCTCCGGCAGGCGCTCGAACACTGCCGCAGCGGCGACCATCACGGCCGCGCGCTGGCCATCTCGAAGGCGCAGTCGATTCTGCTCGAGCTTTCCACGACGCTCCGCGCTGATGCCGGCGGCGATCTCGCCGAACGGCTCCGTGACTTGTACGGCTACATGTTCAGCCGTGTGCAGCAGGCCAACTCCGCCGTGGACCCCGGCGCCATCGAGGAAGTCCTGAAACTCGCCGGCATCCTCTCCGACGCATGGCAGACCATCGGCGGCGCGGACCCCGTCGCGGAGGCTCCGTTGATGCCGCCATCCGTCGATGCCCGCGTCTACTGCTTAGGCTGAGCCAGGCCCTTTTCGATCAGCTTCGACAGGCCCAGCCCGCCGCCGCTGACCATGCCGCGCGCGATGTGCTGCTCGGCGTATTCCATCACTGCCGAGTTCGAGCCGGACTCCTCTTCGCTGCTCGCGCTCTCCCGCGCCGAGCGCAGCATCTGGGCGATCAGCATCGATTCGAACTCCTTGGCCGCCTCCGCGGCAGTTGTTTTGCGTCCGCCGGACCTCGACGGATCGGACTCGATTCCCGACATCCACGGGCCGTACGCATCGACGTTTCCGGTCATTTCTCTCGAGAACATGCACGCGAGATGCCGCGAAAACCGGCCTGTTTCGGCACGATTTCCCGACGATCCGTTCCATTTTGGAACTCTGCTGGAGCCGATTCGAGACAGGCACACCTAAGCCACTGCAAATAAACAACCTTCGATTTGGTCCGGCGTATGCATATCTCTCGCTGACGCATGCCGAATCGATCGCCGTTTTCCTGGACCCGGCTCCTGTCGCAGGCCGACGGCATCGCCGTGCCGATTGCCGTGCTCGGGATTCTCGGCGCGCTCATTGTTCCGTTGCCGCCGTTTTTGCTCGACGTGCTTGTCAGCGCCAACATCAGCCTTTCGGCCGTGATCCTGCTGTCCGCGATGTTCATCCGGCGTCCGGCGGAGTTCAATGTCTTCCCGACAACGCTGCTGTTGATGACGCTCTTCCGGCTCGCGCTGAATGTCAGTTCCTCGCGGCTCATCCTGCTGAACGGCTCGCGCGGCACGTCGGCGGCGGGCGAGGTGATCGAGAGCTTCGGCAACTTTGTCGTCGGCGGGAACTACGTCATCGGCGCCGTCATCTTCCTGGTGCTGATCGCCATCCAGTACGTCGTCATCAATCACGGCGCGGTGCGCATTTCGGAAGTCACGGCGCGATTCACGCTCGACGCTCTGCCCGGCAAGCAGATGTCGATCGACGCCGACCTGAACGCGGGGCTGATTCAGGAGGCTGAGGCCAAGTCCCGGCGGAAGGCGCTGACGATGGAGGCCGAGTTCTACGGCGCGATGGACGGCGCCAGCCGCTTCACGCAGCGCGATGCCGTCGCCAGCATTCTCATCACGGCCATTAACATCGTCGCGGGCTTCCTGGTCGGTGTTCTTCAGCACGACATGCCGCTGGCGCAGGCGCTGCAGACCTACACGGTCCTGACTATCGGCGACGGCTTGGTGACGGTGATCCCGGCGCTGATGATCTCCATCTCCGGCGGTTTGATCGTAACCCGCGCCAGTTCCGACGAGCGGATCAGTCACGACTTCCGCCGCCAGATCTTCGGCGCGGCCGAACCTCTGTATCTCGCTTCGGCCCTGCTGATCGGGATGGCTCTGTTTCCTGGGCTCCCCAAGCTGCCGTTCTTGCTGATGGGTGGCGTGGTGGGTCTGACGGCCATGAAGACACGGGCGCGCCAGACCACCGCGGAGACCGAAGCGCCCGCGGCGGCGAGACAGGCGCCCGAGGACCTGAACCAACTCCTGCGCGTCGATCTGCTGGCGATCGAAGTTGGCATCGGCCTCGTCGGGCTGGTGGAAGGCGGCTCCGAATCACCGCTGCTCCGGCGGCTTGCGGCGATCCGCCGGCAGGTGGCGCTCGACGTGGGCTACATCCTACCGCCGGTGCGGGTTACCGACAATCTCCGGCTGAAGCCGCGCGAATACGCCGTGCTCCTGCGCGGGAATGAGATCACGCGTTTCGAGCTGCCTGCCGGGCAGCACCTGGTGCTCGGAGCGGAGGGCGCGCCCCCTCCCGATAACGGCGTCGCCGTGAACGAGCCTGCGTTCGGCATCCCTGCGTACTGGGTGCCGTCGAGCCGCGCGGAGACGCTGCGCGCGTCAGGCCACACCGTCGTCGATCCGCAGACCGTCATGGGCACGCACCTGAGCGAGCTGATCCGGCGGCACGCGCACGAACTGCTCACGCGGCAGAACGCGAAGTCGATGCTCGACCGCATTGGGCAGGAGCAGTCAAAGCTGGTTGAGGATGTCGTGCCGAAGCTGCTGCCGCTCTCGACGGTCCACCGCGTCCTGCAGCTTCTGTTGAAGGAACGGGTTTCGATCCGCGATACCGAGTCCATTCTCGAGGCGCTGGGCGAAGCCGCCGGGCTGACGCGAAACCCGGTGCTGCTGGTCGAATACGTGCGGCAGGCGCTGCGCCGGTCGCTCGCCAAGCCGCTTGTCAATGAACGCGCGGAAATCCCGGCGTACTTCCTCGATCCGTCGATCGAGATTGAGATCGACAAGGCCGTTGAGCATGGTGAGCTGAGCTCGCACTTGAACCTGCCGCCGCAACGCTCGCGCTCGATCTCCGACGCCATCGTTGGTGCGGTCGGCCGGGCGGCACAGTCGCCCGTGCTCATCACTGGTTCGTCGTGCCGCACCTTCGTCCGGCAACTCGTCGAGCCGGTCGCGCCGCATCTCACCGTCCTCTCCCACGGTGAGATTCCGGAGGGCGTGCGCGTCCTCTCCGCCGGAATTGTGAAGGAAGGGGTTTACCTGAAATGAGGCAGAGCTATTTCGGATCCACGGCCTCGGCCGCCATTGCGCAGGCAAAGCTCGACGCGGGCGACGACGTTGTCCTGGTGGAATTGCGAGCGGAGTTGAACGGCGCGGGCTTTACCGCCATCATCGAGACCGAGCCTGAACCTCCGGCCCAGACGATCCGGGCCTTGCCGCGCCAGAAGCGCGGCGTCATGGTCTTCGTCGGTCCGTGCGGGGCGGGGAAGACGTCGTCACTAGTCAAAGTTGCCGTCGCCTGCGGATTGCGTCAAGGGCTGAGCGTCGGGCTGGTCACGCTTGACGACAGGCGGTTTGGGGCCGTCGCCCAGTTCCGCTCGTTTGCGGAGATCCTCGGCACCCCGATGCTCGTGCCACGGAATCAGGCTGAGCTGGCGGGCTGCCGCGAGCATTTTCCCGGCGCCGGTCTGATTCTGATCGACACTCCGGGACTTGGGTCGAACCGGACGAGCGAGATGGCGCAGCTTGCCGCACGGCTCGCCGGCGTCGAAGAGTTGGAAACGCACCTGGTTGTGAACGCCGAGGCCGGCCGCGCGCAACTCGAACGCGCCATTCAGCAATGGTCCGTTCTGCGCCCGAACTGCATTCTGCCAACCCACACTGAAGAGCTTGCCGCCGGCGACGAGGCACTGGTGTCGCTCGGTTCACTCCCGCTCCCTGTCAGCTACTTCGGAACGGGGCCGTCAATCCCCGAGGACCTCGAGATTCCCGGCGCGCTGCCGAAACGGGAACCGGGCGCGGCCAGGCTGCTGGCGAAGCACGCCACGGCGGCCTGACGGAGTTCGACGGGAGACACGTCCATGGAACAAGGCACCGCTCTGGCAGCCAGCCGTCACGCCGCCGCATCGGCGTACGGCCAGGAGGAACCGGCCTCGCCCGCCGGAACGCCCGCGCCGCCGGCATGGTGCGACGCGGCGGAGCGGGAGCGGCTCATCATTGAACATCTCCCGCAGGTCCGGCTGATCGCTCGAAGGATTCATGACCGCCTGCCGGCCTGCGTCGTCCTGGATGACCTGGTCTCGGCGGGCATCCTCGGCCTGATCTCAGCTCTCGATCGCTACGATCCCTCGCAAAACGTCAAGCTGCGCACGTACGCCGAGTACAAGATCCGGGGTGCGATTCTCGATAGCCTTCGCGACCTGGACTGGTCGCCCCGTAAGCTCCGCCAGCGCAGCCGGCAGATCGAGCAGGCCATCTCTGTGCTCGAACAGAAGCTGGGCCGCGCGCCAACTGAATTGGAGATCGCCGGGGAGTTGGAGATCGATCTGCCCACGTATCAACAGTGGCTCGCGGAGGCCCGTTCGCTCAGCCTGAGCAGCTTAGACACGGGCGGGCGCGACGAGTCGGGCCGCACGCCGATCCTGACGCTGGCAGACGAGACCGAATCTCCGCTCTCGGCACTGGAACATGGAGAACTGCGCCGGGTGCTTGCGCTCTCCATCCAGGCACTGCCCCGCGTCGAGCGCACGGTCATCAGCCTGTACTACCAGGAGGGGCTCACGCTGAAGGAGATCGGCCAGATCATGGATCTGCACGAATCGCGCATCTCGCAGCTCAAGACCCAGGCCATTCTCCGTCTGCGCTCGTCGATGGCGGGCAAATGGCCGAAGCGGGGACAGTAGGAGACCCTATGGAAACCGATCTCAAATCGCTGGCCGGCATTTGGGCGGCAGGCCTCTCGGCGGCCATCGAAAGCCTCACCGGCAGCAGCATGGAGCTGCAGCCACCCGCCCTGGCGCACGCCATCGAAGCGCGAGGCCGCGATCAGTGGAAACAGGTGCTGGAGGCCGCGGGCGTCAAGCTGGCATTGCGCATTGCCGCCGCGGACACGGACTGGGCCGCGCTCGGGGGACGCATCCTGCAAGCGGGCCCCGGTGAGACACTGCCTGAGGCCGATCTTCGGGACGCCTTCATGGAGGCCCTCCGCCAGTCCTCGGGCCAACTCGCGCGGCATCTGGAATCGAGCCTTGGCGCGGAGGCGCAACAAAGCACTCTCGAACAGGTCACGGACGAAGACGGCGGCGCCGAATGGTTCGCCATCCGGCTGCGGGCCGCCGATGGCTGGAGCGTGAACCTTCATGTTGGTATCCGGTGCGCTGAAGCCGCGCCGCCCCCCGCGCCTGAGCGCCGCGCCCGCGCTGGCCGGACCGGTGACCCGCCACGCACACTCGAACTGCTGATGGAGGTGGAGCTCCCCGTCGGCGTCAGCTTCGGACGGACGCAGATGCGGCTTAAGGACGCCATCAAGCTCACTACCGGCTCCATCGTTGAGCTGAATCGCTCGGTGTCGGAGCAGGTCGAAGTTATCGTGAACAACTGCGTCATTGCCCGAGGCGAAGTCGTCGTCGTTGAAGGCAACTACGGTGTGCGCATCCAGGAGATCGTCAGCCCGGAGGAGCGGCTCCGGACCCTCTTCTAGGCCGGAAAACAACAGGACAATGATCGATTGGATCATCTTCGGGCTGCTGGCGACAGTCGCCCTCTCGCTTATCGCTTGCGTCGTGCTCTTCGTCGCGCTTCTCCGGCGCGTCCGCGTGTTGGAACAGAAGCCGGCCTTGGCGAACGAACCGCCGCAACCGGCGGCGCCTTCCTTTGCCGCTACGTTCCATGACGTCCAACGCGCAGAGGCCCGCAAGCTATACGACAGCGGCGCGGATCCCCGGGAAATCGCCCGGGCGACAGGGCTCGAAACGCCGGAGAGCCACCTGCTGATAAAGGTTTTTGAGGCGACGGGCAGCGCCGGGGCCGCTCGTTCGCAGATTCCCGAGAAGACCGCCGCGGAACTGCTCTAACATGGGGCAGTGGAAAGCAACCCGACCGTCACGCTCCATGGCGGACACAAGCCAGGCGGACGCAGGATAGACCGTGCACCCTCGCAGTCGGGAGAAACACGAATCTCCTACCGTTCGCTGGCCGGCGACCTGGTTGAGCGCAACCATGTCCAGCTCAGTTGGATCGCCATCGCCGCCTTCGTGTCGATTCTGGTCATCGCCTGGGGTGCCCGGCTTCTCCAGCCGGAGGTGGCCGAATCGCACGAACTTCCGCTGGTCCGGCTGAACCTGTACCTTTCGCTGGGCCTGTCGATCCTGGTGGTGATCATCGAGCGCACCGGCTTCCTGAGGCCGATCGCCCTGATGTACGCCGGCCTGGTGTACCAGGTGCTGATCGCGCTCTCCATCTCGATCTTCGAGAACTCGTTGCTGTGGAGCGGTCCGGAGGTGGTCCGCGGCACGTCGTCCATCACGGTCTGGCTTATCGCATTCGCCCTGTTGGTTCCGGCTCCGCCGCTGGCGGCGTCCATCTTCTGCCTGGCAGCCGCGGCGATGGGGCCTGCCGGCCACTACCTGATGACCTGGCTCCTCGACCTGCCTGTTGCCCCCGCCAACAGGCTGATCGTCTATTACTCACCGTGTTTCCTCACGTTCCTCGTCGCGGGCCTGCTGAACTTCCGCATCCTGCGGTTGGAGTGGGCGGCGGCAAAGGCGCGCGAGATGGGCTCCTATCAACTCATCGCGCCCATCGCGCATGGAGGCATGGGCGAGATCTGGCGGGGCCGCCACCGCCTGCTGAAGCGGGATGCGGCGATCAAAGTCATCCGCCCGGAGTTCCTCATCAGCCGCTCCAGCCGCCAGGCGGGGGCGGTCCGCAAACGCTTCGAACAGGAGGCGTTGGCCATCGCCTCATTGCGGTCGCCCTACACGGTGGCGATCTTCGATTTCGGCGCCACGGCCGACGGAGGCTTCTATTACGCCATGGAATTGCTGGATGGCTTCGATTTGGAGCGCCTGGTCCGCGTCCACGGTCCGCAGCCCGCGGCGCGCGTCATCCAGATTCTGCGCCACGCCTGCGCCTCTCTCGAGGAAGCCCACCAGCGCCACATGATTCACCGCGACGTGAAGCCCACCAACATGGTGTTGTGCCGTCTGGGGACCACCTACGACATCTGCAAGTTGCTCGACTTCGGCCTGGTGAAGCGCGTGATGGGCGAAGACTGGAGCCAGATGAGCGCCGGCGACATTCCCGCCGGAACTCCCGCCTTCATGGCTCCCGAGGCGGCCATGGGCGCGCAGGACCTCGACGCCCGCGTGGACATTTACGGACTCGGCTGCGTCGCCTACTGGCTGCTCACCGGGCATTACGTCTTCGAGGAGCCCTCGATGGGCGCCTCGCTGGTGGCGCACATCCAGAAGCAGCCTGTGCCGCCCACGCAACGCGCCGTCGTGAAGATCCCGGCCGAACTCGAGCGCATCGTACTCCAGTGCCTCGAGAAGAACCCCGACGCGCGTCCGGCGTCCGCATCCGAACTGGACCGCCTGCTGGCCGCTTGCCCCGTGGATACGCCATGGACCCGCCAGGACGCGGAACGCTGGTGGCAGGCGAACTTGCCCACCACCAGCGTTGAAGCTCCGATGCCGCTGGAATCGATCCCGACGATGACTTTGCAGATCGGCGATCGCGAACGGGACTCCTTTTCCTGAAAAAAGCCCCGCTCTGGGTCAGTCGCCCAGGCTGGCGGTAGCCCGGCGCGCCGTGGCCTCGATCATCTCAGACGGCCCTGCGCCCTTATATGGGATCAGCATCGGGACGCTGGCCCTGTATTGCCGGTAGGCGGCGCCGTGCTGGCGCTCCAGGTCGTGCTCCTCGAACTGAATGCCGACCAGGATGTACGCGGTTGTCAGCCCGGCGAACAACAGGTGCCCGGCCGTCATCAGTGGCGTGAACCAGAAAGCAATCAGGAACCCGAGCATCAGCGGGTGGCGCACGAACTTGTAGAGCCCTGTTAGCCTGAATTGGGTGTTCGTGTACGCCTTCTCCCGGAGTGCCAGCCACACCTGACGCAGGCCGAACAGGTCAAAGTGGTTGATCAGGCACGACGACATCAGGACGACACCGTAGCCCAAGAACGACATTGCGGTCAGTGCCATCGCAATCGCGGGCGTCTCTACCCGCCAGATGATGGCTGGCATTGGGCGCCATTGCCAGAAAGTCACGGCCAGGATGGCGCTGGCGATGAACACGAAGATGCTGCGCTCCACGGACTTGGGGACGAATCGGGTCAGCCATTCCTTGAAGGCGGGCCGGGCCATGATGGTGTGCTGGATCGCGAATGAGCCGAGCAGGAGGCCATTCACCAGGAGGGCTTCCATGACAGGTGCGGGGGTGCCCGAGTTTATGTCCTTCGGCACCAGCACACCGGCCACAAAGCCCATTGCGTAGCAAAACACGACGAAGAACAGTGCGTAGCTCACTGTCCCGAAAAGAAAGATCGACATGCGCTTCACCTTTTTACCTCCTCGACATACACCGTCTGGTGAACCGCTCCCACAACACACTGGCGACAACTTCGTCGCGAAGCGCTCAAATCTTTCGAGTTCCGTAAAGTAAATGACATGTGTAAACGGAGGCTGATCGGACCTGCTCATCTGGAATAGACTGAGACCGAACAGGTTTTCCCTTATGCAACGCCGTTCCTTCGTCCTGCTTCTTACCGCCTTGGTTCTGGGCCTGCCGGTCCTCGCCGCCCAGAAGAAGGCCGTGATTATCGATGGCCGCAACAACCATGACTGGAAGTCCACCACGCCCGTGCTGCAGAAGCTGATCGAGGAGACAGGCCTCTTCAAGGTTGAGGTGGTCACCGCGCCGGCGGACAACGAAGGGCTGAAGTCCTTCAAGCCGAACTTCTCAGCATTCGACCTGGTGGTGCTGAATTACAACGACTTCGGGCCGAAGAATGCCGGCGACTGGCCGGAGGCCACGCAACTCGCGTTCCTTGATTACGTCCGCAAGGGCGGCGGCGTCGTTTCCTATCACGCGGCCGACAACGCCTTCCCGAAGTGGGTGGAGTTCAACAAGGTCATCGGCCTCGGCGGCTGGGGCGGACGGACGGAGAAAGACGGGCCGTACATCCGTTGGAAGGACGGGAAGGTCTTCCGCGACATGGCGCCCGGGCGCGGCGGCTCGCACGGGCCGCGCCATGCGTTTCTCATTGAGATGCGCGACCTGAAGCACCCAATCTCAAAGGGCCTGCCCGAGAAGTGGCTCCACAACATCGACGAACTCTACGACCGGCTACGCGGCCCTGCTGAGAACCTCGACCTGCTCGCGACGGCTTTCTCCGCGCCGGAACAGAAGGGCACCAGCGAGAACGAGCCCATGCTGTTCACCATCCGTTACGGAAAAGGGCGCATCTTCCATACGACGCTCGGCCACGACGCCGAAGCGATGAAGTGCGTGGGCTTCATTGTCACCTACCAGCGCGGCGCGGAATGGGCCGCCACGGGCAAGGTGACGCAGAAGGTCCCGGCGGACTTCCCCACTGCCACAGCGGTGAGCCTGCGGTAGCAGCCGTAAACGGCGCGTGTAACATCTGTCTCTAAGTTGAACCGAAATCTGCTCCAGTCCGTAATCTGATCCTGGAGGTATTCGAATGACTCTTAAGATAGGTGCGCTCGCCTGCGCCGCCAGTCTGCTTCTTGCTGCGGGCGCCGCTGCACAAACGGGTGAGGCCGTCCCTCTGATTCCGCGCGAAATCCTCTTCGGCAATCCGGAGAAGGCGGGTCCGCAGATTTCGCCCGACGGCCTGAAACTGGCCTATCTGGCTCCAGATGAGAAAGGCGTTCGGAACGTCTGGGTCCGCACGCTCGGCAAGTCCGACGACCGGGTGATTACATCCGACCCCAAGCGCGGCATCTCAGCGTACTTCTGGCGCGGCGACAGCCAGCACATCCTCTATGTCCAGGACACCGGAGGCGACGAGGACTTTCACCTCTACCAGACGGCGATCTCCAACCGCGAAACCAAGGACCTGACTCCGTTTGAGAAGGTCCGCGCCATGATCGTCATGGCCGACGCGCGCTTCCCGGACGAAATGCTGGTGGCCCTGAACAAGCGCGACAAGCGGCTGCACGACGTCTACCGCCTGAACCTGAAGACCGGCGATCTGAAGGTGGAAGCCGAGAACCCTGGCGACATTGCGGGCTGGACGGCGAACAACGCGATGCAGGTCCGCGCCGCGCAGGCGATGCTGCCCGGCGGCATCCAGGACATCCGAGTTCGGGAGAACGACAGCGCGCCCTGGAAGAGCATCCAGAAGTGGGGTCCGGATGAGAACATGGGCGGCGTCGCCGGATTCACGCCGGACGACAAGGCGCTGTACCTGATCTCGAGCGTCGGTGCGAACACCTCGCGGCTGATAGAAGCCGATCTCGCCACGTTGAAGGAGAAGGTGGTCGCTTCCGATTCCACTTATGACGTCACCACGGCCATCACTCACCCACGCACGCAAAAGATTGAGGCCATCGGCTTCCTGAAGCAGAAGCTCGAATGGCAATTCTTTGACCCGGAGATGAAGAAGGACATGGACGCGCTGGGCAAGGTTCGCGCGGGCGAGATCAACATTGCCAGCCGCGACCTGAACGACAAGAAGTGGATCGTCGTTTTCTCGGCGCCGGACAGCCCGGCCCAGTATTACGCTTACGACCGTGCCGCGAAGAAGGCGGAGTTCCTGTTCGCCGCGCGCCCGAAGCTGGCCAACTACAAGCTCTCGAAGATGCGGCCGATCGCCTTCAAGTCGCGCGACGGACTGAACATCGAGGGCTACCTCACCATGCCCATCGGCGTCGAGAAGAGCGCGCCGACGGTGATCCTGGTGCACGGCGGTCCATGGGGCCGCGACTCTTATGGCTACAGCGGACTGGTCCAGATGCTCGCAAACCGCGGCTACGCGGTGGTTCAACCGAACTTCCGTGGCTCCACCGGCTACGGCAAGGCGTTCCTGAATGCGGGCGACCGCGAGTGGGCCGGCAAGATGCACGATGACATCATCGACGCAAAGCGCTGGGCCATCGCGCAGGGCTTCGCCGATCCGAAGCGCATCGCCATTATGGGTGGCAGCTACGGCGGCTACGCCACGCTGGTCGGCCTGACGTTCACTCCCGACGAGTTCACCTGCGGCGTGGATATCGTCGGCCCGTCGAACCTGTTCACGCTGCTCAAGACCATCCCGCCGTATTGGGCGCCGATGAAGGCCCTATTCGACAAGCGCGTGGGGAACCTGGAGAAGGAAGAGGACTTCCTGCGCGCCCGTTCGCCGCTCTTCAAGGCCGGCAGCATCACCAAGCCGCTGCTGATCGGCCAGGGCGCTAACGATCCGCGCGTCAAGCAGGCCGAGAGCGACCAGATCGTCAAAGCCATGCGCGACAATCAAAAGCCAGTCGAGTACGTCCTGTTCCCGGATGAGGGCCACGGCTTCGCCCGCCCGGAGAACAGTCTGCGCTTTTTCGCCGCCACGGAGAGCTTCCTTCAGAAGTACATGGGCGGACGGGCCGAGCCTCCGAGCGAGGCCCACGACTGGAAGCCGTTCCTGAAGTAGCTTCCTCCCCGACGCGCGGCCCGGCCCCCGGCTTCCTGGCTGGGGGCCGGGCCGCGCATTTCCGTTCAACGTCTGATAAAGTCTCTGTCCGATGGTCACAATCCGTGAAGTTGCCCAACGGGCCCGTGTCTCCGTGGGGACCGTCTCCAATGTCCTGGCCGGACTCGGCACCGTTCGTCCGGAACTGCGCAAGAGGGTGGAAGCAGCGATGCTCGACCTGGACTACCATCCCAACCAGATCGCCCGCAGTCTCAAGACCCGCTCCACGAAGACTCTGGGGATGGTGATCGGCGACATCACCAACCCGTTCTTCCCCCTGCTGATCCGTGGCGCGGAGGACGCAGCCACCGCGCGCGGCTTTCTGCTCTTTACGCTCAATACTGACGACCGCATTGAACGCGAGCGCACGGCGCTCAACATGCTCCGGGCACGGAAAGTGGACGGCGTCCTGATCACGGTCGCGCCCGACGGTGACAACGCCCACTTGCGAGGACTCCAGGAGCCAGGCACGCCCATGGTCGCCCTGGACCGGTTGCCCGAAGGCCTGCCGATCGATTCGGTGTGTGTCGACAACCGCCGCGGCGCGCGCATGTGCATGAATCATCTGCTCTCCCGGGGGCACCGCCGCATCGGCCTGATTGCGGGCCACGCCCGGGTCTCCACGGCACAGGTTCGCATCCAGGGCTGCATCGAGGTTTTGGAGGAGGCAGGGATTCCTTATGACGAATCGCTCGTCAAGCACGGTGACAACCGGCTGGATTCCGGCTACCGCCTCGCCAAGGAACTGCTGCTGGACTCCCACCCGCCCACGGCACTGTTCGCCGGGAATGCCATGATGGGCTTCGGCGCGCTGAAGGCGCTGCGCGAGCTCGGTTTGCGCTGCCCGGAGGATGTCGCGCTCGCCGTTTTCGACGATGTGCCGTTCGGCGACGTCATCCAGCCGCGGCTGACCGCCGTCGCGCAGCCGGTCTACGAAATGGGGCGCCTCGGCGCGGATCTGCTGATCCGGCGCATCGAAGGCCGGGAGACTTCCGAAGGTCCCGTGCGGATTGAACTGCCGCCCGAATTGATCGTGCGGGAGTCCACCTCGCCCAGGCTGGGATAGGAAAAGAATCGATCCACCGTCGCCGGTCGTGCATCCTCAACCGCGAGGCATCACTCGTTAAGATGGAAGCACATGGCGATTCAGCCGCCAGCCGACGAGAAGAGGTCCTCCAACGGTACATCCGCCCGGCTGGGGACCTTTACCGTCTATGCGCTTTCCTTCGCCTGCCTGCTGTGGGTCTACCACGACTTTGACTGGCAGGGGGAGCTCCCCAGGCTGGCCCGCATCCACTGGGCCTGGCTGGTGTTGGCGGTGGGCTCTGACGTGCTCGTCTACTTCTCCCAGGCCTGGCGCTGGAACCTGCTTCTCGATCCGGTGAAGCGCGTGCCGCTCGGCCGCAGCGTGCAGGCGATCTACATCGGCTTGTTCGCGAACGAACTCCTGCCGCTCCGCAGTGGCGAACTGATCCGCTGCTACCTCCAGGCCGTCTGGAACAAGATCTCCTTCCCATTGGTTCTCTCATCGGCGCTGATCGAGCGGCTTGTCGACGGAGTCTGGCTGATTCTCGGCTTCCTGGCCATCTCGTTCTTCATTGAGCTGCCGGGCCAACTCGAAGCGGGCGCGATGATCCTTGCCGCGCTGGTGGCCGTGCTCGGCGGGTTGGTGATCTTCGCGGTGACGAACCGCAGCTTCGCCATCCATGTCACAACGCGCCATCGCTGGTCGAACGTTCTTCGGACGCTGGTCGAGGGGCTGCACAGCATGGGCCGCTCGCGCACGTTCCCGATGTCCGTTCTGGCCAGCATGGTCTACCTGCTGCTGCAGGTCATCCCCATTCACGCCATGCTGGAAGGCTACGGGTTGAACCTGCCGTGGGCCTCGGCCGCCATCGTCCTGGTCGTGCTGCGGCTGGGGACCATTGTGCCCGGACCTCCGGGCAATATCGGCGTCTTTCACTTCTTCTGCTTCCTGGCTTTGAACAAAGTGCTGGGCGTCGATCCGCAGACGGCGAAGAGCCTCTCCGGGTTGATGTTCTTCGTCATCACCGTGCCGCTTCTGGCCGCGGGCTCCATTGCGCTGGCGCTGACCGGCCTCAAGATCCGCGAGATCATCCACCACGCCCGCGAGCATCACCGCGCACATCACAGCTCCGTTTCCACGACTCCCCGCGCCGAGTGAGATAAAATCCTCGCGAGGAGAATCCGAACCATGCCGAGTTCATCCCCAGTCACGCGGCGGCAACTGCTCGCCGGCTCAGCGGCCGTATCCAGTTTCAGCATTGTCAGCCCGCAGGCCGTGCGAGGATCCCAGGCCAACTCCCAGATCTCCGTCGGTCTCATCGGATCAGGCGGGCGCGGCACCTACGATGCTCGCATCACTCACGGCGACCCCAGGGCCAAGATCACCGCGCTCTGTGACCTCTTCCAGGACCGCATTGAGAACGCCAAGCGCGAGTTGAAGGTGGAATCCGTCACCGAATACACCGACTACCACAAGCTCCTCGCGAACCCTTCGATCGACGCCGTCATCATTGCGACGCCGCCGTACCAGCACCCCGAGCAGCTCGAAGCCGCCGTCCAGGCCCGCAAGCACGTCTACTGCGAGAAGCCCGCGGGCGTCGATCTGGCCGGATGCAAACGCGTCATGGCCGCGGGCAAGAAGCAGGACCCCAAGAAGAACCTCTTCTTCGGCTACCAGCAGCGGTACGGCCCGGTGTATCTGGAGGGCTACAAGCGCGTCACCGACGGCACCATCGGGAGCCTCTCCACCGCGCGCGGCTACTGGATCTCATCCGATCCCTTCACGCGCCGCGAGTATCCCGGCCTGTCGAAGGAGCAGGAGAAGCTGCGGAACTGGTTTTGCTTCAAAGACCTCTCAGGCGACTTCATCGTCGAACAGGACTGCCACAACTTCGACGTCCTGCACTGGTTCCTCGGCGGACTGCCGATCCGTGCCGTGGGCTGGGGCGGCCGCAAGGTGCGCACGTCGATGGATCTGCTCGACCATCTGTCGCTCACCTTCGAATGGCCCAACGGCATCTTCGTCAACTTCGAAGCCAACCAACTCACCCCTCGCGGTTACTCCAAGGTGGGCGAGGAGTTCACCGGCACCAAGGGCACGGTCACCACGTCCCGAGGCGCGATGGTCCACTACAAGGGGCCTAACGACTCCGAGCGCATCGACTCCAAGCGCGACATCACCAACGACGGCATTGAGAAGTTCCTGTCCAACATCGCCTCCGGCGAAGTCGAAAACGTCGCCGAGCGTTCCGCGCTGTCGACCATGATCGCCTTGCTCGGCCGCGAAGCACTCTACACCAAGAAAGAAGTCACCTGGAAAGGTCTCTACGGCGCATGAAACTCCGTTTTGCAGCTCTTTTGATCGCGGCTTCGGCCCTTGCATTCGCGCAGGGCCCGAAGCTCCGCATCATTGCCATCGGGGCGCACCCCGACGATTGCGACATCAAGTTTGGCGGCACGGCCGCCAAGTTCGCGAAGGCCGGCCATGCCGTGAAGTTCCTGTCGGTCACCAATGGCGACGCAGGCCATCACGAGATCGGCGGCGCCGCGCTGGCGAAGCGCCGGTATCTTGAAACGCAGGAGTCAGCCCGTCGCATCGGCATCGCCGAATACCAGGTGCTCGACAATCATGACGGCGAGTTGATGCCCACGCTCGAAGTGCGCCGCCAGATCATCCGCGCCATTCGCCAATGGAAGGCCGACATCGTCATTTCGCCGCGCCCGAACGACTATCACCCAGATCACCGCTACACCGGCGTGCTGGTCCAGGATGCGGCGTACATGGTGGTGGTTCCGAACGTCGTCGCCGACACGCCGCCACTCGAGCGCAATCCGATCTTCCTTTACTACCAGGACGGCTTCCAGAAGCCCGCGCCGTTCCGCCCCGACGTCGTCGTGCCGATCGACGATGTTTGGGACGTCAAGATCAACGGCATGGACGCACACACGTCACAGTTCTACGAGTGGCTGCCGTGGGTGGACCGCCGCCTGAACGAAGTCCCGAAGGACCCGGCCGCGCGCAAGAAGTGGCTCTCTGGCCGCCGCGTGCAGCCGGTCAACGACGCTGTTCGCAAGACGCTGACCGAGGAGATCGGCGCCGATGCCACGGCCAAGGTCCAGTACGTGGAAAGCTTCGAGCTCTGCGAGTATGGCCGCAGGCCGTCGCTCGACGAGCTGCGCAAGATGTTTCCGATTAAGTAGCCGAGCGTGAGCCGCGAGGAACAGTTCCGCCAGTTACCCTCCGTCGACGAGCTGGCGACGTCCCTTGCCAATCTCGAATCGAGGTTTCCGCGCCGCCTGATTGTCGAGGAATGCCGCCTCGCCATTGAGGCGGCGCGTCGTGCGATTCGGGAGGGCCGGCCCGCGCCTACCGCGCTGGCGCGTCGTGTGGCGCAGTCGCTTGAGCTGCTGGCGACGCCGTCGTTGCGCCGCGTGATCAACGCCACCGGCGTTGTGCTGCATACCAACCTGGGCCGCGCGCCGCTTGCGCCGAGTGCGGCGCTTGGGCCTTACTCGAATCTCGAATACGATCTCGCGCTCGGGCGCCGCGGCCGTCGCGACTCGCACACCGGACCGCTGCTGGAACGACTGCTTGGCCGGCCTGCGATTCTCGTCAACAACGGCGCGGCCGCCGTGTGGCTGGCTTTGCATGAACTGGCGGCCGGCGGCGATGTGTTGGTGTCGCGAGGAGAGTTGATCGAGATCGGCGACGGCTTCCGGATTCCCGACATCATGGCGCGGTCCGGCGCGCGGCTGGTGGAAGTCGGCACCACGAACAAGACCCGCATCGAGGACTACGCGGCCGCCATCACGCCGGCGACGCGCCTGTTGATGCGGGTCCATCCATCGAACTTCCGTGTTGAGGGCTTTACGGGGCGCCCGCCGCTCGAAGAGTTGTGCGCGCTTGGCCGCGAACGCGGCCTGCCGGTGTACGAGGACCTCGGGTCAGGCTGCCTCACGTCGCTGGCGGAAGCCGGCATCCACGAGCCGACGATCGATGCGAGCTTCCGCGCTGGCGTCGATCTCTTGAGTTTCTCCGGCGACAAGCTGATGGGCGGGCCGCAGGCGGGCATCCTCGCCGGACGGCCGGAACTGGTGCAACGGCTGCGCGCCAATCCGATGTTCCGGGCTCTCCGGCTCGACAAGCTGGTGATTGCGTCGATGGAGACGACGCTGCGGCACCTGTTGCTCGAACGCTACGACCTGGTGCCCGTCTTCCGCATGATTCGGCAGACGCCCGCCGAGATCCGGGCCCGCGCCCGGCGGCTGCTGGAGACGCTGAACTTGCCCGGCGCGGATCTCCTCAACGGCGAATCACTGATCGGCGGCGGCTCGACGCCAGAGCAGACGCTGCCGACGACGCTGATTGCCCTCCCCGGCGATGCCGTCCAAATGGAAAAGCGGCTGCGCGAAGCACAGCCGCCCGTGATTGCCCGAATCGCCGGTGACCGCTTGCTCCTCGACTTACGCACGGTCGCTCCGGAGGAGGAAGCGGACTTACTGGAGGCGCTGCGCCAGATCTGACCATGGTGATTGACCATGGTATGATCGTGGCGAAGGAGCGCCAGTCCAATGGAAGAGCTCGCAATCTCCAAATTTAAGGCGACCTGCCTGGCCGTCATGGAACGGGTCAGGAAGACCAAGAAGCCAGTGCGCGTGACGAGGTTCGGCAAGCCGGTGGCGGACATTGTGCCGCCTGAAATGCCGAAGTCCGGCAAGTCCTGGCTGGGCTGCATGGCGGGCACGGGCCGGATCAAGGGAGATATCGTGGCGCCGGCGAGCGACATAGACGACTGGGACGTCCTGCGCGGATGAAGTACCTGCTCGACACGCATGTCTGGGTGTGGAGCGTGTTGACGCCGGAGCGGCTGAAGCCACGTGTGGCAAAGGCGCTCATCGCTGAGTCCAGCGAAGTGTGGGTTTCCCCTGTGAGCGTATGGGAGATTCTGCTGTTGTGCGAGCGCGGCCGGCTTTCACTCGACCTCGCGCCGGCCGAGTGGATTCAGCGGTCGATCGAGGAGGCTTCGCTCCGTGAGGCGACCGTCACCTGCGAAGTGATGTTGGCCTCCGCGCAGGTCAAGTTGCCGCATCGCGATCCGGTGGATCGCTTCCTGGCCGCTACAGCCAAATACTACGGATTGACGCTGATCACCGCCGACCGCGCTCTGATTGAAGCCAGGCAGTGTAAAGTGCTCGCGGCTTAGGCCGTCGTGACGCGTTCCTGGTAGGTGCCTTCGGTGGTGTTGACGCGGATGACGTCGCCTTCGTTGACGAACTGGGGGACCTGGACGACCAGGCCGGTCTCCATCTTGGCGGGCTTGCCGACGTTGGAGACGGTGGCGCCCTTCAGGCCGGGTTCGGTCTCGATCACCTTCATGTCCACGGTGGCGGGGAGTTCGACGCTGATGGGGCGGCCTTCGTGGAACTCCACGGTCACCTTCAACTGCGGGATCAGATAGTTCACGCCGTCGCCGATGAACTCGCCCGACAGGTGCATCTGCTCGTAGTTCTCGATGTTCATGAAGTAGTAGTCTTCGGCGTCCTGGTACAGGTACTCCATCTCGTGCTGTTCCAGCACGGCGCGCTCGATCCGGTCTTCGGAGGCGAACCGGTGTTCCGTCATGGAACCCGTGCGCAGGTTGCGCATTTTGGCCTGGACGAAGCCGCGCAGGTTGCCCGGGGTACGGTGGGTCATCGAGAAGACCGAATGCAGCTCCCCGTTGTAGATAATCACCATCCCCGGACGCAGTTGTGTTGCTTGCACCATCGAAAAAACAACTCCTCAGCTTCTGTATGCGGAATACTCCATCTTACCAAACCGACTTTGTGTACCGCCCCGGCGAGTGCGGGCATCGAGAAAGAGTTAACCGCGATGCGCCTCCTCTTTTCCACGATCCTCCTCTGCCTGCCGCTTGCCGCCGAGGATGCGGAGCCGGCGGCTCCGCGCCCGACGAAGCTCTGGGGGACAGTCATCAACCGGCAGGACTGGCAACCGTTGACCGGCAGCCAGCGCTGGAGCATCTATTGGCGGCAGAGTGTGGGGACTCCGGGCGCCTACTTTAGGGCGCTGGGCTCCGCGGCCGGAGATCAGGCGGACAACGATCCTCCCCAGTGGGGCCAGGGCGCTGACGCTTACTCCAGGCGGGTCGCGAACCGGTTTGCGCGGTTCACCATCCAGGAGTCGATCGAGGCGGCGGGGGCGGCGGCTCTTCAGCACGACACCCGCTACGTTCGCTGCCCATGCAGAGGCTTTCTGCCGCGTCTCGGGTATTCCATGGGGTTCGGGTTCGTCACGCTTGACAGGCACGGCCGTTACGTTCCAGCGGCGGCGAGGATTGGGGCGGCTTTCGGGGCGGAGTTCATCGGTAATACCTGGATGCCGGAGGGGTCCCGGAGCACGACAGAGGCGATGAGGGGCGTGGGGTTTCAGATCGCGTTTGGCAGCGTTTTCAATGTGATCCGGGAATTCTCGCCGGAGCTGAAGAGGACGTTCACCCGGAGGCGCTGAAGTCGCGTATCCTGAGAGACAGTCATCTGTGCGCAGAGTCTGGGTCGTTTTCCCCGCCATACCGGTGTTTGCATTCGGCCTAGCCGCTCAAGACCCGGAAACCCCGAACACCACTTCCGGTGTGCCGGAGGTCCGCTCCGCCGCAGCCGTTTCGAGCCGGTCGAAGTACGTCTGGTGGCCGAGCCGGACCGTGCCCCGCGGCCAGCCATACAGGCCCATGACGAATGCGGAGCGCGCCGAGCAGTTCTTCCAGGGTTCGCTGCTGAATCCGAACAGCTACGTGCGCGCGGTCATGGTGGCCGGCATAGACCACTGGCAGAACGACCCGCCCCAGTGGGGATCGAACACGGACGGGTTCGAGAAGCGGATCGGCGATCGCTTTGCCCGCTTCGCCTTGCGCGACGGAATTGAAGCCGTGTGGGCAGGGTTCATTCACCATGAGCCGCGGTACATCGCTTGCGAATGCAGCGGATTCGGGCCGCGAATCAGGCACGTCTTCTACGGAGCCTTCAGGACGTACAACAGCGAAGGCAAGTGGCGGCCGCACTACTCACGGATCGGGTCGGCGTTTGCGGCGGAGTACATCCGGTACAGTTGGCAGCCGCCGGCGGACCGGGATGCCTCGGAGATCGCCCAGGGGGTGGCGGTGCAGTTGGCGGTGAACGGCGTAGGCCGCTTCTGGCGGGAGTTCTCGCCGGAGATAAACAGGACGCTGTTCGGCCGGTTCAAGAAAAAGAAGTTCGACTATCCCCTGCCATCCTCGGCGCCGAAGCCGGAAACACAAAGGGCGGTCCACTGAGGGACCGCCCCTGAGATTCGTTTCGGTTGGGGTCAGAAGTAGAACTTCGCGCCCAGCACGATCCGGCGCGCATCGAGCGAAGAGGTGTAGGAGCCGAAGGTTCCGCTCACCTGCTGGCCCGCGGCGTTGAAGCGCCCGGTGGTGTCCACGTTCTGGAAGCTGGTGTGGTTGAAGAAGTTGTAGAACTCGAACCGGAGTTGGAGTTTGACCCTCTCGTCCGCTGTGAATGGGATGTTCTTGAAGAGAGAGACGTCGAAGACGTTCTGGCCAGGTCCGCGGATGGGGTCCTTGGAGGCCGTGCCGATGCCCAGTTCGGCGCGGGTCGGAGGCTTCACCACGTCGGTGTTGAAGTGGCGATAGATGGTGCGCTCGCCTTTGGGCAGATTGGGGTCGCCGGTGAGGTTGACGCGGGAGTCAACGCCCGCGCCGCCGCCGCCGGTAAGGTCCACGGCCTGCACGAGCGAGTAGCCCAGTCCGAGCGGCGAACCACTGATGAAGGTGGTGACGCCGGAGAGGTCCCAGTTGTCGAAGACCCACTTGGCGACAGGCGATTCCCACACCTTGCTGAGCTTCGGAATCTTGTAGATGTAGTTCAGCGTGAAGTTGTGGGTGCGGTCGAAGTTGCCCTTGCCGTAGTTCCTGACGCGGAAATCGAGGAAGGGGTTGATGGCGTCGTTGTTGCCGTTGACGAGGTTCATGGACTTCGACCAGGTCCAGGTGACGCCAAATTGCAGGCCCTGTGAGAAGCGTTTGTTCAACTGGGTCTGGAGCGAGTGGTAATTCGACGACGAAGCCATCTCGATGTACTGGATGTCGCCGTAGCCGGGATTGGGACGGAGGAAGTTATCGGGCAGAGCGGTGCCGGTGGTGGGGTCGATGCTGGACGGCTGGAAGCGGGTGCCGTAGTTGACGGCGTTGAAGCTGCGGCGCTGGAGCAGTCGGCGGCCGACACTGCCGACGTAGGCGGTGTCGAGCACAGTACCCCAGCCGATGTTCTGCTGGATGCCGAAGCTCCAGTTGTAGACCGTGGGCGGCCTGTAGGAGCGCTCGATGGCGAAGGTGCCCGGAGGGCTGGTGCGCATCGGGCTGGCGAGCAGATCCTTCATGGTGGTGTAAGTAGCAGAGTTGGAGATGGTGTTCGGCGGCTGCTCACGGAGCTGGATGATCTGGTCGTCGTTGAAGCGGTCGTAGAAGATGCCGGCGCCGCCGCGGAGCACGGTCTTGCCCTTGCCGAAGGGATCGTAGGCAAAGCCGAGGCGAGGGGCGAACTGGATGGGCGGGGTCTCCATGATCACCTGGTCATAGACCTGCATGCCCTGGAAGGGGGCGACGCCGGAGGCGAACTGGCCGATGACGGCGGCGGGCAGTTCCTGGCCTGTGATGGGGTCGCGGCCCACGCGCTGCCCGGCCGCATTGCGGTAGGGCTGAATCAGCGGCGGCTGCTTGGAGGGATCGTAGAGATCGGGGTCCCAGGCGGCGAGCTGGTCGTCGGCGCTCCAGCTCGGCTGGATGTAGTAGAAGCGGATGCCGGCGTCGATGGTGAGCTTGCGGCTCACTTTCCAGGTATCCTGCGCGAACCATTCGACGTTCAGGTAGCGCGAATGGCCATGCGGGTGGTTCGTGGACTCCGTATAGTTCTGGACGCTGCCGAGAATGGCGTTCGAGTAGGCGTAGTTCGTCTCGTACGGGTTGTTGACGTCCCGGTTGAAGTTGAACGTGCCGTTGAACGAGGAACCGCGCTGGGCGTTACGTGTGGTCCGTTCGATGTAGATGCCGAACTTCATGTTGTGGGCGCCGGTGATCTTCGAGAGGTTGTCGGACCAGTTCCAGATGTTGTTGGTGCCGAAGAACGGGTAGCGGCTCTCGATGCTGAGGACACCGGCGTTGGGGACGCCGCCGAAGTTGGCGTTCGGGATCAGGTTGTCGGGGTTGGCTCCGGGGTAGAACTGCGGGAGCGCAAGGCCGATGCCGTCGCGCTGGTTGCGGCGGAGGCCCTCCTCGGACAGCGGGTCGACCGTCTGCTTGGCGCGGTTGATACCGAATGTGAACTCATTGACGAGCGTCGGCGTAAACGTGTGAATTAGCGTAGCGACGGAGCCTACGGATCGGATCTGATACTTGATGGGAAGCTGCGGCCAGCTCGAGCTGGCGAGGACGAAGTCGAACTCGCCCTTGAATGCCTCGTAGTCGTTGATACCGCGCCAGTAGAACGTGGTCTTGGGGCCGATGTTCCAGTCGATGCGAAGGATCGAATCGCGGCGGGGCTGATCGACGGTGGACTGGATCAGCGCATTGTAGGAGCGCGCGGGATCGACGGCATTCGGCAGCGGCATGATGTTCATCAGCGCCTGGCCGTTCTTGTCGATGCGGCCGGAGGGGATAACATTGCCGGAGAAGGGCACGCGGCCGTTGAGGGGGTCCCAGATCGGGATGCGCGTGCCGCCCTGGTCGAAGGTCTGCGAAAAGTCGCCGGCGCGCTCCAGGGCGGTCGGGAAGGTGCGGCGAACGAGGTTGGTGGGGTACTTGCGGGGAAGGAACTCCTGCGACCAGAAGAAGAAGAGCTTGTCCTTGTTCTTGTTATAGGCGCCGAGTGGGATGGGTCCGCCAAGGAAATAGCCGGGGTAGTGGAAGCGGTACTGGGGCCGAGGGAGTTTGTCGCGGTTACGGAAGAACTCGTTGGCGTTGAGCGCCTCATTGCGCAGGAAGTAGTATGCGCCGCCGTGGTAGTCAGCGGTGCCGCCCTTGATGACGGTGTTGATGGTGCCGCCGGAGGAGCGGCCGTATTCGGCCTGGTAGTTCGTGAGGAGGACCTTAATCTCGGCGACGGCATCGATGGACGGCGCGAGGTAGGGACCCGTCATGGAGCCGGTGTCGAGCGACGAGACACCGTCGAGCGTGAGATTCAGCGTGCCGGTGCGGCCGCCGTTGATGCTGACGCTCGAGAGGTTATTCCAGCCGGGAGCGTTGCGGTTCTGCGTATCGACGACGCCGGGGAGCAGTTTGACGAGGCCGAGATAGTCGCGTCCCTTGAGCGGGATGTTCTCGGTCTGAAGCGTTGAGATGAGGCCGCTGCGCTCGGCGGACTGCGTCTGGAGGCGCGCGGTCTCGGCTTCGACGGTGACAATCTCCGTCATGACGCCAAGGTCAAGCCGGACCTGCCCGAGGACGACGCGCTCGGTGGCAGTGACCGGAACCTGCGGTTGGACAAACTTCTTGAAGCCCTTGGCATTGATGGAGACCTCATAGTTGCCCGGCAGCAACTGGGCAATAAGGAAGTCGCCGACCGAGTCGGTGACCACCTCTCTGATGGCGTTGGTGCTAATGTTCTTGACCTGAACCTGCGCGCCCGCAATGGCGCTGCCGGACGGATCCTGAACATTGCCCGAGATCTGGCCAGTAAGCCCCTGGCCGAAGGAGGCCCCGGCCATGAGAGCCAGAGCGGCCAGTAAACGAATCAGCATAGATTCCCCCAAGTCTGTTTTGGACGACTTCGCGAGGGAGCGGACCCTACGCCAGAGACACCCTGCACCCGGCGCTGACTCCCACGCTTGGGGGGATGCTATCCACAGGGAATTCTGGAGTCAATGGGAAGGCCGGATATTAGGCTCTATCCTTCGATATACCCAAATTGGGTTCGTTTTGTCCGGTAATTGCATCGCCCATTCCCCGCGGATTGGCAAAATGGCCCCGGCGCGGCGGCACAGGGGCGGATTGGGTTCGTTTTGTCACGAGATGGACCTGGATGGGCGGGAGGATCGGGGGCTCTTCCTCGGGGTCGGGTTCGTTTTGCCGGCGCGTGGCCTGGAGGAGTTGGAGGGTCTTAAAGGCTTCGGAATGAGAGCGTTCCATGTTGCGGCGGTAGCGCGAGATGCGGTCGAGGATTTTGCCAAGGCGCTCGTCGAGGAAGGGATTGCCGTAGGCGGAGAGGATCTCAGACTCGTGATGGGCGAGGCGCTGGAGGTTCCAGGCGGTCTGAACGACGATCTGGAAGTGGTATTCCTCCAGGGCTCCATTGGGTTTGATTTGTTTGCGGAGGGCGAACATGAAGAGTTCGAAGTGTTCCTGTTCGGAGGCCTCGACGCAGAAACTGCGAGAGGTGAAGTTCGGTTTCGCGGGCGCGGCTGCGGTCATGGGGACATGACCTCCTTTCGAAGACAAGGAGAGCATGGGCGTTCGTGCAACCTCGCCGGGGTGATTTCGGTAAGTCATTGAAAACACGGCAAATCGAGGCGAAAGATATTTTGACTAAGGACCATTCATCAACGGAATCAGCAACTGAGGCGAGGTGGTGAGAGAATGTTTCGACGCAAGTGTTTTGACACGGGGGACGGGAACCATGAAGCTGCTCACGTTGATCGCACTGTCCACGGCAGTTGCCGCCATTGCGGGTGACGTCAAACTGTTGACGGTGCACAAGCTGGCGGATTCGTTCGGGATCTATGACCTGGAGACGGGCAAGCTGGAGAACGAGATTCCGGTGGGATTGAAGCCGCACGAGTTCGCGCTGACGCCGGACCGGCGCTATGCGCTCGTGACCGATTACGGGCTGGACAGCTACTCGGAGACCAAGCCCGGGGGGAACACGATCACCGTCGTCGACCTAAAGGACCGGAAGGTGATCGCGAAGATCGAAACGGGCGAGTTCCGTCGTCCGCACGGAATTGAACTGCTACCTTCGGGGCTGTTCTACCTCACGACGGAGATTCCGGCGGCGGTTCACGTGCTGGAGCCAAAGCAGAGGCGGATTCTGCGGACATTCCGGATCACAGGCAAACTGCCGCACATGCTGGTGGTGACGCATGACGAGCGCAAGGCGTGGACAGCGAACACGGCGTCGGGCGACGTGAGCGTCGTGGACCTGAAGAGCGGGAAACAGACGGCGAGCATCGAGACGGGTGGCGTGCCGATGGGCTTCGCGCTGTCGAAGGACGAGAAGACGCTGTATCTGGCGACTCGCGACGGAAACGAAGTGGTGGTGATCGACACAGCGAAGGATCAGGTGACGAAGCGGATTCCGATGCCGGGGCAGCCGGGGCGGCTGCTGCTGTCGGCGGACAACAAACTGCTGGCGTGCGCGCTGATCGGATCGAACGAAGTGGCGGTGGTGGACGTGGCAACGGGCAAAGAGCTCAAACGGGCAGGGGGCTTCGCGCGGGCCGAGGGGATGACGTTGGCGCAGGACGGAAAGAGCTTCTTTCTGGCCGCTCAGATGGACAACAAGATCTACCGCCTGAGCTTGCCGGGCCTGGAGCGGCTGCAGGTGATCGAGACGAAGGCGAAGCCGGACCCGATGCTGGTCTGGCGGCAGTTGAAGTAGAAGCTCAAGGCTTTTCGAGCAGGCCCTGGAAGACCGAGATCCTGCGCTCCTGGAGATTGCGGGCGACGTTCTCAAATTTCAGAGGGGCGGTTTCGCCCATCAGCAGGTGCAGGCCGAGGGGAGCCGCGACGCCACGCTGCCGTCGTTCGAGGGTGGCGAGGTACCAGTCGCGGGAAATGTCGGTGGTGTCCAGCCACTCGATGACGCGGAAGCCGGTTTCCTCGAGCAGGCCGCGCAGGCGGGCGGGTTCGATGAGGTGGCTCATGGAGGGCTCTTTGGCCCAGTGAACGGGGAAGTAGGGCGGGCCTTCGGGACCGGCGAGGATGTCGTGGAAGACAAAGCGCCCGCGCGGCCGGAGGACTCGGGCGATTTCGCCGTAAAAGGCGGATTTTCGTTCGATGTTCATCTGGGCGTGCTGGGTCCAGGCGAGATCGAATGTGGCGGCGGGGAAGGGCATTTCGAGGGCGTCGGCGCAATGGAACTCGTTGAGCTTTTCGAGGCCGACCAGGCGAGAGAGAACGCGGGCGGTTTCGCAGTAGCGCGGCGTGAGGTCGATGCCGGTGACGCGGCAGCCGAAGGTGGAGGCAAGGAAACGGGAGGAGCCGCCGAGGCCGGAGCCCGCGTCGAGAACGTGCATCCGCTCGCGGACGCCGGCGAGTTGGGCGAGTTCGGCGGTGGCCTCGCGGCCGCGGATGTGGAACTCATCGACGGGGGCGAGGTCCGTCGGGGTGAGGGAATCGAGGTCCTTGCCCTGAGCACGGAGCGCATCGAGAATCGCATCCAGCAGCCCGGGGACGCCGTAGTGGCGCGCTACGGAATCCATGGGCGGCATGATAGCCCAAGGCAAGGGCGATGGGAAGCGGGAGCGGCAGAGTGGCTGGCCCAGTAGTATCTTGGATGATTCAGGAATTGAATCCTTCATTTTGAGGTGACGAGCGTGCAAGTGGTAGCCGGAGTGGACCTGGGCGGGAACGCGATCAACTACACGTTGATCGACGGAGCGGAGCATTTTCTAATCGAGCATCTTTGCGAACATCCCGCGCGATCGAAGGAAGGCCCTGAGATCTGCCTGCAGCAGATCCTGGACGGGTTGAAGATCGCCGTGGAGAAGGCCGATCTGGCGCTCGAGAATGTCGTGGCGGTGGGGCTGGACACGCCCGGACCGGCGAGCGCCTCGGGCGTGTTGAGCGCAAAGGGCTCGACGAATTTCGTGCATCCCACGTGGGCGAATTTCGATATTCGCGAGGGGCTGGCGAAGAAGCTTGGCAAGCCGGTGACGTACCTCAACGACGGCAATGCCGGCGCGCTCTGGGGCCACTTTGCGCTGTTCGGCGCGCACAACAGCGCGACGTCGATCAGCGCGGTGATCGGCACGGGGCTCGGCGGCGGCGTGATAATCGAGAACCGTGTCGTGAAGGGCCGCAAGGGCTTCGGCGGCGAACTGGGGCACGTGTTGATCCCGTACCAGAGCGTGGCGGGGACTGAGGGCCTGGCGCCGGACTGCAACTGCGGGAGGCGCGGCGATCTGGAATCGATGTGCTCGCTGACCGCGATCGAGAAGACGTACTTGCCGTATTTCCTCGCGAAGTACCCGGGCCATGAGCTGGGCAAGCTGGGCGACCTGCACCGGGCGGCGAAGCTGGTGCGCGGCCTGGCGGAGAAGGGCGACGAGATGTGCCGCGCGATCTTCCGGGCGCAGGCACACGCGCTGGGACTTTTCTTCGACGAAATGGTGAACACGTTCGATCCGGACGCACTGATTGTGGGCGGCGGCGCGATCGAGACGACGAAAGAGTTCCAGGCGTGGTTCGTGAACGAGATCCGCGCGGGCATGCCGGGCCAGCGCGAGGAGCAGGCTGACATTCCGATCCACATCATGCCGAACGGCGACACGGCGGGCGCGCGTGGCGCGGCGATTGACGCGCTGAGCATGGCACGCCACTGCGGGCTGATTTAGTCCGGGAGTTCCCCAGCAGATTCACCGATCAAGGCTCGCAGCCAAGCGAGGCAGGGATCGGTGTGCGCGCGGCCATGCCAGACGAGCGCGACATGGAAGTCCGGGAACCGGACGGGTAGAGGGCGGACGGCGATGGGGAGCCACGCCTGGTACATTTCGGCAATTCGTTTCGGTGCGGCGGCGATGAGGTCGCTGGCGGCGACGGCGTGGAACAGCGAGTGGAAGTGCGGCAAGACGAGCCGGACGGTGCGGGCATGGCCGCTGCCGGCGAGGATGTTGTCCATGAGGCCGGGACCCTCCTGGCGATAGAAGACGGCGGCGTGGGACTCGGCGAGGAACTCGGCCTCGGAGAGGGTGCGGCCGCGGAGGCGGGGGTGTTTGCGAGCGGAGATGCAGACGTTCGTTTCTCGCCACAGGGGTTGTGACAACAGGCCGGAGTGCGGGGCGGGGGCTTCGCCGAAGAAGCCGATGGCGAGATCGACGGCGCCGCGCTCAAGTTCAGCGCCTGGGGTGAGGAAGAGGTTTGACGAGCGAACGCAGCGCAGCGTGAGGGCGGGAGCTTCGGTCCGCAGGCGGCGCAACAGGATGGGGAGGAGCAGGGTCTCGACGTAGTCGGAGAGGGCGAGGGTCACGGTGCGCGAGGTGGATAGCGGGTCGAAGGCGGGCGGCGGGGCGAGCATGGCGCGAACGCGGTCGAGGGCATCGCGGACCTGCGGAGCGAGGCGGGCGCCGCGGGGTGTGAGGGTCATGGAGGCGCCTTCGCGGGTGAGGAGGGGATCGTCGAGCAGAGAGCGGAGGCGGGCGAGCGCGTTGGACATGGCGGGCTGGCTGAGCCCGACGCGGGCGGCGGCGCGGGTGACGCTGCGCTCTTCGATGAGGGCCTCGAGGGCGGTGAGGAGGTTGAGATCGACCGTCTGAAGATTCATGTCGTGAATGGTGTCTATCAGGATAATCCATCAAACAGATGAGCCAGGTGGTTCGTTGTAGGGAGTGGAGGTAGTGATGATGAGACCGATGAGGGTGCTGGGAATCTGGGCCGCCGTGGCGGCAACAGCGATAGCGGGAGTAGAGCCATCGCCGGCCGAGCAGCGGATGCGGGCGCTAGTGGCGATGTCGTCCGAGTGCGGAAAGACGGATCCGGTGAAGTGGGTGAAGGAGAACTTTGCGGAGGGGCATTTCAAGTTCGCGCCTCCGGACGCGATTGCGAAGCGCATCTGCGCGATGAGCAAGCAGGCGGGCGGGTTCGAGATCGAGAGGATCGAACCGCGCGGCGAGAACGAAGTGGAGGCGCACCTCAAGGGGAAGGGCAAGCCGGTGAAGCTGATGATGATGCTGGCGGCTGATCCGGCCGCGCCGCATCTGATTCGCGGCTGGGGTTTCCGCCCAGGGGATGGGGCTGTGCCGGCCGGCCTTTTGGACGCCGCGGCGGGGGCGAACGAGAAGGAGAGAGTGGCGGCGATCGCCAAGGCGGCGCGAATGCTGGCGGAACGGCAGAAGTTCTCGGGGACGGTGTTGGTGGCGAAGGGCGGAGAAGTGCTGTACCAGGAAGCGTTCGGCAAGCGGGACTTTGCTTCGGGTGACGCGAATACGCTCGACACGAAGTTCCATTTGGGGTCGATGCCGAAGATGTTCACGTCGGTGGCGGTGGCGCAGTTGGCGGAGAAGGGCAAGCTGAAGTACGACGAGCCGATCGCGACGTATCTGCCGGATTATCCGAACCAGGACGTGGCGAAGAAGGTGACGCTGCACCATCTGCTGACGCATACGTCGGGGCTGGGCGACTACTTCGGGCCGGAGTTTTCAAAGAAGAGCGCCGGGCTGAAAACCCTCGAAGACTACTACCAGTTCTTCGCGCAGGCGCCACTACGGTTCGAGCCCGGCAAGAGTTGGAGTTACTCGAACGCCGGGATGCACGTGGCTGGGATTGTGGTGGAGCGCGTGTCGGGGATGAGCTACTACGACTACATCCAGAAGAACATCTTCGAGAAGGCTGGGATGAAGAACACGGGGAACGGCTGGCGCACGGAGGCGACTCCGGGGTTGGCGAAGGGGTACACGCGCCAGGGGACGGAGGACGTGCTGGACCTGGAGCCGCCGGCGAAGGAGAACTTCGACTCGCTGCCACCGAGGGGCGGCCCGGCGGGGGGCGCGCACTCGACGCTGGCGGACCTGCACCGGTTCGCGCAGGCTCTGATGGGCAACAAACTGGTGGAGGCGAAGTACACGGAGCTGATTACGACGGGCAAGGCGGAGATCCCCAGGTCGAAGGGCGCCAAGTATGCGTACGGATTCGAGGAGTTCCTGGTGAACGGCAAGAGAGTGATCGGCCATTCGGGCGGCGCGCCGGGGATGAATGCGATTCTGCGGATCGCTCCGGAGAGCGGGTACACCGTCGTGGTGCTGTCGAACTGGGACCCGCCGGTGGCGCAGGAACTGGGCCAGCAGGCGATGAGCTTGTTGTTGAAGGACTAGTGCTGATTGAGCGGTTTCGTTGAGTTGATGAAGGGCCAGGTGAGAACGCCGAGGGCGTAGGCGCCGGCCATCGAGTAGAGGAAGACGTCCCAATTGCCGCCGGTACGATCCAGGATGAACCCGCCGATGGTGGGGGCCAGGATGCCGGCGGCATTGCCCATCATGTTCATGGAGCCGGAGAGGGTGCCGGCGTATTTGCCGCCGATGTCCATGCAAGCGCCCCAGGCGCCGGGCATGATGAGGTCGTTGCAGAAGCTGGCCATGGCCATGGCGAGTGCGCCGAAGAGGGGGTCTTTGAAGTTGATGCAGAGGACCATGAAGCCGGCGGCTCCGGCGAAGCCGAAGGTGCCGAGGATTCGGCGGGCGCGGTCCATGGAGCCCAGGGCGACGGCGACGTTCTTGGTGAGGAAGCCGCAGAGCATGCTGCCGATGCCGCCGAAGAGCAGGGGCAGGATGGCGTACTTCGAGCTTTCGAGCATGGTGAGGCCGCGGTCCTCCTGAAGCCAGGTGGGCAGCCAGGTGATGTAGAAATACCAGGGGTAGGTGAGCAGGAAGTACTGCGCCCAGAGGAGCCAGACGGAGCGGCTGGAGACGAGTTTGCCCCAGGGGACGTCGCCGTGGCCGGAAGCGGTGTCTTGCGCGCCTGCGAGCAAGGCGAGTTCGGCTTCGTTGACGGAGGGGTGGTCGGCGGGATTGTCGCGAAACCAGCGGAAGAAGAAGAACGCCCAGACGAGCCCTATGAGGCCGAAGACCAGGAAGACGTAGTGCCAGCTCATGTGGCTGAAGAGGTAGGCGAAGAGCGGCGGGGTAAAGGCGCCGCCCCAGCGGGCGAAGCTCCACATGATGCCCTGGGCTCGAACGCGCTCATGTTGGGGCAGCCAGGTGGTGAAGGCCTTGGTGAGGTTGGGAAAGCAGCCCGCTTCGCCAGCGCCGAAGAGGAAGCGGGTGATCCACATCGACCAGAAGTTCCACATCCAGCCGGTGGCGGCAGTGAAGAAGCTCCACCAGAGGACGATGCGCATGAGGACGCGGCGCGGGCCCATCCAGTCGCCGAGCCAGCCTGAGGGGATCTCAAAGAGGGCGTAGCTGAAGGCGAAGGCCGAAAAGATGTAGCCCATCTGCTGCTTGGAGAAGCCGAGGTCCTTCGAGATGGCCGGCGCGGCCTGCGACATGGCGACGCGGTCGATGTAGGCGAGAATGGCGAGGGTGACCGCGAAGACGATGACCCAGTAGCGGGCTCGGGTGGGCGTCGGCATGAGCAGTTATCGAATCACAGCGGGGCGGGGGGCCGCAAGCCGCTACCGGGACGGTGTGGTCTCTTCGTCGATCCACTGAAGGTAGGCGTCGAGGCCGTCGACGATGGGGAGGGCGACGATCTCTGGCGTTTCGTAGGAGTGGATGCGGCGCAGTTCGTCGCGAAGCTGGGGGAAGAGTTCGGCGCGCGTTTTGATGGTGAGGGCGTGTTCGGTGGCGTCCTCGACCGCGTCTTTCCACCGGTAAATGGAGCGGACGCCGGGCGTGATGGCGACGCAGGCGGCAAGGCGGGAGTCGACGAGATGGCGGGAGATGCGGGCGGCTTCTTCGGCGGAAGAGCAGGTGGAAAGGACGACAATGCGGCCGGTCATGGGGCAGTCCTCCTGAAACAGGAAGTCTATCTAATGTTGACAGGACTGGACTGCTGCATCGGAAGGGATTATAAACATAAAGGTAGGATCTGTCCGGATTCGCCGATGCTCGCCATTCTTCGACAACTAGGTTACGTCGCTGCCGTGGCCGTCGTGTGCTTCTACGCCTTTGTGGCATTGCGAGGGCCGCACGGCGTTCCGCAGATGATGGAAAAGCGCCAGCAACTCCAGTTGATGGAGGGAGAGAACGAGAAGCTTCGGCAGGAGATCCGCAAGCATGAGGAGTTCATTCGCAAACTGGAGACCGACGCGACGACGCGCGATCGGGTGATCCGCGAACGGACGAACAAGCAGAAGCCGGACGAGACGACGATCTACCTGCAAGAGCAGGGATCGCAGCCGCGCACCGGCCAGTAGCTGAACCTCACTTCACCAGCTTGAGCAATCCAAACTTCTCGGGCGTGTGATAGTTGCGCACGCCGGTGGGACGCCACGCGAGTCCGCGGCGATTCGGGGGCGGACCCTGGAGGCGGTAGAAGTTGGCGCGGAACTCGACGCCGGGGGCGACGGGCTTTTCCGTGATGGAGCTGATGGGCACGCGCATGGCTCCGTACCAGACCTTCTTTGCCTCATCGAGTTTCGCGGCGACGGTGAAGCCGGAGTTCCAGAGCCAGCCGCCCTCGGGGAGAGGGGTCTGGCGGTCGATGTCGAGGTCGACCCATTCGCCTCGGGGGGAGACCTGGTATTCGCGGTAGCGCCAGATGCGGTCGAACTCGGCGCCGATGAAGACTTCGGCGACGTCGTACTCCCACAGTTTGTTCGTCTCACGCTGGGCGGACCATTCGGGCTTGAGGTGCAGATTCTCGTAGGGGCAGATGAAGAGGAAGTAGAGGTGGGCGGGCGTCCAGCGGGAGCGGATCTCAGTGCGGTGATTGGGAACGGGCTGGCCGAGGGCGTCGGTTTCAGTAAAGACGGCCGGCGCGCCGCGCCACAGTTCGCTGGCGGGATCGGCGTTCAGCGGGAGGTCCTTAGAGAGGCTTTTGCTGAGGGCGACGCCATCCTGCGTCCAGGCGGGGAGGGCGAGCATCAAAGAGAGTAGTGCGAGGCGGCGCATCGCCAACCATCATAGACTCATGCCTACCCCTTCGGTGTTCGTCGACAAGAGAGAAGAGCTGGAGCGCTCGGAGTTTCAGTACGGAGTGCCGAGCGGGCGGCTGGCCGTGACGATGGATCTGCTGACAGACGCGCTGGTGATGGTGGGGCAGCATGGCGTCTACTGCCAGAGCGCGCGGCAGCCGGGCAAGCCTGCGATGGACATCCAGATCATCACGCAGGAACTGGAGCAGGCGAAAGAACTGATCGCGATCGTGCTGGCGGAGCTACGCAAAGGCCCGGCGTCAGCGTAGGAAGGGATTGCGTTCTTTCTCACGGCCAATCGTCGTGCCGGGGCCGTGTCCGCAGACGACGCGGGTCTCCTCGGGAAGCGTGAGGAGCTTCGAGTGAATGGAGGAGAGAATCTGGTGGGGATCGCCGCCGGGGAGATCGGTGCGGCCGATGGAGTCGCGAAAGAGAGTGTCACCCGCGATCAGCAGGTTTTCCGAGGGAACGAACAGGCAGAGGCTGCCCTGGGTGTGGCCGGGCGTGTGAAGGATGTGAAACTCAGTTTCGCTGAGCTGGAGAGATTGGCCGTCGCGGGCGTCGATATCGATGGCCGTGCGGTCAGGCGTGGGCATGTTGAGCCACTGGGCCTGCGTGTCGAGGTGGTTGTAGAGGGGCTGGTCCGCCACGTTCATGTAAACGGGCGCGCCGGTGAGGGCCTTGAGCTTGGCGGCTCCACCAATGTGGTCGATGTGGGCGTGGGTGATGACGATGGCCTTGACAGTGAGCTGGTGCCGATCGAGGACGGCCTGGAGGCGCGCGATGTCGGCGCCGTCGCCGGGATCGACGACGATTGCCTCGCGGGTCTGCTCATCACCGAAGACCGAACAATTGCACTGCAGCCTGCCGACGGGCAGAATTTCGTGAATCACGATCCCCAGTATAGGGCGCGATGCCAAATGGCCCGAAGTCGTGTTCTGGATATAGTTGAATAGGAGGGGATTTAAGCCAACATGAGCGACGCAATTCTTATCCTTCACCTCGCGGCGGCAATGATGCTGCTGTGGCTGATTGTGAAGGACCAGATCGACGAGAAGCGCGGGTTCGCGATGCTGACGGCGTTGGTGGCGCTGGCGACGGGCGCCTACAACTTCATGACGAGAATGGCAGGGGCGCCGAAGGGGTGGCACATTCTCATCGGCATCAAGACCCTGCTGGCGCTGCACGTGATAGTGATGGTGTTCCTGGTCGCACGCGGCCATGACGATCCGCACGTGGTGGAACGCTGGAGAAGAAGCGCCTTCTATTCGAGCGTGATCGTGATCATTATCGGGATGTATTACAGCAATTTTGCCAGGTAGATTGATGAGCGGACGCGAAGCATTACGCGACGGTGTCGCGCTGATCGACGTATCGGCGCGCGGGCGGATTCGAGCGACGGGCGAGGACAGGAAGCGTCTCCTGCACGCGATGACCACAAACCATGTGCAGGATCTGGAGCCGGGGCAGGGCGTGTATGCGTTCTTCTTGACGGCGCAGGGCAAGATCCTGGCTGACGCGCTGATCCTTTGCCGTGAGGATTATCTGCTGATCGACCTGGAGCCGGAGACGCGCGACAAGATCTTCCAGCACCTGGACAAGTTCATCATCGCGGACGACGTGACGCTGGACGACGTGACCGGGGCGACTTGCGAGATCGCGGTGGAGGGCCCGAAATCCGCCGAATGGCTGGCGTCGAAGGGCGCGCCCGTGCCGGAGCAGGAATACGAATCTGCGGCGTGGGGCGAGGTGCTGGTGGTGAAGGCGAGTGTGACGGGGCAGCCGGGATTCCGTGTGATTGCGCCGGCCGGCGAACGGGACCGTCTGCTGGAGGGCGTGGTGGTTGCGACGCCCGAGGATGTCGAGGTGGTGAGGCTCGAGAACGGGCGGCCGCGGTTCGGCGTGGATTTTGCGGAAACGAACATCGCCCACGAGACAGGGCTGATGCACGCCCTGCACTTCAACAAGGGCTGCTACCTGGGCCAGGAGATTGTCGAGCGTGTCCGGAGCCGCGGGCTGGTGCAGCGGGTGTTGACGCCATTGCGCATTCAGTGTGAAGCAGTGCCGGCCGCCGGCGAAAAAGTGATGGCGGGCGATGCGGAGGCCGGGAAGATCACGTCAGCGGCCTATTCCGACCGCGAGGGCGCGGTGCGGGCGCTGGCGTTTGTGCGGCTGCAGCACGTGCAGGCGGACGCGGCGCTAACGGTGGGCGGCGCAGAGGCGCAGATCGTCCAGCACGGATAGCGGGACGGCCACCTCTCCGTGACGGCCGGCGCCGAGACGGATCTCGGGCTTGTTACCGCCGTGGTAGTCACTGCCGCCGGTGATAGCGAGCGAGTACTTCTCAGCCAGTTTCCGATAGCGTGCGCGGCAAGCTGCATCGTGATCGGAGTGCCAGACCTCGATTGCGGCGAGGCCCGACGCCACCAACGAGGCGATGAGGGACTCTTCCTCCTCGGGATTTTGCTTGCCGAGGCGGAATGGGTGCGCGAGTGACGGGATGCCGCCGGCCTCCCGGATGCGGCAGATGCCTTCAGCGGAGGTGGGGTCTTCACGCTCGACGTAAGCGGCGCCGTGCTCGCCGAGGTAGCGGCGGAAGGCCTCCTCCCACGATTTCACATAGCCTTTGCTCCGCATGATGCGGGCGAAGTGCGGGCGGCCGGTGATGTTGCGGCCGAGCGCTTCGGCCTCTTCGAGCGTGACGTCAAGGCCGAGGGCCTGGAGTTTCGCCGCCATGGCGACATTGCGAGCGCGACGGCGATCGCGAAGGGAGTCGAGCCAATCACGGAAGGCGGCCGGCGGCGGATCGAAGAAGTACCCCAGGATGTGGACGCTTCGGGCAGAGGGGTCGGACTCCTCGAGGATGCGAGTGCTGAGCTCGATGCCGCCGATAAGCTGGACGCCGGCGGTCTCGGCGAAGGGGCGGGCCTCGTCGTAACCGCCCAGCGTGTCGTGGTCGGTGATGGCAATCGCGCGGAGGGATGCCTGGCTGGCGATGCGCAGGATCTCAGCGGGAGAGTCCGTTCCGTCGGAAGCGGTGGAATGGATGTGCAGATCGATCATGGACCGGGGGGTGAGCATCCATGGTATCGGAAGCGTCGGGAGCGGCGCAGAGCATCAAGGACGGCGGACGAGCTGTCCGGGGTGGTGGAGGCCGCCGATTTCGAACTCGAAGCTGGCGCTTTCTGTCTGGGCGAGCAGTTTGCCTGGGCCCCAGGTGTGGTTCTGGAGAGGGAAGAAGATGGCACCGTCGGTGGATTCGCCCGGCTTGAGCTTGGTGGGGACGAAGGCGATGGCGGACGCCGTGGCGGCGGCCTTCAGCTTGACCGAAGTGACCTCGGCGAGGGCGTGTTGCCGGCGGATTTCGTACCCGCTGGTGGACTGGAAGCGGCTGAGCCCGTAGAGGCCCATCTCGTAAGTGGAGACAAGCTGGATGACGTCGTTGCGTCCGCCGCGGCGGAGGAACTGCTCGACCACGGTGCGGGCCGGCGTGGCGGGAATGCGCGAGCCGCTTTCCGCGATGTAGACAAAGTCCTCCGGTTTCACATTGCGGACGGAGGGAGAGCCGTTGGAGACGGCGATTTGGATGACGGTATAGTCGCGCACCTTGGTGGGCAGCAGCGCGAACATGATGGTGAGGCCGTCGCGGGTCAGCGTCTGGTAGCGCAGGCCTCCGGATTCGAACTGGATGGCCTGAGGCGGCGGCTGCGGTACGGACTCCGGGGGTTCCTGGGCCGGGCAGAGAAGTGCGCCGAAGCATAGGATGAACACTCCGCGGCGCGCCGGCCATTTCATATCTTCATCATAGAATGGGGCGGCTTGGCGGACGCCAAAGGTACGGATAACGGAGCGTGTGGGCTGTGCGCCTTGGGGCAGTTGCTACACTGCCGTGTGGGAGCCAATCCTGTCCGGTGGTGGGTGCGGTCTTCAAAACCGTTGAACGGCACTCAATGTCGTTGGTCGGTTCGACTCCGACTGGCTCCCGCCATAGTCCCAATCTGAGGACCACTCCCTAACGTCTTTTCCACCGTGCGATCCACTATTCTGGTGAGCGGCGGGCCGTTACACGGGCTCGCGGGATGGTGAAGACGAGTGGACCGCATCGAGAGAATCTACGGCATACACCGGCTGCTGCGCGCGGGAAGACGGCCCAGCATGAAGATGCTGCAGGAAAAGTTTGAGGTGTCGCGGGCAACGCTAAAGCGCGACATCGAAGTGATGCGGGACCGGCTGGAAGCGCCGGTCTTCTTTGACCGCGCGGCCAGCGGGTACGTGTACATCGAGAACGACGGCGAAGGGCCGTACGAGCTTCCGGGCCTATGGTTCAACGCGAGCGAGGTGCATGCGCTGCTGCTGATGCACGAACTGCTGAAACAGTTGCAGTCGAGCGTTTTGGGGGAGCCGCTGCGGCCAGTGGAGCAGCGGTTGAAGAAGCTGTTGGAGGGTCGGTCTGGTGACGTCGGGCGGCGATTTCTGCTGTTGAGCACCCAGACGCGGCAGGTGCCGCCGAAGTTCTTTCAGGTGGTGTCGTCGGCGACGGTGGAGCGCAAGCGGCTGGAACTGAAGTACTTCGCGAAGGCCAAGGCCGAGCGGAAGCTGAGAGAGGTTTCGCCGCAGAGGCTGATCCATTACCGGTCGAACTGGTACCTGCATGCATGGTGTCATCTGCGGAACGGATTGCGGAGCTTCGCGCTGGATTCCATCGAGCAGGTGAAGAAGCTGGATCAACCGGCGCTGGAGGTGGACGCGGCGGAGGTGCAGGCGCACATCGGCAAGGGGTATGGAATCTTTTCGGGGGAGATGAAGGCGCGGGCGGTGCTGGAGTTCAATTCGGAGGCGGCGCGGTGGGTGCGGAAGGAGATCTGGCACGCGGATCAGCAGTTGGAGGAGATGCCTGGCGGCGGCGTACGGCTAACGGTTCCAGTGACCGAACCGAAGGAACTGGTGATGGATGTGATGCGATACGGTCCGAATGTGGTGGTGCGGTCGCCGGGGACGTTGCGGGCGGAGGTGATGAAGCTGCACCTGGAGGCCGCGCAGCAGTATGACGGCGTGCGCATTGGACCGGGGCGGGCGAGGACGGCCGGACCGGTAATTCTGACAGGGTCATCGGGTGAGCCACTGAGGAGCGGATCCTAGTTGAGATGCGGTTCCTGCACACGTCGGATTGGCACATCGGATTAAAGGCTGCACACGCCGGTCAGGCCGGCGAAAAACTGCGTGCGGCGCGGATAGAGGCGGGGCGCCGAGTCGCCGGGTTGGCACGGGCGAAGAGCATCGATTTCGTACTGGTAGCGGGCGATACCTTCGATTCGTCGAATCCCAGGGCGAGCGAGATTGTCGAGACGGCCGAGGTCCTGGACGGGATGGGCTGTCCAGTGTTTGTGATTCCGGGGAACCACGACCCGGATGTCCCTGCTGGTGTATGGGAGCACGGCGTGTGGACGCAGTTACGCAATGTTCGGGTGCTGCGCACGAAGGATCTGGTGGCGGTGCCGCACGGGACGATCTATCCGTGTCCGCTGGGTTCGCGATGGGGCGCGGGAGACCCGATGGCGTGGATTCCGGCTCGCGGGGACAGCGACGGCGTGAGGATCGGACTGGCGCACGGCGGCCTGCCGGCGGCGGGCGTGGATGGCGACATTCGCACGGATGCCGCCGAGCGGTACGGACTGGACTATGTGGCGCTCGGGGACTGGCACAGTGCGAGCCAGCGGCTCGAGGGCGTTCGGATGGCGTACTGCGGGAGCCTGGAGACGACGGCCTTCGATGATCGCGATGCGGGGAATGTGCTGTTGGTGGAGTTGCCTGGCGCGGGCGAGATGCCCAGGATTGAGAAGCGGCGGGTGGGAGCGATTGAGTGGATGCGCGTGGAGCGGCGGTTGCAGCACGAGGGCGATGGAGCCGCTTTAGTGGAAGAGGTGCGAGCGCTCGCGGGGGCACAACGGTTGCTGGATGTGCGGGTCAGCGGGAGTCTCTTTCCGCAAGACGCCGAAAGGCTGGACACGTTGGAGTCACAATTGCCGGAAATGTTCCTGCATGCGCGGCTGCTCCGTGAGGGACTGGCGACGGGGGAGGGGGATGTCGAGTTACCGCCGGGATTTCTGGCGGAGGCAGGGCGCCGGTTGTGCGAGATGGCCGGGAACGGAGACCCGGTGGCGGCGCAGGCCCTGCGAGAACTGGCTCGCATAGCGCGGGAGGCCGGCGCGTGATTGTCAGGCGCATCGAAGTTGAAGCGTTTCGTCGATTCGTGGACCGGCGGTCAGTGGAGCTGGATCCCACGAAGATCAACGTGGTGCACGGCCCGAACGGGCGAGGGAAATCGACGCTGCTGGAGGCGATGCGCTTCGGGTTTCTGCGAAGCCACAAGGCGGGCGGGGCTGATGTGACCGAAGTCGTGCCGTGGGGCAGGGAATTGGGGCCGAAGGTCGCGATTGAGTTTGAGGCGGACGGCCGGCGGTATCGGGCGGAGAAGCAGTATCTTCATGGCGCATCGGCGAAGTTGATGGAGTGGCGCGACGGTCGATTCGAAGCGGTGAGCGAGGGTCCAAGCGCGGAAGAGAAGTTGCGGCTGTTTGCGGGCATGAGGCCGGGCTTCGACAAGGGTGCAAAGGGAACGGACGAGTTCTGGACGAGCGTGTTGTGGAGCCCGCAGGGCGCATTGGAGTTACAGAGCATCGACGGGTCGGTGCTAGAACAGGTGCGCGCATCACTGGGCGCTCAAATGGAGAGCGGCGTTGTGAGGCGAGTGATAGCGGAGGTTGCGCAGCTCGCTAATGTGAACTGGACGCCGAGCAAGGAAGACCTCAAGAAGGGCTCACCGGTTCGCGCGATTGAGGAGCGGCTGGCGGAGTTGGCCCGGCAGATCGACACGAACCGCGCGGAGTTGTCGGAGATGGACCGGCTGCGCGCGGAGATTGCCGCGTTGGGGGCGTCGATTACGGAGATTGAAGCCACACATGCGGAGCGACTTCGCGAGCAGGAAAGCCTGGGAGCTGATCTCGACAAAGTTCACGCACTGGAGCAACAGATTGCTCTGGAGGCAAAGAGCCTGGAGCAGGCGTCGCTTCAGGATCGGACTGTGCGGCAAGAGCTCGAGCGGCGGCGCGCGGCGGAGGAGCGACTGGCTGAGCTAACTGGGCAATTGGAGCGGTCCTCTTTGCGCCGTGTGCGGGCGGGCGAGCCAAGCGCGGCGAAGGAGCGGAAGGAACGGCTATCGGCGATGTGGAGCGAAACGCTCCGCTACGTTCAGGGCCGCAAGGAGAGAGACGCATTGGCCGGGCGAGTCCGCGAGGCGGAGGAGGCCGCGGCGCGTGTGAAGGCGATCGACGAAGCACTTGCCGCGCTGCAAGCGCCGTCGCGGCAGCGGCTCGATGCACTGACGTCGCTGCGGGCGAAGATCGAGAGGCTGGAAGCACAGCTCGAAAGCGCCCTGCTGCATGTCGAATTCAGCGCCGAACGAGCCCTGGACCTGGAAGTGCTGGAAGGCGAGCCGGGCGGTCCGCGCAGCATGCAGGCGGGCGAGCGGCTGACGATTTCCGGTTCGCCGGCGGTGCGCGTGCGCGTGGAAGGCGTCGGGGAGTGGAATGCGACAGGGCCGGCGGGTTCGGTCTCGCAGATCCGCGAGGAGCTTTCACGGGCGCGAGCGGAGTGGGGTGCGGCGGATCTCGAAGAGTTGAGGCGGCGCCGGGAACAGGCCGACGAACTAGAGCGGGAACGGATCGAGCGCGGTACGTCGGCGCTGTCGTATCTGGCGCTGGCGCAGCAGCTCGAGTCGATGTCGGAAGCGTGCTCACGCAGCGAGGGGCGGTTTCCCGAGTGGCGCAACGCCGCGCCTGATGCGGATGCGATTGCGCTGGAGTTGAGGGCGGCGGAGCAGGCGGAAGCCGAGGCCCGCGAGGCCGAAAGTGAGTGGAAGCGGCTGTCGGAATCGGAGGTGCCGCTTCGCAAGGACTTGGACACGATGCAGGCTTTGGCTGAGCTTGAGTCGAAGGCGAACGCGGCGGCGGTGCAGGCTCGGCGCATCGAGCTGAACCTCGGAGACCTGCGGGAGCAACGGGAAAAACTGCCGGCCGGACTCTCGGAGCGCGGCGCGCAACTCGAGAGCGAGATTGCGCGGTTCGCGGGGGCGATGGACGAAGCGCGGCAGCGGCGGGCCGAGCGCACGGGTTCGCTCGCCGAAAAAGCCGCGAGAACTCCCTACGCCACGCTGACCAAGGCCGAGGAAGAGTCCGAGGAACTGCGCGTCAAGTACGAGCGCGAGAGGTTGCGGGCGGAAGCGGCTCTGCTGCTGCGCAAAACTCTGAATGCGGCGAAACAGGAAATGCTCGAGAGCAGTGCCGGTGAAGTCGGGAGGGCTGCCACGGCGCTGCTGGAGGAGATCACGGGCACCCGCCTGGGCGATGTGGAACTGAGCGCTGACCTGGCGCCCGCAGGTTTGTGTCCCGAATCTCTGGGCGACGCTGTGGATCTGGGGCAACTCTCCGGCGGCGAACTCGAGCAGGTCCATTTCGCGACGCGACTGGCGCTTGCCGACATCCTGTGCCGGGACGAGCCAGGCCTTGTTGTCTTTGATGACGCACTCATGGCGACCGACGACGACCGGCTGCGGCAAATCCTCGCGATGCTGGAAGCGCGCACGGCAAAGATGCAAGTGCTGATCTTGACGTGCCACCCGGAGCGATACTCGCCGTTCCGGGACGCGAATCTCATTTCACTGGCGTGAGGGTCCCCGCGAAGCCGCCGGCCTCGGCGAGCCTCAGGGTGAGCGAAGACGCGCGGCTAACAGGGACCGATTGGAGCGTGGTCGCGTCGGGCTGCGCGCCGTCGGTGTAGATCTGGGCCTGGTAACGTCCGGCGGGCAGGAAATCGAGCGGTACGCGCAGTTCTCGGGCGTCCTCGTTCGTGATGCCGCCGACGTACCATGTGTCGCCTTTGCGGCGTGCGTACACGGCAAACTTGCCGGGGTGGCCCATCAGCACGCGCGTCTCGTCCCATGCGACAGGCACAGCCTTCATGAATGTAGTCTCTTTCTGGCCCTTGTAGGCTTCCGGATAATCGCAGAGCATTTGGAAGGCGTTCTCGAAGACGACATAGAGGGCCATCTGGTGCGCTCGGGTGTTGGGCACGGTGGGGTTGACGAAGCGCGGGACGAAGGCGGACGGCGCGACGTTGTGCATGGCGCCGGGCGTGTAGTCCATCGGGCCGGCAAGGCCGCGCGTGAAGGGCAGGTAGGTGTTGTGACGGGCGGTAACGCGGTTCGACCACTTCACGTACTCCTGGCTCATTGCAGCTTCGTGCGTCAGCACGTTGGGGTAGTACTTGTGCAGGCCCGTGGGCTTGTGCGCGCCGTGCCAGTCGAGCATCAGCTTTTGTTGGGCGGCCTTGGCTGCGACACGATGATAAAAGCCGATCATCTCCTGGTCGTCGCGGTCCATGAAGTCGACCTTCACTCCCTTGATGCCCCATTTCTCGAAAAGCGGGAAGGCTTCGTCCATCTGCGTATCGACGAAAGTCCAATACGCCCAGAGCCAGACTCCGACGTTCCTCTGCTTTGCGTAGTCGAGGATGCCGGGCAGGTCGATGGCGGGGTTCGTGCGCGTCAGATCGCGGGCGCGGCCATCGACGTCGCCGGACCAGCCTTCATCGAGGAGCACATAGTCGAGGCCATTGGCGGCGGAGAAGTCGATGTAGTGCTTCATCGTCTCGGTGTTCATGCCGGGCTTGAAGGGCACGTCCTTCGCGAAGTCCCCCGACCACCAGGACCAGGAGGTCTTGCCCGGCTTGATCCAGGAAGTGTCCGCAATGCGCGACGGCGGGCTGAGGTGTAGCACGAGGCTGGATTCAGCCAGGCTGCCGGGAGTGGCGCCAATCAGGATGACGCGCCAGGAAGACTGCATGGGAGTTGCGCCCGTGACGGCGATCGTCGCGTCGTCGATGCGAGGGGCGAGACTCGCCTGCATCGTACGGCCTCGAGTGTGTTTCAGGTAGAGGCCGGCGTAGTTCTCGAGATGCGCCTCGGTGATGGCGGCCCAGGCGACGCCGGGCACCTCAACGAGGAAGGGCAGGGCAATCAGCGACGACGTCTTCAGCGACGTGAGCGGGAGTTCGACGTAGGAGTCCTCGTAGGATGTCCGGTAGCCGTCGAGGATCAGCGGGTAGCTCGTGCCTTCGCGGGCGAAGGTGAACTCGGTCAGCTCGGACTGCAGGCGGAGTTCGCGGATCGCGTTCTGTTGCGGGATGACATAACGGAATCCAACGCCATCGTCGAAGGCGCGGGCCTCGATAGTCAGGCGCCTCCGCAGACCTGCTTGCTCTTCGAGTTCGAGAGCCAGGGTGCTGCATCGGTTCCGCAAGGGGTTTGCCTTGCCGTGCGGCATCGTGTAGCTCTCATCGAGCGTGCCGGGCTTTGCGGCAAGAACCTTCAGATTCGCTCCGAGCGGCTGCTGCCCCTGAATCGTGAGGCCAAGGCGCGATGGCGTGATAAGGGGCTGGCCTTTGTAGGTGACCTGATATTGCCACTGGCCCTGCGCGGAGGGCTCGAAGCGAAGTGCGATCTGGCCGTTGGGAGACGAGAGGGTGTAAGGGGCGGTCTGCGCGTAGGCGACGGACGCAAGCAAGTTGAGAATCAGGATTCGCACGGACATGTCTGAATTTGACCTCGTCCAGTGTGTATCAGATTCGCGTTCCGGCCGCTATTCCTTTTGAGGTGTCTGCTGACCCTTGACCATGGGCACGAACATGACTGGGTACGCGGTGCGGCGCGAAGCTCGGCCTTGCGCGTCCTTTTCGACGATGACGAGTTCCTGCCACTCGCGGCCTTCCGGAGCGACAAGGCGTCCGCCGGGCTTGAGCTGATCGATCAGTGCCCGCGGAATCTCTGGCGGCGAAGCGGTGAGGATGATGCGGTCGAACGGCGATTTGTCGGGCCAGCCGAGGTAGCCGTCGCCGTGGCGAACCTCCACGTTGCGGTAGCCGAGCTTGCGGAGCAGTTCGCGGGAGTGTCTGGCGAGGGGTTCGACGATCTCAATGCTGTAAACCTCCTTCGCGAGCTGGGCGAGGACGGCCGTCTGATAGCCGGAGCCCGTGCCGATCTCGAGGACCCGATGGGAGGGTTGGAGGCCGAGCATGTCCGACATCGAAGCGACGATGTAGGGCTGCGAGATTGTCTGGCCGTAGCCGATGGGCAGGGGCGAGTCGTCGTAGGCGTGGGAGCGGAGGGCCTCGGGGACGAAGAGGTGTCGGGGGGTGGCACGCATCACAGCGAGCACGCGGGGGTCGCGGACGCCGCGCGCCTCCATGTGGTTCTTCACCATCTGCTCACGCGCGGCGGTGAAGTCCTGTGCATCCGCGATCAACGCGCCGAAAAGGGTCAATGCAATACCCGCCTTCATAGTAGCTCCGGCAGCCGTCGGAGGAGCCCCGAATCAGGGCCAGAGGGTGACGGCCGTTTCAACCTGGTGTTCGCCGTCGGGATTGATGCGAACCTTCTTCGCTGTTGGCTGGATCTTGGGGAAGAACGCAGGATCTTGCAGTCGGTCGTAGCGAACGCCGCCGCTGAAGATCCAGACGAAATATTCGCCCGGCCTGAGCCTGGGGATGACGGCTTCGCGTCCGGACGACATCTGGAACGCGTAAAGGAAGGGCATGCGCCGCAGGCTCGGCTCGGTCGGAAGCAGTACGAGAATCGGCGGATTCTCACCGCGCGGACGTTCCCCCGTAAAGCGCGCGGTGAGGGTACCGCCGTCGGCTTTGTAGACCACCTGGAGTTCGTCGATGGGGGCGCTGATCTCGATGTCTCCTCCGAGAGCCTCCTTGCCATTTACCCGAACCGACGAGAGGTACGCGCCGTACTGGAAACCGGCCGTAATCTCATATTTGCCGGGCTGGACGCCGTCAAGCACGAATGTCCCATCGTCGGAGGTCTCGATGGTGTAAGAGCGGGAGGCGCCATCCCAAATCACCGGGTTCAACCCGATGCGAACCTGCGGCTTGAAGTTCATGCCCTCCACGGGAACGATGTCGGTGGGACCGCCTTGCGCCATGGGCGGCATGGGAATGTCGACGCGGCCTTTGACGCTGACGGGTTTGGGGATGCGAAGCTCCAGGTTTTCAATCCCGGCGCTGGCGATGGTGGCCTCCGCCGCAGCCGCTCGCGGCGACTTCGGATCGAAGACCTGCGCCAGAACCCTGTATGCGCCTGGCGGAATGCCGGCCAGTTCGAAGGTGCCGTCTTCGAGGATCTGCCCGCCCGTCCGCAGCGGGGAAGGCTCGCCCGTTACAGGTGCCAGATGGACGACACCGCTCTTCGCGGGAGTGCCGTCGACATCGATCACGCGCCCTCGAATGGGATAGACGGGGCTCGTGCGAAGAGTGATGGCAATGTCGGCGACCTGCGCTCCAGGCGTCAAGGGAACGGGAGTCGCTTCAGCGGCGGACACCGACGATGGGAAGTAGGTTTGGATGTAGGCTGTGCCGGGCTTGCCGGCGGGCAGGAGCGCCGAATTGGGACCCGCAGAAACCACCAGATTCCCGGTGACCGACGTGATGAGGCGGAACGCCCCCCGATCATCGGTCTGCACCTGGGCGGCCATGCTCCAGACGGTACGCCGGCCCTGCATGGAAGACTGGAGCAGCGCAACCAAAGCGCCCTCCACTGGCTCGCCGTCGGCGTCCTTCACGGTCCCGCTGACTGTAGTTTGCGGATTAATGCTGAGGCGCATGGGAGGAGAAGGAGGCCCGGCGCGTGCTTCCAGGGCCGTGCCGGCTAGGGTGAAGAAGCCGGCTTTCCTGACCTGAAGCATATACTGGCCAGGCTCCAGATTCCGGAAGTGGAATTCGCCCGCATCGGTGGTGAGGAGGGCGGCAGCGGGGGCCTGAACAGGGGCAGTGACGCCAGTCGACATCCCACCGCGGAGCCTGGCGCTCCCGCCGCGCTGATCAGGCGCGGGAACAATGGAGACATGCGCCCGCGAGACGGGTTCTCCGGTCGCTGCGTTCACCACAACGCCCGAGATTGATGCCGTTGCGGGAATGCCTTCCTGTGCCGGTGCAGTCCAGGCTGCGATCGCCAATAGGCAGAGGATTCTCATCGCTTCCTCTCCCAGGGTACTCAGTTTGCGCCGCCGCGCAAACCTAATAGGCAGACGGCCAGGGGGTCAGCTTCACCTGGGGATTCGCGGTCTGCCCGGCCACGGCCTTCACTTTGATGGCACTGGACTCCACGCCGCGGACGAAGTCCGGATTGTCGATTTCGGAGGAATCGTAAGAGTCGAACAGCCACAGCAGGTACTCGCCGGGCCGCAAATCCCGCATCTCGAAACTGCCGTTTGAGCCGATTTTGGCTGTGCGCGGCGAGATGGCGCCCCGGAGTGCCTGCTCGGCGGGCAGCAGGACAGCCATCCAGTCCGAGGTGGAATCTTTGGTGACGGACGAATCGACCGTGCCGGAAACCGAGGCGCCGTCGGTGCGGAATACGACCTGGATCGGCCCAGGAGGCCCGTTGGTGAAGTCCAGATCCTTTCCGAAGTAGTCTTGGTTGTTGATCCTGACCGAACTGAGATAGGCCCCTTGGGGTGGAGTGACGATGTTCAGGCTGTAGACGCCGGGCTGAAGTCCGTTGGTTGTGAATGAACCATCCGCACCGGCGCGGACGGGCCGGCCCGGCCCGAAGATGATGGTCTCGGCCGGGTCGAGAGTGAAACGAATGTTTGTGATGTTGATGCCGGTCGCGGTCCCCTCCACGGAGACCTTTCCCGAGACCGTGAAGCCGGGATTGAGCTGCACTACCAACCCATCGAGATCCCGGCTGCCGACACTGACGCGGGCCGAACCGCTCGATGCCGAGCCGGGGCCGCCCTGACCGCCAGGTCCGCCCGGACCTCCGGGCCCGCCGCCCCGCCCCATGCTGCGAATGAAGACGAGGTAGTCCCCGGGAGGAACGTTGGTAATCTCGAACCGGCCGTCGGGCTGCGCTCCGGCGCTGATGCCGACCGATGATGCCTGCGGATAGGTCACCGAGACCGCCGAGGCCATGAATCTCTGGATGGGCTTACCGTCCTCGTCGATGGCGCGTCCCTTGATCTTGAAGACCGGTACACGGCGCAGGGTGACGTCCAGGTTCGAGATCTCCATTCCAGCCTTCACCTCGAGCGGCTGCGCCTGCGAAGGATCGATGGTGCCGGGATAGAACGTCGTGGCGTATCCCAAAGCCGGTCCGCCTCCGGCCTGTTCGAGCGGGACGGACTCGCCCATGAATGACCGCGATTCGAAGGCGAGGAGGACCTTGCCGGGAGCGATTTCGGGGATGCGGAACTGGCCGCGGTCGTCGGTCGCATTAGAACGCATGCCGCGAAACTCGCGGCGCCCGCGCGAAGGCGTGGCCGAGGTCACCCGGACGGAGACGCCCTGCAAGGGCTCGCCTTCTTCGTCGACGACTCGCCCGCTCAGGACAGCCTGTGGCATCAGCGAATAACGGAGATTGGTGACGGTTTCGCCGGGTCCGACGCGAATGCTCATGGTTCGCGCCGCGCTGCCGGTCTGGCGGGGCAGCATGAACCCACTTCTCTGATAAGTGATTCGGTAATTGCCTGGCGCCACATTCTCAAACCGGAACTTTCCGGTTCCATCCGTGGCGACGGCACGGGCACCACGGGAACTGCCGAACCGGCCGCCGATGCCGCCAGGCCCAAAACCCGCCGGGCCTTGAGGTTGAGACTGCGAATCGTCGTTGAAGGGGAGTATGTGGACCTCGACACGGCGCAGGGGCTCTCCGCTCAGTTGGTTGGTGATGAAGCCTTCCACCGCGCCAGGCCGTTGATCCTGGGACTGTTGAGACGTAGACTGCGCGCCCAGGGAGAGGGCCGTGGCGAAGAGAACCCAAAGATACTTAGGCATGAAGCGTCGCCTGATTATACGAGCCAGGCGCGGCTTGAGTTACACCTGTGCCCCTGCGGTGCCCAGTTTGCGGAGAGGCGCCCAGGAATGATACGTTTCCCTCCATCGACTGATCGATTCACAAGAGGTAGAGGAATGATCACGAGGCGCGCAATGCTGGCCTCCGCCATGGCCGCGCCGCTGGCCCAGGCGGCGAAAGGCTACCGTCCGATCTTCGCGGGCCAGGCCTATGTCTGGTCTCAGCACTACGGGCGCCAGAATCAGAAGCTGCAGGACCACTACGGGCCGGTCTTGAAGAGCTTTCATGACGCGGGCTACGACACGCTGGAGCTTGTGTCGGAGTTCTTCCGGCCCGAGTTTGCCGAACGCACCGCCGGACTCCTGCGCCAGCACAAGCTGAAGGTGCCCGTGGTCTACAACGGCGGAGAGATGCACACCGAGGCCGGGGCGGAGAAGACGATCAGCTCGACGCTTGATCTCGCCAGGCGCTTGAAGAAGTTGCTCGGACGGCTGGACGCCATCAACTTCAATCCGAATCCGCTCCCGAAGAAGGCACTGAAGAGCGATGCCGAGTTGAAGACTCAGGCCGCCGCGCTGAACCGGCTGGCGAAGGAGTTAAAGAGCGAGGGCTCCCGACTGTTCATCCATCAGCACGATCCCGAGATGATGGAGAACTCGCGCGAGTGGCGTCATGTGCTGGCGAATACCGATCCATCGCTGGTTCTGTTCTGCCTCGACACGCACTGGGTGCTGCGTGGGAAGCAGGACGTGATGACCCTGCTCCGCGAAGCAGGGCCGCGTCTTGCGAGTCTCCACCTGCGCAACTCACGGAACGGCATCTGGCTTGAAGAATTGGCCGACGGGGACATTGATTATCGTGCCGTCGCGCAGTATTTGAAGGAATCCGGCTTTCAGGGCTACCTCGTCGTGGAACTGGCGTGGGACAAGGAGACGGAGATCACCCGGCCGCTGGAGTCGAGCCTTCGCAGAAGTCTGGAATACGCGAAACAAGTGTTCAGGAGCTGACCATGGTGAAGAACCATTTCTCGCGACGAGCATTCATTGGGGCCGCGGGTGCCGCCGTGCTGACCGCGCGCCGCGCGCAAGGCTGGCAGAGCCGCGACGTGGCCATTGAAGTCCACCCGCAAATCGAGATCGGGACAATCCGGCCCGAGCTTCACGGCCACTTCGCCGAGCATCTGGGCTCGTGCACTTACGGTGGCTTGTGGGTGGGGACGGAATCGTCGATCCCGAATATCAATGGCCATCGGAAGCAGGCCGTGGAGTGGCTGAAGCAGGTGGGGATTCCCGTGCTGCGGTGGCCGGGCGGCTGCTTCGCGGACGACTACCATTGGCGCGACGGCATCGGGCCGCGGGCCAAGCGTCCGAAGCGAGTGAACATTCACTGGGGCAACTACACCGAGGACAACTCCTTCGGCACGCACGAGTTCATCGAGCTGTGCAAGCTGATCGGCGCGGAGCCGTACATCGCCGGCAATCTCGGCAGCGGCACGCCGCAGGAGATGCGCGACTGGATTGAGTACTGCAATTATCCGAGCGGATCGACACTTTCCGACGAGCGCACTGCAAACGGATCGAAGGAGCCCTTCGCCGTGAAGTACTGGGGCGTGGGCAACGAAAACTGGGGTTGCGGCGGCAACATGCATGGCGACGAGTACGCAGCGCTCTACCGGCAGTTCGCGACCTATGTGCGCGCCTTCGGCGGGACGCGACCGTTCAAGATCGCCTGCGGGCCAAACGGCAACGACACAGTCTGGACGCGCGCCTTCTTCGACGATATGCGCGGCCGCGGTCTGCCCGAAGGCTTTGCCATGCACTTCTACTCTGGCGGGCGGAATACGCCGATGAAGTTTGACGTCGAGCAACTCGAGCAGCAGTTGTCGAGCTTCGCCACGCTCGAGGCCGGCATCAAGCAGCAACGCGCGCTGCTCGATTCCTACGATCCCCAGCGCCGCGTCGGCCTCCTGGTCGACGAATGGGGCGTCTGGGACCGCATGATCCCCGAGGAAGAGAAGAAGTACGGCAAGTTGTTCCAGCAGATCACCATGCGCTCGGCCGTCGCCGCCGCGATGGGTTTGAACGTCTTCCACCGGAATGCCGAGAAGCTGGTGATGTGCAACATCGCCCAAACCGTGAATGTGCTCCATTCGCTGCTGCTCACCGACGGGCCGCAGTGCATCCGGACGACGACCTACTACGCATTCGATCTGCTGAAGGAACACCGCGGAAAGGCTTCGCTGCGCACGGCGCAGGCCGACGCGGGGCCGCTCGGCGTGTCGGTCTCGGCGTCCCGCGCGGGCAGCGACATCGTACTGAGTTTCGTGAATCCGAGCCACAACTCCGGTGCGCGAATTAACTGCCCGTTCGTCGGGACGAGCCCGTCGAATGCCAGCGCCACGGTGCTGCACCACTCGGACTTCAATGCGGCCAATACATTCGAGGCGCCGGACGTCATCACGCCAAAGGCGCTCCCCGTGGAGGCGGCCTCGGGGCGCATTCGACTAGAAGCGCCGCCGATGTCGATTGTCACCGTGCGCTGTAAGGTGGCCTGAATCAAGAATGCCAAAGGGGCCGGACGATGAGCCCGGCCCCTTCTTGATCCAGATCTGAACTAGAGCCCGAGGATGCGCCGGTTCCTCTTCGCATCCGTCGCGGCGCCGGCGAAATCGTCGAACGCCTTCTTGGGCACGTCGATCAGGCAGGACTCGATGAACGGCGCGCCCTCGGCCGCGCCCTGCGCGCTGTCCTTGAAGCAGCACTCCCATTCGAGAACCGCCCACGATTTGTACCCGGTGGCAGTGAGGCGCGTGAACACCTGACCGAAGTCCACCTGGCCGTCGCCGAGAGACCGGAATCGGCCGGGCCGCTCCTGCCAGCCGAGGTAACCGCCGTAAACACCGGCCTTGGCCGAGGGAACGTACTCGGCGTCCTTCACGTGGAAGGCCTTGATGCGCGAAGCGTACGCGTCGATGAAGCCCACGTAGTCAAGGCATTGCAGGACGAAGTGTGAGGGGTCGTAGTTGATTGCGACTCGAGGGTGGTTCCCGGTGGCTTCGAGGAAGCGCTCGAAGGTGGCGCCGTCGTACAGATCCTCGCCCGGATGCAGTTCGTAGGCAATGTCCACGCCGTATTCGTCCGCGTAGTCGAGGATCGGCTTCCATCGCGCTGCCAGTTCCTTGAATCCTTCCTCGACGAGGCCCGCGGGGCGCTGCGGCCATGGGTAGAGGAACGGCCAGACCAACGCGCCGCTGAACGAGGGGGTCGCAGTCAGGCCCATGTTGGCCGACGCTTTGATGACGTACTTCATCTGCTGCGTGGCCCACTTGGCGCGCGCCTTCGGGTTGCCGCGAACTTCCGGAGCGGCGAAGACGTCGAAGAGTTCGTCGTATGCCGGGTGCGACGCCACCAACTGGCCCTGCAAATGCGAAGCCAGTTCCGTAACGGCCAGACCGTTCATCTGTCCCTTGATGTCGTCGCAATAGGTCTTCGACGAAGCTGCCTTCTTGATATCGAGAAGGCGGGCATCGCCCGATGGGATCTGCACGCCGATGTAGCCGAGGCTCTTCGCCCACTCGGTGATGTTGGGCAGGGTATTGAAGGGCGCCTCATCGGCCATGAATTGCGCCAGGAAGATTGCCGGTCCTTTGATCTGTGACATGGTTTGGGTCCTTGTGTGATGGCGGAGTGCCTGACTCTCCACAAGAATCCTATGCCAAAGCAGGGGGCCGCGTCACCTTTTCGCCTCAACAGTTTGCGCGCGGGACGCGGGTGCGCTATAGTCAGAGTGCGGGGTGGAGCAGCCTGGTAGCTCGTTGGGCTCATAACCCAAAGGTCGTAGGTTCAAATCCTACCCCCGCAACCAACCTCCTCCGCCCGTAAGCGCCTCCCACTCAAGCACTTCTCACTCGTCCTCATCTTCCTTCTTCAAACGTTTCCTGCTCGAAATGTTGTGGACTGCTAACAAACTGCTAACATTCGCTTTATCTTTGCTCCTGCTCATCGCAGCCTGCAGCTTCGAGGCGGCCTCGCGCCGCGACTGCGGGAACAGATGGCCGTATGTATCGAAGGTGACCTGAATGCTGGAGTGCCCCATCTGGTCGCAGACGTACTTCGCGCTCTCGCCCTGTGCGATCAGCATCGACGCAAAAAAGTGCCGGAGGTCGTGAAACCGGACGCCGTTCAACCCCGCCCGCTTGACGACCGGTGCGAAGATCCAGACGTCGAAGTAGTCCGGCTCAATCATGGATCCGTCCTGGCGGCGGAAGATCAGTCCACTCGGGTCGTCAGCCGACTCTCTGAGGCGATACAGGTCGGCCAGAACATCATCGGTGAGCGCGACCCGGCGCACCGACTTCGCCGACTTCGGGGGACCGATTGTCCAGAGCCACTTCCGCACCTCGTCTTCGGCGGCCTGTTTGGAAACCGCCTTTTGAATCACCAACTCCTGGGTTTTCCAGTCCACGTCGGTGAAGTGGAGCGCCAGGATCTCATTTCGGCGCAGGCCAGTGTGAGCGTCGAGATAGACCAGCGCTCGATGTGGTTCGCCAAGCTCTTCCGCAGCGTCGATCAGCTTCCAAACCGCCTCCACTGAAAGCGGTTGGATCTTGCGGTGCCCTTTGGATGGCAACTCCACACCCTTGGTGGGATCCGCCCGCAAGAGCCCACGTTTGATGGCGCTGCCGCCACGCTTCCCGGTGAGCATGACACGCAAAAGAATCAGCGCATTGTGGACCGTCTTGGGAGACAGTTCGACCGCCAACTCGTTCACGAAGCGCTGCACCTGCTCGTAGCCAATCTCCGTCAACCTCATCTTTTCGAAGAACGGCTTGATTCTCTGGCGGATGAGCGAGGCGTAGGCAGAGAGGGTCGAGCCACGGATACTGCTGCGGCTTTCGATCCACTCCTCAGCGAACTTGCCGAAGGTCATCGACTTCGGCTCGATGTAGTCGCCCTTGCCAATGTCTCGGAGGAGTTCGTTGAGCCGAGTTTGTGCCTGCGCCTTCGTCTCGAAACCGCCTTCCCATTTTTGCTTCCCTTCCGGAGTCCGGTAAACGACGGCGTACCGGCCATAGCGCTTGACGATGCTTCCTCTCTGCCTAGCCATCGGAACGCCTCACTGCCGGGACTGAGGCGTCGAATCCTGCGCGGCGAGGATCTTGGCCAAGTCATCCTCAGTGAAGCGAAGGTACTTGCCCAGTCGATGGCAGGGGATGGCGTTGCGCCTGGTTCGCTCGTAGAGCCAACTGGCTGGGATCTTCAAGACCTCGGCAGCTTCCTTGATGGTGAACAGCCGAATCGAGACCGTGGGGGAGGTTGGAGTCGTCATGTAGGCGTTCCTTGTCGAAGAGTCGACGAGATTGTTATCAGGGGAAACCGGGACCAAGTCAAAAGTCGATGAAGCAGCCGGGAGCAGGGGCCACGCAGCGTAAATCGCCGCTGAAACGATGCTCCTCAGGGGGGATTGAAATTCTCAAAGGGGAAATCTGACCCCCTTGTGCTAACGAGGGGCCAATGCTAGTGCAGCCCGAACCCACGACTTTTTGAATCGTCCCGAATCGCCCCTAGAATCGCCGCAGGTCACGAGCGATTATGCATGTCTCACCTGCGGAATCGGACTTCCCTCGAAACGGTGGCGGCTTGGCGTTCACTGTCATGCCGGCTAAAACCGTGCCTGGCGGCGAGCGACAGGCGCCGTCAGCCGACACACCACCTTCACCCGCGAGAAGTTGGACAACCTCGGATGCGAAAGTCGCCGTTCAATGGGCGAGAACTGAGGCTCTCACGCGACGTCCGTTGCGTGAGCTGGCGGCAGAACTCGGCCGAACGGAAGAGGCTGTGAAGGAGTTCCTGCGCCGCACGCTACCTCGAGAGCAGTGGCCTTGGCGGCGCAAGCCTCGGTGGGCGAGTCGCGAGATGGAGCGGATCCAGCAGGGCCTCAACCTGAATGGGCGGAGCAGGGCTGCAGTGCGGAAGCACCGATGGCGCGAGCGAAACGCAGATCGAGACGTGGATCGTCAGCCGCTCACCGTGGCCCAGGTGGCGCAAGACATCGGAAGATCACGAACAACAGTGCAGCGGTTGCTGAAGGAAGGGATCCTGCGCCGGTTCAAGGGCGGGATCGCGGAGTCGTCTTTCGAGGCGTTCCTGAAAGAGCATCCCGAGCGCATCCCATACGAGAAGCTGCCGCCGGCGCAGCGAGAGTGGTTGGTGCTGAACGGCTTTCCAGATCACTGCCTCGCGGTCAAGGCGCCGAGCGTCCATGGGCTCCTGGAGTAGACGAACTCAAGCGGGCGAACGTCATCATCGGCGGTGGCTGGAACGCCTGACGCAGGCTTGCTATGTGATCCCCCAGAAGTTCCCACCGTCTTGGGTCCAGGTTGCCAAGCGATGAAGCCTTCGCGAGATGCCGGATACAGTAGGGATCAATATCCATCAAGGAACAGCAGGCTGAATCGGCAGCAACAGGATCGTCGGCGAAGACGAGGCACCCGAGATGGCGTGCTGGACCGTGCAGCGGTCCGTTGCCCTCCATCGCTTCCACTCCGTCCGCGACGACGTAGTGAACAGGGACAGTCGCGGCCAGTTCGACGATGGAGTTGTCGATGCCCTGCCAATGCAGAATGTTCTTCGGCCAGCCGTACACGGCGCCTGGCACCACGCCGAACAGGTTCTTGAGACTCAGCGTCACGCCGGCCCAATGATGAGTCTTGACCTTGGGCATCGAGACGACTACATCGGCCGCCAGTAGCGATTGAGGAAGCCGGAGTTCTTTCAGGTTGGTCAGTGAAGTCTGGGTAGGGACGGCGCGCACCCTGTCGAAGTTGAGATCAATGAACCGCAGCCGCCCGACAGAACGCAGTGCGTCGCGAAGCCCGCTCTCCTCCAAGACCAGTTCCGAGTCACGGACATGACCGGGACCATCGCCGACCAGAACATTCAAGGCGCCGAGGCGGTAGAGGGCATCGGCCGTCGCGGCGATGAGCGTGGGATGGGTGTTGATGCAGGCCGATGGGGAGTACTCAACCAGATTGGGCTTGAGGAGAACGCGCTTGCCGGCGACTTGCGGTGCAAGAAGCCGGATTCCATCCCATACAACTTGCGCGGCGCGCTCGTACGACTCACAACGGAGAACCGCGACTCTCGACTTTGGACGTCGCCGGTCCGGAACTCGGCGCCGGGAGGTCTCATGGACGGCGAATGCGCCGGTTGCTGCGAGCGAGGCGCCGCCGAGGAGTGATCTTCGATTCATCGTGGGGTCTCCGTGAGGTCGAGTGGCGGATCTTCGAGAGCCAAGGCTGCCAAGGCGAGTGAGATAGTGGGCTTCACGTCCACATCGAGTTCGAGGGACTTCAGCAACCGCGCGCGAAGCGTGCTGACTACTTTGGGGTTGTTACGCAGAGCCAGCAGAGCCCACGCGAGAGAATACGTGGCTTCGCTGGCTGCCAGCCGGTTCGAGAGATAGTCCTCGGCGCTTCGGACGATCGGGTGGGCCTGTACATCGCAGGCGCGAAGGGCGATCAGGCCCATGGCCGTGAAGTCAGGATGGGCTGTCAGGCTGACGCCGAACGCCTCGGAGTTACCGGCGTTCCAGCCACCTGAGGAACAGGCACGGTCGAGGAGCATGGACATCCCGTGTTCGACTCTTGGGGAGGGGTGGTTCCAGACTCGGTGTGCGATCACCGCGAGTGCAGTCGGGGCGACCCAGCTTAGGGTTCCGTCGATCCATGGCCAGCCGTACTTGGAGGTATCGAACTTCACTTGCCGATCGAACCAGCGGAACTTCCAGCGCCAGAGCCAGTGCCCCTCCCGTCCGGCGACTGCATTGAGCCAGCCGAACGCGGAATGGACTGCGACACGTGTATCACGACGGTCTCGCAAGTGCGCCAGGGCAATCAGTGCCAACGATGTTGAGTATGCGTTGGGCTCCCTGGTTCCAAGCGCATTGGGCCATCCGCCACAAGGAAGCTGGCTTTCGAGGAGTTGGCTACAGTCCTGCCACTCTGCGCGCAATGAGATCAACCGCAACGCGAGTTCCTCGATCGAGCCGACCGCTCGCGCGCGGAGTGCGTTCAGAATCTTCCGGCGATCGAGCATGGATCAAGGATTGGGCTCTGAGTCAACTGCACAGGAGGAGGTCGTTGTCGGTCGAGGCCACTCAGGCCCGCACCCCTCTTTGCGAGGCGCTTGACGGCAGCCACTGTTCGTCATTTCGCAGGGCCTTGGCAAACCGCATCCAGCCTGAGACAGCATGATGATGGCCCAAGCGAGCGAGAGGCCGATTGTGATTCGGAGGATTGTCATCGCCTTCGAAAGTAGGCGATGCCGCACGATCGGCCAAACGAGTGTGATGGCCGTGGGTTTTGGAAGTCGCTTTGGCGATTCGGGCGGTTCCCCTAAACTCCCAACATGTTTGCTACTCCCCGGGATGTTGCCACTGGGTTGCGTGGCGCCGGCTATGCGACGGACCCCGTGCTGGTCCAGATCATCTGGTTGGCGACGCAGATGCAGAAGCCGATTCTCATCGAGGGACCACCCGGAACCGGGAAGACATACCTCGCGCAGGCTTTTGCCGCCGCGGCACAGACGGAGTTGATCCGCCTGCAATGCTTCGAGGGGATTACGGAGCGCCAGGCGATCGGCTCCTTTGACGAAGCTCTTCAGCGGCTGTTTCTGGAGACGCAGGCGCAGGTAGTCGAGCGCCCGTGGGAGAGCCTCCGTCCCCGACTGCATACCCTCGATTTCTTCACGAAAGGGCCGTTGCTGCAGGCCGTGCTTCAGCCGAAGCCGGTGGTTCTTCTGATCGACGAACTCGACAAGGTTGATCAGAAGTTCGAGGCGCTGTTGCTCGAAATCCTCTCTGACTGGCAGATCACCGTGCCGAAACTCGGGACCGTCAAGGCTCAGTCCGTTCCGTTCGTGGTCATGACTTCGAACCAGGAACGACGACTCGGGGACCCGCTGCGCCGGCGAAGTCTCTACCAGCGGATCGAGCATCCCGATGTGAAGAAGGAAGCCGAAATTCTCGATATCCGAACGGTGGATGCCCCGCTTGAGCTGAAGGCCCAAGCGGTCGGACTTGCGCAGGCCTTGCGCGGTTACAACCTGGTCAAGCCGCCCTCAATCGACGAGATCGTTCATTTCGTTTGGGCGCTACAGCTCCTGGGGCGCTCCGAGATCCGCCCGGAAGACCGGGATGTGCTGCTTCCCTTCCTGGCCAAGACCGAGGAAGACGTGAAGCGCCTTTTGCTACGCGACGGATTCAGCAGCCTCGTCGCGACGGCACATGAGTACCGTGATCAGGCCCTGCGGGCAATGTCGCAAAGGCCAGAGGAGGCCGTGGCGTGACTTGGCGGTTCATTGTGATGGGGTTAGTCGCCAGCAATGTCTGGGCCCAACCGGCGGCTCTGGTGGCTCTCGCAGACCACTGGGCCGAACACTTCAGCGTACCGAGGGAGTTGGTGCGCGCGGTGATCGAAGCAGAGTCGAACTGGAATCCGCGCGCGGTTTCGCCGGCCGGGGCTGTCGGCTTGATGCAACTGATGCCGGACACCGCGGCAGCTTTCCGTGTCAAGAACCGGTTCGATGCGGCTGAGAACATCCGAGGCGGTGTGGCCTACCTTGCGTTCCTGATGGAGGAGTGCGGCGACGATCTACGTCTCGTCGTTGGCGCCTACAATGCCGGCCACGGTCGGGTGTTGAAGGCCGGGCTGCGATACAGGAACCCGGAAACGGTGAACTTCACGCATCGCGTCGCCTACCTGTTCCGACGGAATCAGTGGGAATCGATGTTGACCCAGCGAAAGGAGCCTGCTGAATGAGAGCGTTTCTCTTACTCGTCGCGATTCAGACACTCAACGCCCAGATCGAGCCGGTGGTGAGCAAGCGGAACCTGACGGATCAAGCGCAGGTGGTGCGTGTGGCGCCGCGATTTGCGACAGCCATTCGCCTTCCCGAACCAGTCAGTTCAATGGTCATCGGTGACCCCGAGCGGTTCCTTGCGGAGCATTCCGAGAAGGAGCCAACCCTCGTCCTTGTCAAACCCGTCACTGAGCAACCTGGCGAATCGAACCTCTTGATTGTGACCACGAGCGGCAGGCAACTGAGTTTCCTCTTGCGGATGGATCCGAGCGGCCCGAAGAGGGTGGACTTCGTCCTCTTCTACAAGCCGGCCGGCAGTTTTCTCGTGGGTGAATCGTTCCCAACGTCGGCTGAGGTCACCAGAACCGACGTTCTCAGACCCGTCTCTGGTCTCGCGACTCCGAACGCTGTTGATGCTGAGAAGGCCCTTGACCCACTTCAGGAGATCCTGAACCGGCAGAAGCTCGCCCCACTCCCAGCCCTGTACGGAGGCAAGCCTCCAACAGTGACTGGAGAAGGCGATCGAGTTCGAGCCGGCGTCTCCGAAGTTGTCGATCAGGGGCGCACCGTGATGGTCCTCTTCTCGGCCGTCAACCCGCAGCCGAACGCGATCGAGATCATGCCGCCGCAGGTGCAACTGGCCGGGAAGACACGGAAAGGGGCCGTGATCCGCAAGGACCGTTGGACGACCAGCGAGCAACTCCCGGTGCAGGACTTCCGATTGTCGCGGCGGCGGCTCGGCCCTGGGGAGCGGGTGGATGGCGTTGTAGTGTTTTCACGGCCGGGGTTCAAGCAATCGCACGAGAGCCTGTTTCTGCAAATCGCCGAGAGCGGAGCGGTGGACCGGCCGGCCCTGGCACCGATTGGTTTTGGTGTGTCAGCAACTAGAGAGGATGCTTCTCATGGCCAATGAACCGACCCCGCCGCGGGATCACGAAGAGGATGTCGCGGCCGATCCATCCAAGACGACGGACAATCCGGAATCTCCCGGTTCGGAAGTTTCAGGAGCCGAGCCATCGAATCAGGATGCGAGGCAGATTTCGCTGCTCGACAGGATTCGCGCCCGCTTTGGGCCTGTTCCGGAGAGCCGCGACCTGAAGTCGGCGGAGCGAACACGAGGGCTCGTCATCCTGGTCGGGGCGAGCGTGGCCTGCCTGTTTCTATTTGTCGGGCTGTTCACTACGGACGCCGACAGCACGAGGAAGCCGCGAGGAACGAGTCCCAATCTAGGAAGACCGTCATCGGCCCCAGCAAATCCCGAGGCCGCACAACGATCGGCTGTTCCTCAATTGAGCGTCAACCAGCAGCCGAATGAGGAGCCGAACGAATTGACCGAACAGGATCTGCTCGGAACGATGCGGAATCGTGCGGCAGCGCTGCCACCTGACCCGCCGTCGGCCAGTCCCACCAAACCACTGCCTTCACCCGCCAGGGATCTGGCATCGGCGAACTTCTCCGATCCCGCACTCATGGAGGCGTACCGCCGTCAGAACATTGCTCCGCCTCGACAACCCAGCAACGTGACCAACTGGGAGGAGGCCATCTCGGAGCATCAAAGCCGCCAGCAGAAGCCGGCGAATCCGCAGCCTACTCCGGCGCCCGTGAAGGATGTCCCCCAACTCGGCAAGTCCTCGCTCGTTTTTGTGCGCTCCCAGGCGGCCTTGACGGCTGGGGCGCAACAAGTTCGACCAGTGATCCGGCGCGTGGAAGGGCGGTATCTGCCGCCAGGGACGGCGCTGATCGCTCGATTTCAGCACGGAGTCAGTTCCGCGGCCAAAGCTCCCGTCATCGCGGTCGTTGAATACAACTATGAAGACGCTGGGGAGATCGTGGTGCCGGCTGGCACGAAGGCTTACGGTGAACTCACAGGCGCGACACCACAGGGGTGGGTAACGCTCAAGTTCCACTCGCTGGAGTTCCCGAATGGGGAAGTTGAAGAGATTGCGGGAACAGCTCTCGGCATGCAGCGACAGGCTCTACGAGGAGACGTGTCGGGCCAGAACCACGGCAAGCGCTTCCTGACACGGGCGTTGACGGGCGTGGGCACGATTGCGGCCTTTGCGGTTGGCGGGAGGGGACTCACCGGCGGTATCGATAACTCGATCCTCCTTCGCGAGCGGATTGCCTCTAACGTGGCGTTGGCGGGCGAGCAGGAGATGGCGCGCCTGGCGTACCAGCAGAACATCGTCGTAACGGTGCCGGCCAACACTCGCTTCTATCTCGTGTTGCATGAGGCGGAAGGTGGTCGATCCTCACGTTCGCAGGGTGCAGGACCATATGGCGATCAGCGCCCGACGCCAGCAGCCCCCCCCCAGACCGCGAGTCGGATAGGGCTGTCCGATCAAGAAGTGGCGGAGATGATCGAGTTGCGCAATGAGATGCGGCAGATGAACCGCTTGTTGCAGATGAGCAATCCGAGGCAGGACCCTCCGCCACCTCCTGAGCCGTAGGCGACGATCAAACGGTTTCAGGATTTCCGTCGAAGCGGCTATTCTGGGGGTGTTCGGAAGGATACTCCGCATGCCGCGAGCGGTCGGCTCCGAAGCTGGGAATTGGGGGCTGGCGTACTGGGTGGGCCAGCGCTTGCGCCGTGGTGTGGACGCGCTTCAGGACGAGACTGACTTCCTGCGCGCCCGGATCCGAACGTCTACTCCCAGTGAGCGCTCTTCCTGGCTTTGGCGAGCTTCATTCGGCGCAGGGTTCGTTGTTGCCGAATACTACTTCCTTTACCGAGTTCTGGATCGACGCGATAGCGCGGTTGCTTTGGGCGTAAGTTGGGCCATCTTGTTCCTACTGCCTAAGCCGATCCCGAGGCTGGTACTGTTGGCAGCCCGATCCCTAGCCTTCGTGACCTCTATCGCAGTGCTATCGGCTGCTCTCGACGCGATTGCTGGCGTGATCCCCGAGATTCGTCCCTGGAGTGCTGTCCTCTGGTTCGCCGGAATGGCGGCCCTGCTGATGTGGACTCTGTCGTCACTGCGGATGCGAAGTCGACGGGTAGCGACCAGCCAAGTAGTCTCCTCCTCACCGGTTGCGGCCAGTGTCGAGATCCCACATGTCCGCTTTGAGGATGTGGGGGGATCATCGCAAGCCAAACGGGAGATCGACGTCGTGGCGGGAAATCGCTTTCGCCGAGGAGGCCACGGAATTGTTCGAAATGGCGTTTTGCTGTACGGACCTCAAGGAACCGGCAAGAACCTCCTGGCGGAAGCCACGGCCGGGGAGTTCCGAGCGAGTTTTCACCATGTGCGCTGTCCGGAACTGATAAGCATGGGGATTGGCTCCACGGCAGGCGAAATCCGCCGAGTCTTCGAGATGGCCGCCCAAAATCGGCCAGTGGTGCTGTTCCTAGACGAAGTCGATTCCATTGGCAGCAGAAAGCAGACTCAAAGTGTCGGGACCGACGCCGGCGGTGGAGGGCGAGAATACAACGCGGTCACCACGCAGCTTATGCAGTCCATCGACCGTTATCGACCCCTGGATGGCCTGCTAATCATGGCGGCGACAAACAGCCTCGACGGACTCGAGCCGACGCTGATTCGTGACGGTCGCTTCGACTTGAAGTTGAGACTTGACCTCCCGAACCAGGCAGAACGCGAGGCGATCCTTAATAGCATGCTGAAGACAAGTGCTCATTCTGCGCCGACGATTGCGGAGGTCGCGCGCCGAACGCCGGGGTGGAGTCCCGCCCGGTTACGTGCTCTGGTTGACCGAACTCTCTTGCAGGCCGGCGGACACCCAGTCACGGACAGGGACATTCTGGCGGCGATCGAGGAATCCGGAGGGAGGGATCGACCTCAGGACGAAGCTGTGAACTGGGATGACGTTGTCCTTCCGGGTCCTGTGGTTTCCGACATCAGGGCGATTCTTCGGCTGCTCGTGCCTGGAACTGCGGAGCAACTTGGGGTCCCTGCGCCTGCCGGCCTGGTGCTCGTTGGGCAACCCGGAACCGGCAAGACCCTTGTGGCGCGACTAATCGCCTCCCAGGCGAAGCGTAGCTTCTATGCCATCACGCCGAGCGATGTCCTGTCAGGCGCAGTAGGCGGTTCGGTCAGCAGACTCAAAGACGTCTTCGCCCGGGCGCGGGAACACGCGCCGTCAATCCTCTTCTTCGACGAAATGGACGCGCTGTTCCCGGCGGTCACAGGGTATGGGAGCCAGCATGACATTCAACTGGTGGAGCAAGCCCTCATTGAGATCAGCGAGCTTCGGCCTGAGCATCAGGTCTTCCTGGTTGGGACAACCAATGACCTTTCTCGAATCGACCCTAGAATTGTTCGAGGCGGGCGGTTCAGCGAGAAGATCGAGATCGGATTGCCGGACGATGAGGGGTACCATCGCCTCCTGGAGATGAACTTCGGACCCACTCAGTTGGCCTCCGACATCACCACTCCGAAGCTTGTGGAAATGGTGCGGGGGCTTAGCCCGGCCGAGATCACCGCCGTCGCCACAGCCGCCAAGCGCTTCGCACTGGCAAGGACTCCCGAACACGCGAGTGCACTGCTCCCCATCGAAGGAAGGGACATCGAGCAGGCCATCGCTCGTATCAAATAGCCGGATTCCACCAACTCGTTTCTGGAATCTGCGTTCCCGCCTTATTCTGCCTCCCAAGTTCATGCTGCCGCATGAGCCCATCTCAGATCCGGGAGGTACACCTCGATGAACCAACTTCTGGTGGACCGGCGTTCGGCTGCGCTGCTGCTGGCCGCCGTTCTCCTTCTTCTCACAAGCACCCACGCTGTCTTGCTGGCCCAGAACCTCGGCGCGGCGCCCCAGACGAACGTCGCCGTCCAAGGTCAAACCGGTGCTCAGCCGGAAGGCGCGTTTCTCAACCTCGTCAACTGGATTGGCAACGTCATCGCGCCGGTTGGCGCCGGTCTCGCGATCGCCGGGGGACTCGTCTCGTACATCTCCGGCCGCGGCGTCATGCGGTACGTCGTAACGGCGCTCGGCTGCTTGGCCGTTTCGGGCGTCACGCGACTGCTCGAGTTCTGGATCAACCAGGGCGGCGGTGGCGTTTCATAACCTTCCTGGGACTTTGGCCGGGAGCGTCAGAGTGATCCGCGCTCCCGGCATTCGTAAAGGGACAACCCATGCCAACCCTTCTCTACGACGTCATGCGAGTGCTCCTGCTGCTGACTGGACCTGCGGCGTTCATCTGCCTGCTGAACGCCGGCATCGCATTGCGCAAGGAAGGCGGCACGGTGTTCTGGATTGGAGGCGGGTTCTCGAAATGGATGCTGTGGGCGGTGATCTTTCTTGGTCTGGAACCGACGCTGACGTGGTTTCAGTTCCTCGGCATCCCGGTCTTCTTCCCTCCGGGCTTCGCCATTGGGACTCCGTGGCTGGCCAACATCCAGCAGGGGATTTCGACCTTCGTGAACTCATTCATCGTGGCGCGAATAGCACCTGTCGCCGCAGCGTACTTCGTCGTCAGGGCGGCTCTGGATACGGCATCGGGCGCCGGGCCGCTGCCATCGCTACTCAGCGCCATGTTCCTGCTTGCCATCTCCAGTACCCATGCGCTGATCGATGCCTGGACCCCGGTTGGCAACCGCTTCTCTATCGCCCTGGGCCTGGAGACGATGTGGACCTATCTCGCAAGCCGCATCATGCCGATCGCAGCGGGACTCGCCATTTGTGGAGCGATTGTCCAATTCGCCTTCAACCGCCCCGGCTATCTTCGGCTCATTGCTTGCGCCGCCGGCTTCCTGACGGTAAGCGCGCTCTGGATTCTCATCAACCGGATGATGTGACGCACGAGAGACCTCATGGATTTCCTGACCGGACTCACCAACCTGACGAACTGGTTCGGCAACGTCATCATGCCGACGCTCGCGGGCCTGTTCTTCGTCGTCTCGGTCCTTCGATTTTCCCGGGGAGGATCCCATCAGTACTCGATGTACGCGGGTTTCGCGGCACTGATGGTGTCCGGCCTGCTGAGGGCGATCGAGCGGTTCGCGCTGCAGCGGGCATGGAACGATCCTGACGCAGTCTGGATCACGCTGCTGGGCTTGGTGAACTGGTCCGCAAACGTATTTCTTCCCCTCTACGGCGTGCTTCAGGTCGTTATCGGAGTCATGCACTTCGGGGGCATGGGCTTTCGAATCTACCCTGGAGCGCCGTGGGCGAGGCACATCCTCTCAGCCATGATCTGCTTCGGGCTGTCTGGGGTCCTTCGTCTGGCGGAATTCTTTATCGCACAGGGAACGGGAGGCGTGAGTTGATTCTATGGCGATCGAAGTAACGCCAGTTCATCGGAACCTGCACCAGCGGGTGACGTTCTTCTACCTCGAGTTCGAGGATCTGTTCCTCGTGATCGGATTGGCCGCCGTCATGAACATCTTCGGCCGGTTCCTGAACCGGGAGTTCTACGGAGTCCCTCTGGGGATCGTTCTGCAGTACGTGGTGCCTCTGATTGCGGTGCCCATGCTGATGCTCTTCAAGTACGGCAAGCCCCGCGGCTATTTGCGCGATCTCCTGGTGTGGCACGCGAAGCCGCACATCTACTGTGGGCTCGAACCCGACCGGGAGTTCACTTCCGAGTTCTTGCGCGAGGAGGGATGAATGCCGATCACTGCGGCGAAATACGAAGAAGCACTCCGGCGACCGGCGCTATGTGAGCTATTGCCGGTCCGGGAATACCTGGATGGGGTGATGGTGCAAGTGGACGGGAGCCTGGTCGCCGGCTACGAGTTGACCGGGATCAACGGCTTCTACCACGACGACGTGATGCGGAACCGCTCGAAACACGCTCTCGAAGCGCTAATTCGGTCACTGCCGGAGCGGTCGATGCGCCTTCAGATGCGATTCGAGATCTGTGAAGGGATTGGGGATGCACGATCCACCTATCCGCAACTGAACCGGAATGAGAATGCGGTGCTCCAAGCGATCGATCGCGAGCGGATGGAGCGCTGGGACTCGAACGAACGTCGCGGGCACTATCTCCGCCACCTTCTGCATGCCTACTTCGTCTGGAATCCTCGAATCCATCACGAACTGGCCGAGCGACTGCAAGGCAAGAAGCGCGGCTTGCTTAGCTTGTCCGTCGAGAAGTGCGTCGAGCGAGCGCGGCGCGAGCATGAGGATCTCCTGTCCGAGTTCGGCAGCCTTCTGGCTGGCGTCGAACAGACGCTCGTGTCCACCGGCATGGGCGTTCGCAGGATGTCCGATGACGAGATGTTTCTGGAGGCCAAGCGCGCTCTGAACCCTGCAGTTATGGACCGGAGTCCCTTGCGTCGAGCCGACTATGCACTCCACTATCGAAGCGCCCGGAGCCAGGTCACCAACACCAGCATTGAGGACGAGCAGGAGAACTTCATCCAGGTCGGAGGGCTCCTCTACACGCTGGTGAGCCTGAAGGATCTCCCGGACGGCACGTTTCCCGGCATCCTGCGCGAGTTGATGGTGCTCGACTTCCCCATCATCGTCAGCGCTGAGGTGACAATCCCCGACCAGGCGAAGATCCTCGAACACTTCAAAGGCCGCCTTCGGCGTATGCAGGCCGCGCAGCGCGACTCGAACGGCGGGTTCAAGATCAACGTCGAGGCGCAAGTGGCGCAAAACCAGCTACAAGAGGTTTTGCAGGCTGTCATCTCCTCTTCGCTCAAGGTCTGCAACTACTCGCTGGTGATCGCGGTTCGAACATCCAGGCCCATCGTGAGCAGAACGGATGTGGACGAGGCCCAGCGCACGCTCAACGATCGTCGGCAGCGAGTCATCCATGCTGTGACCCGGATGAATGGAGCGCGGGCCATCCCAGAATCGCTTGCCCAGCGGCGGTTGCTCATCGGGACATTGCCGGGCATGGCACAGGAAAACAAGCGGGATCTCAGTTGCCTCACTCTGCACGCGGCGGACCTGCTCCCCATTGAGACGCCGTGGCAGGGAACTCCGCAGTCGCCGCTCATGCTCCTGGAGACTCCGTACCGGCAACTGATTCCGTTCTCGCCCTACGACCCCTCCGTCGGCGACGCCAACATGCTGTTCATGGCGAAGTCCGGCGGCGGGAAGACGTTCATGGCGCAGATGTTCCTGCTCATGATGGCGCGCGCCAATCCGCTGATCTCGATCGTGGAAAGAGGCGACTCGTACCGGCCGTTGGTGGAAGTGATGGGTGGCCGGGTGATCGAGGTCGACCTCGAAGGAACAGAAACCCTGAACCCATGGGATCTGCCGCCTGGCGCCCTTCAGCCAACGAAGGACAAGATCGCCTTTCTAAAGAACCTGACCCGGCACATGATTGGCGACTTGGGGCAATCCGACACGTCCATCCTCGACAACATCCTCTCGGAGGCGATTGCGAGAGTCTACAAACGGGCGGCGGTCCGGGTCGATAACAAGACGCCCACATATACCGACCTTCGAAACGAGCTGTCCACCTGGACCGATGAGGAGCGGATCGAGCATATCCGCGAACTGGCGCTGCTTGCTTCCGTGGCGCTCCGCCAGTGGACCGGCGAGAAGGGCGTCTACTCGAAGCTCTTTGACCGGCACACAACGATTCGCACCGACGCGAACTGGCTGTTCTTCAACATCGAGGGCTTGAGCTCTGACCCTCGGCTTGAAACCGCGATGAGCATGCTCATTGCCCAGGCCATGTCGGAACGCGCGTCTGGAAGATCGGGCCAGCCGTCCATTACAGTTCTGGACGAGTGCTGGTCCTTGCTCGAATCGCCAGTCTTGGCGGACTGCGTGGTCCAGCTCTTCCGGACGGCCAGGAAGCGAGGTGCGAGCGTCTGGGGGATCTCGCAGACTCTGGAAGACTTCGTTGGCACCAAACAGCGACCGAAGGAGCACGGTGCCGGAATCCTGCGGAACACGTCGGTCAAGGTCATCGGCCAGCAGCCGGGCGACGTGAGCCCTCTGGTTGAGCATCTGGCACTGAACGAGGTCGCGCTGGGCGAAATCAAGCGATTCGCGGCGCCGCGTAAAGGGCGTAGCGCTGAAGTCCTGCTGGTGCTCGGAGAGAAGTCGGAAACCACGCAGACGATTCGGCTGGTGCCGACGCCCATCGACTACTGGATCGCTACGACTTATCCGAGAGAACGGGCCTATCGTGCCTACGTCTTGAGTCTTGACCGGAATCGGGACCGTAACCTGATCGAGATCTATCGCGAGTTGGGCGAGCGCTTTCCCAACGGCTTAGCCGATGTCGACGCACTGCCAGAAGAGCTTTCAGGCAGCGTTCAGATGGCGGCAGCCCCCAAACGACGGCTGACCGGCCTGCCGGCAACAGGAGGGGAGCATGCTTGACTGGCAACATCTCACGAAACTACTTGCCGTCAGCTTGGCCCTGATTCTGGCGGTGGCAATTGTTGCGCCTCAACCGGCTCAAGCGCAGTTCAGCCTTGTCGGGATCACCGGGGCGTTCAACCTGGTGAATCAGGTTGCGAACAACATCCTCGGCTTCATCAACAACACGATGCGACCGTTGCTGGAGGGTGTCCAGTCTGCGGCGCAGGCGCTCCAGGGCTTCCTCAATCAACTACGCAACCTCTGGGAGCAGGTCGTCTGGCCGCTTTCGGAGATCAACCGCGCCCGCAATCTGGCCGCGAACCTGATCGCGACCTTCCGTGGCCTCCTCAACAACCTGTACTCGATTGGTGTCAACAGCGCACAGTTGCCGAACCCAAGCCGCCTCGAGGCAGTGATGCGGAATCGCCAGGTTGGGGATCACGCGCAACTCGTTGCAGAGTTCCAGCGGACATTTGGCACGCTGCCGGCGCCTGCGGAGGTTCATCCCGAGGAACGCAACCTGATCGATGTCGATGACGCCCTGGCGATAAACCAACTCATGACCTTGAAGATGGGCGACGCGTCGGCGGACAACACACTGCGAGCGGCGGAGGCGATTGAAGAGGAAGCTACGCGGATGGCACCCGGCAGCGCTGCCATGTCTGCTGCGGCCGCTTACATCGCCGCAGTCCAGAGCCAGGCGCACATCCAGAAGATGCTCGCCGGGCAACTCCGGCAGGAGGCGGCGCGGCTCGCCCACGACACGATGACGATGAAGCGGGGCGCCAACTTCACACGGGAGTCGCGGACGAAGGTTTCGGAGCTGAACAAGTAGGAGGAACGATGCCAGCACTATCCCAACTCTGGAGCATCCTGGTTCGCAACCGGACACGGCTGATCGCACTTCTACTGGTCGTCTCGTTCTTCGCGCCTCAGCCGGCCAATGCGCAATTCGGCTTTCTGCTCGGCTTGATCAACATCGTCACCAGCGGCATGAACACCCTGAACAGCGTGATGACGAGCGTCAACAACGCCCTCCGCAACGTGATCGGACCAATCCTGCAACAGATCAACTCGATCATGACCGCGGCCCAACAGATCATGGGCGCGATCTTCGACTTCCAACGAAACGTGATCTACCCGCAGCAGGCCATCGACCGGGCGCGCGCACTGGTTGGGCAGGTTCAGGGCATCTACGCGGCCATTCGTGGGATCTGGAATGTCATCGTTCGAAGCGCTTCATTGCCGAATCCGCGGCAACTCGAAGCCGTGCTTCTCTCCAGGGACGCCGGGCAGATCGGCGCCGTCGGCGGAAACTTCGCCGCGGTCTACACGCCGCTTCCTGCTGCGACCGAGGCCCATCCCGCCCAGCGCGACTTGATCGACAGTTCGGACGCCGCCGCGCAGGCCGCCATGAAGCGGGCCATCGCGATCGACGCCATCGCCGATCAGGAACTTGCCGCAGCCGAGCAGATGATGACCGCCCTGCAATCCACGGCTCCCGGAACGGCCGAGATGATCGGCGCGCAAGCGGGAGCCTGGCTTATTCGTTCACACGCCTATACCCAACAGGCGCTGGCGGAGTTGATGCGGATCAGGACGATTGAACTGGCCGCGCAAAGCGCCCGGATGAAGGAGTCGGCGCGATTCACGCGCGAAACCCGGAACAAGCTCACCGAGCTGAACAAGTAGGAGGTCAAAGCAGTGTTTCTGTTTGAGCAGATGTTCAATACGGCCCTGAACGGGATCAACTCGGCTGGCCTGATGAGCACCATCCTCACCGTGGCCTACGGGATCCTCCTTGCTTCGCTTCTTTTCTCGACCTACGAGGCTTGGATTCGTGGTGGCGATGTCCGTGCGCTCGGGGTGTCGGCCGTCAAGTACCTGGCGCTGGGACTGCTCTTCCTGAATGGGGGTGCGGTCTACGACTCGGTCGTCCGGGCAGTTCTGGGCGCCTTCAATCAGATTGCACACACCATGGCCGGTGCGGGTCCAAACGATGTGTTCACCAATTGGAAGACCGAACTGGCGGCTGCGGCGTCCTCGGGAACATTCCTAAACGTGATCACGGGCAGTATTGCAGGGCTGTTGAGTGCGTTACTGCTGCTGATCGCAATGATCCTCTACCCGGTCTCCTACGCCATATTCACAATCCTTTACGCGCTTTACGGCACGATCCTCTATACGACCGGCCCACTTGTTCTGGCGCTTCTGCCCACGATGGGACTCGGCTCGCTTGCCCGCCGGTACGCGATCAACTTCATGATCTTCGGCGCCTGGGGGCTGATTTACGGAGTCTTCTGCCGGCTCGCTATTGCTCTGAATATCAACAGCATGGCCGCGATTACAGGTGCGGGGAACTTGGGCGGCCTGCTGACCGGTGCCACCGCAGAGGTGCTGCTCGCCGCAGCGAGCATCCTGTTCTCCGTCAGCATCCTGCTCATTCCCTTCTTGGCCAAGCGGATCGTCGAGGGCGACCTGGGCTCAACCATGTTGACGGTCCTCGGGACAGCCGCGGCGATGGCGCAGGCGGCTGTGGCGACTGCATCCGGTGCGACGGAAGGGTTCGGCCGTACGGCGTCCTCCGGTGGTGGAGCGGAGAGCGCGGGAACGAGTAGCGCGGTGCCCGGCGGCGCGCCACCCGCACCGCCGCCTCCCGCCGTCGCGGGACAAGCCGTGGGTGGCAACACAGCGCCTCAAACTGGCGCACCATCGGGTCCACGGCAATCAACGGGATCGATTGGCCAACATCGTCCGGTCAACATTCCCCATGCCGTTGGGTGGCTTGCCGGCGCTGCGGCGGCGCTTGGCGTACAAGGTGGCCAGCGAGTGATTCAGGCAGGTCGAGGGCTCGCAGCGCGAGCGGTGGCTCCCGCGCGGAATTCAGATTCAGCCTAAAGGAGGCGACAGGCGATGTTTAGCCTTCAACGCAAGGATCGATCGACGCTGAGGGAGAAGCAGCAGATCTCCAAATATTACGAGATGGACGGCGCCCTACGCGCCTACGCCAATCGCATGGCCGTGCTCGGCCTCACCTGCGGCGTGTTGGCGCTGCTTGCGCTCGGACTCTTCGCTTACGTGCGACTGCAACCGCCGGTGGTGATCCGCGTGGATGGGGCCGGAGAGGCTACGGTTGTTGGGGGAACCGCCATGCATGTCCCGACTCCGCTCGTGCCATCCGTCCAGGCCCAGAGTACGTCCTCTTCTGACACGGGGACTGCCCCGACGGACGTGGAAGGCCGCGCCATCGTGAGGAGATTCCTCAACGCCTACCTGACCTACACACCGGCGAATGTCGAACGCCAATACGCCGACGCGTTGAACCTGATGACCGTCAACCTCCGCACGTTCACGATGAACAAGTTCCGGGAGGACGACACGCTGGGCAAGATCAAGGCCGAGTCCATCACCTCCAGCATCAAGATCCGGTCAATCGAGCCGGTCGCCGGAATGCCTTGGGCCTATCAGGTCTTTGCGGCGAAGGAGATCCATCGAGTGACGACACAGCGAATCGAGCAGACCGAAAAGATGGTCTGCCGGTACCAAGTCCGTCTGGTCTACTCCGGCCGTTCCCAACAGCATCCGTCAGGTTTATTGGTCGGAGAGTTCTGGGAGCAACAAATGGTCGGCGACAGGGACATCGGCCTAGACCAGAAGAGTACATTGCTGGACCGATAGGCCCAGCGCGGGCAAGACAGGAGTCAGACACCTGAGACGTTTCATCAGTAGCACCGTAGCACCCACCACTATCCACAACAAATCCTGAGCTCCACCGCATCCACGTGCACAGCGATCACTGGAGCCTCTGCTGCAGCCGGCGCAATAACAATCGAGCGACGAGCAGCACCAGATGCAGCCGAAACGTTGAGTCATCCTCATCAGAAAGGCCGGGGTGCGCCCCTTGGGGATGCAACCGGCGGTAAAAGCTCTCCACGAATCCTGTCCCTTGGCCCGTCCACTCATTCAAACCGGCGAAAAAGAAGGGTGGATTCATTTGGGCCAGCAATTGGCGCCGTGGGTGTCCAGGCGCCGGGAGCGCGGCTCGGGGCAACAGGCGCTCGGCAATCTCGTCGAGGAGGCTTTCAATGAACGGGCGAAACTGCGCATTCGCGGCGGCCCAGTCTCCGCGAGCATGGGCGGCAATGCCCTGATCGAGATGTCCCTTCGGCGTCACGAAGCGGAACTCGTCCAACAGTGCATGAACCTCGTCGTCTGCGCGAGGCAGATCCAGCGCTTCGGGGAGAGCCCGACGAAGCGCGCCATCCTCGACAGTGAAGCCGTCGCGCTCAAGCCCGCGGTGTAGCGCTGGGAAATCCTCACAAAAACGCGCGTAGTCGAATGTATGGGAATACCGATCGACGCACCGGGCGATTGCACGCTCGACAAGATCTGCAACAACCGTGTCCGTGAGATTGCGGCCGTCGTCATCCAACTGATCGGGGGCGTTCAGGAGATGCCGAGCCACTGCGCTCGCGCGATCTCGAAGGTTGCCTTGGATGCCGGCATTTTCCAAACCGTATTGGAGGGCAAAACGGTCAACCCCACTATGACCAAAGTCAGCGATCAGATCGGTGGCGGCGAGGATTGTGCGTCTAGTGAATTGAGGCATATGAGTTTCGTCAACGGCAATATAATGTCCAGCACTCATGTCGGCACAGCTGCATCAGTTCACCCACACCTCGTTGACAAGATCCGTGACGTAGCCCTCCACGTCCGCTCTATGGCCGATTCGTACCCTCTCCAGCATTTCAAGTACTGCATTATCGTCTAGCGGAATGATGAGGCCGCGGTCGTCTTTGAACGTGTCGCGGCAGCGTTCAACGAAGACAGAACGGTCTTCGAATGTTCGACAACAAAGGAGTCCGAACTTCCCGCGGTTGACGGAGAAGCGGCCGGCAATCTGGTCGAGTTCGGGATTGGCGACGTCGGTCGTATAGTTCTTGCACTCGATTGGAACAAATGCACAAGGAAGCTTCCGGACGTCGTGGAGTCGATGGAAAATCCCGTCGCGGGCGCCGTTCTCCATCAAGATGTCTATCCGTTTCCTACCCTCGTGGATTTCTTGCTCTTTCGTGGGATTCAACAGGTTGGGGAAAAAGAGGAACTCGACGATTCCGACCATCAGGCGATGATAGTCCGAAGCAGAAGCACCCCCCTTGGGAATAGCTTTCATTGCCTCTTGCAGCGCCTGCGCGAGCAGTTTTTCGTCCTCCTCGCCGACAGGTTCGGTACGTCCGGACTTTTCGAGTCGTTTCAGCTCAGTGCGGTATTTGCGAAGCACCTCTGGGTTGTCGCGGGAGAATCTGTACAGGAAGTCCTTGGTGCACGGATACTGTTTCTTGAGGTCCTTCTTGTGGACGACACGCTTTCCGTTCTTCAACGTGCGGACGAGGCTGGATGCGGCCGCGAGCGCGTCTTCTTGCAGGTAGTTCAGAACGAAATGGTTGTAGTAGCGCTGATGATCGTAAGCGATCGAGAATCTGGCGATGGCTTTCGGGACGAGGATAATCGGTTTGTTCTTCCAGACTGGCAGGTCAACATAGCCGGATTCCCACTCTAGCGTCGTGGGATTGAAGAAGGCGGCAGCCGGAACCGCTTGAACAGGAACATCATGGAGTTCGCATTGCCGCTGGGTGTACTCGACGAGATGCGACCTAATGACGTTTGTCGTGAGATCGGAAATCTTGTCTCTCCCGACGCCCTCAATCATCAGCTCGCACTCTTCTAGCGAGGAGAGAAAGCCGGTCTTAACAGCGGAGGAATCTCTCAGCGCTTTAAAGAGTTCGTCCGCCTGGAATTTCCCTATGCCGGCACCGGCCGGCTTCTTGGATGACATGCCAAAACGGATCTCATTCGGCTCCTGCAAATGCGAGAGCATCTCGCGAGCAGTGTCCAATCTGTTCGAGCGGATATCATCGATAACCCGCTGAAAGAACGCGGTCAGCGTTCTGTGGCAGCGTTGCGACCATGGATCGGGGCGCTGGCTGATCGCAAAGGGATCAACAAACAGGCACACATCCGTCTCTAACAGAACGTCCACGAAATCGAGTTCGGCTTGGGTCTTCTTGATTCCGAATGTGCGTGAGAAGCGTGGCATGTTTGTCGATTCGAAGGACCGGAGTTCTACCCGACCAACGCGCTGGCCTCGGTCCACGCCTTTTCCTTCAGCGCATAACCAGTCCCGAACCAGGCGCCGTCCAGACGCTCCTCTGAGCCGGACCGCACATGATCCGTGAAATAGCTTACGGCGTTCACCGCGCCCCACAGCGTTTCTTTCGCCGTGGCGAATTCCTGTCCTGGTGCGGACCGGAAGAGGGCACTGATCGTCTGATGCTCACGCTCGGCCGTGCGGGTGAGCGGCTTGTCCTTCTGAGCCAACAGGCTCTTGAAGAACGACGACGCGGCTTCAGCCTCCATCCGATAGGCCGCCATCTTGCGCACTTTTTCCATGAAAGCCTTCCATGCCGGGTCCATCAGACCCAACTCCGTTTTCACCTGGTCTGCGTTGAAGCGGAAATTGTGCGGCACCTTTACCTGCGGACGCCCTTTCTTTCTGACCTCCTCGGTCGCGAAGAAGAGCGTGTTCTGGCACACGACACGGATGCTGGTGAATGCGGCTGTTGTCGCGAGCGTCTTATCGCAGGAGGTGGCCAGGAGGACATAAGCGGCTATCTCATCCTCTCCGTGCTTGCCGGCCGCCCCAGTGACTCCGGTCCTCGCAAGGGCCCATACCTTGCGTCCATGGTCGAGCGCACCCGCTGTCTCCAGCGTGTAGCCATAGTCGTCCATCAGATCCCGATAGAATTCGAGGACTTCTCGTGGCTGGACAATTTGGTAGTCGTCGGACACGATGGAGAGAGCCTCGTGATTATCGCTCCGGGCGAGCACGAACCTTTCCTCCATCGTTCGAAGCTTCCCATCGACAAGGTACTGAACCGGCAGCCTCTTCAGCTCCCAGTCGAGCCTCGCCGCCTGGAGCCAGGCTTCAATCGGCTGGCCTCCCGGTAGTTCCTCTCCGAGCCCGTGCCATGGCTTCTCGCCAACATAGGCGATGGCCGGCTTGCCAGTAGATTGATCGATGTCATGGCCCATGAAATACTCCCATCACTCATCCACAATCGCGGAATCGTTGTGCCGCATTCAGTCGATGAGCTCGATCTCCCTCAGCGGCTCAAGGACTCCGTTTTGGAGCTTGCTCTTGTCAAAACCCTTTTCCGACTCGGCTCGGATGGTTACCTCGATCTTCCCGGCCAGGTCGGCGAGGTTCGCGATTGCGTTCCATGCGTTGTAGATCTGGTCGCGATTGGCGGTGAAGCTCAGTTGTACGACCTTGTCGGTGGGCGCTGGCGGCGTGGGCTGCGGTCCCGGTCCCGGCGGTGGTGTTGGACCAGGAGGCACAGGGCCGGGGGGCACAGGACCAGGACCGGGACCAGGGCCGGGCTGAGGCACTGGCTCGGCGGGGATCGCTTGGGGGAGCATTATGAAACCGGAGTCAAGGTCGACTTCGTCGTCAGCGATGGAAACATCGAAACGGACCTTGCTTCGTGCGACCTGATATTTGCCAGCCGCGTCCAGGACCGGCGCGGTGCCCGCGCAGTAGCCGAACACCCCCTGCTGTACGCCTCGATCAACGGCCTTCTGCACGACTTCCTTGCTGGTCAGGCGAGTGTATCCAAGAAACGAGTAGAAGCCCTTCACCAGGTCGGCACACCGAATGCCGAGCCGAGGGGGCTGCTCCTCTCCTAGCTTGAAAAGCTCCACTATCTTCACCGGGTTCAGTGTGGGGAAGACGCGGGGCTGCACTACCGTCAAGAGCTCCATGCTCCGCTCAAATATCAGGGCCAGGTGCTTGTCGCTGACAGTGGTTTGGAGCGGTCGGCCGCCCACCGCGATCTTCTCAACGGTGATCGTGCCCTGGTCGAGTTTTGGCAGCCAGACTTCCGGGTAAAGCTTCACAAAACCGGACTCGGCGGCGCCGGCGTGAGTGGCCTTGCGCTCCCGCAATTCGTCGGTTTGCTCCTTGGTGAGGTTGTGTTTCTTGGCCGCCTTGCTGACGCGATCAACGGCGATGAAATAGCGCACTTCGCGGCGCAGACTCTCCGTCTGGTCCGTGGCGGGAATCGCCAAGGCCAAGCCGTTCTTGTATAGACGTGGCTTGCTCCCGCACTTCTCCAGGAATTCGCTTGCCAGAGTGTCCCTCTCCTTGCCGGACTTGGTGGCGAAGTCGAGAGGCAGGTAGGCAATCTGGAAGCGGGGCTGTTCGTCGGGAATCTCGCCGGATGCTCCAGGCCAAGGGATCGCCGCATGGTGTCCGGACAGGCGCTCTTCCAGCATGGTCTTGATATGGCTGGTCACAAGACCCTCGTCGCGCGCTACCGCATCCGCCTCCTGTTCGATGAGGAGGGTCACGTTCGGATCCTGCTTGAAGCTGTATCGCACGCCATCGAAGTGCAGGTAAAGACACGACTGCCTGAGTTCGCTCAAGCAGGCCTTTGCCGTAAGACTGTCGAGGTCCGGGCCGACACAGGCGGCGAGAAGGTCAGACTCCGAGACTCCAGGAGGAAGCACTTCCGTAGTGCCGGCGCCCTCACGACGCAGGCCACCGAACGAGTAGAGAAAGATGGCTGTGGCCAAACGGCCGGCGAGGGCCTTCCCAACTTCCGCCGGGTTGGATTTCGCGCGGAGTTTGTCAATGCGGGAAACTGTGGAATTGGCACCAACCAGGTCGGCCTGGAAAACGGCGTCAAATCGGTTCATCAGGCCGAGTTCTTTGATGCATGCCCGGCGCACTTCAGGGTCGTTCAGCATGACGTCACCCGGGCCGAGCACGACGCCGCTCTTGCCGACCTTGTGGTGCGCCCGCAGACAGGCCGCGAGAAACCGTAAGGCGCCACGCGTCCGTTGGTACTCGGGCAACGAGGCCCAGCGTTGGCGCATCAGGTCCAGCAAGCAGGGATGGAATGGATAAGCCAGCCGCATCCTGTCCCGCAGTTGGATGCCCTCTTCCGCGGCTTGCTGCTCCTCCGCGGCACTCGCCGCGTATGCCTTCCGCATCTGCGTAAAGATCTGCTGGTACGCGGACGCAGCAGCACCCGCAACCGCGTCTTCGGGCATCTTCTCCAGCAAGCGGCGCTGGATGACTTTGAAGACCTCGTCTTGTTCAACCGGTTCACGCAGGGCGTCTTTGCGCCCGATGAAGTGGTCGAGTGTCTGAAGGAGTTGACTGTGCTGGAGTGTTTCGCGGGGTTGGCTCGATGGCAGAGCGAGCACGATTACGGTCCTCGGCGCATTGGCGGCCGCCACAGTCAGTTCCTTCAGGAAGTTGAGAGTCTGTTCGCGGAGATCGGTCTGCAGGACCTTTACGCCCCCAGCATTGATCAGGTATTCGAGGGTCTCATCCAAGAGGACGAGGTTCGGCTTGTCGCCAAACAGTTTGACCAGGTCATCGCCGCCGGGAGCCACGCGAGCTTCGTCGTTGGCACGCATCTCCTCGTATCCGGCCTCCCCTCCGAGTTTCAGGGCCAGCCAGCCCCACAAGGTAAGCGGCCTGATACCATCGGACTCCTTGCCTTGTTGAGCATTGAAGAACTGCCCATCGACGACGGCGATGCGGACGCCCGTTGGACTCTCCAGCCCATTCGCCTCGGGCAGCACAGCCAAAGACTTCCGATTGCCAGCCGCATGGAACAGGGCCGCCATGGTGTGAGACTTGCCACCGCCGAATGGCGTCATCAGTTTGAGAACAGGCGAGCCACCTTTGCCGGCGAGGCGTTTCAGTACCTCGTCGAGCAGCGACTTCAACCCGGCGGTCACGTACGACGCCCGGAAGAAAGACTCGGCGTCCCGATACACAGGCGCGACCGTGCCCGACCCATCGGCCAGAGGGCCAAGGTCCAGTGCGAAAATGTCTGTCGCTGCATTCTCTTTCAAGACGTCGGGATGCAGATGCACCGACTCGATCCATGGCTTCGGATTGTTGATCATGTCTGGTCTCCCTATGCCTTGAAGAGCGATTCCTGGCCGGTGCGCCGATCTTCCACTGCCGCCTTACCCACCATGACCGCGCTCCAGTTCGCCAGCAGCTTTCCAATCGCCGACTGCTCGGCAGTGGACGACACATCGGAAAGCTCGCCACCGCTTAGCGCCGGACCCCCAAGTGCTTGGGCGACCAGCCTGAGTTGTTCCACGTTTGGCTTAGCCTCGTTCAGGAACTCCGGGACCTTGAGCGGCTTGTGCTCCAGGAGCCAGAGGAGCCTGTGCAAGGCATCTACGGCTGGTGCGGGAGTGCCGTCCTCCGCTGGCTGACCAAGAGCGTTTTCATCGCCGCGCTCCGTGAAATCGTGTAGTCGGTACTTGCTTTTTTTCTTTTCGAGCAGGGCGCACTTACCCTGCGTGAGACTGTCCTGCCCATCCAGTTCAACATGTGTTCCGTTGGCGAAGATGATCGCTTCACCCGCGTCCAGTTCCGCGGCCCCGTACGTGTAGCGCCAGAGAACATAGAACCGTGTGGCAGGGTCGAGACCAGCAAGGGTCGTTTGGCCGTTCTTTGTTCCAATGGTCTTGGAAAGCTTGCCCAGAATGGTCTCGAGGACGACAGTCTCGACCTCAGCTAGGAACCGCTCCGCGGGGACCTCCTCGCCGTTACCGTACTCCACACGGGTATACCTCGTGAATGCGCGCAGTCCCGCACCCACGCAGGCAATGACAAGGTCCGCGCCGGAGACTCCCATCTCCCAGAGGGTCTCGACTCGCTCTCGGACAATATCGCAAAGCTCTGGCACGACATCCGTCTCGAAGTTCTTCGTGCTGGATAACGGATCGCGCTTGCGTGCTACAAGAAAGATGCTCGAGGCGAGGGCGGCGGTTTCCAGCGCGTTTTGTCTGACCTTTCTTTCCATTTCAATGGGCCATGCCTCTGAGACACAGAACCCGGAATACCGGAGTGCGTTTATGAGCGTAGACCACCCTGCCGTCGTTTTGTGGGCGTAAACGCAAACAAGAGGAGCACCAGGCTTGAGCAGACGGTGAGCCTCACGGAAGGCTTTTTCCATCATTCCCTCGTAAGCCGCATTTGCCCTCTCTCGAACTCCATCATGTCGGTACGGTGCAGCAATTGCCTCTGCTTTTTTGGGGGTCAGTGGCGATGTGAAGTCATGGGGGTATATTTCGTTGAGTATGCGCTTGTGCCAGACATAAAAATGATCGGCGAGGTTCGAGTACGAACGACTGTCATAGTATGGCGGGTCAGTCACAATTGCATCGTACGAAGCATCCTGAAAGTCCGTAGCAAGAGCTGAACCGCGAACCGCAACAGCAGGCTTCCCACAGGAAACTACGGTTTCTATTGCACTCACCACGTAATATAGAGCGCTGGGCCAGCCACCGGAGGAATCAGCTAATGGATTGATCTCGGCGAAGTCGAAGATCATCGGGAGGCCTGCATCGCCCAGCATACCCGCAACGAATTCGGGCTGCCATCGACACAGCGACGAGCACTGGTTTGCGAGCCTACCAACAACCATGCTCAAACACGTTGCGACGGCTGTTGCGCGCGCCCCATCTGAGCCAGATGTCACGATTAGTGGATGTACGAGGCGAACCTTTCCGGAAAATGTGATCATGGCGGCAAGTTGGCGAGGCAAGAACACGTCGCGCCACCGCGAAAAGCCAAAATGCTGAACGTCAAAAGAACGCGGATTCGCCTCTAACACCTCATCCGGGATCGTCACGTTAGCGGCGCGGGAGTAACTTGAGACATCCAGGGACAGAGCTGCGGACACCGCCGGATGATCGGGGTCCACGTTGACATAGTGACGCCGCTTCGCCGTAGGCGACAGGCAAACAATGCACAAAGGCTGATAACCGAAACGTCCGCCACATCCTTCGGCCTTAACGTAGTCACTGTCAGCCACCGCACCACAGAACGGGCACGTCGCATTCCCAGCCGTGGAGTGCGCCGTGGGATCGAACCCCAGGGCCTTCTCTGTCACCGCTTCAACGACTTCGAAGCTGACCTGCTTTTTGTGAGTGGGTACGACCATTCTCATCGCTATGAAGCGACCGTTCTTCCTGCAGAGCCAAGTCTGCCTGAGAAGCGGGACGGTCGCCCCACACGCAGGGTTCTTGCATTTCACCGTCCTGGTCCAGAGATAATCGACTGGCTTCAAGTAGCCCGCAGGGATTTCATCGGAGTCATGCTCCTTGAACCATTCAGCCTGAACTGCAACCTTCGTCCCTATGTATTGTGGGTCAGGGATGGGCGGGTAGAGGTCGCCAATCTCGGCTCGGGCCTTGGTCAGGACCCAGTCTCCCCAGAAGCGGACCTCCTCAGCCAGGCCGCCCCAGGTTGTCTCACCTTTCTCATTCCTCGGGCCGGTCATGCCAAGCGCTGTTGGGTCGGGCTTGCCGTACATCTGCGCATAAACCAGAGTGCAAAGCTGGATGATGTGAGCGACGGGATTGAGATCGAGGGCATGAGCTTCGCCGCCTAGTCGAAGGGCTTCGAGCGGAATCGCCCCGCCACCGGCGAACATATCTAGCACGCGCGGGCGCGGCGCGCGTTCAGCGATGATGTCCTCCATCGTAACCTTGACGCCGTCAAACTTGAACTCGTCGACCCAACCGGGCTTCGGCGTATTGCCAGCCTTCCAGTCGGCGATTTCCTTCGTTAGCCGGTCGGCATGGGCGGTAAGGATATGTCTCTGCGCCTCCTGAATAGTCCGTGGTTCGCCGGGGTACATGCAAAGGGCCTTCACGAACTTCGCGGAGTTGGCGCGACCAAGGGACTTCTTCTTCTCATCCGACCCGCCGTTGGGCACGAATCGGGAAGCGGGGACCAGCGCACCATAGACGGCTGCGCGGCAGGCGACTAGCGGCCTACGCGCCCACCAAAGGTGAAGAGTGGAGATGTGTCCCTTGCGGACTGATTTCTCCCGGCTGGCCTCGGTAGAAAGGGCCTCGATGGGCAGGTAGTCTTCGATCAGGCGTTTGTCCGCACTCATTATTCTTCTTTCCTCGTCATCGGAATGCCCTCGCCGCTTGTTCGATGGCCTCGGCGGGCACGTCGTAGAACCTTGCCGACACGACCGGTTTCGCGGCGTGCTCCAGATGTTTGGCGGGGTTCTGGATCATCACAGGCGTGGAGTCGGGGTTGTGCAGCGGGTCCCAGATTACGTAGAGCCAGAAGGAATCGCCCAGTTGCTGGGCCTTGTACCATTCGTTGGTGGTCAGGCGGATTGGCTGACCCTTCTTGCGCCCTTTCACTTCGATCCGGCGTACGCCGTGAACGGGATCGCGGTAGCCGGTTTGGGGATTCGCAGGTCCCAGGCTGCGGATATCGAAGCCGATCTTCAGGTGGCCGACCTTCTCGCATTCCCACCCACGGGCCGATTCAAATGCGATCACTACGTCTTCTGCCGCCACCTCGATGCGCCGTTTCAACACGGGATCGATATCTTCGAGTATGGCGTTGATCTGTGCAGCCGAACTCGCCGTCGATGGGAAGACCAGCGCAGTGGCGATGTGCCGCACCGGGCCATGCCTGGCGATGGTGAGACGCTCCAGGCCGGCCAGCCGATCCTGGCGGGTCCGCTGGAGGTCGGCCAGATCCTGCTCTGACCGCTGGCGGGCCAGGCCCACCTCCGGCGATTCCGCCTCTCGGGCGCGCAGCGCAAAGACACGGTCCTGCGCAGCGCGAATCCGGGCGTTGAAGGACTTCTCCAGGTAGTCCCGGCAGACTTGCGCGTAATGCCGTCGCTCCTCCTGGCTGGCGGCGCGCCTTTCCATCTGAAGTGTGGTCTTGAGAAAATCCGTGGCCGGACCTAGATCCAGGGGCCAAACCGCTTCCGGTGGTGCGGGGTGTGCGGGAAGGTCAATGAGAACGTCAGCCGGAACCACTGAAAACCGATCTTCAGGCTGGAGGCCTGGTCCCGATTCTTCGCGCACCGCGACCAACTCGGCACTTATCGTGATCGGTTCGCCCTGGCTCGTTTGACCGCGGACCGACATCTCGAAAAAGTGGAGGCTGTAGGGAACGTCCGTCTGGGTATCCATGTAGACGCCTTGGCCGGCGTGGAGGCCCGCCAATGCCTCGTTGGTCTTTTCGTCAACTGCCGCGTAGAGCGCGTGCCCCGGCCCGATGAGAACCGCGTCGAGGTGCGCATCTTGGTCAAGATGCTCCTTGTGAAACGTGAGCTTGCGATAGTAAGGCTCGGACTTGCCAATCCGTCGAACGCTCTCGCGCCGCTCGGAGCGCAGATCAGCGAGAACGTGTTCGATGCGCCACAAGCCGTCGGCCCGCGCATCAACCTTGAGGCCGATCTCCTGGGACGCCTTGAGAAACTGCTCCTCGACGTACTTCGGCATCAAGCGGCGTTCTTCGGCCTCGACGTTGGAGCGGAGAAATGTTGAAAAATCGACGTTGGCGCGCGCCAGCGCCAGTCCCGTTGCCTCTTCGTATTGTTTCAGGCGGTTTGGATCGATCTGGTCGATCCGGTCGAGATACTCCTCGAGCCGCCTCGGTTCATATGCAGCTTCGCGGAGCATCTCCGGCAGATTCACGTCATTGAGAGAAAGCACCTCGCCGATGACGTCGAAGACGCGGTCGTTCAGGGCCACTTTCATCTGGTCGAGCTTATGGAGGAGGCGCTCCAGGATACGCCCCTCGATAACCGGCTGGCCATCTTCGGAGTCACTGGCCACGAAGTTGTACGCGTGGCAATCGTCCTTTTGCCCAATGCGGTGGATGCGGCCTAACCGTTGTTCCAGCCGTGTGGGGTTCCACGGAAGATCGTAGTTGATCATCAGGTGGCAGAACTGAAGGTTGATGCCTTCCCCGGCCGCTTCGGTCGCAACACAAATCTGCGCAGAAGTGCGGAACTCCTCTTGCGCTTTCTTCCGCTCGTGGGGATTCATGCCGCCGTGGATCTCGCAGACGGCATAGCGCCAAGACTCGAGGTGTTCCTGGAGATGCTTCAGCGTGTCCCGATGTTCGGTGAAGATAAGCAGCTTGCCGCGGCCGTCGTGGAGTTCCTGGAACTCGGCTTTGGTGAGGCACTCCTTCAGTGCCGCCAGCTTCGAATCCTCGCCACGTTGCCGGACTTTCGCGGCCTGCGCCTCCAACTCGCTCAAGGCTGCGAGCTCAGCCTGGAGTTGATCAAGGCCCTGCGCGATTGTGGTTTCGTCCAATAAGTGATCGCGCGCCTCGTCGTCGAGGTCATCCTCATCCTGCTCGACATCGGTTATCCGGCCCTGCAAGTAGGCCAAGCGTTTTCCACGCTGGGCGGGTGGGAGATCCTGAAGTTCGCGGTCAATCTCCCGCAGCTTCTTCAGGCGCCGTAGAAGAGATTCGTGAATCGCTCGCGTGGAACTGGCGAGACGTCGCTGGAAAACGGTTCGGGCAAGCGCTACGCTGCTCTTACGTTTGCCGCTGGCCTGGGGCAAAAATTCATTGATGTAGGAAGTGACGGCCTTATAGAGGTCAAACTCCTCCCGGCTTAGCCTGAACGTAACGGTGTGGGCATGGCGGTCCGGGAAGAGCCGATTCCCATCCATGTCGCGCAGATCTTCCTTGAGCCTGCGAAGAGCCCACGGGCAATCGGGGCCGAGACGCAGAATGTCCTGGCGGATGAGTTTGACCGCGTCCTCGCCGAGCTTATGTGGCTCGGGGAAGAGATCCGGATCGATAAGTCGGATGAAGTGGCTAAAGCGGTCTTCGTCCCCATGGTGCGGTGTGGCCGTCAAGAGCAGTAAGTGATTGTCGGCCGCCGCCAACTTCTCGGCAAGCTGGAACCGCTTCGTCTTGTCAACCTCGTCACCGCGGCCCGCCGAGCGCTTCGTGTAGGCGCTACACTTGTGCGCCTCATCAATGATGACGAGATCCCAACGCTGCTGCCAGATGCGCTCCCGCACATCATCCTGCTTGGCGTAGTCGAGGGAGGTGATCACGAGCGATTCCCTCTGCCAGAGGTTGATGAGTTGCTGTTGGTCGTTGCCGGTGTGGATGATCTGGAACGTCTCGCCGAAGAAACGCATCATCTCGTCCTGCCACTGGATAGTCAGCGGAGCAGGCACCACGATGAGACAACGTTCAATTGCTTCGCGGAGCTTCAGTTCCTTGATTAACAAACCAGCCATGATCGTCTTGCCTGCGCCGGGATCGTCGGCGAGCAGGAAGCGCAGGCGCGGCTGCGGGAGCATCTTCAGATAGACTGCTTCGATCTGGTGGGGGAGAGTGCGGATGCCAGACAGGCTCACCGCGAACTGGCGGTCGTAAGCGTATGCCAGGCGCACGCGGGCGGACTCTACCAGCAGGCGTAGCTTATCGGCGTCCACTGGCCGGAGAGTCTCTGGCTCGCCGGGCCGGGTTTCGAGTAGGCCCGCGACGTCAGCGCTGGAGAGGACGGCTTCGTCGAGATGGCCACTTGCGAGCCTGACGCGCAACTCAACTCCGGAGCCGAGAGCGCGCGCCGATTCAATGACAACATGTCCTTCGAAGTGGCCCGGTAATCTCACCCGCGTGCCGACGAGGGAATCGAGCTGAGACTTGTCGAAACTCCTCACGCTTTGCCTGTCTCCCCGGATTCATCGGCGCCGCCCGAGCGAACCCACGCATCGACCTCATAGAGCTTGAACTTCCAGAGGCGCCCCACGCGGTGGGCGGGCAACTTCTTGCGTTCAATCCAACGGTAAATCGTGTCGATCGCCACGCCCAGGTGACTGGCGACCTCGCTGACGGAATACCAGCGGCCTTCGGGAGGTTCGTTGCCGGTTTCGATCTGTGCCACTCGGCTATTGTGACAGAAAGTCGGAAGCCAGTCTATGGGAGTACCGGATGGATAACTCCAATTAAGGCATCGGGCTTTAGGCGTCCGCGTAGGAACCGGTCTTGACGGGCACACCTGCCGCACACGAATCTCTGTTGACCTGGCCGCAAATGGCACAAAACACTGGGCAACAGCCGCTGCCGTCGCTGATCGGAGCGCACCAGTGGCCCCCTGAACGCAGCAGGGAAATGAACGGCAGCGCACTGGGAGAGTCGCTTCGTCGGCGAAGTGACTGGCCGTATCCTGCAGTCCGATGCGGTCCCCGTCCATCGAACCATCGCCGCCGAATTGGGCACCGTTGGAGCGGAATCTGAAGCCACCAGAGTGTGCCGAGTTCATGTGGATGTACCGGCAAGGTGGGCTTGATCACTACAAGCACATCGAAACGCGGAGGTGCTTGCGGCTGGACGGCGAGGGGAGGTGCTTTGTGCCGGCAGAGGTCGGCTGGAAGGAGGTGCCGTTTGAAGACGAATGGAAGCGCGTCTCCGGACGATCGTGACGAGACGCAGCCGAACTACCAAACGCCAAAGCCGGCTTCAGCAAAGAGCCCTGGCTGGAAGGCAGGTGTCCGCCGTGGAAACCGCCGGCGTCGAGCTGAGCCGGGTGATCAAATGGTCCGCTATTTCGTCGGCCGCCCGGCTGGCGACGACGGCAAGCCCACGCTGGAACAAGAGGTTGCGAGCGAGCCGGAGGGGCTTGTAATTGCGTTCAAGAACGACAGCCGCGTGTACTTCGTTCACGAGTACCGTGTGACGCAAAGGATTGAGGGCAATGAGGTCCGGCTGGAGAAAGAGCCGGTCAGTTCGGCCAAACGGGTTTCTACTGCCAACGCAAGTTGAGTAGAAGGCGCCCACACCTCATGTGGGAATCCGCTTTCGCAGCCTTCACCGGTTTCGACAGCAACCTGTCCAGCCGTATCGCGACAGGCAACACAACGGAATAGGGCGGCTTCCATTCGCGGAGGCCTGACCCGAAACACGAGTGTTTCGGCAGCAGGCCAGCGAAGGAACCCAGTCCGGGTACTGCGCACGTGAGGACTCCCTCACGAACGGTCTGTTGTCCCATCCCACGACCGTTTTCAAGGAGAACTCATGACCAGCCCCGCACCCGTCACAGCGAATTCCGGCCTGAAGGTCCTCAGCCTGATGGTCACCAAGGAAGGCAAGATCGAACGCAAGATGCCGAACCTGAGCCCACAAGCGCAGTTGAACAACACGCTTCTCGAAGCCCTGTGTCCTGGGATCAAGGTGGCGTCCGTCTCTGTGACTCCCGAACCGCTCGACCAGGTGGAGCGCGCGAAGGTGGAAAGCACCCTGTCGCGATTCGCCCTCGACGGCACGGAGTACCGGCTCATCGGCGCATCCGGGTCGGCCAAGAACGGGAAGTACTACGCCGTGGACGCGCGTTACGAACGTCCACTGGCCGCGCGCTTCTCTGACTGGCCGCAAGCCGCGGTCACGTACTTCGGCATTCTGGTCTCGCCCTGCATGGTGCGGATGCAGATTCCGAATGGCCGTGTCACCGTGGTGCTGGATCACGAACTGGGAACGAACGATTGCCGCGGTTGGCTGCGCAAGTCGATCTTCGACAAGCTGAACCTGCCCGAGAACCGTTTCTACCAGTTCCGTCTCGCGTTCGCCCAAACACAAGCGAAGGGATCGTTCAAGATCATGGCGGACGATGTGGCCGATGCCCTCGACACCGACGTGATCCTGCCCGTCTCTTCCGTCAAGCCCGAATACAAGGGTCCGTCCAAGCTGCTCGCCTGGCTCACCGGAGAAGCACGCACGTTCGCCGGCGAGATGATCCTTGGGATTCGCGAATACTCGCGGCTACTGGCTTTCGAGTCGAGCTACACGGTTGTTCAGCACGCACCGGAAGACTCGTTCGAACTCGAAATCAAACCGCACGCCCTCGCCCAGACCGCCAAGCTGAAAGACCTCCTGGAATACCGCGACTACACGGGGCTCTTCGAACTGCTCGGAATCTCGGAAACCCAGCGCCCGCTGGTGGACGAGATGCCCGCTGAGGACGATGAAGCGACATCGGTGGAGCGGACCGTACTGGAAGGCGTTCTCAAGGCAGATCCAACCGGTTTCCTGATTCAGCATCCCTGGGTCAACAACCAGTTGGAGCGCATTCTGGCGCGGTGGGCTTTCAAGGTGTGCACAGCGGGTGGGTTTGAGATGCCGGCATTTGCGCTCGCGGATGACGGCTATCTGCTGCTGCACAACGGACAGGTGTACTCAGGCTCCGACTGGATGCCGCAGGACCGCTCAATCAACGCCCTCGCTACCAACCGTGGGCTGGTTGTTCGGTATCCCGTGCGCATGAAGGAAGACCTGCTGCCATACACCAAGATCCCGCCGACGGAAACGCGTCAACTGCTCGCGAAGGAACTCGCTAGTCAAGGCTGTCCGGATGCGGAAGCGTTGGCGGCGAAAGTCACGTCGGTGCAGCTCGAACTCGAAGGCACCTTTCTCCTTCATTCGAGGACGGCGGCGAAGAACGGCGGCGACTATGATTTCGACTTTGTCTGCGTCGTGGAGGGCGATCGCTTCCCGCGGTTTGTGGAACATCGCTTCCAGTACAAGGGCAACGGATCGGTCGAGAAAACCAAGGTGAAGAAGGCTCGGTCTCCGTGGTGGAATCTTCCGCAGGTGGCTGTCGGCGCAATGGGAAACCAGATCGGCACGATTACCGACCTGATGACCCAATGCCTCGCGGCCGGCCGGGATGACTGCCATCGCGAACTGGTCGAGCAGCTTCAACTCGCCCTGGATCAACTGAAGCATGGCGTTACGCCAGACCAGGACAAGATCCGCGCGATCCGGGAGCAGATCAAGCAGACCCCGGCGGCGCAATGGCTTCGGGCGAAGCGGCTCCGGTCCCTCAAGGATCTGCCGGAACGTGTCGAAGGTCCCGCGACCGATCGAATCGGCGGCATGTACAACCTGGTCCGCAAAGAACTGACCGACTTCTTTTCAAACCGGATGCCCGTCTCGCAGTTCCGCGGCCTCGTCCAGGGATATGAGTTCTCCCAGGAGATGGTCGATGAATGCAGGCGGGTGAATCGGGCCTGGGCGCTGACGATCCAGGCCGGCATCGAGAAGAAAAAGGTGCTCATTGCAAGCGTTCAGGAAGCAGAGGCGGCCTTCGAGTCCGGCAAGGACAACAAGGAACTCCGTTCGAAGCTTCTGCACACGCTCTGCCAGGCGCGCGCGGCTCTCGCTTCGTACGACCAGCAGTGGCAGGAGGAGATCCGGTCGCTGATCTGGTTCGTGCGGACGTGGGCGGCGCGGAAAGAAGACAACCGCATGGGTTGGCTGCAGGCGCTCCACACGATCGTCTGCGGCACGAAGAACGATCAGGCTTCGGGCGCGTTGCCGTTCTATGCGTTCCCGAACGAACTGCTCAAGGCCATTGTCGAGCGCACGGGAGGCAGGCCGGTGCAACTGGCGGCGCCGAAGGTGTGCGAAGGCATGGTCGAAATGGACGAGGAGGGCCGTTGCTTCCTCGTCGAAACCGTCATGGACGAAAACGGGCAGAGCTACTCGAAGATGACGTTCCTGATGGCGGTGACGCCGGATGGCAAGGTCGTTTACGGCGGTGGCCGGGTTCAGTGGGTCCATCCGTTCCCTTGCAGCGCGGGGATGGGTGAGATCCGCAACGGGAAGTTCGAAGTTCCGGGAACCCGTCAACTGCCGCAAGTGGCTCCACCCGTCAAGCCCATGTGAACCAACCCCGACCGGTCCGGGATCCGCGCATGCCGCGCGGACTCCCGGGCCGCTTGGGCTCAACACTGGGAGGCCCCATGAAGCCGTCCGCACCCTTCCTTTGGCTGGTCCTTTTCGCGGCCAGCGATCTCCCCGCACAGAAACTCGAAACCCAGACGCCCGACCCGAAGCGGGTGGTGCGTGTGGAGACCGCGCGAGATCACCTTACGGTGATCGAGCTGAACGAGCCCGTGTCGATGGTGGCCGTCGGCAATCAGAATGCGTTCACGGTCGAGCGGCGGGAGAACAAGGTGTTCGTCAAGCCTGCCGAGGAAGACGCCCGGACAAATCTGTTCATCTGGACGGCTTCCGGCCGTTACAGCTACGAACTGGTCCCCGCGCCAAGCGTCGAGCAGATGCATTTTGCCATTGACCAGCCTCCGCTGCAGTTGGTCTCGACAAACACGCAGCCACGGGAAACCTCGCCGGTAGATCGCGGTCCGCAACTTCCGGCTGAGATGCTCACGCAGTCCCAGGCGATACTGCTGTACGGTGAGCGGGAACGGACCCGAAAGGTCGAGGTGCTACTGCGCGATCTCTACCAGGATGGGGACCGCTACTATCTCCGCTACACAGTCCTGAATCACGGAAGTCGGGCTTACCGGCCCGCGCGACCGGCTGTGGTCCACCTTGATCCGGTGAAGTCATCCTTCTCCCTGATCCCCTTGGCTGGAAGCCAACTCAGTGAACGGGCGTTGCGCGAGATCAAGACCAGAATTGCCGGGGAAGTTCAAGTGGTTGCGGGGGAGGAGCCAGAGGCAATCCCCGCCGGAAAGCAGGCCGCCGGCTGGATCGCATTCCGGCTGGCAGCATCCGGGAAACGCGAGCAACTTGTGCGAGTAGCGTTCGCACCTGATTCCACGTCGGCTGTCGACGCAGTCCTCGTGCTTGAGAAGGATCGCACGGTTCGGGAGGTTGCGCATGGCCGCCCAGCCGGTGAATGAAGGTCATTCCCCGGTGACCCCTGGAGAAGTTCACCGGGAGTTCGAGCGACTCCTGCGCGACCGAAAACACTTGGGCCTGCGGAACCTGATCGGGGATATCGCGCTGGAGCCGCGGAACCAGTTTCAACAGGCAAGCCGGAAGCCGAAGAAATGGGCCGTCGCCTTTGGCGGGATGGCCCTGCTGGCGGCGTTGATCGTCCACTACTTTCACTTGCGCTGAGGGGACGTGCGCAGATGGATATGCAACCGACCCCCAACTACAAGTACCGGCCCTCCCTCATCGAGGAGAACCCGGCCCTTCTTCTGTGGCTACTTTTGCTCGGCGCCTACTTCGTTGCGGTCGTCATCGCCAAATATGCCTGGTTCCTCCACGACCGCCAGATCGTGGAGCTGACCCTCTGGGTTCTGCTTGGCGGCGTCAGTTTGTTCCTTGCTGTGTATCAACTGACGCGGGCGAAAAAAGCTCGCGAAGACTCCTGGCCGAACCAACTGCCGACGATCCCGGTCCGCGCGGATCGCCGGATTGTCGAGAGCGCCTGGAAGGAGAACTCCGTCGTTCTTGGGTATGACGTGCACGGAATGCCCTGGCGGTGGAGCGATGAGACCCGCGTGATGCAGGCTCTCGTCCTCGGCCAGACCGGCAGCGGCAAGACGACGTTGCTCCGCAACATCATCACGCAAGACTTGATGCGGCAGGTAGGTCAGGCGAGCGAGACGCACCGGATCCCCATGGTCATCTTCGACGGCAAGGGCGATCTCGAATTCTTTCACTCGCTCCTGCCCTACATCCACCGGGCCGGCCGGCTGAACGATCTTCGGCTGATGAACCCGTCGCGACCTGACTACTCAGTCCAGTACAACCCGTTTTCGTCGGAAGACGACAACTACATGGCGCAGGTCTCGATGGTGTTCGGGTCGTTCGACCTGCACGACGAGTTCTTCGCCAAGCACCAGTTGAACTACCTGGCCGACATCGTCCGCATTCTGCACTACACCGGCCGCGCCTTCAACTTCTACGACGTGATGGTGATGGCACTCGATCAAAGTGTGATCGAAGACCAGGTCGCACTCGCCCGGCACCAGATGGCGCGCGACTCGAGTATCTCCACGCAACGCCGGCTGAACTTCGAAATGTCCGCGAAAAACCTGTTCCAGTCGTTCTCGGACCGGGACCGGGTACCGAAGATCCAGGGTTTGCTGAACGAGTGCATGACGTTCCTCGATGACGAGTTGAGCGTGATCACCGGCCCCTACGACAACCTGCTCTCCATCAACGAGGTCATCGACCAGGAACTGATTCTGTTCGTGAGCCTGAACATTAACAAGAACACTGCACCGGTTCGTGCCCTGGGGAAGATGCTGCTCCAAAATCTGCAGCTGGTAGTCGGCAAGAGATACGAATCCGAGTCCGAGCGGAGGCGCACGAACAAGCCGCTGTTCTCGGTGGTGATGGATGAGTTCGCACCATTCGGCTACCGCAACTTCGCCCAGATTCTGAACACCGCGCGCGGCACCAATACGGCGTTCCTGTTTTCGATGCAGTCGTTGCCGCAACTCTTGCAGGTCGGTCGCGGGTTTCAGCAGGACGTTTCCTCCGCACCTGGCACAACCATGTTGCTCCAGACGCGCGACGAGGAGACTGCCAAGTACTTCAAGCAGGCCTCCTCTCAGGTTCCTGTGCAGAAGCGGACGCAGCAACTCTGGCGCAAGGACTTCCTCGGATTCGAGCAGTTTCAAAAGGCGATTGGCGCGACCGAGCGGGAGCAACTGGAGTATCGCGCACTCGACCACCACATCAAGAACCTCGGGAAAGGCAAGATGGAGGTCCTCATGACCGACCCAATCCAGGGCACCATGCACGGCCGTCTGCACGTTCGGCCGCCGAGCGACATCCGGGTACCGTGCTTCGAACCGACAATGTTCCCGAAACTGCGCTCTTCTCGGGCGGATGTCCGGGGAGCGAACCTGCGATTCAAGGATCAGAAGCTGGCGGCAACGATCACTATGGTGAGGCGGGGTTCGATATGACTTGCGTCCATCCGGTTACTCTCGCAATCGCATTGAGCGCTCTTTCGGTAATGGCCCAAGCGCCACGACACGATGAAAAGGCGTCCAAGTCGAGCAGCGCGCAGCCACTCCAGTCGGTACAGAACGGATCCGGTGCCGTCGGTGTCAACCCGAGTCAACCCTACCGACCAGTGCCGCTCAACCGTGCTTCGTCGCGGGAAACCATCTTCGAGTTCTACTTGCGTGCTCTCAACCCGCGCCAGATCCGCTGGGGCGATGAGATTGACCGTCGAATTGCGCAACTGGCCGAGCAGTCCGTGCTCAATCCCTATTTCCGGTGGAGCGCTATCCAGACAGGGGTCATTCTGTTTCTACTGCTCGTCTGTTGGGTCTGGTGGGACAAGATGCGGCAGATCAAGTGGGTCGCGGCGGAGTGTCTTGCCGACGCGATCAACGCGAAGCGCATCGCGGAAGATCGGGCACTGGAGGCGATCGGGCTCTACAACCGGCACATTGAGCAGTGCAATCGCGTCATCGAGAGCCAGGAATCCGGGTTGCCCGGCGCCAGCCCGACGGACACCTGGCGTCAGGAAGTGCTCACTCTGAAGAACAAACTGACTGCCGAGGAAGCGAAGTCGATGCGATTGCAGAAGGCGCTGGAGGATCGGGAGGCGCTTCAGGCCGGTCTCGAACAGCGGCTCCGGCAACTCGAAACGCTGGTTCAGGAGCGGCAGAACGGCGCGAACGCCGAACTGGTCGCGAGGCTTCAGCGCGCTGAATCTCAACTGGGCGAGAAGAAGACGCCCAAGCGGAGTGCCAAGTGATCGTTCGAGTGCATTCGTTGGGCAGCCTCTGGCAGATGAAAGATCTGCCGAACGGCGGCACTCGCGTATGGAATACGACTGGCATCCGAGACGGTTGTCGCGTCCGGTCCTGCGCCACGCTGTTCGGTCAACTGGTCTTTGGACCGAAAGCGAAGCCGCTGTTGCAGGACCCGTCCCGCATTCACGGACGTAACTGGGTGACCAGCGACATCACCCAGACCTCTGCCGGCCGCAGCGTCCGGCTCGCGTGCCCAGCAGGTTCGGGTGCGAAGGAGGATTGGCACCTGCATACGGTGAACGAACAACTAGTGGGCGTAGTGCCGCGGGACGGCCTTGATCCGGACAACATCCTGGTCCTATCGGCGTCGCAGAGAAAGCACCAGCAGGAACTCCTGCTCCTCGTGAAACCATTTGCCTGGCTCGCCGGGCCAACCGGATCGGCGATCTTTGAGGTCACCGATCGTGGCATTGGCCGCTGGAACATACGCGGGAGGTGATCCTTGCGCTATTCGAAAGACTCCATTGTGATCTCCGAAACCGCGGACAAGCCGATCCTGCGCACTGTCTACGAGGCCGGTCACGTCACGTTCGAGCAGCTTCACTGCAGCCTCCATCCATATGCGACCTCGAGGGCAGAGCGGAATTCGCTCGCCTGGAGGGTGCGCCGGCTGATCCGGCACGGCTTCCTTGAGTCTCGGCGAGTCGAAGGGATGGAGCCGGCCTTGTCATTGGGCGAGTCCGGAGAGTTGTATTTGCAAAGCTTCGACGGCGCGATCGTTGAACGGCGAACCCGTTCGAAGGGCGACAATGCGCGCAGTCAAGCGTGGCATGACGTCCAGTTGTTCACCATTCAGTTGGCGCTGCGGCGCGCGGGCGTGGTGCTCACCTGGCAATCGGAGGCGGAAGTCCGGGCGCAGAATCGCGTCGCAAGTCTCCGATTCGCGAAGGAGTATGACGCGGTTGTGGCGTTCCGCTTGGGCGAATTGGAGGCCGACGTAGCCCTGGAGTTTGAGCGAACCGTGAAGTCCGCCGACGCGTACCTGCGCATTTTCTCTCAACTGAACGAGGAGACGTTGCTCGCGCGGTTTCTCTACCTGGTGCCAGACGGCAAATCTCAGCTGCTCCTCCGGGACGTTGCCCCGCGTCAATGCCCACGCATCTACGCTGCGCTGACCCACGAGTTCCGCGCGCTGCCGGCGACGGCTGGGCTATTGGATCTGCGCTCTGGCCAGACGGTCACTCTGGCAGACTGCCTCTCCTGAAAACCCACTCCCGCCGACAGGCCCTGCCGGGTTTGCCCCTCGATTTAGCTCCGAATGCGTCTCTATTGCCGTTTCACGACCCCTTGTAAGACGTTGATCTGCTTGGGCCAGTTTTCCGATATCCCCGTCTTTTAGCATTCCGAACTCCGGGCAGGCCGACGGCGAGCATGGCGGAGGCAGGCGACGAGGGAAGAGGCGATGAGTGGTGGTCCAGAGATAAACGAAGCCGTGTTTGTGGTTGGTGAGTGGCCGGCGGATGAAGTGGTGGGTGTGCCGAGTGGATGGAAGAAAGGAAGTTGTGGGTGGCACCGGTGGCTGGGTCGGTGACAAGGCACGGTGGCGCGCGCGCAAGTACAGGTGGTGTGTGAGGGGGTGCGTGCCGTTGGGAGTGACGAAAGTAGCGCCGCCAGCGGCAGGAGGTTGTGCAGGAAGCGGCGCGTGCGTCCGGAGACGATGCACGGGTCGCGCCCGCAGTCGCGCAGTGCAGAACGAACCACGAAAGGAGCGAGTGACATATGGCGTACGTGAATGGTGCTGCCAGAGAGCGGCCCGGTACAGTTCCCCCGGCGATGACCGCGCCGGTTTCGGAACTGGCCGAGACCGCAACAATGAACAAAGAACGTTTCCAGGAGATCAGGGAGCGGCTCATTGAGCCGTTCGATCCCGAGGAAATCAAGTGGCGCGTGACGGCGACCTCGACGATTCAGACGAAGCACGGTCCGCAGAAACGCGGCCAGTTGATCGCTTACGCTGACCAACGTGCGTACACGGACCGGCTGAACTCCGTGTTCGGTGAATGGGGATGGACCCGCGACTACGACGTTCAGGTGGCGCAGAACTTCGAGAGGCGCACGGCCAGCGACAAGTCTCAGTCCGCGGTAGCGGCCAAGGTCGTGGTCGTTTCGCGCGTCACGATCCACGGTTTGGGTACTCACACTGGCGTTGGCGAGGAGTGGGCGGACGACGAGAACGCCGCGACTCGCGCCGAAGCGCAGGCGTTCAAGCGTGCCTGCGCGTGTTTCGGACTGGGCAGGTATCTCTACGACCTGGACAAGACCTGGGTGGATTTGGATCAGTCGAACCGTCCCGCTTACACGCCCAGTCTTCCGGAATGGGCGCTCCCGGCGTCACGTCGGCCGCAACAGCGCGCGCCGGTGCCGACTCCAAAGCCGACATCCTCTGGCAACGGTGCGCCACGGAACGGCCTGGTTCGTGACGAAGCGCTGGCTGCTATCACGACGCTGTGCGACAAGGTCGGGTTTAGCCTGGCGCAATCGACGATCCAGAAGTACGGCGGCACGACCGACCTCAGACGGCTCGGATACGCAAAGCTGACGTTGGTCATGGACAAGTTGACGGACCTCAGCCGCGGCATTGAGCGGCTCATGGCCGGCAAGGCAACTCTCGGCGATGCGGCGTTTAGCGTCCTGTGTCGCGACCTGAACCTGGCGAGCGACAGCATCGACGACATCCCGGACCGTGAGGCCTTGCGCGTTCTGGTCGAGCGAGTGGAAGAGCAGGCGCGCTCCAAGACGCCCAATGCTGCAACGAACCCGGCACCCGGGCGAATTGCCGAAGCGCGCGGGAGGCTCCTCCAAGCCGCGCGCAAGCATGCGGACCGCACCCGTAAGCGTCTGGCTGACGTGATCGAACAGGCTTCGGTCGGCACCTTGACCCTAGAAGGACTCAAGGATCTGACCGACACTAATATCCCTGAAGTCGAAGCTGCGACGGCCCGCCTCTCCTAATCCCCCCTTCCGACCGCATCCTCCCTCCCGACAATTCCGATTTCCGCGGGCGCAGTGTCTCTGCGCCTGCGCACTCCTGAAGCTCGCAAAAGAAAGGACATCAACCATGAATCCGAATCCCGTCATCGCCTGCTCGGTGGTTTCGACCAAGGATCTGAACCTCCGCCCGCAGCACGACATCGCTGAAATCGTTGGCCGCTTCCTCACCTTTGGCGAGGGCGTGGTCGCTCACTGGGTCGAGTTCGCGCGCGGCGTGCTGCTGTTCGTGATGGCCCCGGGCGACGATCGCTCCGGCGAATTCTACATCTACGACCGTAAGCGCGGCCAGTTCTGGCTGCTCGAACTCGCCGATGGCGTCTTCGGCGGGTACGGAGTCAGCCAGATGCGAGAGAAGATCCGCGACTTCGGCCTGCTCCGCTTCGCCGAGAACCCCTCGGAGATCGCGACGCTGCACTAACGACGCGAACTGCCTTTGGCATTTCCAGGATCGGGAGTAAACAGAGGCTATGCCGCACCTGCTTCGTGCAACGCCGGAATTGGCGACAGAGTATGCGCGGTGGTTCGTGAATCGCCGCGCATACACCCGCCAATCGGATACGCCGCATCCGGCGAGCGGCCGACATTATTACTACCGCCCGAAGAAGAATGGCGCCGAGGCCGAACTGACCACATGGGACATCCAACGGCACCTCGAAGGCCGAATCACGCTGGGGCTGTACGCCATCAATCCGCGGACGCAGCGGGTCAAGTGGATGGCGATTGACGCCGACTACCGCCGCGCGCTCGAAGACCTGCTCAAACTCCAGTTCGAACTGGGACAGGCTGGCATCCAGGCTGCGCTGGAGCAAAGCCGCCGCGGTGGTCATCTCTGGATCCTCTTCGAGTCGCCCGTCCCCGCGAAACAGGCGCGCATCTACATCCGGCACCTGGCGGGGAAGCTCTCGGTGGAGGTGAAGGGTTCCGGCAACACGGAAGGAATCGAACTCTTTCCCAAGCAGGATCGCGTGCCGGACGGACAGTTCGGGAACGCGATACGCGGGCCGCTTGGCGTGCATCGTGCTGCCGGGAAGCGCTATTGGTTCTACGGAGCGGCGTACGACTTGGCCGCTCAGATGGAGTATCTGAGAACGCTGCAGCGTGTCAGTGAATCACAATTCGCCGACCTGGTTGCCACGGTTCCTGCGGAGTCTGAACCCAAACCGGTGCATGTCGGGTCGCCATCCTCAGACCGGCCATGGTTTCAAATCCTCGATTACGTGGAATTGCGGCGGCGCGTGGGCCGCAACTGGGTGACCCAATGCCCGTCCTGTGCCGCCGCCGGACACGACAGCTCCCAGGACAACCTCGCGATTTCTGTCGAGGAGCCGTGGAAATACCTGTGCTGGGCGGGATGCACAAAAGAACAGATCCGCGCGGCACTCGGCGCGCCCTCGCCTTCGGCTGTCACCAAGGCGGTGTCCCGATGAATGCTCGGACACCACGACTTGTCTTGCCGAAGCCGTTCTTGAAGCGGCTCGATGGTGCTGGCATTTACTGTCAGACCTGGGTGACGGCGGAACATCAGGCGCGCACGGCCCATTGGGTGCTGCGTGCGGTCGAAAGCGGAGGGTCCTCGAAGGACATCGGCCGGTACGTCGGCTTCTTCGCCATCACTGGTGACCGATTGCCTTGGCTTCAGCGACTGGACCGCATCACTGCGAGCGGCGTGCACGCGGTGACGGTGGCCGAAGAACTCCTTTCCGTCGAGATGGCGCGCTGCGATCAGACGTATCAACTGTTGATCTCCGCGCACCGTCTTGGTCCGATGCAGGAATCGAAACGTCCACCGGTTCTGTCCTCCGTTGTGTATCGCGGCGTCGATGGGCAACTGTCGCCTGAACTCCGGCAGCAGGGCCTCACGCCGGAATTCTTCAACCGGGCTGGAGAAGTCCGGCCGATACCCGAGCGGTACGTCGAGGCAGTTCGCCAGGTTACGGCGGGAGTGACCTGCATCAATTGCCGGCATGCTCATGCGTTGGTCGAACGGCCCGCACCGATCAGCGCCACTTCATAGAGGCCAATCATGCAACAACTGAGCCACAAGATCTGTCTGTTTCTGTTCCTGACCGCAGTCCTGTCCGGAAGGGCGAACGAACTCGGCACTCTCGTTGGCGCAGTCACCGGCACGATTCTGTTGTGGCCTTTGTACGAAAGGCACACCACCTGCCGTCCAGCAGGGAGATCCCAGCGAGTCGGAGCCGAGGAAGACCGAGAAGAAGTCGCCTCTCGCTAGGCGGCTGTATGTAGGAGGCGGCCATGCGCGTAGGTCTCAAGAGTCTGATCGGCGGCGCGCACTGCTTCGCGCTGCATCCATTCTTTGTCGCTTGGGGGTGGACCAAGCTCTACGGCTTCCCGTGGGACCCGAAACTGTGGGCGGCATTCGGCCTTCATGACATCGGCTATGCCTTCGCGACCGAGATGGACGGCGACGAGGGCGAGAAGCACGTCGTACTTGGCGCCCGGATCATGGGGCGTCTCTTTGGGCCGAACTGGGAAAGCGAGTGCTTCCGCCACTCCCGTTACTGGTGCCAGCGAACCGGACTGCCGATCAGCCGACTTTGTCTGGCCGACAAACTTGCGTTTGCTCTCACCCCGGCATGGCTGTACCTGCCCATGGCGCGATGGACCGGCGAACTCGGCGAGTACATGGAACGCTCGCGCGACCGGCAGGCCGGTGACAAGGACTTCAGACCCGACGAACTCGCCGACCTGAACTCAGGCGACGAGCGGCGCTGGTTGCGCGGACTTCAGTCCTACACGTTGCGCTGGGTGGACCGGCACCGCGATCAGGCGGTCGAGTTCGTCGAGATCCGCGCAAGCCTGACTACCGCGGTCCCGAGTAGCCATTCCAACTAATTCCACAAGGTTCAGGGAGGCGACACATGCCCAAGTCCATTTGCGATTTCTGTTCCAGCCCGAACGTCACCTGGGTCTACCCGGCGCGCACATTCGCGGCCTACGTTTTCGAGGGCATCGTCGGCGAAAGCGTCGGCGACTGGGCCGCGTGCCCGATTTGCCACGGTCTCATCGAATCTGGCCGGCATGCGGAACTCACCGAGCGGTCACTGGTGACACTCCTGGAGCGCCAACCGGAGATGAGGAGTGCGGAACAGGAACTCCGGATGCAGATCCGCGGCTTCCACACGATGTTCTTCCGGAACCGGGTGGGGTCGGCGATGACGATTTCCTGAACTGTCCAGACCGTCGGCCTATTAGCGTGTTTGACTTCCAGAGTCCCAGAGTCCAACGTCCGACCCAAAATACGCCAGCAATCGGGGTTTACAGACTTGCGCTTCACGCGTGGCGCGGGAGTCGCAGCAGGCACAGAAAACGCCGGGCTGACTAGATGTAATACATGAACGGCAGGGGCACCCTATCCGGTACAGTACCTGATGTAAGGACCTCGCCAACGGCATCCGCGAACTTGAGTGTAATAGGCTTTCCATCCCCGTAGCGGCAAGTGTTGTAGTTCAGCTTGGTAAGCGCAAGTACGTCGTTCAGCACTGTCTCGATAGAAGCCGAACCTTGACACACCTCGATCGAAAGTGGGTTTGGCACCTCCATCCCCGGATACGTCCGGAGGCGCGGGGTCCAACCTCGCGTCCAGAGGAAAGCGTCCTTCAAGCCACTGATATATGCGGTTCCCCGGAGCACCGGGTTATCCGACCTTCGAAACAGCTTGAGGCCCTTATCGTCTCTGATCCGAACGCCTACGAGCTTCGTCCGTTCATCAACGGCGGCGGAAAAGCCTCTCCACTCTTTCCAATTGAACCGGGTCTGACCATGGATGAAGAGTTCTGCGGGCGGCTTTTTATCGTGCTTGTCTTTGTAGGCTTCGACAGCCATCGTGATGAGGGCTCTGGCTGCCTCTTCGGTCAGGTGGTACTCTTCCGTGGTTGAATCGAACCAGTCTCCGACAGCGCCCTTGAACACGATGCCATCTCCCGAGTCGAGAAACATCTGTGCCCCGCAAGCTGCAGAGTGGTTTTCGCCGGCGAGGTTATGTCGTTTGAATACGATACCTATGTACGCCACGCCCTCCCGAATGCCTTCCACCTTCCAAGGCCTGGCCCCCGACTTGTAGAATGTCGTTGTCGAAATATTCCATGCAATCTGGGATTGCAGGAGCTCTTCCGATTGTTCGCGCCTGGTCTCCCCGCGCGGTCCGATGTTCGCGACGGTGCTCTCGCGAACGACCTGCGTGGAGATTCTGTGAGGCAGGAGCTTCGCTTTGAGCTGATTCCGGAAGTGCTCCTTGTATGCGTACGGCTCGGCCTCCTCGTTGGCTTCCCTAAATAGGGAGGGCTGGGAGAGGAGATGTTTGGCGCGCCTGACGTTATCGCGGAGATTTTCCGCGAAGTAGCGTTTGGCCTCGACCCGGACGTCCACGTCGATGATCGATTGCGGTCTGCAATACCGCCTCACATCGTCTGGTATGACCACAAACCAAACATCCGGCTTCCGCTCTTCTTCGGTGTGAGCCCTTATGATAGCGTCCGCGAATAGATCGACTGTCTGAAAAACCCGCTGGTAGCGATCATCCTGATAAAGCCGCTTCTTGAGGTCCTCTTCATCAACGGTCAACTCCAGGAGTGGCTCCCGTGCGAAGGGAATTCGGAAAACTGCCTCAAACCCTGGGAACGGGGGTCTGGACTGGACGGGCTTCTTGGTCCGAACTGGAGTTTGAATGCGCGCAGTCCAAGCCTTAAATTTCTGGATACCTGCCGCAGTGCCGATTACGCCACTCCGAATGCCATAAAGTGAGCCGCGATCGAGCGGTCCGAACAGAGTGAGACCGTCACGCGGATCCTCCATCCCCTGGTCGTAGTTAAACAGTAGAAGTGGCTCAGCCAACCGAATCAGATGCGGCATGCTCAGTCTCCTCGTCGATCGCCTCATCGTCGTAGTGGGTATCGTCTTCATCTTCGAGAGTGTAGTCGTCGTGCTCTGCTTCCTTGACGATGTCCGCTGGGTCGACATACGAGACGGGCGACTCGAAAACCTCAGGTAATCGGGAGATAGTTAGTGCAAGATCCGATGCGACGGGAATAGAAAGGATACCTTGCTCGTCAGCAAGATACATTGTTACCGCCAAGAGCCGGTCTCGCCACTCGTCGTTCCACCAGTTCTTGCACTGGCTTCTCCGGGCTTTGGCGAGCTTGTCCTTGCTCTTCCACAACGTGATGGCGTCGTTGGAGAAGAGTACATGACCCTTCATGATGTAGTGCGGTTCGGGGTAGAGGGCCGGTTTGGCGTTGATCCCGTAATGCCAATACCGGGTGCGGTCCATTCGCGTCGAATGCCCGATGACGTCGCGATGGCATCGTTTTCCGTCGACACCTTCAAAGAACAGCCGGTCGTTCTCTACGACCCCGCGAACGAAGTAAAAACACTTCGCCCGGTTGGAAAGCTCGTAAATGCGCAGTGTCGTCCGGGCCATTGCACGTTCCCAAGCAATCCGGAGGAGTTGTGTTAGGTGAGCCGGGTATCCCCGAGGGGCTGTTCTTTCGAGAATGCTTTCGATTGCTACCTTCGAGGTGTGCTCTATTAACAGATACGGAGGAAGCATGCCCTTGAAGTCCTCGGCCTTGGCGAAACTTAGAAATGATAGGTCGGTGTCATTAACGGCGGGCCATTCGAAGGTAGTCGCCTCGAATTCAATCTTGCCGATTCCGGTGCGCGTCACCAAGTGGCGGTAGAGGACCTTAGGGAGCCCGCCGATAGGAAACCAGTTCGAGAGGTGTTCGTCCGGCTCCTGCAAGAGGCCTTGCTCTGCGCTGAACTCCAATTGAGACCGCCACCAGGTACAAACGGCCTCTGGATTGAAATTGGGCCGTGTAGGAATGCGATCCTCTTTCAACCGTTTGAGGAGTTGCGACAAGCCGGCAGCCCAGGATCTGCGAAAATCGATATGATTGCGCCGCTGAATATTGATGTAGACGTCCTCATATGGGAGATCGTCTAGCTTCAGCGTGACGATGAAACCGTCTGTCCCGAGCTTCTTCTCAACCCCAAGGGCACAGTTCAGCTCGTCCAGAGTACCTGCTTTTGCGTTGGAAGCGTGTGTGAGGGCGAAGACGAATTTCGCCGTCCGGTTGGCGATCGCATCTTGGATGCTTTCCCAGAACTTCTCTCCACCGAGGAGTTTTGCGACATCGCACCACACCGGGTAGCCCTCGTTTGCCAACTGCAGTGTCAGCCAACGGGCAAACTCGTTCTCCTCCGGGTTCGCATGGCTTACGAAGACCATGCTCCGGTCCGTCTTCTCTCCACGTGTCATGCAAACCTCGAGTGTCTCACCGTTTTACCTGCTCTGGCACTTCCGCCTACGATTGAGCTTGCGATTGGGCGCGCTGATTGGACCGTCAGGGAAGCCCACACCGGCTCGGGACGCTCGTCGGCGAGCCTATTATCGCCGTTGGACCAGAGGTCGCCGACGGTCTCGGTCGAGCAATCACTCTCCACACCCTTCCGCTTTCTTTCCAAGCTGAGTGTCAAAGGCAACATGGCCCAGCATTAAAGTAGCAATCGGCGTCGCGGAACTCCTTCTGTTGAACGGTTCGAAGAACGGTGCTAGCGACACGACAGCGGCGGACGCCCAATGCGGCAAATCCGGGCAGTTGAAAAGAGTTTTGTGATGACTCGATGACTCTACACTTAGCGACAAAACAATAATCAAGTTCCGTGACGGGGAGTGTCAATGCGATCCCACGCAAGGCTAAAGCTCGGTTACTATCCTCTACCTGAAGGGGAAGCTCAACGGATTCGGCGGTTTCTGTGGTTGTCGGCACAGCCCTGTCAGACTCTTGACCCGTGCTGCGGAACCGGCGCTGCTCTTAGAGCGCTCGTGGAGGGGACAACCGGACGGGCGCACGGAATCGAACTTGACGCATACCGGGCGGCGGAAGCGCGAGAGGTCCTCGATGAGGTGATCCAGGGCAGCACGTTCGACACGCACGCTCCCGTGGAATCGTTTTCACTGCTTTATCTGAATCCGCCGTACGACTTCGAGATCGGGGAGGGCAAGAACAAACGGATGGAGCGGCTGTTCCTGGAGCACGTGGCACGGTGGTTGAAGCCGGGCGGGGTGCTCGTTTTTGTGATGCCCTACGACCGGGTTTGCGACTGTCGCAGCACGCTCACGACCCAGTTCCGCGACAAGGCGATCTACCGGCTGACTGTGCCCGAATCGGTCACCTACAAGCAGGTCGTGCTGTTCGGAGTGCGCCGCTCGCGCCAGGAGCGGGAGCGGATGACCGACCGCGCGGTCAACGAAGGGAACTGGAAGCTCCAGCAACTCACCCGGTCGTACGACGCAATTCCGCCTCTTCCGGATGAACCGGACCGGCAGTACGCCGTGCCTCCGGCGCCACCAGCACGACTGGAATACCGCGGATTGCCTCTCGACTTCATTGAAGACCTTCTCGACAACTCGCCGGCGTGGCGGCAGGCTCAACGCATCACACACGCGCCGAAGACCGAGTTCTCCGGACGCCCGCTGACGCCGCTGCACAAGGGGCACGTAGGCTTGCTCTGCACGAGCGGGCTGCTGAACGGCGTCTTTGGATCGGACGGGGACCGGCACGTCGCCTACTGGGAGAGCGTCAAGGTCGTGGACCGGATCGAAGAAGAAGGGGAGCGCGCCGATACGACTGTGATCCGCGAGAAGGAGCGGTTTTCACAGCGGCTCACGCTGCTGTACGCGGATGGGCGCATTGAGCTTCTGTCGGAACGGGCCGACCCAAACAAGAACGGAGACACCCGCGATGAAGAACGCACATCTGCGAACGGGCACGCTGACCTTTGTGCGCCAGACGCGGGACACGGTGACGAACGTCTCGATTCATCTGCATCGGCTTGTGGCTGAGCGGGCGCCCGAGCCGCACGCTTCGGCGCAACTCCATCTTGTCTCCGCGTTCGGGGGTGACCAGGAGATCGGCGCCACGATTGCTGCGGCGTTCGAGGGACTCCGGTTTCAGATCGCAGTGGGTGGTGAAGAGTTCATTGGGGGCTTGGGGGAGAAGCCCGCCGTTTACCGCTCCTCGCTTCAGATTCCCGGGCGGAAGCGGCCAGTCCGGCATGTCGTCCTTTTGTCGCGCGAGCTACTGGAGACGACCCTGGGCGCGAACGGCGATGCCCGGCGCACCGTGCTTTTCGATGAACAGGCAGATTTCGTGCTGCATCGGCTGTCGGTCCGGTTCGGCATGCCGGTGCTTCCGGAGTGGGCGGACTGGTTCCGCAGGGAACTCGACCGCCGCCGCCTGATCGAACCGATCTTCGGGTGGAACTGCTCACCGGTTGTCGTGAAAGGGACCAAGCTGCGGATGCTACGGGTGCTGAGCAAGGGCCTCAAGCGCGGATCGATTCAGGTCCCGGACGAAGGTTCGTGGGATGTCCCGTCATCCTGAGTCCGCGCGTCGAGTTCAGACTCCAGTTCCTCGATGGAGGGCAGCGTGGACTTCAGGCTGTCAGGAAGACTCTCGGTTAGTCTGAACTCCGCGATTCCCATCGGTTTCCCGATGTCGCGAAGCGCGTACTCCACCACAATGCCTTCCTTGGACCGGCAGAGGATCAGGCCAATGCTCGGCTGATCGTTGGGATGACGCAGGAGATCATCGACCGCGGACAAGTAGAAGTTCATCTTTCCGGCGTACTCGGGGCGGAAGGCAGTCGACTTAACCTCTGCCACGATGAAAGCTCTGAGCTTGAGGTGGTAGAAGAGCAGATCGAGGCGATAGTCTTCGCCTCCGACCTCCAGCGGCACCTGACTTCCTACGAAGGCAAAGCCCGAACCGAGTTCTAGGAGGAATTGCCGCAAGTGGTGGAGCAGACCGCGTTCGATATCCCGCTCGCGGGCGTCCTTGTCCAGCGTGAGGAAGTCGAAGTTGTAGGGGTCCTTGAGAAGCTGCTGAGCCAGGTCGGATTGTGCCTTTGGCAGTGCGACCTCAAAGTTCGAGATCGCCTTTCCCTGGCGGCGATAGAGACCCGATTCGATTTGAAGGATCAATACGTTCCGGCTCCAGCCGTTGGCGATGGTCTGTTGGGTGTACCAGAGCCGCTCTAGTGGATCCTTCACTTTGTCCAGAAGCGTGCAGTTATGAAACCAGGGAATTTGTGCAGCAGCCTGCTGCACAATTGACTCCTCCGGCCACGCCTCCGCTAAGGCCCTCATGTACTTGAGGTTACGGGGCGACAGCCCCCTCATCTCGGGGAACGACTGGTGCAGATCCCGCGCCAGCGAATCGATCACTTTGGCGCCCCACCCCTCCCGTTCCTGGCGAACGAGGATCTCGCGGCCGATCGACCAGTACAGGAGTACGAGTTCCCGGTTGACTGCCAGGCCCGCCCGGACCTGAGCCTCCTGGATCCTTCGCTTCAGGTCGGCAAGAAGCGCTTTGTAAGCGGTGGAGGGTGAGGTTTCCATTGACATGGTGCTGACTCAGCTTGCAGCGCGCCGTCCTCACCGCCAAACGAGTTGCACCACCCACGAGGTCCTCATGCCAATGACTTCCATCAACGACTACTTGCGCCGATATGGAAGTGCACTCGGACATCGAGTCCTCGCACAGTTCCCGCCACTCCACGCACCGGAAGACCCACTCGCGGAGGAACTCCGGCAGCTGAAACGGCGGCCGTTTCCCGCCCAGGCACTGGCGATCATGGGCATCGTCAAGCGCTGGCGCGAGGCCCGCTGCGCCGCGGCCGTGGCTGAATGTGGCACCGGCAAGACCTTGATCTCGCTCGGGAGCATCTACACCCACGCGGAAGGCCGGCCGTTCACGGCATTGGCGATGGTGCCGCCGCAATTGGTTGAGAAGTGGGCGAGGGAGTGCTTCCTCACGATTCCCGGCCTGCGCGTCTTCGTCATCGACGGTGTCCGGAACGGCGTCGGCTCCAACGGATTCACCGGCGTCAATGAGGTCCGCCTGCGGAATGGACGGATCGTGCGCGACGGACTTCGAACGACGCTGAGCGAGATCCGCTTGGCCGGCAGTCACCGCTCGGCGCGTGCGAAGTGGCAGGCCACGGTTCCGGGTCCGAGCGTCTTCGTTGTTTCACGAGAGCGGGCGAAGCTCGGCTACTTCTGGCGGCACGTCATCTGTTCTGCGGGCAGCGGACTGTTCCTTGGCAATGTCATCAACCCAGACACCGGCCGTCCCGTAATGACCAGCGACGACCAACTGCGGCGCGCCGACTTCCGCAAGGTGAAGCATTCCGAAGTGGTCATCCCAGAAACAAACCGGGACCGGCGGCCGTTCTTCAGCCCCCTGTGGCAGGCGGATCACAAGAAGATCCAGCGCATGGCACCGATTGAATTCATCGGGCGATATCTGAAGGGCTTCTTCGATTACGGCATCGCCGACGAGGTCCACGAACTCAAGGGCGAGACGGCCCAGGGCAACGCCTTGGGCACGCTGGCCGCGGCGTGCGGGCGAACGGTGATCCTCACCGGGACGCTGTTAGGCGGGTACGCGGATGAGTTGTTCAACATCCTGTACCGGCTCGATCCCCGCGCTATGCGCGAGGACGGCTTCGATCACGGTGAAGGCGGATTGCGGCAGTTTGCGGAGGCCTACGGGGTCTTGGAGAAGGTCACGACGATCGAGGCGTCCGAGAACTCCTGCTCCAAGGCGCGCGTGAGCACGACCGTGAAGCGGAGACCCGGCGCGTCGCCACTGCTTTTCGGGAAGTACCTCATGAACATGGCGGCCTTCGTCTCTCTCGAAGACATTTCGGACGGACTGCCACGTTACGCGGAAGAGGTGATCTCCGTAGAGATGGATGCGGATCTAAAGAGGGCGTACTCGGATCTCGAATCCGACATCCGGGATGCCCTTCGGGAGCACCACGGAAACGCCTCGGTGATCAGCACCGCAATGAACGCTCTGCTGCTCTATCCGGACCGTCCGTTCGGCCTTGGCACCTTGTACGGCTATGCACTCAATCCGGAGTCCGGGGAACGAGAGCGGTTCGTGATCGCGGATCCGCCCGATCTGGATGAGACCGCTCACTACGCCAAGGAGCGGCGCCTGCTCGACGAGGTGCAACAGGAACTGTCGCACGGGCGCAGGGTACAGGTCTATGCCGTATACACGCAGAAGAGGGACGTCACCCGACGCCTTCAGAGCCTTCTGCGCGAAGCGGGAGTTCGAGCCGAGGTTCTGACAGCAGACACCCCGCCAGAGCAACGCGAAGCCTGGTACGAGCGGCACCTGCGAAACGGGATGCAAGTTTGCATCTGCCATCCCAAGCTGGTGCAAACCGGTCTCGATCTGCTGGAGTTCCCAACAATCCTGTTCTACGAAACGGGGTACTCGACCTACGTTCTGCGCCAAGCCAGCCGACGCAGTTGGCGCATCGGGCAGAAGCGGCCGGTGCGGGTTGGCTTCCTGACGTACGCGGGCACGGCCCAGGAAAGCTGTTTGCGCCTGATGGGCAAGAAGCTGCTCGTGTCGCTCGCCATGGAGGGCAAACTCCAGGCCGAAGGACTGCAAGCGATCGACGAGGACGACGATGTCCTCACGGCGATGGCGCGCGAACTGGTCACCCGGCAAGGGGTGGGAGAGGCTGCGGCGGAGGTTTGGCGATCTCTCCAGCAACAGGCAACACAGGAAAATGCCACGAGGCCAGTGAGTGATCCAATCATTGACCTCGGCTCAACGCCGGAACCCGAACTGCCCATGCCGACGCCCGCGATGGGACCGGCAGTCCAACTCTCACTGTTCTGAAACCACCTCGGAGGTAACTCATGCCTGAGCAATCAACCGTTCGCGACCCTCGCTCGCTGTTCGACATCGACGAGCGGCTCGTCGAACTGATGGACCAGGTCGCCGATGCAGCCGCCGATGGACAGGAGCCGCCCTCGGAACTCATCGAGGAGATTAACGAGTACATCGAGGCTTTCCAGTCCAAGGTGGACCGCATCGCCGGCTACTTGCGCTGGCAGGAGTCGATCGGCTCGATATGCGGCGCCGAAGCCGAGCGGCTCTCCGCGCGGAAGAAGTCGGCAGAAGGGCGCGTCAGCCGCCTCAAGAACGTGTTGCTGCACTTCATGCTGTCCAGAGGGCTGAAGAAACTCGAAGGAGAGCGTGCAGCCATCGGGCTTCAGCCGAACTCATCGGCTTCGCTGGTCGTGGACGATCCGCTCAAGATCGGCGAGTGCTTCTTCGAGCGATCCATCGGCTTCACGAAGACCGAAATGCAGGAGTTGATCTACCAGTTGCCCGTAGGAGAGCTGAGGGGCAGGCTGGAGACGCAACTCGCCGAGGAAGGGTGGCAGGTCAACGGCAGCGCGATCCGGGCCGCTATCGTCAACGGCACTGAGATCGCCGGCGCCCGGCTCGTGAAGGGCCATCACATCCGGATCCGATAGAGCAACTCGCTCGCTCCGACGGATTGGTCGGCTGACAATTCGGGAGATCGGGGCTGTCGATGCACTTTGTAGGAATCGCGTTCACACTCGGATTGCTCTGGCTCATGTGGAGTGTCAGGGGAAAACTGACCTCCCACGGGTTCGAGTACGTCCATTGGGTTCCCGCAAGCCGGCGTTCAATGGTCCAGGCGGTGGCCGCTGGTACCGGAGCTGGCATTCTGGTCGCGTGGCTGTTCGGTGGATATGACAAGAGTGCCAATCCGATGTTCACGGACGTCTGGATGGCGATCACGCTCGGGCCCTTGGCGGAGGAGCTGATCTTTCGTGGTTACCTCTTCTGGGTGATCGGGCCGCTTCTCGCGCGCCTGAAGGTCTGCTCTGGTGCTGCGACCGCATTCGTCGTCGCAGTGCTCTTCGCCCTGGGGCACGCGTCGAAGTCTGGGATCACCGGACCTCAGCTCGTGGCCATCATCGGCACGGGCCTGCTCTATGGCTGGTTGCGGCTCGATTCAGGTTCAACGGTCCCCCCGGTCATCGCCCACATCCTCTTTAACGCGGTCATCTACCTGGCCGCTGTCTTCGTCTGATTCAACTTCCCATTCCAGGAGCGCCACGCATGTCTCGTTCCACCGAGGAGTTCCGTAGTGTGTTCAAAGCCGCCCGGCGGGCTGGCACCCCTCTAGTTGCCGTTCGTACGGCCGACCCGGCAAGCGCCATGGCACAAGTCATGTCCAGTCTGAACGGCAAGAGCGAGATCCCAGTTGTGGCCTGGGACATTCTCAATGGGCTAACGGGCCGCAACGAGCCTGGCAAGGCCGCGGTAGGCAAGCTGGTCGGCGAGAACGCTGGCCCCCTCGGCCCAGCCGACGCTTTGGCGGCGGCGCAGAAGATCGCCAGGGACGCCATCCTCTTCTTCCTCAACCCGCAGCGTGTTTGGGAGCAGGTGGACGTTCTGCAAGGCGTCTGGAATCTGCGCGACCTTTTCAAGGCAAACGGCCAGGTGCTCGTGCTGATCTCGACACCCGGCGCCTCCTTGCCAGCGGAACTCCAGAGTGACGTCATGGTGATCGACGAGCCTCTGCCGTCGTCGGAGGAACTCGCAGCGCTCGCGCGAGAGACCTTTGAGGCGGCCGAACTTCCGGCCCCGAGCGAGGAGACCGTCGAGAAGGCGGTCGATGCGCTCGTTGGCCTGGCCGCGTTCCCGGCGGAACAGGTGCTGGCCATGTCGCTTTCGAAAAGCGGACTGGATTTCGACCGGCTCTGGGACCGCAAACGGCAGGCGGTGGAGCAGACACCGGGACTCACCATCTGGCGAGGCGGCGAGACGTTCGATCAGATCGGCGGCTGCGAAAACATCAAACGCTTCCTCGACGCCGTGATCCACGGCGAGGAGGCGCCGCGGGTGATCGTCTTCGTGGACGAAATCGAAAAGGCGTTCGCGGGGACCGGCACGGACACCTCGGGCGTGAAGACCGAGATGACCGGCACGATGCTCAGTTGGATGCAGGACCGCGGCGCGGACGGCATGATCTTCATCGGGCCGCCCGGCGCGGCGAAGTCGGCCGTGGCGAAGGCCGCGGGCGCGACGGCGGGGGTCCCGACCGTGGCGTTCGACCTGGCGGCCATGCAGAGTTCGCTGGTCGGCGGCTCGGGCGAAAGGCTGCGGGCGGCGCTTCAAGTGGTCGATGCCATCTCGCAAGGGCGAAGCCTCTGGATCGCCACCTGCAATTCCATCACGAGCCTGCCGCCGGAACTCCGCAGACGTTTCACGCTGGGCACGTTCTTCTTTGACCTGCCAACCTCCGAGGAGCGCGAGGCGATCTGGAACATCTACGAGCATCGCTGGCAGTTGACCGACGAGCGCCCGGATGACGATGGCTGGACCGGCGCCGAGATCAAGGAGTGCTGCCGCAAAGCTTGGCGCCTCAAACTCTCGCTGCGGGAGTCAGCAGCGTACATCGTGCCCGTTTCGCGCTCGGCCTCGGACCAGATCGAAACGCTGAGACGGCAGGCTTCAGGTCGCTTCCTGAGCGCATCCATGTCTGGGGTCTACAGCGCCGATGGACCAACTGCGGCTGGCTCTCCGAGGCGCGTCGTGCGGCCTGCACTTGAGTGAAGGTGTCCCCGCCTGTGTCAGTGCGGTAGACAAGCCGATTTCGATCCACAACGTGCTTGCTCGACTCACAAACCGTAGCCCTTTACTTTCAACTTCCGGTAGCGCCGTTCTCCGGGCACAGCTTCCTGTTTGCCGACCAACCAGATAGATTCTCCGAGCCGAACACGGCACATTTCTGCTTGGTTCCCGCTCGGCCACCAACGGGTCCAGCACCTGTTAGGCGGCGTGCCCAATAAGCCGGCACTGCGGCAGCCCGGATTTCGAAATCAGATCCGCCTTCGCGTGGCTAACCACATTTTGTGATCGTCCGAGAACCATGAACGAGGCGTGAGAGACGTATGCGAAGCCGACGACGCCTTGTCCGTTGAAGTGAGCAAGTTTCGCTTCGATTTGAGCCGCCTCGCTACCCCGCGCGAGGCTCTGGTCGAACGTCAGGATGAGACCTTCTGGTCGTCGGTTTGCGATTTCGACGAGTTCATCAGCAAAGAGAAACTGCGGAGACGGCTTGCTAGTCTCCTGGTGGAGCCGGACGCCTGTGTCAGGATCAAGAAAGACGCTGCGACACTCTCCACATGCAGCAAGGTACGACCGTCGGTCAGTCCCACTGGCAAGCACTTCGGTTGATGCCAGTGGGATTCCCAAGAATCGCGAGAAGGCTGCCGCGTCCTCTTCGGTGACGGCGTGAGTGAACATCGGATGCGCCACCCACGGACCGAAACCGGCGAGCCACAGCAATAGTGATTTCTTGACGATGTCGTAAGAGTCGCCGAAGTGCTTCAAGTGCATTGCGTTCTCCGATGGAGATCTTGCGCCACAAACCAATATCACACGTGAAAAACGCAGCGGCGCTAGCGGCGGTCGCGGGAGGAAGCATACCGGGCTTGGCCGCGACCCCTGTTCTCGCCTCCTTCTTGCCACTGCTCAACGGTCACCTCCGCTTCGAAAAGCTCTTCTGAGGCGCTCTGAGGACGCTGAGCGGACGCGCCACTCGGAAACTGAACTCGAAGGCCGGGTTTCTGGTAGCACCTGAAGTCCCGTTCCCGGAAAATAAGTGTACCTTTCGGTGGCGGAAAACTGCGGATGAATAGGTTGGCGGACGAGGCTTCTTGCCGACGGCTGCGACATCAACGCATTCGAGACACCGTCGCTGGCCAAGGAATGAACCAAGAGGTGTATATGAGCAAGTATGAAGAACTGCGGACGGTTCTCTCCGAGGAGCGCTTCCTTGTCGAGGCGCTCCGGGATCTTGGTTACAGCCCGGAGGTCTCGAACGAAGGCTTGAGCCTCTACGGCTACCTTGGCGACGAGCGGGCCGAGAAAGCGCACATCGTGATTCGGCGGCGGCAACTCGATTCGGCGAGCAACGACATCGGCTTCGCCCGAGACGAAGGCGGCGTTTACCGCGCGCTCATCAGCGAGTACGACTGTGGCATCGGGTTCGATGACGCTTGGCTGGGACGTGTTGCCCAGACGTACAAGGAGCGCCAGACGATGGCGGTCGCGAAGTCGAAAGGCTACCGGTTCCTGGGTCGGCAGGTGGTCGAGTCGCCTGCCGGCAAGAAAGTGCAACTCCGGTTCTCAGTCCGCTGAGGAGGTTGACTATGGGCGAGAAGACCATCACCGTCGAGATCGACGAACAGGGCAACAGTTCCTTCGACCTAAACGGATTCCATGGGAAAGGTTGCGGAGATGTGGCCAATGCGCTGCGGGGCAAGGACAAGCTGGTCGCTGACCGGAAGAAGCGCGAGTACCACGTTCCCGCCACCGAAAACCGGGTGGTTCGCAACTCGACGAAGGGGTGAACCGCCATGCACCTCCGTGTCCACGCTCTGATGGAATGCAGCACAGTGAACGGCCCCGGAGCGCGAGCGGTGATCTGGGTCCAGGGGTGTTCACTGGGTTGCCCGGGTTGCTGGAACCCGGATACGCACGATCCGCTACGGGGCTCCCGACTCGACGTTTCGGAGATCCTCGAATGGTTCGCGAAGGTAAGCCGCGAGCACCGGATAGAAGGGCTCACAATCAGCGGCGGCGAACCGATGGAGCAGGCGCCCCCGGTTCTTGAGTTGCTCCGAAGACGGAGAGAGGCGCACCCCGAAATGACCGCCGGGCTGTTCTCGGGCTATACGGAACGGGAACTCCCTGATGGCTTGTGGCGAGCCATGCAATGCCACCTGGACTTCGCCGTGCTCGGCCGCTTCAACGCAAGGCGGCGCAGTCACGATCCGCTGGTCACGTCAACCAACCAAGTGCTGCGTTTGTACACTACCCGTTACTCAATGGCTGACTTTGCCGCACAGTCCGTGGAAGTTCAAATCGACGATGCCGGCCTGACCCAGATCACCGGCTTCCCCATCCTCGGCTCGCCTATTCTCGGCTAGCCATCCCACTCTTCATCCAGGAGTCCTCCATGGCCACACAAGGCAGTCTCTTTGCGTCTGCCGGCGCGGTGCTCACCCTGCCGGTCCCCGTCATTCCAACCGGCAACAGCGCGGGCGGAGACCCGCCGGCGGCATCCCCGGCCGTTCCAATCCACGATCCCGGCGTCGATCTCGCCCGGAAGACCGTCTGCATTAAGGTCCGCCTGTCGACCATGGGTAACACCCGAAATGTTTCCACTTCGCAGATCGAGGCTGACGCCGACAAGGATCTTCTGCGCGTCTCGAAGCACCTGCTCGATTCCGCCGAACTGAAGGCGATTGGCCGTTTCGATGGCGAGATCCGGCGGTATCTCTACAACATCTGCCTGCCGTTCGAGGTCGGCATTCACCTGCTGCCGATCGCCGCCATCGAAGCCGTCGAGCAGAAGCTGCGTCAGTTCGCCGAACAGCGACTGGAACTGGTCAAGTCGTTCCTATTTGCCTACCCGGCCCTCTGTCAGGACGCGGCGAAGCGCTTGCGAGGTCTCTACAATCCGGCCGACTACCCGCCGGCGAGCGACGTCGAGCGTGAGTTCGGTTTCTCGTGGCAGTACGTCAGCTTCGGCGTTCCCGATCAGCTCAAGGGCATCTCCCAGGAAGTCTGGCAACAGGAACGCGAGAAGGCGGCGCACCGCATGGCCGAGGCGTCGTCGGAAATCCAGCAGGTACTGCGCGAGACCATGGCGAAACTCGTTCAGCACATGGCGGAGCGGCTGAAGGTGGGCACCGACGGAAAGCCCATGCGTTTCAAGGAAACGACCGTCTCGAACCTGGTCGAGTTCCTCACCAATTTCGAGTTCCGCAACGTCACCGATGACGCGGAGCTTCAGGGGCTCGTGAACCAAGCCCGGACTCTCCTGCAGGGTGTCGAGGCCGACGACCTGCGCTCGACTGGCGAACTCCGCGCTCGGGTACAGGCAGGCATGGAGGGTCTGGCTTCCCAACTCGACACGATGCTCACCAAGTCCAGCAGCCGGAAGTTCCGGTTCGACGAGGAGGATGCATGAGCGCCGGGTTCGTGGTCGCACTCGCGGAAGGCTTCGAGGGGACGCTCGAAGAGGTCCTTTCCCGAACACTGTCGGCGGAACTGAGGGTAGCCGTCGTGGGCCTGCTGTCGCACGTCGCGGCGGCACGTAGCGCGATCGCTGAACTCAGCGAGCACTCCGACCGTTCCTGCGCCGGCTGCTAGCCCACCGGCGTTTCCAACAACCCACAGGGCCGGGCCTTCCCGGCCATTTCTGAACAAAGGAGCAATGACACGATGAGCGGAGTCAACCAGATCACGATTGTCGGCAACGTCGGCGCCGCCCCGGAATTGAACTACGGCCAGAACAACCAGCCGTACTGCCGGTTCTCGGTCGCCGTCAACGAACAGTGGAAGAACAACGGAGAGAAGCGAGAACGGGTGACATGGTTCCCCGTGGTCGCCTTCAACGGCTTATCAGAAAACTGCGCTGCGTATCTTGAGCGCGGCCGGACCTGTGCCGTGATAGGACGCGTTCAGACGCGCGAGTACGAGGACCGCGAGGGCACCAAGCACCACGTCATGCAGGTGATCGCGGAGAAGGTCACCTTCCTTGGCGCCTCTCGCAAGGAGGAGTCATCGGCAACGCCCCGCCCGGGAAAGCCTGCTCCGCAGAGCGAGAGCGACCCGGACTCGGTTCCATTCTGACCTGAGCGTGGGGGCGTTTCGTCGCCCCCATCAGGAGCGAATCCATGACTGACACATCTCAATCACCCGGTTTGTTCACGCAATTGCTGCCCTTGCTGGCTCAACGGGCAGTGCTCATCACGATCTCGCAGATCGAGGAAGGCGACCGCCTTCAGGTCAACATCTGCCCGCGTCAGCTCAAGGACGGGGAGAACCAGGCACTGACCACGCCGTTATCGGCATGCGGTACCGCCACGGAACTCGACAACGAACTGGTTGCCCAGGTGGCCTCATTCGTGGCCGCCCAAGTCGGACTCCATTCGAATCTCTCGGCCATCGAAAAAGAACTGGCAGAGGCCGAGCGGCTTGCGCGCGAAGAAGCCAAGAAGAAGCAGAAGACCGTCGGAAACGGTGGTAAGAAGGCCGATCAGGTCGCCAAGCCGGCAGAGGCGGAAGTGAAGCCCGAACCGCCTGCGGCACAAACGCTTAGCCTCTTCGACGCTCCCGTGGCCGAGGCCGCCAAGGAAGGAGACTGACGAAACATGCCACTCACGATCACCCAGATGACCCGGCTATTCCAATTCCAAGGGATTCGGCTCCCGGACCCCAACCCAAACATGTCGGTGGACGAAGTCAAGGCGCTGTACGCGGGGCAGTACCCGGAGTTGACAACCGCCGTCGTCAACGGTCCGGAAGCCGTCGGCGACAAGATGCGCTACACCTTCGAACGCGCCATCGGTAGCAAGGGGTAACCCGTGCGCCGGTCGAAGCGAGCTACGCCTGAAAGGCTCCATCAGGTCTTCGCGGAGCAAGATGCGCGCCGAGATCTTCTGCAAATCGCAGAAGGTCAACAGGCGTCGCTGAATCCAGCCTTAGCGAGGTTCGTCGCATGCCCCGACTGGCAAATCGCATCCTCCCTGCTGCACGCCGCACTCCACGCCTCACTGAGCGACCGGCGGCGAGCACGCCTGGCCGCTCCGGCCGGTTGGCTCCATCCGCTCTGATCCCGCCCGGGGCGGGTTTTGCAATTCCAAGGCTGGAGTCCGTCGACGGTAGACCTGTTCCGGCAGAGTACCGAATCCTCCAGGGAGAGCGGGCGGCGGCGCAGCTGGCACTGAATCTGCTGGACGCGGGCGTTCTCTCTGGCGAGGACTGGGGGTCGTCGCAGGGCGATCCCCTGACCTTTCTCCATCAAGGTTTGGAGCGCTGGCTCGATTCGAACGGCCGCGAGCAGGTCCATCAACAATTCTTCCTCGATGTGGTGTTCTCGACCTCTCTGGATCGCTTCTCGTATCGTTCGGAGCCTTGCGAGGAGAATCTCGCGACAGCGTTCCTGACCATCGAGCCAGACTCGGCCGGGTATGTCGTTCTGGGACCCACTCTCCGCTTACTGGACCAGGTGCATCCCCGTTTGCCCGTCACGTTCCTCCACTTGTTCCTTGGTGCGTTGAACCGTTGGATTCGGGTGTACGACTACCGGGATGCCCTTGATCGGTTGGACCGCATCCGCGAGTGGTACGAAGGTGATCCGGAAGCGGAGCAGATGGAACTTCCGAACGTGGACGCAGCCATTCCGGAGAGTGCCCGCCGGCGACCACTCGGAACTCGGGTGCTGGATTCCGTCCTCGAAGGTTGCCGGAGCCGGCAGGTCAAAGCCCTTGTGCGGAAAGCGCAAGAACTGGAGCGCGCGTCTGGATCCGCAGAACGGCCTGTTGTCTCAGACGAGCAGCGTGAGAGCCTCATGGACTGCGGAGAGCCCGTGCCAGCGTTGGTGGCCGTCTTCGAAGAGCGGGACGCGATTGAGGGAGCCTTCGATGAGGAGGCGCAGGGAATGCTCGAGGTGACGCCAGAGCCCAATCTCATCATTCCCTTTGATGGCAACCGCGTTGCTAGCGTCGCCTCGGCGTTTGATTGTCTAGCGACCCTCTGTCGAACCTTGACGCTGGCCTCGGAGTTGATTTCGCTGATGCCCGGGAACCGGCGCAGCGGCAACGAATGACGGAGGCGCAATGAAACCCTATGTTGCGATCGGTGGCAGCGAGCCGCTCAGTCTCAAGGGTGCTTTGCTTTTCTACGAAGGGCGCGGGCGTGCCTTCGTAACCTGGCATGAAGCGAAACCATCGCCCCACGGCGGCGTGGCTCTCGGCGAAGCGCGTGATCTGACAACCGAGTTCATCCGGAGGCTGGCTCAGGGCCTCGGAACGGAAGCTCCGGTCGAGGTGCTTCCGCCGACTGTGCTGGCCTGGACCGGCGACCTGTCGGTGTGGTGGACGCCGCACGCGGTAAGGCGGATGTACTTTCGCCCCAACAGCGAGGCCCCAACGGGCCTGAGCGGGGAGATGTTCTCCCAGCCTCCATTGGTCTGGAAAGTCATGGGGGCCGAGTTGTCGGTCCGTGCTCTGCGGAAGAACCAGCGGCCGAGCGCGGACACACCGTTGATGATTGCGCCGTACTGGAATACCGACGGAGACTCCGGCGTCGTCTGCCAGGGGAGCATGCGCGCGCCGGAAGCAGGCGGAGTAGCTTCGCTCGCCGCTTGGGAACAGGCGTTCTTTCAGAGCGAGTTCACGCATCAGACCGGGGTAAAGAAGCTCCTGGCCGCAAAACGAGACTACTTCCAGACCCTGGAAGCCCTTAAAGGGGGACACCAACGTTTCCCGACAGAATCGCTCCAGCCAGCAGGCGAGACGCTTGCGGAGTTCATCCAGCGCAATCGGTGAGAGGGGGTGTCATGCACGAACTGAGCCAAGATCTCCTCCACCGGCCCGTCCGCGTGTTGGTCGTCGGTTGTGGCGGTTCCGGAAGCGCGATCGCGGCTGGCTTGCCCTATCTGCACCAATCGATGATCGTCTCCGGTCATCCCCGCGGACTGGCCGTATCCATCATGGACGGGGACGCTATCTCGCCAACGAACACCGTCCGCCAGCCGTTTTGCGCATCGGAGATCGGCCTCAATAAAGCCGTCGTGACGGTGAGTCGCCTGAACCTGTTCTGGGGCGTGCATTGGACTGCCGTCCCTGAGCATCTCGCGGACACCACTGACCTGGGCAATGTGGACATCGTCATCGGATGTGTCGATACGCGCGCGGCGCGACGGCTGATCAGCAAGAAAGTGGAAGGACAGCGGAGCCGGGTCATTTACTGGCTCGATCTTGGCAACACGGCCGACGGCGGTCAATTCGTGCTTGGCCAGCCACTGAACGGCCGCAATCGCCGTTCCGCGAACCGCCTCCGAACGGCCGCTGAATTGTTCCCGGAGATCGTGAATCCCGACTTGGAGGACGAAATTGAGCCAAGCTGTAGCGCGGTCGAGGCATTGGAACGGCAGGAGCCGTTCGTCAATCAGGTTCTGGCGACACAAGCTCTTGCTCTATTGACCCGCCTGTTTCGCTACGGGCGCATTGAGCACCACGGCGGCTTTGTGAGTGTGGCGGCGCCGCGGGCCGTTCCGGTTTCGGTGAGCCCAGCCCTGTGGCGAAGAATGCGTCATCGGGGCTCAAAGCTGCGGATCGGGGCTTGAAGCTCAATGGTCGTGGGATGTCCCACAAGCGGCACGTCATCATGAACGTGCCCTGGCCGAGAATCCTCCTCCAGGACGATCCATATGCCCTGAGGATGTTCGTCCAGGATCGTCTCCTTCATTTCGTCCGAGAGCGGGATCAGCATTACGGGCATTGGGTGACCTCTCCTTTCAGTCCTCGACAGCGTCGAGATAGTTCACCTGCTCGCCAGCCAGTTTGAGTATTTCGGCGAGCCATCTCTTCTTCTTTCTGCCACGGACCACGCGACCCGCGAAACCGAGTTCGGCAGCCACGTTGCCTGCGTTCTGACGAATCTCATTGCGGGAAGTTCGCTCGTAGAGGTGCAGGAAGTTCTCCCGGTCACTTGGCAAAGCGAACACATAGGTCGCGTGACCGGGCATCGGGACTTCAGAGATGATGGCGCCCCGCAGCACGAACAAGAACTCCTCGCGAAAGAGGAACCACGCCACCGCCCGCTTTCGGAGTTGGGCGAAGTAGTACTCCTCGAAGTCGGGCTTCCAGCAGAGGTACTCGGGATGCAACTCAGGTGGCGCACCGAACTGGTCCAGCCATGACTGGACATCAGACGCATCAAGCGGCTGCCGCTGCGCCTGCTCCCGAACACGATGGACTAACTCCGAGTAGCGGCCCAGAAGTTCGTTGATACCACGCGCGCGCTCCACGTCAGCCTCTAGCTTTTCCGGGACAGTCAACGCGATTCGCGACGGCAAGGCGGTCCACCACGAACGAACCTGCCATTCTCCTTTGCCGTATCGGTATCGAGCCGAGTTGACGAACGTGGCGTCCACCTCAACGGCCGAACGTAGCCAGTGCTTCCAGTTGTTCCACGAGGTGTCCCACCTGAAGCCGTTCAGCAAACCCGAATCGAGCCAAACCTCTAGCTTTCGACGGGGATCCAGAAACCCGAGCCGGTCGGGCAAGAATTCGAAAGAGCGGAGCCGGATCTTCAGCTTTCTACGACTGGTGGTGGGCTTGTAGGAGAGGATCGCTTTCGCAAAGAACGTAGATCCGTCTTTCGACAAGTCACCGGCTACCAGGATGTCCCCCTTGCCGCCATAAGGAAACGGCAGCATTGCCATGTCGTCGGCGAGGAAGGAGTCGTGGCAAGCACGCAGATCATGATTCGCAAGAATGTTGAACGCTCTCTCACAGCCTCGCCTGAGGGCCTCATCCTCAGCAACCGCTGTTTCGGCAGTGCGCATTCGCCAGGCAAACCGAAGGCTGGAAGGGGGGCAGTCGGGGTTGACTCCGAGGGTTGAGTACAGCGTCTCGCTTCGCCCTAGCCTGGACCTGTAGAAGTAGCGGGCCAACGCCTCTCCATCGATAACGATGCTTCTCAGAGCCGAGCTATCATCCAGGTGTGCTCGGACGAACCAACTACCGCCGGAACCTTCCTTCGGGCGTGTGACCAAGCGCACTCTGGCATGGAGAAGATCGTCACTTTGCTTCTGGCTCGAGCGAATCAGAAGCGGAGATCCCGAGCGTTCGCCCATTCTGAAACAACGATCGCCGCTGCGTACGAACCTTCTGACAACGGAAGGAAGCTCCTGGGTTTTCATCTCCCGCAGGTCACTCACCGTCGGAAGGCTGGAGTCGCTGAACTGAGGCACCTGCGATCAGATTAGTTGGAGGCGATTGAGGTGCCAAACGAGATTGCGCTCGGAGAGCGCATCCGGCTTGGACTTTCTGGGCCGTGACGCCAGTTCGACTCCCAGCCGACGTCCGAGTTTCACTGTCGACCAAAGCGCGCTGCACGGGAGAGAGCGCTTGCGAGCACGGGAATGAACTTGGGCGCACCACACGGCGAGTAGTTGCAGCGTCGGCCAAACTTGAGGACGGGGCTGACCTTGATCCCGCAGGTGATGAACGAGTCTCCGCTGTCAGCTACTACTGCCACGGGCTGCCCGTCCGAACTCGTTCTTATGTCGTTCAGTGTCGTCTGCCAGCTTGGACGTGCAGTTCGCCAGTATTCGGCTGACCTTACGTCCCTGAATCGGCATGATCGTTTCAAGTGGACATGAACTGCTATCCTTCGCTTCCTTTCACAATCTTGCCGTCCCATGGCAGATCATTAGAAAACGAAAGCACATCGCTATCGGCCCGTGCTGTCGCCCGCCTGCCTGAGATCGGCCGTTGCTGCATTCCAGCCGGGACTGTCCTACGGGTCCTCGTTGCCTCGCTGATGCTGGTAGGAACAGTCTCGGCGGTAGAGCCTGGCGAAAAATGGGTGCGAGATGTAAAGCTCGCTAATGCCCTCGTCGAGACGGGCGACTTGGACCAGGCACAGGCAGCCTATACCAGAGCCTTGCATGATGCGCAGAGTGCCGGCGACGATGTGCGGTCCGCCATTGTGCTGCAGAATATGGGCAGGCTTCACTATCTCGGCGGGCAACTCCGTGAAGCAGAACGAGCGTACTTGCAGGCGGCGCACACTCTGAACAAGGCAGGTGTGACCGATGACAGACTATTCGCACGCGCCTATATCGGCCTTCCTGCGGTCTACATCCAAACGGGGCAGTACTCGAAAGCCGAAACGCTGATCCGACGTGTCCTCAGCGAGTATCCGGCCGGCGCAGACTCGGACAAAGCGAGTCTCATGGGCACCCTCGGCGTCATCCTGGCGCACAAACGGCGATTCGAGGAGGCCGAACATGTGCTGCAGGCGACGGCGCAACAGTGCGCGAGCACTCAGGACCCCGAGATGCAAGAGGTCGGCGCCATCGCACGCGCCAACATCGCGGGCCTTCAGATGCATGACGGCCGTTTATCTAAGGCGATCGACTCCTACCGGCACGCGGTGGCACTTATGGAAGGACTACCCGCACCCTCCCCGACAACTCTCGCCATCACCCTGGCAGACTACGCGAAGGCTGTTCGCGGTACGGGTGACGTCCAGGTAGCCGAGAACCTGTACCGGAAGGCCATCGCTGTCGCTCAAACGCGACTCGGGCAAGGTCACGTGATCCTCGCCGAGTTGTTTCAGGAATATGCCCAAGTTGTGCGTGACCGTGGGATGAAATCGGAAGCTCGCAAGCTTGTTGAAGCCGCCCGGCAGATCCGGAGCGAATGGAACCGCGTGAACATGACCGGGCACACGGTAGAGTTTGAAAGCCTGTTGATTCGGAGGTGAGGATGGAACCGAAGGGCCTTGTCTCTATGGCGGGGTGGCTGGCTAATGCTGCGGTCACAAGATCAGAGACGTTCGAGCGTAGGCCACGTTGCATGGGGGTCTGCAGGGAGCGAAAGTGCGAGAATCAGCGTTGAGAGTAATCGTGACAGATCCCCAATCGGCTCCTGAAACGCGATCGACTGCGGACCCCGAACACGAGGTCGCATTACGTTACCCCGGATTCGGAAGGGTCTTTCTCTTCTGGACTGCAATCGGCGTCCTGACGTCTCTGCGATACGGGCTGCAGCGTCCATCGAACTCAGAGATCGGGGACATGGCGTTCTTGGCCTCATTCATGGCCTTGTATTACCCATGGGTTGCGCTGACACCTTTCGTTTTCCGGATTGAGAACCGCTTCCCGTTAGGAGACGGGAACTGGTTCCGGAATCTGTGTCTCCTGGCATTGATTAGTGTGCCGGTCTGCATGCTCGCGGGGCCACTGATGACGAGTTTCTCAATGGGCGTTCTATCCCTACTCCAGTCGCCACAGGTTACGCGGTCAGCGGCGCGATTCTGGTTGGGTCACTTCCCCATGGCAGAGGTCCTGTTCTGGTCCAGTGTGGCTGGGGGATATTTTGTCAGAACCCAGTTCCAGTTACGAGAACAGGAGAGGAGAGCTGCGCGGCTAGCTTTGGAAAAATCGCAACTCGAAGCTGGCCTGAAACAAGCGCAACTAGACGTCATTCGCGCACGCCTCAACCCGCATTTCCTCTTCAACAGTCTGCAGAACATCTCTGTGATGACCAGGCAGGATCCACAGACGGCCAGTCGGATGCTCGCGCGTCTTGGAGACCTGCTCCGCGCCGTGCTTCGGCAGGACTCAGAGCCCGAGAGCACTTTGTACGACGAGATTGAACTAACGCAGGCTTACGTTGCGCTGGAGCAGATGCGCTTCGGAGAACGGCTTGAGGTCACGTTCAACATCGCTTCGGAAGCCCAGCGGGCCATGGTCCCATGTTTTCTGTTGCAGCCTTTGATTGAAAACGCGATCATTCACGGCCTGCGCGGGGTGGGGAAAACGGGCGTCATCGCGGTTTCAGCGTCAACTGAGGGCAGGCAACTCGTCTTGACGGTAACTGACAACGGTATCGGCCCGGTCGAGGAAGCTCTGTCGGGCAGAAAAACGGGGATCGGGCTCGGATCGACGCGCGAGCGCCTCGCGACGATGTATCCGGACCGTCACACATTCACGCTGGGAAGACTCGCTGAGGGCGGGACGGAAGTTTTGATGGCGATCCCGCTACGTTTCCCGGATTATGAGGATCGTCCCTTCCACGATGAACACTCTGCGGTTACTGATCGTTGACGACGAGCCTCTGATTCGGACTGGGATTCGAGAGGACCTGTCTGCCATGGAGTCAGTCCAGGTGACCGGCGAGAGCGGGTCTGTTGCAGAAGCGGTCGCGGCGATTCGCTCAACCCGGTACGACCTTGTTCTTCTCGATGTTCAGATGCCGGATGGGACCGGGTTCGACGTGATCCGTGAAGTGGGAACGGAGCGAATGCCGGCCGTTGTCTTCGTCACGGCTTTTGACGAGTATGCTCTCCGCGCATTCGAGGTGAATGCCGTTGATTACCTTCTAAAGCCGTTCGATGACATCCGGCTCCAGGAGAGCATTGGCCGTGCCAGGGAGCGTCTGTCACGGCCGGCTGAACGGATGCGGCAGATGGATGCACTCATTGAAGCGCACAACCGCGTTCACACTGAGATGGCGATTGCGGGCAGCGTGCAGTTCCATCTGCTCCCGCGGAAGAGGAGCCTCGCTGCCGGCATTGAGTACGCGGGGCGTTGTGCGCCTGCAGGTAGTTTAGGTGGTGACTACTACGACTTCCTCGAACTCGGATCGGGGCGTCTAGGCATCGTCATCGCAGATGTTTCGGGTAAGGGGGTTCCGGCAGCGCTGCTGATGGCAAACCTCCAGGGCTGCTTCCGAACTCACATCCAATCCGGTCTGCCCAAACCCGCTGCCCTGATGCGCTCGATCAATCGCCAACTCTATGAGTCGACGTCGCCAGAGTATTTCGTGACGGCGTTCTTTGGCGAGTACGATCTGACTGCGCATCACCTACGTTACGTCAATTGTGGCCACCTCGCGCCCTTCGTGCTTCGCGGCCGGAGTGGCGGCGCCGATCGCCTAGAGCCCACAGGGACCGTGCTGGGCGCTTTTCCTCAATGGCACAGCGGCGAAGGTGTGGTGCACCTGGGCATCGGTGATACCTTCTTTGCGTACACTGACGGAGTGACAGAAGCTGAATCGGCTAGTGGAGAGGAGTTCGGAGACGCGCGGCTTGCAGATGTGCTCAAGTCGGCGCCGACTGAGAATGCCGAAGGGATAATAGACAAGGTGATGAACGCTATCCAAAGGTTCAGTCCCGGTACCCAGAACGACGACATTACTGCAGTCGCAATGAAGAGGCTGTCGAGTTGAAACTGAGCCAGAATGAACACCGTGCTTCGAGTGTTGATTGTTGACGACGAGCCATTGATCCGAGCCGGCATCCGGCACGATTTGTCCGGCATGCAGTCGGTGCAAGTTGCCGGGGAATGCGGCTCCGTTGCAGAAGCGGTTGGCGCTATCCGCTCAAGCCAGCTTGATCTCGTTCTGCTTGACGTGCAAATGCCGGACGGCACGGGATTCGACGTAATCCGTGACGTCGGACCAGAGAACATACCCGCGGTGGTGTTTGTGACCGCATATGACAAGTACGCGATTCAGGCTTTCGAGGTGAACGCGGTGGACTACTTGCTCAAGCCGTTCGATGACATTCGGCTTAAGGAGAGCATCGAGCGTGCTCGTGAGCGGTTGTCTCGCCCTGCCGAAGTGATGCGCCACCTCGAGGCTCTACTGGAAACTCGCGGGGAGAAGTGGGCGCAGCGATTGGTTGTGAGAACTGGTGACCGTTTCGAGTTTGTGCCTGCGGAATCGATTGACTGGATCGAATCGGCCAACAACTACGCCATGCTGCATTGCCGATCGAAGGACCACCTGTACGGGGAGAGCATGACTGCCTTGGAGCGATTGCTCGATCCCAACAGATTTGTTCGCGTACATCGTTCGCATATGGTGAACCTGGCTCGGATTGTGGGCGTCAGCGCCATCGCCGGCGGTGTCTACCAACTCGAACTGCAGGGCGGCGCCCGGGTCAGCACAGGACGGCAATACAGTGACCGGATTCGAAAGCTACTCAAGTCAGGTGGTTGATCTTCCACCGCACGTACCCGGCTGGTAGTGTCGTTCGCCAGCTTGGAGATGCTGTTCGCCATGAACGTGATGCCAGTTTCCACGATCCCGGTGACGATGAGGGACGGGCGCGCGCGCTACGAACGCCTCTCTCGGTAGGGCATAGGCAGGGTAGAAGGAGCCAGATCAATGAAGAGCAAAACGAAGGTCGTTACAATCCTGCTGACGTTATCGGTCACCCCGCTTGTTGGCGAGGACTGGCCCGGGATCTACGGACCCCGGAAGAACCACACGTCCGAGCAGAAGCGACTCCTGCGGGCCTGGCCAGAGGAAGGTCCGAAGGTGCTCTGGACGCTCCCACTGAACGCCGGTTTCGGCGGCCCCGCTGTCAGTGATGGAAAAGTCTATCTGTTGGACCGGGACGAGAGCGTAGGCGACAAGCTGCGCGTGTTGGATTTGGCGAGTGGGAAAGAGCTCTGGACGCTTGCCTACAACGCCCCGGGCAAGTTCATGTTCGCGGGCTCTCGCACGACTCCGACGGTCGACGGTGAGTTTGTCTACACCGTGGGTCCAATGGGAGATCTCCACGCGATCAGCACCAAGACACGGAAGCCCGCCTGGCAGAAGAACATCTGGAAGGACTTCGGTGGCGCCTCGGAACTGCCGCGCTGGGGGATCGTGCAGAATCCGTTCATCTACCGCGACCTTCTGATTGTCGCGCCGCAGACCTCGGAAGTTGGCGTTGTGGCGTACGAGAAACTGTCCGGAGCGGTCAAATGGAAGTCCCCCGCCCTTGGCGGCATTGCCGGTTATGTGACGCCTTCGATCATCAAGGTTGCCGGCGGCGATCAGTTTGTCATGGTCACTGGTGCGGCGGGGCGTGGCCGCAACGCCAGCGGTGCGAGCGTCAATGGGCTGGATCCTGCAAATGGCAAGGTACTGTGGACTTACCCCGGATTTCAGAACATCATTCCGGTCGCGCAACCGGTTGATGCCGGGCAGGGGCGAGTGCTGATTGCGGGTGCTTACGGCGCCGGCTCCGCGATGATCAAGGTGGAAAAGCAGGCCGACGGAACCTACACCGTGTCGGAGCTGTACAAGAATCCCGATTTCGGCTCCCATACGCAGCCGCCGGTTCTGCATGACGGCCACTTCTACTCTCACTACACGATCAACGAGCGCAGTGACGGGCTGGTAGCGATGAGCATTGACGGCCAGGTCAAGTGGAAGACGGACCGGCAGCCGCCATTTGTCCGCGGCGGGTCGGTTCTCGCTGACGGCCTGATGCTGATGACGGACGGCAACACGAAGCTGTACCTCATTGAACCGAGCCCCGCAGCGTTCAAGCCGCTTGCGAGTGCCGTGATTCTAGAAGCAGGAGACAATTGGGCACCGATCGCGCTTGTTGATGGCAAGCTACTGGTGCGGGGACAGAAGGAGCTGAAAGTTCTGCAGGTCGCGGAGTGAAGCGGACGTGACTTGACGCGAATCGGCCTTCTTCCCTTTCGCGCAAATCGAGACGATTCCGCCCCGTCGGCTTTTGTCTATTGTGGGCGAACACTCCGGATCTGCTCACTTTAGTGAGGACGCGTAAAAGAGGACTCGAAGTGACCGAAAACGTACAAGGCAAGGTCGTCGTCATAACCCGTGCCAATGACGGCATGGGCGAGGCGGCGCGCAAGTTTGCCGCACCCGGCGCTAATGTCGTGCTTGGAGCACATCCCGAACAGATTCCGCAGTATTTGAATCGCTGGGCACGCACAAGGAGAACAAATTGAAACTCTCCGCACTAACTGCAATCTCCATCGGAGTGTTCGCGATAGGCGCCCGAGGGCAAACCGCTGGCGATCAGCAAGCAATCAGGATCACGCGACCCAGTTTGCAGACTCCGGAGCCAGCGCCGCCCGAGAACTTTACGGGTTCTGTGCGGATCGATTCTCCGTTCCGGCCCAGCGTGCCGGCGCACACATCCGGCGCTCGCGTGACATTCGAACCGGGCGCCAGGACGGCATGGCACACTCATCCGCTGGGGCAGTTGCTGATCGTAACCGCGGGAACGGGCCGCGTGCAGCGCTGGGGCGACCCCGTGGATGAAATTCGTCAGGGTGACATCGTTTGGATTCCGCCGGGACAGAAGCACTGGCACGGTGCCGCAGCGAACAGCTCAATGACGCACATCGGCGTCGTGGAGCAACTCGACGGCAAAGCGGTCGACTGGATGGAGAAGGTCAGCGATGCACAGTATGCCGCGCCACTGCGCGGCCAGACAGCCGTCGCCAACTCCGCGGCCGGAGCGCGGCCGCGACCGTCGCAAGCTGCGATGGGCGACTTCGCCCCGAAGTTGGCCGAAATCACTGACAACGTGCTGTATGGCGATGTTTGGGAGCGCCCGGAGTTGTCGAGGCGAGACCGGAGCCTGGTGACAGTAGCCGCTCTGATCGCGATGAACCGGCCTGACCAGCTTCGGTCGCATATGCGAAGAGCGCGTCAAAACGGGGTGACGCACGAAGAGTTGATCGAGACTATCACCCACCTCGCGTTCTACGCTGGCTGGCCGAACGCGGTAACCGCTATTGGGGTAGCGCGGGAACTGTTCGAGAAGAAGTGATGCGTGTGCAGAGAGCGCGAAGAAGAGACTACGAGTCTAATCAGAGAGGCCGAATATGAAACGACGATTGTTTGTAGGGGGCGCATTCGCAGGACTGTCCATCAGCACCACGCGTGTGGCCGCTCAAGGCGTGAAGGCCGGCGACATCCCGGTTACGACTTTGGGCAAGACCGGCTTGAAAGTGAGCGTCATCGCGCAAGGCGGAGCCCGAATGGACCTTCACCCGAGCATCCCGGCAGCGGCCGCACACGTGCGCAAGATGTGTGACATCGGGGTCACCTACTTCGATTGCGCGCGCTCCTACTGGGGCGGGCGCTCCGAGGAGGCGTATGGCATTGGATTGCAGGGAGTCCGGAAGAACGTATTTCTGACGACGAAAACCATGGGTCGCACCGCCAAAGAGGTGGAGGATGACCTGGCAACGTCGCTACGCCTGCTCAAGACCGACTATGTCGATCTCTGGCAGATCCACTCCATTCAGAACCGTGAGGATATCGACAAGATCCTGGCTCCGGACGGAGCGATGAAGGCCCTGGAAGCCGCGAAGAAGTCAGGGAAATGCCGCTTTATCGGCTTCACGGGCCATTTCGATCCCGGCGCACACGCAGCCCTACTGAAGGCGTACGAACACTGGGATACGGTGATGATGCCCGTACACGCGGCGGACCATGCTTACCTGAGTTTTGAAGAGACGGCCCTTCCGGTCGCCAAAGAACTCGGAATCGGTGTTCAGGCCATCAAGGTTTTTGGCAAAGCCAATCTCTTGCGGTCGCTGAGCCCGACAGAGTGCCTGCGGTATGCATTGAGCCAGCCCGGCGTACACGTCGGGATCTGCGGCGCCGGCACACAGGGCCAAATGGAAGACAACATCAGAACGGTGCAGAACTTCAAGCGAATGACGGCGGAGGAGATCGCACAAACCCGAAGAAAGGCGGTCACAGGCGCTGGCGTCTACACGGGTCCCACGCTGGAGTACTGGAAGAAAAAGGTCTGAGGAGACTAAGACGTGACAGGCAAGCGCTTTTTGATGTTGTGTCAACCGGGACTTCTGATCGGCGCCGCTGTTGCTGGCGTGCTTGGGGCCCCCGGAGGCCTTATGGCGCAGTCGATCAAGGACCTTCAGACTGCTCGTGAACCCCTCGTGCTGAAGGCACAAGGGAGCTTCTTCATCGGCGGCGAAAAGTCTGAGCAGACGCGAGTGGAGTTAGGCGAGCTCGGGCCTGGGGGGCACATCACCGTCAATCAGATGTATGTGCGGTACATGATTCCGCAGCGGGGCGACCGGCTCCCGGTGGTGATGGTTCACGGCGCGACCCTGACTGGCAAGTCGTGGGAGACCACGCCCGACGGCCGGATGGGTTGGGATGAGTACTTCGTGCGGAAAGGGCATCCCGTGTACGTCCCGGACCAAGTGGGCCGGGGGCGATCAGGATTTAACCAGGCCGTCGTCAATAATGTGCGGGCCGGCTCAGCGCCCCCGAGCAGTCTCCCCTACATGCTTCGATTCAGTGACGAAGTCGTTTGGCCGAACTTCCGCTTCGGCTCCAAGCCCAGCGATCCTTTTCCGAGTACTCAATTCCCGGTGTCCGCCGTGGACGAACTCTCGAAGCAGGGCGTGCCCGACGTCCGTTTTGGAGGCCTGCCCGCTACGACTCCTACTGTCCAGGCGTTGTCGGATCTCGCCGGTCAAGTGAATGGCGCTGTGTTGATGGGGCATTCGCAATCGGGGCCATTCCCACTCGCTGCAGCGCTTCTCAACCCAGCGGTTACGAAGGGTCTGGTGCTCGTCGAACCGGGGCGCTGCCCGGCGAACTACACGGCCGAGCAGATCAAAACTTTGGCATCTGTGCCGATTCTGGTCGTTTACGGTGATTATCGCGATACACCGACGGGAATCTCGACGCGGCCGTCATGGCAAGAGTCGTTCGACAGCTGTATGGCAGTCATTCGCAGCCTGAAGGCCGCCGGGGGACAGGCGGAGATGCTGAACCCGCCAGACCGGGGCATACGGGGAAACAGTCACATGATCATGCAGGACAAGAACAACCTGAAGATCGCCGACCTGATCCTGCAGTGGATCGATGAGCGAGTCAGCAAGCGACGCGGTGGGAAGAAGTAAGGGTGCCTATCGGCGATCAGAGACGTCCGATCTCTGCACGCGGCTCCGCCTGGATACGAAATGAAGAGGTCTGACCGGAATTACTGCCTACTTTCGACAGGAGACTACTGTGATTAGCAACCGTTTTCTGAAATTCTTTCAACCGGGGGTCTTAATTGGCGCCTTGCTGGCGTCCATGAGCCCCGGCACCGCATCGCCGCAGACGCCTGCCGTGGTGCGAGTGGACAGCGGTGAGCTGCAAGGGGTAGTCGACGATGGCGTCGTGTCCTTCAAAGGCATCCCGTTTGCAGCGCCACCCGTGGGGGAACTGCGCTGGCGGCCGCCTCAGCCAGCGTCGCCGTGGACTGGAGTACGCCAGGCGGCGGAATTCGGACCTGACTGCATGCAAGGACGGTTCGGCCCGCCCCAGGCGCCTGGTGCACCAGCGCTTCGCGCGCCCTCGGAAGATTGTCTGTACCTGAACATCTGGCGCCCCGCGAGCGTCGCGCAAGGAGCGAAGTTGACCGTAATGGTTTGGATCTACGGAGGCGGCTTCGTGGGAGGATCGAGTTCCTCCTCGTTCACCTCCGGAACTCCGTTTGCCAGACAGAACGTCATCCTCATCGCTGCAAACTACCGCTTAGGGCGCTTCGGGTTCTTCGCATTCCCTGCGTTGAGCCGCGAGCGGCCTAGTGAGACAAAGGGCAATTATGCGTACATGGACCAGATCGCGGCTCTGCAGTGGGTGAAACGCAACATCGCCGCATTTGGAGGCGATCCGAACAACGTTACTATCTTCGGATTCTCCGCGGGCGGCGTCTCCGTGCATAGCCTGCTGACTTCGCCGATGGCGCGCGGGCTGTTCCACAAGGCGATCGTTCAGTCTGGAGGTTCGCGCGACAGCGTGCTCACCGCCCGTCCGATGCGCGAGGACGGCGTCGATCCGAACTATCCGGTGTCGGCCGAAACGATCGGTACGGAATTCGCTCGCTCGATGGGAATTGACGGTACGGATCAGCCCGCGCTCGCCAAACTGCGCGCCTTGAGCTCCGAACAAGTCCTGCGCGGAGCGCCAACCCAACCGGGCGTCAGGGGTCCAGACTACGAGATCACGCCGGTTCTGGACGGCAAGCTAATAACAGAAACGGCCGAGACCGCCTATAAGGCCAAGCGCCAGGCGCGTGTACCAATCATTGTCGGAAGCAACAGCGCCGATAGGGCAGGTATCCGGGTAAGGGCTACCACCAAAGAACAGTTCTTCGCACGGTTCGGGAAGTGGACCGAACAGGCGAAGGCGGCCTACGATCCAGATGGCACAACAGAGCTGGCCACAATGGTAACGAGAGCGAACGACGACTTTGGCCAGGCTGAGCCTGCCCGCTTCGCCGCGAGTGCCTTCACCGCCAACGGCTCGCCGGCCTGGCGCTACCGCTTCTCGTACGTTGCGACGGCGATGCGGGAACAGATGCGGGCCGGGACACCGCACGGCGGTGAAATCGGCTTTGTGTTTGGCACGTTGACGGCACGCCCGGGCTCGACGATCTCCGCAGAGGATCAGGCGGTCTCCCGGATGGCGCAGACCTACTGGGTCAACTTCGCTCGGACGGGAGACCCGAACGGTTCAGGTCTGCCGGTGTGGCCGCGTCACGATCCGAACAAGGACTTGATCTTCGATTTCCACCCCGATGGCACTGCTGGCGCAATCCCGGATGTCCGGAAGGCGCGGCTTGATGTGATGCAGTTGGCCACCGAGTCGGGTAAGCGGGCCGACTTCTGAAACCGAATTGCGCGGGCGGCGAGGCCACGCCGGGAAGGCATGGGTACGATCTCCTGCGAGGAATGCATGAATGAACCGTTTGAGGGATGCTGTCGAGGCGCGGTCTCGTGAGGCCTGCGGCGGAGCCGTCCGACCAAATGGTGCTGGTGCTAGTGCCGGTGGTGCCAGACCGCCCAGCGGGTGCCGGATCTCTACCTGCGGAAGCTCCGAGTATTCCGCACGCTCAGCGGTCAGCACCCGAACTCGCCGATTTGCGTTCGAGCAGATTGACACCGTCTCACCGCGGCCACTGCGAGTTTTCGCTGGATCCAAGCTGATACCTTGTTCTACAGCGATGGAGTCTACAAGAAGGCCAGGAGCCGTACGAGCGTTCTGTGGTGGAGGGCGGCACGCGCATCGACCTGTACGACCGTCCGCGTTTCGTGACGCCCGCCGATGCGGAGCTGACGTCGTTCTTCCTTCCCCATCTGGCCTAAACCGTTTGGTCTGAGTGTCGAATGGCGCCCTCTCCGTTTACACTCCATTAGCGCCCGGCCAAAGAGAAACTGTGAATCGCCCGCGTTTTCGAGACCCGGAATTGACGCCGCGCTTCGCTAAATCATTGGAAACAAGATCTGTCGCAATTTCCCAAGGTGGGGTTCGACCCCCGTCTCCCGCTCCATCCCTCGGCTCTCCAACACACCTCCAAAGCGGATGAAACGGCGGAGAAATGAAGGCAACCGGCCTGAGCCTTCGCCGGTAGGATCGATCCTCAACCAACTGCCAGACTTCTGATTCCGCAGCAACCATGCCGTGGCCCAGTTCAGCTGGTTGGCCGAGTCGGACAAAGTCAGCGAGTACCTGCAATAACCAGCGCGAAACCCGATTGCAGTCTCGAATGAAAAGAAAGCTGGTGAGGATTTCCTCTGCCCAACTCTCTTAGGGGGTATGGGACCGTTTCGACCCGGTCGCATAGCGCTTTCTCGGAGGACTTGGGGGGCCCTTGTCCATCCTCCGCTGCAGCTGACGCTCCGCTATGTCATTGCAGTGGCTGGCCTTGCGGGGTTCGTCGGTTCATTGCTGGGGCAGGATCAGCCAGAAGATCTCCTCCGGCAGGCGAACCAGTTGGCCGATGCCGGCAACTTGGCTGCTGCCCGGCCGATGTACGCCAGAGCGGAACAGGCTTTCACTCAATCGGGTGACCGTAAGCAAGCGCTCTACGCGAAGTTCGGTCGGCTCCGAAGAGACGTCGAATCCGGTTCCTACGATGCGTACTTGCGGGAGATTGACGCGGATCTGGCCACGCCCGAGGTGAGTGGTGATTCAGCACTGAGGCTTCGTGGACTCTCAGTTCGCGCCTCCATCAACATGAACCTGAGCACCAGCGAGGCAAAACGCGACTGGCAGCAGATCGGCGCCATCGCTGATCAACTCGGCGAGGTTCGCTGGGCCAACAGAGCAGCAGGACAATTGGGCATCCTCGCCGGACTCGAAGGGGACTACGCGACCGCCCTGACCGCTCTGCTGGGGGCCATCAAGAAAGCTGTCGAGCAGAAGGATGTTGCGGCAGAAATCTACTTCAAGACATTCCTCGGCAATGGACTCACGGCCAACAACCGTGCCGACCAGGCGATCAGCTTCTTCGATTCTGCGATTGACGCTGGGAAGCGATCCCCCTATACCGGTTTCCAGGTGCTTCCCGTGATCGGCAAGGTCCGGGCGCTTCGCGCCTTGAAGCGCGACGAAGAGGCTCAAAAGTTGATCGCTGAAGCCCTCCCCTTCGCCCGAGCGCAACAGATCCTCGGCGCACAGGCCGAACTACTCGTTCAATCCGGGCTCTCATGGGTCAACGTGAAGGACTACGCCGCCGCGGAGGCCGCCCTCAGGGAGGCCGTACAGGTGGCGAGCGAGGCCTCTCTGCCGCGGATCGTTGCACAGGCTCAGTCGGGGCTTGTCGACTTGTACCAAGCCAAAGGGGACTTGGCGGCAGCGGCGAAGGCCGCCGATGCGGCTGTGGATGCAGTGTATCGACCGGAAGAGATCTACAGCCTACCCCAGCATCTGGCAAAAAAAGCCGAAATCAGATCTGCGAGCGGGCAGGTGGAAGAGGCGGGCCGGCTATACGCTGAGGCGACCTCATTGATCGAGGGGATGCTCGTGAACATGCCGAGTTCGATGGCGAAGTCCTCGATGATCGCCGCCATGAGTCGCGTTTACGCCGGCCATTTCCGACTTGCGATCGAACAGTCCAAGAGCTACGCCGATGCCTTTCGAATCGTCGAGCGTGCGCGGGGGAGAGGACTTGCGGATTCCCTGCGCTATGGAAAGCGCCGGGCTGAGGAGGCGCCGGTGCCGGCCGAGCTTCGCATTGCCGCGATCCAGAGGGAAATGCGGCAGACGCGCTCGCCCTCCAAGATCAAGCAACTACTCCTCCAACTCGAGGATGCCGAGACCGAGTTGTCGGGAGTCGAGTCGCGCCGCAACCGTCAGAGTATTCGGGAAATGGCCCTACTCGGCAAAAGTGCTGTGGAACTCCCGGCATTCCAGGCTGGCTTGCGGACCGGCGAGCTGGTTCTGGAATTCGTGCTTGATGAGCCGTCTTCCTATTGCCTGGCGGTTCGCGGCACAGGAGCCACCGTTCACGCTCTCGATTCTCGGCGCAAGATCGAGGGAGCCGTGGACCAGATGTTGCGGTCGATTCGATCGAAGAAGGAAGATCGGAAGTCTTCGAATTACCTCTACACAGAGTTGATTGCGAAGTGCAAGGGCGAGGGAGCAGAGGCTCTGGTCGTGATTCCTGATGGCAAACTGCACCTGCTACCCTTCGGAGCGCTGCAGGGGACCGATGGGAAGTATCTCGTCCAGACGACCCGGGTGTTCACGTCGCCTTCGGCTACGGTCCTTCACGTCCTGCGCGACGCCAGGCGCCTTCAGTCGTCCGGTCCGAGCCCGATCTTGGCCCTGGGCTACACCTCCCGTCCAGATGGACCTTCCACCGGAAGTTTGAGCCGAGGCGCTTTCGACATCAGCAACGCGGCTCTCAAGCCATTGCCCTTTGCCAAGGAGGAGGTCCTGGCCGCTGCGTCCGCTGGAGGCAGCGGCAGCGTTACGCTGACGGGCGAGGATGCCTCGGAAGCCAAGCTGAAGTCCGTTCCTCTGTCGAGGTTTCGAGTCCTGCACTTCGCAGCTCACGGAGTCGGCAGCGACATCTATCCAGAACGCGCCGGCATTGTGATGCAGCCTGGAAGCGCGTCGGAAGACGGGCTGTGGCAGCCGCGCGAGATCCGTCGGCAGGAATTGCGGGCCGACCTGGTCACGCTGTCTGCCTGCGAAACTGCGGTTGGGCGATTGGAGGGACAGGAAGGGGTTGCGAACCTGGCAAGGACGTTCATCCTGGCTGGCGCAAAGAGCGTTGTGGCCAGCCTCTGGATGGTTGACGACCGATCCACAGCCACGCTGATGAACAAGCTCTACGGCCACGCAACACAGGGAAAGAGCGTCGCCGTGGCGCTTTCCGATGCGCAAAGAGAGATGATTCAAGAGTTTGGTGAGAACTTCTCTCCGTACTATTGGGCCGGTTTCCTGGTGATAGGTGATGGCACACGACAAATCAACTTCGGCGGCACCAAGACTGACAAGAGAGCAGCGAGCCAGCGTCTACGATAAGGCTTGCGGCAAGATCAGCAGGCTGTACTTCGACCCGGACTTCCGGGGTGTGGACTGGCGACGCGTCGTCACTGAGAATCGCGAGGCTGTCATCAGCGAGGCGGAGCCCGAGCGCTTTGAGACAGCGGTGCACGACGTGGTTCGGCAACTTGGCACGAGCCACACCGGATTCTTTCACGAGTCCGTGCGCCGGGTTCCGGCGCGGTTGGCGATCGGAGCCACCTGCGTGCGCGATCCATCTGATCCCGACCATTGGGTCGTCCGAGATGTTCATCAGGGCGGACCGGCGGCAAAGGCAGGGCTTCGCCCATGTGACGTCTTGCTCCGGCTCAACGGCGCAGGTTGCTCCCCTCCGACGCCGCCAATGTTCCCGATGGGCGCTACCGCATCGATCCTCGTCCGGCGAAATGGGACTGATATCGAATTGGCTGTCGCGGTCCCTGCTCCTCGATCCAAGAAGCAACCATACGCCGAACCCGAGGCCGTGCTTTCCTCGCGAATGACAAGTAATGCCGGCTACATCAAAGTGGCGGTTCTGCCCGGTCTGTTTGGAATCGATGTCTCTCGTCAGATGGACCGGGCCTTCGATGAACTTCGTGACTGCGATCGGTTGGTGCTGGACCTTCGTGGCCACCTGGGTGGAGGCTTGGCAGTCCTCCATCTGATGAGTCATCTCACCGCGGAGCGGATTCCCGCTGGATACACTCTGACCCGCCGGGGCGCCGAGGAAAAGAAGCGGAAAGAGCAACTGCCCCGCCTGGACAGGTTGCCGAAACACAAGTTCTGGGGAATTCTCTCGATGGCGGTTCGATATGGAGGGCGCGACTCTTCGATGGCCCTGGTCACGGAAGGGCTGGGACCCAAGAAGTGCCATGGCCGGATCGTGATACTCATCAACGAGGGGACGATCAGCGCCGGGGAGATGGTCTGCGCGTTCGCGCGTGAGCGCGGGCTCGCCAAACTCGTAGGCACTACGACGGCTGGGCGATTGATCCCGGGCTCGGGCTTCAAGGTCGGCCACGGGTACATGGTCATCTTTCCCAAGGCCGCCTATGTGACGTGGGATGGCCAGTCGTACGAGGGGCGCGGGATCGAGCCGGACATTGAAGTTGCCTGGTCGGCCGAGTCCTTCCGGCAGGGAAGGGACAATCAGTTGGAGGCCGCGATTGAAGTCGTCAGCGGACTCTGACGTCGATCCAGGCCCAGTCAGCTCCAGGTCGTCGCACTCCGAAACGCAGCAGGCCGCTTGGCGCCTCCGTCAGGTCCACCTTGGCCTGTAAGGATGTCTCACCGGCACTGACACTGGCGTTGGCTGTGACTGTCCGCGAGAAGTCCCCGTCCAAATCCCGCACAGTGATCTCGTAGGGCCCTGACGGGCTCCCGACAGGCAACAGAATTCGGAGGTTGAACCGCTCGCGCGCCAGATCCCACATTCGTGGTTGTGTCTCGCCCTCCCCACGCGAGCCAGACAGATCTCGCAGATCCAGGGTGGCGATCACCCATTGATCGGACTTTGTTGCAGGCGTTTCGCGATCCGGCTGTGCCCGTGCTTGATTCTCAGTTTGTGCCTTCGATTCGGGCACCTGAGGCGGGACACCGCCTTTGGAAACGCCGGTCTGGCCGGGAACCATGGAGAGGTTGCGGACCGTGAGAACGGCGAACACAAGCAGCAGCACGGCCGCCGTCGAGAGTGCGGCAATCTTCAAGCGATTCCGGCTTCTCAACCGTTCTTGACAGGCCAAGTGCTTTCGAAAGCACGGAGAGCATGAGGCGACATGCGAGATCAGTTCGTCGTTGCGGATCAGGTCCTGGTCCTCATGGGCAAGCTTCTCGATAGCTTCGTCACTCGGACAGCCCACGCGGTCCGGGTTTGGGTACTCGTTCAGGCAGACGTCCTTGCACCTGCGCACAAGCTCGTCCACTTCAAACTCAGTCCATGGCCTCTCAGGATCGGTCATCGGCGTCCGAATCCTTTCTCGGGAGCATCGTTGGCGACAACTTCTTCCCCTTCAGTCGCTTCAGCGCGGCGTTGACTCCCTTCCGAAATTGAACCTCTGCGCTGTGAGCATCACTGTAGTCCAGCGCTCTGGCAATACGCTCCCACCTGTAATCGAGGCAGCGAAGTTCGAACATCCTCCGGGTCTTTTTGTCCATGCGGGCCTTGAGTTGCTCCACCAGCACTCGAAACGTGGCCCGGTCTTCCGAGTCCTTCCATCGCGGTGGGTAGAGCCTCTCCAGAAGCGCCGGGTCCAACGCGACGAAGCGCTGCCGTTCCCTGAGTTCTCGTAGCGATTCTCGTTTGACCGCCGTGATGAGATATCTCTCAGGTGTCGCGACAGGACCGTTCCGTTCAAGCGCCCTGGAAGCCTGGTGAACAGCGATTTCAACGATCCGCGGGGCATCTTCGGCGCTGCCCAGAATGCCGACCACGACCTTTCGGGCGCGCGGCCACACCTGATGCGCTACCTCGATGAGCCGCTGGTCAACTACATTCCCGCGGTCGTCAGGGTTTCGGATCCATAGTTCCGCGCGTGGCTCGTCACAATCACTCATGGCGATCACCAGGAGTCGCGAACCGGAAGACCCCCAAAGAAGTAGGAGGATTCCAACGGGTCAAACCTCACCCAATGTTTCTATGCAGCCCGCCCGCAGTTCGTTTCACCTTCACAGAGTCCAGACAAAATCGGTGAGATTCACTTTTCCACAGGCCTCTTATATGTCAAGGAAGGGGCTTACGATTCAATCGACCGTATCGGTGATTTCACCTAGCAAGGGAGTACTCCGGAAAGGAGGCGCGCATGCAGGCGACGAATTCCGTCAACGGAGCAGCCAGAATTGGAGCCGAGGCGAACGGTGGCCGCGCCTCCAGTTGGCACAACGGTCGCGGTTGGACTCCAGCCGAGATCGAGGAATTGCTGAATCTCTCCTCAACACAGACCATCCGGACGATCGCCCGCAAACTCGGCCGCACGGAGAAGTCGGTCCGCCGCAAGCTTGAGCAGTTGGGGCGGACACAGGAACTTCTGACCGGCTTCAAAACGAAGGATCTCGCACATGACCTTCAAGTGAGCATTCGCCAAGTCCGGCGTTGGCGGGCCAAGGGATACCTGGAGTGCGTTGCCGGGCGAATCACCGAGGACTCGTTTGAAAAGTTCTGCCGCAAACATCCCGAGAAGATCCCGTACCGGCAGTTGAACAGGGAGATTCGATTGTGGCTGGACGGCTTCGGATATCCGGTGGGCGATGGCTTCCGCATTGGTGAACTGGCCTCGATGCTACACGTCAGTCCCAGGACCGTACGCCGGTGGGTTAGCCTCGCGTGGCTGCAGGTCAGACAGAATCGCGTCCCCGAGGAATCGGTCGCGCGGTTGTTCCGCCAGCATCCAGAACTGGTTCGACTCGAGATCTTGTCCTCTGACACCCGCGATTGGTTGTCAAGGTTTGAGGAGCAGCCGGTTCCGTCAAAAAATCGTGATTCCATCACACTGGAGTCACTCGCCGCAGCCGGGATCTGAGAGTGAAGTGCACCCAGAAGGAACCAAGATGGGCTGTATCGACGAAATCGCCTCGGCGGGAGGGGGTCTGATTTGGCCAATGGGGGAATGAGCCCAGGCGTCGTAGTGCTTCGCCAAGAGCGTCTGCGATCGCGTAGGAGCTTCACTGTACGAGAGACCAGAATGCAGTTCGGAAAATCGATGCCCGGATGCGCCCGCGGCAAGTCGTCACACGATTCCAGATGGCGCTTCCGTATGGATCGGTCGGACGTTCTCGGCGCAATCATCTGCCTTGTCGGCGCTGCCGTGGTTCTGTTCGGCCCGAGGGGGCGTTTGAAGTCGGGAGTTGGGCGAGCCCTCGGGACCCTACAAAAAAGCTGTAGCCAAAACGATCCTTCGCAGGCGGCCCAAAGTCGGCCTGGCGTCACAAATGCAGCAACTCGGCTACTTTGCGCGCGACTACCCCTTCGTTCAGCTTAGTGCCTGAAGTGAGAACCTCACCGTTGACGAGTACGACGGGAAGTCGCAGGGTTTCGTCCCCAATCCCCTGGAGGACTTCTGGCAGTTCCAGGCTTCGGGGGCTGAAAAGCTCGATGTACTCGACTGATACGGCTTCTCCGAAACGCCGCTGCAATTGACGCCGCAAGAGGCCCGTGGCCGTCTCCCATGTGGGCTTGTCAGCACAGGAGGCGCCGGACACAGCGACAACCGCAACGCGTGCCTGGACCTGATCGGGCATGACAAGACTCACGCTACTTTCGACGGTTCAAACGCAAACCAGTGGCGCGTCCGGTTGCACGCTGCACAAACGGTGAGCATGACCGGCACTTCCACGAGGACGCCCACGACTGTAGCGAGCGCCGCGCCTGATCCTGGCCCAAACAAAGCGATAGCGGTGGCTACCGCAAGTTCGAAGAAATTGCTCGCGCCGATTAACGCTCCAGGCGCAGCAACGGAGAACTCCACTTTGAACAGTCGCATGAGCCCGTACGCCAGCGATGAATTGAAGTAGACCTGGATCAGAATCGGAACGGCAATCAGGACGACGTGGAAGAACTTGCTGGTGATGTTGTCAGCCTGGAACGCGAAGATGAAGACCAGCGTCGCGAGCAGGGCCAGAATCGTCATGGGCGCGAGCTGCGGCAACAGCGTGTTCTCGAACCAATCCTTGCCGTGCCGGTGAATGAGAAACGCCCTCAGAATCGTGCCGACAGACAGCGGGATGACGATGAAGGCTACGACCGAATAAAGCAACACAAGGAATGGTACGGAGAGCGATGAGGCGCCGCTCACCAGGTATCGAACAATCGGCGCGAACAAAACCAGCATAATCAGGTCGTTCACCGAAACCTGCACGAGCGTGTAGGCTGGGTCCCCGTCGGTCAGGTAACTCCACACGAAGACCATCGCCGTGCACGGCGCCGCGGCCAGGATGATGACGCCGGCGATGTACTGGTCAGCTTCGGCCGGGCTGATCCACGCTGAGAAAATGATGCGGAAGAAGAACCACCCGATGAGCGCCATCGAGAAGGGCTTTACCACCCAGTTGACGAAAAGAGTGACGAGGAGCCCCTTGGGCCTTTGTCCGACACTCCGGATCGATGTGAAGTCGACCTTCATCATCATCGGGATGATCATCAGCCAGATCAGGACCGCGATCGGGACGTTTATCTGGCTTCCGGATCCGAACTCCATGCGGCGGAAGGCGTCCACCAGCCCAGGCAATAACTTGCCCATCAACACTCCTACGAGCATGCATGCGGCCACCCAGAGACTCAGATATCGCTCAAAGAAGTTGAGCCTCTTCGGGGTGCTCTCAACCGAAAGCTGTTCCATTGCGATTACCTCAGGAATCTCCCTAATTGCTCTATGCGGCCACCATTCGGCTCTGGACCAGCCCCAAAAGGCGCTCAGGCCCCACGGGCGCCTCAACCGCCCAAGGGATCACCGCCATTTGCCCCGCCAGCTTGTCACGCACTTCCGAGATGAACGGCATCTCGCGGGATCCCCTCTCCCTGAGAACCGGATCACGCAATCCGTCACCCGCGAAGCTCTGATTCACGACCCAGGCGAAGGGCCTGATTCCGGCGCGCAGCAGATCATCCTGCAGGCGGGCAGCCTCGTGCACGGGTGTAGCCTCCGGCAGCGTAACGAGAATGACGCGCGTGAATTCAGGGTCTCGCAGGCGCGGCAGCAGGCTGCGAACCGCCTCGGGTGTGTCGCTTGCGGTGCGCGCAACATCACGGTGATACGACTCCGCCGCATCGAGCAGGAGCAATGTGTGGCCGGTTGGCGCAGTATCCAGCACGACGAATCCATCCTGGCCTTCAGCCACGGTGTGGGCAAAGGCGCTGAAGACCGCGATCTCCTCGGTGCAGGGAGAGCGCAGGTCCTCTTCCAGTAGGGCCTTGCCCTCGGCATCGAGATTGGGTGCGTTCTTCGCCATCACTCCCGCCGTATACCTGGCGGTCTCAGCGGCAGGATCGATCCGGCTCACTCTCAGCCCGGTGACTTGCATGCCAATCGTGCTGGCAAGGTGGGCCGCCGGATCAGTTGTACTCAGGTGAACACGGTGGCCGCGCCTTGCAAGTTCGACTGCAATCGCCGAAGCGACGGTTGTCTTCCCCACACCACCTTTGCCCATTGTCATCACCACCCCGCGTCCGGCCCGTTCGATCTCATCGATCAGAGCGGAGAGCGGCGTGTCTATCGCCGAATAGTCCACGTGAGGGGCGGTAGGATGGACCGGCGTCGCATTCGGGCGCGCGAGCACGGCCTGGAGGCCCTGAATGCCCATCGGGGCGAAGGCGAGAAGTGGGACTTCGAGACGTGGCAGACCGGCGAGTGCTTGCGGCATGGCTTCAAGCGCTTTGCGGCCGCGAGCCTCCAGCGCGGATGCGACCGGGTCGGTCGCGTCGCTGGCGACGAACAGGCCGTTCAGGACGAGGCACTGGTTGACCGCGCCCAGTTGTGCGAGCTCTCCCGCGGTCCGGTTGGCCTCTGCCAGGGCGGAAGGCTCTGGACGACTGACCAGGACCAACGTCGATGTCGAGCCATCCGACAAAGCGCGCAGGCTGGACTCGTAGAGCGAGCGTTGCGCCTGCAGACCGGAAAGTGGACCGAGGCAGGAGGTGCCCGTCGTGTTGGTCTCCATGAAGCCGGTCCACGCTCCGGGGAGTTTCAGCAGTCGGAGGGTATGGCCCGTTGGAGCAGTGTCGAAGATGATGTGGTCGTACGCTGAAGTCGCTGCCTCGTCGCCCAACAGTTTTGTGAACTCGTCGAATGCGGCGATCTCCACCGTGCAGGCGCCTGAGAGTTGTTCCTCCATGCTGTTGACGGCGGCATCGGGCAACACCCCGCGATAGGGTCCGACAACCCGCTCCCTATAGGCCTTGGCTGCCGCCTCCGGGTCGATGTTCAGGGCGAATACGCCATCGGCGCCCGGAACGGCCTTGGGCTCGCCCGTCAGTTGCAGCCCGAGCACCTCATCGAGGTTTGAGGCCGGGTCAGTGCTGACGAGCAACACCTTCTTCCCGCGGTCTGCCAAGGCAACAGCCGTTGCGCAGGCTAACGAAGTCTTTCCCACGCCGCCCTTGCCTGTGAAAAACAGAATGCGTGTTGCCCGGTCCAGGAATTCAGTGTTTGTCATCGCGTGTCTCACGATCAACCGCAGCAGCCACTTGGCATGATTGGCAGTGAAACGGGCTCTTCATATTCGAGTCCGGCCATCGAGGCGAGCTCCTGCCGCGTAGGATAGCGCCCCTTGCTCGCGATAGCGCCGTCGACGAGGATGAGCGGCAGGCACCCGTTGCCGAACTCCATCAGCGCGGTCTTTACGACGGGATTGGCGACGTAGGCCTGCGGCTGTTGGGCGAGATTGAAACGGTCGACTACAACGCCCTGGCCGGCGAGCCAATGGAAATCGGCTACGAACCTGACCAGAACGGGATCCACGCTCGGACCGCACACTCCGGTGGAGCAGCACATCGGGGGATCGAAAACTTCGAGTTTCGTCATGTTATGAGGACTCCTTCTCCTAATTCGTGAAACGTCGATGACGAGGACACTAGTTCAAATTATGGCCACCAGCGCTTTGAGCCGCCGTAGAGCTTCGTAGTTGATGCAGTATCCGACCCGCGGTCCGTCCTCGCGACTCCGGATCAGGCCCGCCTCTTTCAGGATCCTGAGGTGCTCGGAAACCGTAGATTGCGCCAGCGGCAGCTCGCCGACAATCTGACTGCAAACCTTTGCTTCCTTTTGAGATAGGATCCTCAATATGCGGACGCGGGCAGGATGACCTATTGCTTTTGCGAGCAGCGCTAGTTCCTCATCTGCGCCGGGGCCTTCAACCGGTCTCGGCTCAGTACTCAGCGCTGTGGAGGGCTCTGCACAGCATCCAGGTTCGATTTGAGTGTGAGTTGGCATCGCTTATCGTCGATTAACGATATCACTGCAGACCGCCTCAAGTCAACTACTTTCGTATCTGATTCACCTTGAGGCATCTCAGGAAGCACTCAGCGGTCAATTCTGCTTGGCCGCGAGGATCTGCACAAGTTCGGGAACAGTGGGCACTTTCCCTGCCAAGACGATTTCCCCGTCGATTAGGACTGCCGGAGTTCTGGTGACGCCGAGGCTCAAGTACTCCGCGACGTTGAAGACGTGAGAGATGTTCGCAGGCAGGTTGAGTTCCGCACAAGCGTTGAAGACATTCTTCTCCGTGGTCTGGCAATTCGGACAGCCGGGCCCTGCAACTTGAATTTTCATGAGTACCTCTTTCTCTGACACGCAATCATTCGTGAACGCGCTCGCTCCATTTCCAAATCCGCGCCGTTAGGAGGAAAGCCGTCACTCCGGCCAGCACAGTCAAGCCGAGGTCGAAGCTGGTATAAGCAAGGCGATTCAGCACATCGAGCCAGGTGAATCGCAGAACCATCAAAACACCGCTCACTCCGGTGAGCGCGACGAAGAGATAGATGAGTTTTTGCTGCTTCGTGGAGGCGAGTGAGGCAGCCCAAACAGCTACCGCAAGGACTGCCAGGGCCACCCAGAAGTGATTCGCATCGAGCCGGAAGCGGTCGACAGTCATATAAGCTAGGAGGCCCGGCGTCGCAGCGACGACGGCCAGGCACGCAAGAGCTACCAGCGGCAGCCATCTCCACAGATTGGAACGCAACAGGCCGGAGAGAACCTTGTGACCTGAGGTCAATTGACGCAGCCAAAGCACCGCGAGGAGCAGGGCAAGGAGCGCGATAAGCAGGTAGAGAACGGGCTTGAGCCACTGCTCGCGGAAGGCTCCCACCTGCACGCCGAGTGTTGACAGGCCCAAAATGCGGTGGTTCGGGACCCAGACGCTGTTTCCGTCGTCGGTGAACGGTCTCTCCAGCGATCTACCAAAAAGGAAAGTTGATTTCCGGCTGTGACAATCGATGCAGCCATTCGAGCCGAGAGCCGAACGCGCCGGCAGAACATTATGGGAGTACTTGTAGACCGACGCATAGGGGGAAGCCTCGTGCGGTTCCATGGGGATCACATCGAACTGTTTTCCCGAGGTGTGCTTCCGGTCGTCGCCAACATAGACAAGACGGCGTCCCTCCATGGGGAACGCTGTCGCCTTGAGATGAGCGGCCGTTGCGGCGAGCAATGCGTCGATCTCCTCGGGTCGGTTCACTTCGATCATGCCGTCGGCGTTGTTGTCCCGAATCTGCGCGAGTTCTGGGTACTTCGACGGGTCGTTCTTATGGGCTAACCACATCCCGTAGAAGTCCTTCATGAAGAGCTGATTCAGTCCCGGCTGGCCTTGCTCCTCAATGCCTACCCAAGCGGAGTGCACACGGTCCACCGGAAAGATCTTGCCTTTGTACCGCGCGAGCGAGGGGTAGAACTCGTTCATCGGTTTGTCCTGCGCCGTGAACAGATCCAGTTCCCCGTAGTGGTTCCAGAATGTCATGTCCTGGTCGTAAAAGGTCCAGATCCGCTTGGGCGGCGGGGTGATGCGAGGAGCGCCATTGAAGACGTCACTTGTCTGCACCAACGCTGCCTTTGTGTACCGGCGTGGGATGTGGCAAGCGGCGCAGGAGATCTTCTCCAAATGCAGGGGAGGCAACCACGAGTGCTTCGCAATGGGCGCACCGAGCGTACCTTGCTCGTGGCAGGATTCGCAGGCCCTCACCGTATTATCGAGGTCGTTGCGCACCCAGCCGGATGGATCGTCGCCTTTCCCGAACTGGTGCACTTCCTTGCCGCGAACACGTACGTCAAATGCACGGCTGCCCGAGGTGTGGCAATCAACGCATTTCAGGCCCTTGGCTAGGTGGACATCCGTGTGCGCGGAGAACGACGCGCCACGCTTCTTCCAATCGGGCTTGGCGTGGCAATTCAGGCAGGTCTCGTTGCGAGGCAGCGGCGCGATGTGCACCGTGACATTGCCGTTCTCGTCGAAGAGCGCCTTGTTGTACTCAACCTTCGGCTTCTCGTTTGCGGAGACCTTGCCCACAACCGCACCGAAGCCAGCTCCTTCCGTGGCCGCCCATCGGAAGTTCAGATTGGCGAGCTGGGCGTTGCGTTTCTTGTAGTCGTATTCAGGCTGGTGGCAGAGCAGACAATCGGCTTCGAGCACCCCCGTCTCCGACCAGCGGGCCTTAAAGTAGTCGCCGTCCAAGCCGTTGTCGCCGCCCGGGGTCAGGCCCGAGGCTGGGTCCGCCATTCGATGGTCATAGCGTTTTCCGTCCCGATCGAATTCCATTGGGCCGCCGCCCGGATGGCAGTTGCCGCAAGTGGCAGTGACGAAGTCGAAAGAGGTCATGTCAATCGTGCGGGGATTGGTGTTCTTCTTCGGCGCCAACTGGCGGTAGAGCGGGGCGGGCGAGCACCAGTTTCCGCCGTAGTTCCCGGGGCTCGAGGCCCACTGGTAGCGCCCGGCGAACTCCTTCGGTATCGCTTCGCCTTTCCCCTGCTGGAAGTGGAAGCCCTGCGTGATCTTGTCGTAGTCGTGGCAACCGTTCGCGCCGCAAGTTTGGCGCGGCGAGTAGGGCGTGTCAACCTTCGGGTTGGCCGCGGGGTTGATCACGTTTCCAGCTTCGTCGCGAAGAGGAAACGGAGGGCAGACGCCGAAAGGCTGCCGCTTGGCTTGGGCCACAACGAGCTCCGCGCAAGCAAGGAGGAGTATCAACGAAAGATAGCGGCGCATGATCGAGAGTGTCCTTGTCATGACATGAGGGCATTGAACAAATATCCGACGCCGATGATGCCAGTTGTCATCACGGCGATGAAAACAGCCAGGAGTTGCGGACGCAGTACCTTGCGCAAGATCACCATTTCGGGGAGTGAAAGCGCGGTGACGGCCATGGTGAACGAGAGAACGGTGCCCAATGGCAGTCCTTTGCCGACCAGAGCCTCGGTGATGGGAAGCACGCCGGCCACATTCGCATAAAGGGGGACACCGATGATCACGGCGATCGGAACTGCGAGAGGATTCTGCGGTCCTGCCCACCGGACAATGAGATCTTCCGGCACGTATCCGTGGATTGCAGCCCCGACGCCGATGCCCCCGACGATGTAGGGCCAGACCGAACCGAAGATCTCCCGCGAGGAACGCCACCCCTGACGAACCCTGTCGCCCAAGGTCAGTGATGGAGCGTCATCCTGTAGCAAGTTGGATTGGACCGACCAGATGAATGGTTCAACCCACTTCTCCAGCCGCAGCAACCCGATGATGACTCCTCCCACGATTGCCAAACTCACACCGAAGCCGATGTAGATTGCCGTAACTCTGAATCCGAAGAGCCCCCAGAGGAGAGCCATGGCAACTTCATTCACCATGGGGGCGGCAATCAGATAGGAGAAGGTCACCCCGAGAGGCACGCCTCCCTTGAGAAAGCCGATGAAGAGCGGCACCGCGGAACAACTGCAAAATGGAGTGAAGATCCCGATTCCGGAGCCCAAGACGTTCCCAAAGAAGGTTCGTCTTCCGCCCAGGACCCGTCGAACATTCTCAGGCTGAAGCCAGGTCTGGATCGTACCCACGACAAGGCTGATGCAGAGCAGGAGGGTCATCACCTTCGGCACGTCGTAGAGGAAGAAACGCAGGCTGGCCCCCAGATGCGATTCCAGGGTGAGGCCGAAGACTCTGGTCACGAGCCACTGCGCAACTAGATCGAGGAGCGCGAAGGGATTCATTCCTGGCGTTCCATCATCACGCCGTCTTCAGTAAGTGCGGCTGAGTGATCGCAGCTTGGCAGGTGTGACAGAGGATGACACGTGCCCGAAGAGGAAGCTCTACCGTTTTGCACACGGGCACAACCATCTCAAGATGCTTTGGCAGAACTTGTGCATGTTCGAGACAAAGGGCAGCTGAGCAGTTGTGGCAGATTGCGACGGCAGTCCGGTGGACGCCGTTCTGTTCGCATTCCATGCAGTTCATCACGCACCTCCTCATCTCACAGCCGGTCAAGCGCCTGCTTTTCGGAGCAGAAGTGCGAGTTCAGCCACGCGCCGGCCCAGGCTCCTGGCAGTGGCCAAGCCCGTCTCATCCTTGCTGATGTCGTCCTTGGTGCTCACTACGATTCCGCCCAAACGCGAGGTGGGCCGTCCCTCGCTGACGATGATCATGTCCTGGCAAAGCATCGCGGCGTGGATGGTTTGGAGAGTCAACTCCTGGCCGCCGTTGCGAGCGGCCCCGACCGCGACTGCTCCGCCTATCTTATTCCGCAGGGCGAAGGTTCCGCGGAACGCCATCCAGCGGTCGAGGAACGCCTTGCAGAGAGAACTCATGTTGCTGAAGTAGACCGGTGTCCCGACGATGATGGCGCCCACGTTCGAAGCGCGGAGCTTGGCCTCGATCTGTGGGAAATCATCCCGCTCCCCCGCGGCCAGCGGAATGCCGGCAGCAAGATCGCCATTGATCTTCAGGCCTCCCAGGTCGATCAGCTCCACCTCGATATCGGGCCCTGCCGCCTTGGCCGCCTCCAGGCAAACCCGCAGTGCCGCAGCAGTGGTCCGATCCTTGCGCGGGCTGCACGAAACGCCAATAATCTTCACGGCGTTGGTCTGGCTGGTTCCGGCGGTTGCTGGCCCTTGGGCAAGAACGATGGGCGCAGCGCCAGCCGCCCCAATAAAAGTTCGCCGCGTTCTGATTGCCGACATCGGATTCTCCTTTCAGCTATGAGAAGACCTCAAAGATGTACGTGAGCGAGTAGTACACGCCTACCGCAATGAAGACCACTCCCGTGACGCGGCGCGCCCAGAGTTCCAGCCGAGCGATTCTTTGAAACGCTTTGCTCAAAGCCTGTGCGCCGAATCCGAAGACGACAGCAAACGCCAGTACCGGCAGGCCCGTGCCAACGCCGTAGAGAGACGGCATCAGGATGGAGTTGCCACTGGTCATCGCCAGCGGGATGAGGCTGCCAAAGAAGAGCGCGGCTGATATTGGGCAAAACGAGAGCGCGAAGAGCGCGCCCAGCAGAGTCGCTCCTCCGATTCCCCATCGGCCGGCGCGCTGCTGGAGTCCGGCGGTCAGGTTGAGGGATCCCGTATTCCAGCGGATGAGTTCAAGCATGAACATCCCGGCCAGGATAAGGACCGGCCCGAGCAATTGGTTCATCACTTGTTGAAGTCCATCTGACAGGCCTACGACGGTCGCCAGACTGGCCACAAGCAGCCAGCCGAGCAGGGCATACGTGAGAACACGGCCAAATGTATAAAGCAAACCGGCGGCGAGAACTCTTCGCGGTTGGGCGATGCCCTTGCCGATGTAGGAGATCGCCGCGATGTTCGAGGCCAGCGGGCAGGGACTCACGGAGGTCAGCACGCCAAGCCAGAAGGCCGTGCCCGCCGCCACCAGGGTTCCACCTGCGGCCAAGTCGCTCATCCGAGTCTCCGCAGGAAGCTGCGGACCTCCTTTTCGACATAGCTCTGCATCGCGGATTTGTCGCCGACCAGTTCCCAGGTATCGTTCAAGACCTTGAACTCCTTCTGCTGGCCGTTTTGAGTGCGAACGATGACCAGCGATTTTGTGAATAGCTGGTAGTCCTGAATGAAGTGCCGGTTCTCCGGCGATTGGACGTTCACCAGCCGCCACTCAAGCCGGCCCGACTCAAGCTCCTTCGCAAAGCGGGTATGGATCACTTCCTTCGAGTAGGATTCGATGGCCTTGCAGGTTGTGCATCGGACGGTGACATGGAAGTAGTAGGCGATCACCTTGCCAGGTTCGGTTGGCTGCTCAACGACCGGGGTCGATGGGGCCATCGCGGCTTGAGCGGCGACCGGACTCCGCCAGTCCTTGGCGGCTCTCATGCTGCGGAGCGCCAGGTAGCCAAAGCTCACCAGCACGAACCCGAGCAACGTTGCCGTGAGCGCTTTCCGTGGGGTCATGCTTCTACGCGCGCTGGCGCCTCCTGAAGCAACGTGCGGATCCGGCCGGCCGCCTCCGATATCCGGTCAGCCGTCACGGGCGTTTTGCCCTTCTCCCAACCGAGGTCAGTCACCCGGAAGTGGACGAAGTCATTGAAGCCATTCTTTTGCATCGTCTTCTTGGCGCAATCGCTGTCGCAGCCATCGACGACCAGCATCCTGTTCGCGGCCTGCGAGTTGACCACGATCAGTTCGACATCCCCGGCTATGCCGGCCAGGCAGAACATCTTGGCTTCTTTCGCCTTGTGCAGTTGGCGGACGGCGAGATCGGCGATCTCTGCCGTGTCAGCGGCTCCTGAACAACAGAACATCAGGTCCGAACCTCCGTTGGATTCAGACTTTGGTGTGATCTTCATGAAAAAGTGCTCCTTCCAGAGGATTACTGCAGCAGCTCGCGGATCTCGGCCGCGGTTGCGACCTTGCCGGCCAGCTTCACCTTGCCGTCGACAGCCAATGCCGGCGTGGCCATGACGCCATACTCGATGATCTTCAGGATGTCGGTGACTTTTTCGAGCTGGTAGTCTATCCCCAACTTGCGCGCCGCGGCTTCGGCATTCTCAGCGAGTTGTTTGCACTTCGTGCAGCCGGTGCCGAGAATCTGAATTGTCATAGGGTGCTCCGCTAGTGGATGGAGGCCAGTTCCGCTTGTTCTTTGGCGGAGTGGGCCATCACTTCGCTCACGCAGTCGAAGAACCGCAGCACACAAGGCATCTTCAGGCTGTAGAAAACCTGCATCCCGCGCTTCTCGTCAGCGACGATACCAGCCCCCTTCAGAACAGAAAGATGCTTGCTCACCGTCGACATGTCCGAGCCCACCATTTCGGTCAACTCGCAGACACACCGTTCGCCGTGCGACAGCACATCCACCATGAAGAGTCTTGACGGGTGAGCCAGAGCCTTGAAAACCCGAGCCCGGGCTTCGAAGCGCGCTTGTGTCTTGGCATCCATGGCACCAGTGTACAACTGCTTGGCTAAAATGCCAAATAACAAATTTGCTTCAAGAACGCAGAGGCTACCGCGGCAGCCCCTCAATGCAGAAAGTACTGCAACTGAACCTGAAACAGATTGTTCACTATTGACTGAACCCGTTCCTGCCGAATGACATAGCCGGCCATCACCTTCAGGCGGCTCTGCCGGATGTAGTAGTTCATGCCGATCGTTGTTTGCCGGACATCCTTGCTACTTCGGACACTCAGGTCGGGGTCGAGTTGCTCGTACTTTGCCACGGCCTGCAATTTCGGTGCGATGAACTTGGCCCCGAGTACGTACCACCCGGAGGCGACCAGGTCACGAGCACCTGCAGTGGTGAAATCGAGGCCGGCTCGAATGTACTCGGCGCGGACGGTCAGATCACCCCAGTCGCCGGAGACTTCAGCACCCCATCGCCTGTCGGCGCCGCGGAAGTGCTCCGTAGCGGCGGCCAATTCTCCCGGGCAGCAAGGCCGAAAGGGCAGATCTCTGGCCCATCGGAATGCCGCAGCGGTCCCGATGTGTAATGTCAGCGGACGACCATAAACAGCGCGCTCCCGCAACACTTCCTTGAGTAACTGGCCCACGAGCATTGGACCGACTCCGTGAAATTGATGATTCGCACCTCGCCCATCGAACGCGGCGGCGGCATAGCGAAAACCATGCTTGAGTTCTCCATCCACCTGAAAGCCTCGATCACGGTAGAAGGAGTCAATGTAGGGGCCGTCCGGCGTCAGGGCATCGGTTACAAGCGACCGGTCAATCGTCAGAATGAGGAAGTCCGGCGTGAACCGCTCCCTGCCGAAGGGCGGCTTGAACTGCCCGACCACCAGTTGAGCCTCCTTCCGGAAGCCGAACCGCAGCCATCCTTCCTGGAAATAGACGCGGCCATCGGTGGGGCTGTCATTGCCGTCCTTGTACAACGCCTGCGCGTACCACTGGATCTTTGCGGTGAGGTTCCCCCCAACCATGAGCTTGAATCGCCGCAGACCGAACAGATCTTCCGCGTCTTCCACATTCGTATAGCGAAGTTGAATGTAGCTGGACCATCGGACTGGCGAAGTTGATCTGCGAAGAGGCGACGGAAGAACCTGGGCCTGGAGGACCGAGGCCCACGAGACGATTACGAAGAACGCCACCCATTGGGCGGCCCGCATTCTTCACTCCTTCGACAGTACATCCTGAATCCACGTCATCGCCGCGTAAGCGGAAGGCCAGCCGATGGTGGTGATCGCAAGAATCGCCACATGCAACATTTCTTTCGGCCCGATCCCGGACGCCAGAGCGTGTCTTGCAGCAGAGTGCACCGCGCCCTCATGCTGTGATGCAATCGCAAGCCCAAGCTTTACGAGTCGCCGCGTCTTCTCGTCGAGGGGACCACCCTGCTCGTGGCATGCTTCGCCCAGTGTGGCAAAGGCCTTCCAAACCTCCGGGTACAGCTTCTCGAATTCTTGAATTGATGATGGGATCTTTTCCTGCATTGCCAATCTCCTGATCCAATCTAGCCTAAGCCGGGAGGCCGGGCCTCGGCAGCCTCGCCTCCCGGCTGCGCAACTCGACCAGCCCTAGATCGGCTCGACCGCGACAACTGCGTCCATGATGCCGGCCGAAGCTCCGAAGTTGCCCTGTTTCACCATGTCGTCGGCACTTTGGTCCGGGATGACATCCCCATCACGAGCACCCAGTCCTGAGGCGAGGCTCAGCAGCTTCGATTGGTGGCCGAAGCCATGTGCGACGAGCACGCAATCGGGCCGAATCGTCTCGCTGAGGTGAGCGGGAAGCTGGATGCTGCCGACGCGGGATCGGACGCGGACTATCTGTCCTTCTTTGATCCCACGCTGAGCCGCGGCCAACGGATTGAGCACCGCCGAGTTGGTCGGCATGATCTCGTGGAGGATCGGATTGTTCTGCGTTGTGTTGCGCCGGTGAATGGCGGGAATGTAGGTCAGGTAGTAGAACGGAAACTCCGAACTCGGCGCCTCGCGTTTCGGCTTCCACACTGGCAGCGGCTCAACATTCTTCGCCGCAAACTGCGGAACATACATCTGGCACTTCCCGCCCGGCGCGGCAAACGTCGTACGTGGCACAAAGGGCTGTTCCTTGCTGAGCATGCCCTTGTCCCTGAACTCGGCGAAGTTGGCGCCCAGGCCGGCGGCCTTCGCTTTCTCGTCCAGCAATTCGTTGGGGTTGATGAAGTCGCCGTCCGGCTTACGGAAGTAGTCCGGCACAAGCCGCTTGCCCAGTTCGATCGATACGTAACCGATTGACTTTGCCTCGAACATGGCGGGAACCACGGCTCGGCGCGGCAGTACCTGTGGGAATTTGGCGCTATACTCGCGCCCCACGATATCGTTCGCCTCCAGGTAGGTGATGTGTGGCAGCACGATGTCCGCAAGTTGGGTGGTGTCGGTCGGCAGGATATCCATCACCACGGTGAACTCCACGGTCTTAAGTGCCTCCACCATGCGAAGCGGCTGCGGGAAGCCGAGCACAGTGTAGAAATTGAAGAATGCGGCCTTGATCATGCCGGGATACTGCTTCAGCATTCCGTCGGCCAGCGTACTGAAGTTGCCGTTTCCGGCCTCTTCGGCGAACGGCAATTTGTTTCGGCCGTCGACGCGTCGTCCCGTTTTGGGGGGATAGGAAGGCGGCTTGTAGATCGCATCCACGCCCGGGATTTCCCAGGATCGGGGGAAGTATCGTCCGCCGGGCCGGTCGATGGTTCCGGCAAGGATGTTCAGGATTGAGATCGCATGACAAAGTTGACTGCCGTTGGTATAGTTCGCGCAAAGCGTCTTCTTGTGCGCGGGCGCGATGGATGGCCCTTGCTCACAGAACTCCCGGGCAATCCTCCGGATATCGTTGGCCGGTACATCGCTGAGCCCTTCAGCCCATTCTGGCGTGAACGCTTCAAAATGGGCCCGAGTCTCTTTCTCGTACTGCGCGAAGTTGGTGTAGTTGTCGACGAAGTCCTTGTTGAAGAGGTTCTCGGCGATGATCACCTGGATCATCGCCAGAGCGACGGCCAAGTCGGAACCTGGCCGGATTGGGTACCATTCGTCCGCCCAGCGCGCCGTGGCGCTGTATTGCGGATTGAAGCAGACGATCTTCGCCCCCTTGTCCCTTGCCTGTTCGACGCCGCGCGTGAACACCAGTTTGCTCTTCGCCACCAAATCCCAGCCGAACAGCAGCATGTAGCGGGAATTCTCGAAGTCGTTGCAGAAGCTCTTGGAACCCGTCGTGTACTTCTGGACGACTTTGTCAGCTGTGTAGCACTCGTCGATGTGATCAACCCGGTTGATGGCGCCGAGCGCGTTCAGAAGGCGAGTGAACACGTCAGGGTTAGGCCGCGAAACGAACAGCAATGATTCGGTACCGTACAGATCGATGTACGACCGGAAGCGTGTCGCGATGGTGTCGAGTGCCTCCTGCCACGTGATGCGGACCCAACCAGGATCTTCATCAAGACCCTTGCGGGGATTTGTGCGCTTGAGGGGATACTTGAGGCGGTTAGGGTCATAAAGGAAGGCCGCCCCAGAGGCGCCTTTTCCACAAAGCTGACCGCCACCGCCTTGCGTATCGCCAGGGAGTCCCTCGAGGAATGTGAGCACTCCATCTCTCAGTGTGGCTTTCACTCCACAAGCAGAGTCACAGAGAGCACACGCAGTCGTGAGAGCTTGCTCAGTAGCCGCCACAGCCACAGCCGGCTGGAATAGTTGCCCCCATGCCGGGGAGAGCCCTCCCACGGTCAGTAGTCCAGCGCCGGCGCGGCCCGTTTGATTCAACCAGTTTCTTCTTGTCAGTTTCATGGTCGGACTCCCTCTACTTTTCGCCCCAACCGGCTGTGACGAATCGAATGTGCGGCGCGACCTGATAGGGACTGAACCCCTCGGTCGAATCTGCACCCTGCGAAGCGATCTCGTCCCACTTGCCCCACTGGAGCGCACCGGTTGGACAGATGCTCGCACAGGCAGGGGAAAGACCCTGGTCGACGCGATCGGCACACATCGTGCACTTTTGCATCTGCCGAGTCTCCGCGTGATACTGCGGAGCCCCGTAGGGGCAGAACTGTCCGCACTGATAGCAGCCGACACACCGATTCGTGTCCACCACAACAATCCCGTCTTCTCTCCGAGAAAGCGCTTTTGCTGGACAGACCTTCACACAAAGACCGTTCTCGCAGTGGTTGCATGCGAGCGACAACGCCTGCACTCGGACTTGAGGAAAGATTCCAGATTCCTGAACGCGGACCTGGCGGTATCTGATGTTGACGCCTGTGTCCACCTTGTTCCATTGCTTGCACGCGGATTCGCAAGCCCTGCACTCGATGCAGCGCTTGGGATCCAGTAGCCAACCGTATTTATTCATAGACAAGGGCTCCGGTGACTGCTTCGATACTTGGCAATCTTGCCAAGTGGTCATGTATAGTATATAAGACAATAACACCTGAAAGGCAATAGATGAATTCCGTACCAAGTTGTACGAACGGCGCCGCGGCGGTCTCGTGAAATTCACAGCCCCACTTCGGAAAGGTGCTGATGCAATGATCCCTGGCAAACGCATCGGGGTACATTGGGCTGGTTGGGAAGGATAATGGATACCATTTTGCCGTCAGAAAAACTTCGCATTCGCGCCAGCGTCTACCGTTTGTTCGGCGCTATGTTCCTCGCAGAACTCAGCACCGAGACTTTGGTGATTCTCAGGACTGAGGAAATCTTGGAGATCCTCGCCCAACTCGCGCCATCAGTGGACCTGCAACGGCTGCGACATCTTGTTGACAGTGAGTCGTTCTCGCTTGATGACACCCGCATTGAGTTCCACCGCTTGTTTTCCGCGCCCTCCGGCCAGTACGTCTTCCCCTACGAGTCGTGCCATCGCGTTGCCGATCCACCTGGACCTCTGATGGGGCCTGAGACGGTTGCCGTAGTGAATGCGTACGCGGAAGCCGGCTTCACGGTAGCCGCCGAATTCACCGATGCGCCAGACCACTTCGGGGTAGAACTGGTGTTCTTGGCCGAGCTATGTCAGAGGGAAGCAGACGCGCTGGACATCCCTGACACGGAAGCGGCTGATCGCTATGCTCGAATGCGCACTCAGTTCTGCCGTTCACACCTCGGCCCGTGGGCAGGCCTCCTGGCTGAGCGGATCACTACGCATGGGAATTCGACGTTCTATTCTGAGCTCTCACTGATAGTGAGCAAAGTCGTCGAGGCAGAACTGCAGCAAGGCGCAGCAGAGGCTTGACATCTTCCATGATTCGGCTATCATCGAAGTAATGAAAGCGCAGAAGATGCAGGAGGACCAGACAGCCCGGTATGCTGACATGCTGGCTGCCATGGGAACTGAGCCTCGACTGCGGATCGTCCGGCTGCTCTTGAGTGCACACCCGGACGGACTGGTCGTTGGCGACATCCAGGCTGAACTGGGAATCCCACCCTCGACGCTGTCCCATCATCTGGAGAAGTTGAAGCATGAGGGACTGGTCAACGTGCAGAGGGAGAGCACCTATTTGTGGTACAGCGCCAACACCGAGGCGATGCGTGAGTTGCTGACGTTTCTTTACGCGGAGTGCTGCACGAGGAACAAGGTGATCACGCCCGACGAGATCGTTCAACTTTGTAAGTAGGGGGCAAAGGGAATGCAGATCGCGAGACTGACGGTAGTACTGTGTCTGTTGGCCGCCTCGATGGCTGCCGCGGATGCAGGGAAGAAACGGATTCTGGTGTTGTGCACCGGCAACTCGGCGCGCAGCCAAATGACGGAGGGCTTTCTGAAGTCTGTAGACCCCCGCCTCGAGGTGCATTCGGCCGGCACCAATCCGGCGCCGCGGGTGAATCCGTTCGCCATTCAGGTGATGAAGGAGGTGGGCATTGACATCTCCAGAGGCACACCCAAGAAGGTTGACCAGTTCATCAGCCAGTCCTTTGACTACGTGATCACGGTGTGTGACGATGCGGACAAATCGTGCCCCAACTTCCGCGGCAAGGTCGGGAAGCGCGCGCATATCGGCTTCCCCGATCCGGCCAAGGCGGCGGGCGCGGACGAAGAGAAGTTGGCGGTGTTCCGCAAGGTGCGGGACGACATAAAGAAGCGATTCCGGGAGTATTACGAAACGGAGATCAAGAAGGGCTTATGAGCGCACAGGACGTGAAGGAAGTCGTAAAAGAGAAGTACGGACAAGCCGCGCTTCGGGTCGTTGCGGGTGGCGGAAGCGCGTGTTGCGGCCCATCGGCCTCGTCGTCCTGCTGCGGCGAGAGCGTGGACCCCATCACTTCAGGACTCTATGACGAGTTGCAGAAGAGTGAGCTACCGGAGACGGCCGTGCTTGCCTCTCTCGGATGCGGAAACCCGACAGCCCTGGCCGAACTGAAGCCCGGGGAAGTCGTGCTCGACCTCGGCAGTGGCGGAGGAATTGACGTCCTGTTATCCGCTAGGCGTGTCGGGCCGACGGGCAAAGCGTACGGATTGGACATGACCGACGAAATGCTCGCCCTCGCGCGCGAAAACCAGCGCAAGGCAGGTATCGAGAACGTGGAGTTCCTGAAGGGGGAGATCGAGCACATGCCGCTGCCGGACAACTCGGTCGACGTGATCATCTCCAACTGCGTGATCAACCTCTCTGCCGACAAAGATCAAGTGCTTGCGGAAGCGTTTCGCGTCCTCAAGCCCGGCGGAAGGTTTGCGGTCTCTGATGTCGTTGTCCGGGGAGAAATGCCTGCCGAGGTCCGGCGAAATGTCGAGCTCTGGGTGGGATGTATCGCGGGGGCCCTCGATGAGGCCGAGTACGTGCGGAAGCTGGCGTGCGCTGGCTTCGCCGACATCGACGTTGAACCAACCCGGATCTACAGCGTCGCGGACGCCCGCGACTTCTTGACTGCAGAAGGAATTGATGTCGACGCAATCGCTCCGGCGGTTGACGGCAGGTTCATGAGCGCTTTTGTCCGTGCGCGGAAGCCTTAACCCATGAAGCCCAACATTCTCGTGCTCTGCACCGGCAACTCCGCTCGCAGTCAGATGGGTGAAGGACTGTTTCGACACCACCTCGGCGACCGCTTTGAAGTGCATAGCGCCGGCACAAAACCAAGTTTCGTCCGCCCAGAGGCGATCTCCGTCATGTCCGAATTGGGGATTGACATCTCTGGCCATCGATCAAAGTCAGTGGATGAGTTTCTGAACCACGAATTCCGCTACGTCTTCACCGTCTGCGACAACGCCAAGGAAAGTTGTCCCGTTCTTCCGGGAAAGGCAGAGCGCCTTCATTGGAGCTTTGAAGATCCGGCTGCAGTGGAAGGTCCGGAGGAAATGAGAAAAGCTGCGTTCAGACGGATCCGCGACCAGATCCGAGAGCGCGTTGAGGCGTTTGCCAGAACTGTCTGATTGCGAGGTGAGCCATGATGGTTCAAATCGTACTCGTATTTCAACTCTTCTCCGCACCAACGGACCGAACTCGGGCTGCAGAAACCGCGGAGATGGCACTGAAGCAACGTATTCAGGAGCAGGAGCGAGACGCTGCGGCGCGCGAAGCCCTGCGGCGCCGCTTCTTCGAACAGAAGTTCAACCGGCTCGTCGATGCGGTTACGGAGTTCGCAAAAGAGTACAACGGGGGCAAGGGGAACGTCTGGCCGCAACGCGAAGCGGACAGACTCCGAAAGGCGATGCTCGAACTGCAATCGCTTGAAGCAGCCCTGGGAGCCAAGAACGAGCAGTCACCGGCTTGCCGCACTCCTACTTCGCGCTAGACCCCCAGTCTTCTCATGGAAATCCCCCTGGGTGGGGAACTTGCCCCACCCCCATGACACAGATCCAGCCTAGCCATTCGATCTTGCCAGGGACCACCTACATCCGTAAGTTCCACGATTGCGGAAATTTAGGATATGTCGACCTGCACAACCTGTTCTGGGCCGTACACGTGGTCTCCAAATTGCTAAGGATTCAGCACGATACGGGTTGGGTCGTGTTTCCCCACACCCACATGTAGGAATTCTCGACAAGGAGCGTCCGGGATGGCAGAGGTCAACGCAGTCACGAAGACCCCGACGAAGGAAACCGGAAGGCGAAAGTTCTTCCACGCGCTAGCGAGCATCGGCTCGAGTGCCGTCGCCGGATTGGTCGGTGTCAAGATGCTGGAATCGAAGAGGGCAGAAGCCGCCGAGGTTCCCGCGCCGCTTGCCGAGTCCACCGGCAGTGTCATGCTCAGGATGCAGCAGGACCTGGAGAAGACCCTTGCAGGCGGGAAGACCCCAAGTTGGTTGATGGTTGTTGACACCCGCAAGTGCATCGGCTGCGACGCCTGCAGCGTTGCTTGCCGAGCCGAAAACCCGACAGGGCCAGCGGGGAACTTCCGGCGGGTGATCAAGAAGGATCTCCCAATTGGTCCTCGGCCTTGGGCCATCTACAAGCCCGTGAATTGTCTGCAATGCGACGATGCTCCGTGCGCCCGGGCTGTCCCCCAGGGAATGGTCATCAAGCGTCCCGATGGGATTGTTGAATTTGATCACGACAAGCTGAAGGGCGCCTATGCTCAAGCGGCTGCGCAGGCTTGCCCCGTGAAACTGGTTCGCATCGACGACGGCAAGACCTTCACGCAAGGGACGCCACGCCCACAGGATTACGAGAACCGGACTTTCGTCGAGAACGGGAAGGTTTATAGCAGGAAGCCAGGAGAGAACCAGCTAACGGATACAGCGCGCAAGTGCACATTCTGCAGCCACCTGCTCGATGTTGGAGTCCTGCCGGCCTGCGTGACTACTTGTGTCGGCGGCGCCATGTACTTCGGCGATGCAAACAACTCCAGCAGTCTCATCAACGAGATCACGCAAGGCCGGCGCATCTTCAAAGGGCACGAGAATCTGGGTCTCAAGCCCCGCGTGATCTACTTCACCGAATCAATGCCCGACACGCCGCACATTGAATGCGTCGCTTGCCACTCCTGAGGAGGCCACGATGAACACAAAAGAGAACGTTACCATGCCATCTGGGACCCATCAGGAAAAGACGACCGACCGCCGCGAGATGATCCGCAGCGGCGCACTGCTAGGTGGCGCGTGCCTCGCGGCAGCCTTGCAGGGGACCGCGTCGGCGCAGACATCCGTGCCGAAGGGCGCGACGAGAAAAGTCGAAGCCAGCGACTATATCTACTCGACGTGCCTGCAGTGCAATACGGGCTGCGAGATTAAGGTGAAGATTCAGGACGGAATCGCCGTCAAGATCGACGGCAACCCGTACGGCCCTCGCGCCATGGATCCCCACATTGACTGGAAGACTCCGGCCGGCCAGGCGGCGAAGCTGAACGGCATCATCTGCCCCAAGGGGCAATCGGGCATACAGAGCGCCTACGACCCCTACAGAGTGGTAAAAGTGCTCAAACGCGCAGGCATGCGCGGCGAGGGGAAGTGGACGACAATCTCCTTCCATGACGCTATCGGTGAGATCGTGAATGGCGGCGCGCTCTTTCCGCAGGATGGCGGGAACACCGTCACCGGGATGCGCGACCTTTATGCCTTGCGGGACCCAAAGGTCTACGCTTCGATGGCGGCGGATGTGACGAACATCCAGGACAAGAAAATGACCGTCGCGGAGTTCCAGGAGAAGTACAAGGAACACCTGGATAAACTGATTGACCCCGACCACCCGGATTTTGGACCGAAGAACAATCAGTTCGTCTTCAACTGGGGACGACTCAAAGCGGGGCGCCAGGATTTCTTCCTTCGATTCGTTAGGGACAGTTTTGGAAGCACAAACTCGCATGGCCACACTACGGTGTGCCAGGGTTCCATCTACTTCGCCGGGAAATCGATGTCTGATCAGCCCAGCGGCGGCAAGTGGACGGGTGGCGCCAAGGCCTATTGGATGGCCGATACCAGCAACGCCGAGTTCATCATCTATTGGGGGGCAAACGTTCTCGAGGGCAACTATGGCCCGCCCCTGAAGGTTCCGAAGATCACCAAAGGACTGGCAAGCCAGCGGCTAAAAGTCGCCGTGATCGACCCTCGGTACAGCAAGATCGCCTCCAAGGCCTGGAAGTGGCTTCCCATCAAGCCAGGCGAGGATGCCGCGTTCGCGATGGGAATGATCCGCTGGATCATTGAGAACCAGCGATTCGACAAGCGTTACCTCGAGAACTGCAACCGGGCCGCGGCCACGGCTGACAATGAGCCAACCTGGTCGAATGCCGCATGGCTGGTGAAGATGCGCACGGATGGAACGGCAGGCGCCTTTGTCCGGGCCGCCGAAGTCGGGCTCGCAGGCGATGCCGACACCTTCGTTTGTCTGCGCGAGGGCAAACCGGTTGCATTCAAATCTGACGATACCGCGAACGCGGCAGAAGGCGATCTGGTCGTCGACACCACGATCAACGGCATCAAGGTCAAGTCGGGTCTCCAGATCCTCTACGAGGAATCGACCAAGAAGCTCATTTCCGACTGGGCGGCTACCGCCGGCTTGGGTGAGAACGACCTGATCGCCTTAGCCACCGAGTTCACTTCCCATGGGAAGAAAGCAGTCGTGGAGATCCATCGCGGCGTCTCCCAGCACACCAATGGTTTCTACAACGTGCTGGCCACGATGGGCGCCCTCAACACGCTCATCGGCAACCTCGACTGGAAGGGTGGGCTTGTCTACGGAGGTGGCGCGTACGGCGAAACCGGCGGGACCGGCCGGCCATTCCAACTTGGCGATCATCCCTCAAAGATCACCCCCTTTGGCATCGACATCATCCGCGGCGGCGCCAGTTACGAAAAGAGCACCATCTTCTCCGGCTATCCAGCCAAACGGCCTTGGTACCCGCTGGCTAGCGACGTCTATCAGGAAGTGATCCCGTCCGCAGGTGACGCTTACCCGTATCCGATCAAGGCCTTGTTCCTGTACATGGGCTCCCCGGTATACGCCTTGCCGGCAGGACACTCACTCATCCCTACGTTGATGGACCCGGCGAAGATTCCTCTCTTCGTCTGCAGTGACATCACCATCGGGGAGACGAGCCAGTATGCCGACTACATCTTCCCCGACCTGACCTACCTCGAACGGTGGGAATTCCACCGCACGCACCCGTCCATCGTTCACCGGGTCTCCCCGGTTCGGCAGCCCGCCATACCCACGCCGAACGAGACCGTCCGGATTTTCAACGAGGAAATGCCGGTCTCCATGGAAAGCGTCATGCTCGCCATTGCCGAGCGGCTGCAGCTTCCAGGCTTCGGACCCGGCGGCTTCGGCGGGAGTGGCAACCTGTCGCGCCCGGAGGACTACTACGTCCGAATGGCCGCCAACATCGCGTATGGCGACTCCAGCAGCGGGACCGACACGTGCCTGGATGCGAGCGATGAGGAAATGCAGGTCTTCCTCAACGCGCGCAAGCACCTTCCGAAGTCACTGTTTGACGAAGCGAAGTGGGCGGCGGCCGCCGGTTCGAACTGGTGGAAGAAAGTCGTTTACGTCCTCAACCGCGGCGGGCGCTGGTGGAGCTACGACCAGGCCTGGGTGGGCGATCAGGTCCGGAACAAGTACGGAAAGCTCGTGAATCTCTATCACGAGAAGCCGGCGACGACCCGTAACTCTCTCACCGGGGCCTACATGAGCGGCATCCCGACCTATCTGCCTATCACCGACTCACTCGGCCAGCCTCTCGATCACAAGGGTGCGCCGTTCACGGTAATTACCAACCGGAACATGCTCGCCACCAAGAGCCGCACAATCTCCAACTACTGGCTCACCGATGTGATGCCGGAGAACTTCATCGAGATGTGCAGCGTTGACGCCGAACGTCTCGGCTTCAAGGATGGTCAGGAGGTCTGGTTGCTCTCCGCCTCCAATCCGGAAGCGTCCTGGAACCTCGGCAACGGCCAGTCAAAGCCGATTGTGGGGAAGCTGCGTGTGACTGACCGGATCCGCCCTGGCGTCATCTCCTTCGAACTGGGCTATGGACACTGGGCCTACGGCGCTTCGAATCAGACCATCGATGGCGCCTTGATCCCTGCTGATCCGCGCAGAGGGACCGGCATCCACGCCAATGCCTCAATGGTTGTGGATCCGCACCTCCGCTCACCACTCAGCGACGTGGTCGGCGGCAGTGCGGTCTTCTATGACACGAAGGTGTTTGTCGTGAAGGCCTGACCAACGGGTTCGCGACGGAACTTCAATGATCGAGTCGTGGGGGAGTTCAGTGGCTTCCCCTCGACAAGGTGGACATCCGGATCAGTTCTTAGGATGATCTCTCGATTCTGCGTCTTTTGTGGATCGTTCCGTCTACCCCAGTGAGGCCCACTGGCCGAAGGAGAGAACCAGATGACCACATGAGAATCCGAAATCGCTTCGACGCGCGAGGACAATTCCAACAAAGCTGCAGCCTGCTGCGCCACATAGGAGAACAGCACCTGCTGCGAAGCTTCAGAGAAGTCCGAATGCTGCGGCTCGGATACGGTCTCGCCACCCGTTCGCTGTGGCTGCAAGTAATGCCTCACGGGGACAGAGCTTCGTCGCTCTGCCCCAACAGATCAATTGTCAAATTGTCAGGCTTCGCAGCACTGATCTCGTTCAGACCTCGACCCAACCAACCCTCACAGCGCTTCTTGAGCGATCGACGCTACTTGGCAGCACTTGTGCCTTCCTCATTCTCAATTTCCCATTCAACTTGAACACGCACATCTATTCCCGTCTTCACAGATGAAGTTACAGTGCAGTGATTCTCAAAGATTTCGGCACATCGGTTCATCCGCGCATGCCGCCCGTCAAGATGTGGCTGGATTCTCACATCAACGTGGTCTATTCGTGGAAGCCCCTCTGAGTTCGGCCTAACAACAGCGATGGCCTCAGTTGTGCAGCCCAGCACAGTGATGCGCGAACGCCGGAGGGTCTCCATTAATGCGGCGGAAAGACAGTGGCCTAATGCCGTCGCCAACAGCGCTGGAGTGGACGGTCCGGCGTTAGCGCCGACAGGATCCGGTTCGTCGGAAAGGTATGGGTCACCCTGCAGGCGCCCGTCTTCGCTAGGTTGCGAAAGGAATTGGTAATCCTTTTGATGAGTGAGTTTCACCATGAAACGCCGCTCATCCTGACCGCGCATGTGCATCGTGATCGCCTCCGTTAGCGTTAAGCAAGCGAGCGTAGCTTCAAGTGGCTGGAGCTATCATCCACTCGCCCCTGCCCCTTGGCCCCGCTGCTTGCTCCAACATGTCACATCTAGTATACTAGTTTTATAGCTCAGACATGGAAACCGAACTCTCCGAGTGCATAGTGGCTGCGCCACCTCGGCCGGGAGACGAACGTCGGAGGAGAAGCAAGCCCAACTGGCAGGAGGTTTCCGATGAGCCGGGAGTATGCGGCGGGGGCCACCAGGACCGTCATTTTGGAAGGAGATACGTGATGGACAAGACCAACGAAGCGAAGCCGAAGAAGAAGGGCTTCTTCGCCACCCTGAAGGAATCGATGACGAAGACGAGCGAGGGTTGTGGCCCGGGTTGCGGCTGCCACGTCGAGGAGAAGAAGGAAAAGACGAAGGGCAGCGAAGATGCCGAGAAAAACGAGAAGACGTAGCCAACTTGCTCGTGCGGCAGCGAAGTAGTTCCCGCGAGGAGCACTGTTCCCGCGGCGCTTTTGGCTAACGAAGGAGTCTTTATGTCCGACGCTGATGCTACCCGAAGCGAACGCCATCGAGAGATAGTGGTGCTCTCGCTCGTTCCCGCTCTGGTCCTGGCGCTTACATTGGCGAGCTGGGGACTCGCACACTGGCAGATCG
>JBOZRR010000027.1:0-33949 GCA_050789245.1 Bryobacteraceae bacterium | reverse complement strand
GCTTTGTCTGATGGGCGCCAGATCCGGCGCCCCTAAATTGGGAAGGGGCGAGCCGGGGAGGCTCGCGCTTTGTCTGATGGGCGCCAGATCCGGCGCCTCTAAATTGGGAAGGGGCGAGCCGGGGAGGCTCGCCCCTTGGGCGGTGTGAGGACAGGGGTGGGGTCTGTCCTCACGGGCGGAGCCTGTATTATATCCGAACTAGGTGCTCATGGAAGCCAAAAATTCGGCGTTGGAGCGCGTCTTGCCCAGCTTGTCGAGCAGCAACTCGATGGATTCCACCGGAGAGAGCGGCGCCAGAACTTTGCGCAGAACCCAGATACGGTTGAGCTCGTCGCGCGGGATGAGGAGTTCGTCCTTGCGCGTGCCGGACTTGTTGATGTCGATGGCCGGGAAGATGCGCTTGTCGACCAGTTTGCGGTCGAGGTGAATCTCCATGTTGCCGGTGCCCTTGAACTCTTCGAAGATCACGTCGTCCATGCGCGAACCGGTGTCGATCAGCGCGGTGGCGATGATGGTGAGCGAGCCGCCTTCCTCGATGTTGCGGGCCGCGCCGAAGAAGCGCTTCGGGCGCTGAAGGGCGTTGGAGTCCACGCCGCCGGACAGCACCTTGCCAGACGGCGGCACTACGGTGTTGTAGGCGCGCGCCAGGCGGGTGATGGAGTCCAGCAGGATGACAACGTCGCGCTTGTGCTCGACCAGACGCTTGGCCTTTTCGATGACCATTTCGGCCACCTGGACGTGGCGGGCGGCGGGCTCGTCAAAGGTAGAGCTAATGACTTCACCCTTCACCGAGCGCTGCATGTCGGTGACTTCTTCGGGACGCTCGTCGATCAGAAGGACGATCAGCACCACTTCCGGATGATTGGCCGTGATGGAGTGCGCGATGGCCTGCAGCATCATCGTCTTACCGGTGCGAGGCGGCGCGACGATCAGGCCGCGCTGGCCCTTGCCGATCGGCGTGAGCATGTCCATCACGCGGCCGGTAAAGACGTCCTTCGTGGTTTCGAGCTTGAAGCGCTCCTGCGGATAGAGCGGCGTCAGGTTGTCGAAGAAGATCTTATTACGCGACTCCTCTGGCGGCTCGAAGTTGATCGCGTCCACCTTGATGAGGGCGAAGTACCGCTCGCCTTCCTTGGGGGGACGGATCTGGCCGGAGACGGTGTCGCCCGTGCGCAGGTCGAAGCGGCGGATCTGCGATGGGGAGACGTAGACGTCGTCCGGACCGGGCAGGTAGTTGTACTCGGGTGCGCGCAGGAAGCCGAAACCGTCAGGGAGGCATTCGATGACGCCTTCGCTGAAGATCAGTCCGGCCTTTTCGGCTTGCGTCTGGAGGATCTTGAAGATCAGCTCCTGTTTGCGCATGCCGGCCACGCCGGTGACACCGAGATCGCGGGCGATCTGATTGAGCCGGGTGATGGACATCTCCTTCAGCTCGCCCAGGTCGAGGTTGCCGCGCTTGTTCAGGGCGCCGGTGGTCTCGCGACGTTCTTCTTTGTTTTCAGCCGGTTTGGCCTCGCCATTGGCGGGTTTGGCTTCTGCCTTCGGGGGTTCCGCTTTCGGGGCGTCCGCCTTCGGGGCGTCCGCCTTCGCGGCGTCGGGTTTGGCGCCCTCGGCGGCCTTCTTGCGGTTGTTGCCTTCGGCCGGCTTGGATTCGGGGGTGGCCTCCGGGCTCACCGCTTTGCTGTTTTCCAGATCGCTTGCCAAATCTCTTTCACTCCTTGGCCCGTCAGGCCCGAAAACCAGACGATCTCTCCGTCGGGAAGGTGTTCCCGGAAGGCCTTCTGGCTCGCGTTCTTTTCGCGTTGATTCAACTTATCCACCTTAGTCGCCACCACCAGGTAGGGACGCCCGTGATGCTCCAGCCATTCCTTGAGCTGGAGGTCCGGCTCCATCCAGGCCCGCCTGGCATCCACCAGCAGGACGCTCAACGCCAGCGCCTCGCGGTGGAGCAGGTAACTCTCGATCAATTGATGCCACCCGCCCGACACGGACTTGGGCGCTTTCGCGTATCCATAGCCCGGCAGATCGACGAACATCAGCCGTCCGTCAATCCGGAAGAAATTCACCGCCTGAGTCCGGCCCGGCGTGCTGGACGAGAACGCCAGTTTCCGTTGACCGGTCAGGGTATTCAGGAGGGTGGATTTCCCGACGTTGGAACGCCCCAGAAAGGCCACTTCAGGCAGACCCGGTGGCGGGAACTGCTCGGGCCCAGTGGCGCTCAACACGAATTCGGCCGGCGTCACCAACTTCGGGAGCCATCCTCCTGCTGAATTGTCAAAACCCTCAATGGGCGCGCGTCTCGTCGACCGGCAGAGTGGCCGGGACTTCGACGGCAGCCTGCATCGCCTTCGCGGCGTGCGCTTCAAGATCGCCCGCGAGGGCGATGCGCAACACCTCATCCATCGACTGGACGAAGTGCAGCGTCATTTCCTTTCGGATGTTCTCAGGCAAATCGACCAGATCCTTCTCGTTTTCACGAGGCAGGATGGCTTCGAATATGCCGTGGCGGTGGGCCGCCAGGAGCTTCTCCTTGACGCCACCAATCGGCAGGACCTTACCGCGCAGGGTGATCTCTCCCGTCATGGCGACATCGCCGCGAACGGGGATCCTGGTCAGCGCCGAAGAAATCGTGGTCGCAATCGTGATGCCCGCCGACGGGCCATCCTTCGGGATGGCGCCCTCGGGCACGTGGATGTGGATGTCCAGGTGCCGGTAAAAGTCCCTGGGCAGACCCAGCATGCTGGCCCGCGAGCGCACGAAGCTCATCGCGGCCTGAGCGGATTCCTGCATGACGTCGCCGAGCTTGCCGGTGGTGGTCAGGCGGCCTCGGCCTTCCATGATGGTAGCTTCGGTGGTGAGCAACTGCCCGCCCACTTCGGTCCAGGCCAGCCCATTGGCGGCGCCGATTTCGGCCTCCTTCTCGGCGGCAAGATCGCGGTAGCGCGGCGGGCCGAGCAGTTCGGAGACCTTTTCGCCGCTGACGACCACCTGGGGGAAGTCGGCTGTGACGGAGATCGTCTCCGAGCCGTCCGCCTCTTCGGCAGCCTTGCGGCCATTCTTCTTGGCCGTGGCACTCTTCTTGGCGGACTCGGCCTCCGCTTCTGCGGCCGACTGTGCGTTAACGATGAGCCTTGCCACCTTGCGGCAGACGTTGCCCACTTCGCGCTCCAGGTTGCGGACGCCGGCCTCGCGCGTGTAGTTCTGGATCAGCGCCAGCAGGCCGTTGGTCTCGAACTTGACGTTGGCGTCTTCCATGCCCGTCGCCTTCATCTGCTTGGGCACCAGGAAGCGTCGCGCGATCTCCATCTTCTCCATCTCGGTGTAGCCGGAGAGGCGGATCACTTCCATGCGGTCCTGCAAAGCCGGCGGGATGGTGTGCATCACGTTGGCCGTTGCAATGAAGAAGACCTCGCTCAGATCGTATTCGACGTCGAGGTAGTGGTCCATGAACATGAAGTTCTGTTCCGGATCCAGCACTTCAAGCAGCGCGGCGGACGGATCGCCACGGAAGTCCGTCGACATCTTGTCGATCTCATCAAGCATGAAGACCGGGTTGCGTGTGCCGGCCTTCTTCATCATCTGGAGAATCTGTCCGGGCAGCGCGCCGATGTACGTCCGGCGGTGGCCGCGGACCTCGGCTTCGTCACGCACACCGCCGAGAGACAGACGGACGAACTGGCGCCCAGTGGCTTTGGCGATGGACATGCCCAGCGAGGTCTTGCCGACACCCGGAGGCCCGACAAAGCAGAGGATCGAACCCTTGGGGGTCTTCACCAGGCGGCGCACGGCGAGGAACTCGAGGATGCGCTCCTTGATCTTTTCGAGGCCGTAGTGATCGGAGTTCAGCACTTCCTCGGCAAAGCGGAGGTCGCGGATCTCCTTCGATTTCTTCTTCCACGGCACGGCCAGCATCCAGTCCAGGTAGTTCCGCGACACCGTGGATTCGGCCGACATCGGCGGCATCTGCTCCAGGCGGCGCAGCTCGGCCATGGCCTTTTCCTTGGCATCGGCGCTCATACCGGCGGCTTCGATTTTCTTGCGAAGCTCGTCGAACTCCGACTTCTCGCCCCGGCCTAGCTCCTTCTGGATGGCCTTGATCTTCTCGTTGAGGTAGTACTCTTTCTGGGCCTTCTCCATCTGCCGCTTCACGCGGCCCTGGATGGTGCGGTCGACGTTGAGCTTCTCGATCTCGATGTCGAGCATATCGGCCACGCGCGTCAGGCGGTCGATGGGATCGAAGATCTCGAGCAGCTCCTGCTTTTCCTCGATCGTGAGCTGCAAGTTCGCGCCGACGGTGTCCGCCAGTTTGCCGGGATCGTCCACCCGGATGGCAGCGATCATCGTCTCGTAATTGACGTTCTGGCTAAGCTTGACGTACTGCTCAAAGAGCGACTGGACCCGCGTCGTGAGGCCCTCAAGCACCGCGCCGGCTTCCACCTTCACCGGGAAGGTACGGACCATGGCCCGAAAGAAGCCGTCTTCTTCACTGACCGAGATCGTCTTGGCGCGCTCGATGCCTTCGACCAGGACCTTGATGTTGCCGTCCGGCATGCGGACGTCCTGAACGATCTGGGCGATGGTGCCCACCTGGTAGATGTCTTCAGGCCTGGGATCGTCGAGAGACGCGTCGTGCTGGGTGGCGAGGAAGATCTTCTTATCGCCGAGGCGCGCTTCCTCCAGCGCGCGGACGCTGGATTCACGGCCGACGACGAACGGGGTCATCATGTGCGGGAAGATGACCACGTCCCGAATCGGCATCATGGGGAGCCGGCGGCTCTCCGATTTCTCTCTTGCGCTGCTCATCGTGGATTGTTAGATGATTCCCAGTTCGATATACGACTTGACGTTTGGGTCCGACTCCAGAGTACACCCAAAAATCGGGGTGAATGAAAGGGGGCTTCGGGGAGGGGCGGGAACGGCCGGCGGAACCTACTGAGGTGGCTGGCGGCGGGCTAACCCGCTTTCTCCAGAAGCGCCCAATTGATCTTTTGCGACAGTACCATTTCCTTCGTGACCACGAACTCCCGAACTTTCTTGTATGAGGGGATGTAGTACATCAGGTCGAGCATCAGTTCTTCGAGGATCATTCGAAGACCGCGTGCCCCAACCTTCCGTTGCAGGGCCTGCTCGGCGATCGCGTCCAATGCGTCGTCGCTGAATTTCAGTTTAACATTCTCGAACTCGAAGAGTTTCTGGTACTGACGGATGACCGCGTTCTTCGGTTTGGTCAGGATCTGGACCAGCGCGTCTCGGTCGAGGTCTTCGAGAATCCCCGTCACCGGCATACGGCCGATAAACTCCGGGATGAAGCCGTAGTGGATCAGATCCTCGGGCTGAAGCTGCTCGAGCAGCGTCATGTCCCGCTGGTGTGGCGCAGAGCTGGCCTGGCGCCGGGGCCCGGAGCCGCCCTCTTCCCCACCCTTGAACCCAAGAGTCTTGCGGCCCACGCGCCGGGCGATGATCTTCTCCATCCCCACGAAAGCGCCGCCACAGATGAACAGGATGTTCGTCGTATCGACCGGAGTGAACTCCTGGTGCGGGTGCTTGCGGCCGCCCTGGGGCGGCACGTTGGCGATGGTGCCTTCCAGAATCTTCAGCAGCGCCTGCTGGACGCCCTCGCCCGAAACGTCTCGGGTGATGGACGGATTCTCGTCCTTACGGCTGATCTTGTCGATTTCGTCGATGTAGATGATGCCGGTCTGGCAGCGCTGGACGTCCCAATCGGCGTTCTGCAAAAGCCGCAAGATGATGTTCTCGACGTCTTCGCCGACGTAGCCTGCTTCAGTGAGCGTCGTGGCATCGACGATGGCGAAGGGCACATCGAGGATGCGCGCCAGAGTCTGAGCGAGCAGGGTCTTGCCCGTGCCAGTCGCACCCATGAGCATGATGTTGCTCTTGGCCACTTCCACGTCGCCCGTCCGCTGGCGGTTCATCTGTATGCGCTTGTAGTGGTTATAGACCGCGACGGCGAGCTTCTTCTTGGTGGCGTCCTGGCCGATGACGTACTGGTCCAGATACTCCTTGAGTTCCAACGGCTTAGGAAGCTTGTGGAGGGGGCCGTAGGGCTTCTCGGGACGGTCGTCCTCGAGGATGGAGTTGCAGACGGCGATGCACTCGTCGCAGATGTAGGCCCGAGGATAGTCGCTCGGGGAAGAGATGAGCTTCCCGACGACATCCTGGCTCTTATGGCAAAAAGAACAGCGTAGAGTCTCGTCGTTACCGGACCGCTTCACAAAATACTCCTGGCTTGGGGGAACAGACATGGGGACGGCCCCCCAAAGCCGATACGCCACCGCTGCCTCTATTATCTCTGACCGGGCAGGCAGGGGCAATCGACGGCAACACGGTCGACTCGCCGCGTGGCCGCCAAACTTCCTCCACCACTACTCTATTCGATTCAGCCGGTTAAGGAAAGGCTCCAATAGGTTATGAGCGGAGCCTATCGGACGGCTACTCTGCCGCTGGGGCTTCCTTGACCGCGTGCTCGAAGAGGAAGTTCAGCACCTTGTCCGTCCGGATTCGATTCGCGATCCGGTTCAAGGTGCCATCCTTCTCGAGCTTCATCCGCACTGCCGCAACCGGCTCGCGCTGCTGACGGGCGATGCGATTCACTTCGGTGTCGACTTCATCCTGCGTGGGATGGATAGACTCCGAGTCGGCAATCTTGCCTAGAACGAGCGAGCCGCGAACGTCGCGGAGGGCCTTTTCGCCCTGTGATTCCTTATACTTATCCCAGTCGATGCTCTTCGCCAGCTTCTGGACGTCCGCGCCCTGGGAGGCCAGCGAACGGAGCTGGTTCTCGAGGTTCGATTCGAGCTGGTTGTCGACGTAGGCCTCGGGCACCGGGAACTCGTGCAGGTCGATTAGGTTCTCCACCAGCGCGTTCTTCGCCTCGGTCTGGGCCATGTACTCGCGCTCCCGGAAGATCGACTTGCGGACCTCCTCACGGAGTTCCTCCATGGTCTGGAAGTCGCCGAGGTCCTTGGCAAACTCATCGTTCAGTTCCGGTAACTCCTTGAGGCGAATCGTCTTAAGGGTCACCTTGAACTTGACGGTCTTGCCCGAGAGCCGCTCGGCGGCGTAGTTCTCGGGGTACGTGACTTCGGCTTCGCGCTCGTCGCCGGGCATGGCGCCGCGTAAGGCGTCAGTGAAGGCGGGCATCGTGTCCTTGCCGCCGATCTCAATGTTGATCTCGTCCTGCTTCATCGGCGCGCCCTCAAGGCCGGCGATGGACTCCAAGTCCACCAGGCAGTGGTCGCCGTCCTGCGCGGGACGGGGGTCGACGTTGACGAACTCGGCACGCGACTCGCGGATATCGTTGATGCGGCCTTCGACGTCCTCATCGGTGACCTGCGGCTCGGCGTAGGTGACCTTCAGGCCGCGCACGTCCTTCAGATCGAACTCGGGCGCGACCTCAAACTCCGTCTTGAAGTGCACATCGCCGCCATCGTGCCAGTGCAGGTCCTTCACTTCGGGTCTGCTGACGACCCTCAGGCCCTCTTTCTCGCACTCGCGTTCGATGAACTGCGGGATCAGCTTTTCCAGGACTTCCTGCCGGATCTCGGCGGCGAAGTTCTTACGGATGACGCTGATCGGCGCCTTGCCGGGGCGGAAACCCTTCAGGTGCGCCTTCGCCTGAACGTTCAATTCGACTTTCGCGCTCTCCGCGTTGACGGCGTCCGCGGGAATGTTGATCTCAAGCGCGTGCTTGCAGCCTTCTACTAGTGCCAATTCAGATTTCCTCGGGGTATCTCTTTCAGTTTCGCATGGCGGCGGCGGGCTTGTCGCCCACAGCCAGCAGGGTTTCGAGGTAGGGTGCCTGGTCCTCGCGGTGCACGACGGCCGTTTCGACCCCCGTGAACCCCGCCTCCGCCAGGAACCCGGCCAGTTCGGCCTCGCCGAAACCGAGCCAAAGGTCGGCGTACAGTTCGCGGGCCTCTTCAAAGTGGTGCCGGACCAGGTCCAGCACGGCGATTCGCCCGCCCGGCTTCACGATGCGCCACGCCTCGGCGATCGCCTTTCCCGGGTGCTGCGCGTGGTGAAGAGACTGGCTGAAGAACGCCAGGTCGACCGAGCCGGTCTCGACGGGCAATTCCTCCATGTCGCCGAGACGAAACTCGACGTTATTAACGCCGTGCTCTCGAGCGAGCGTCGAGCCGTACTCGACCATTTTCACGGAGTTGTCGACGGCAATCACGCGTCTCGCCCGTTGCGCGAGCAGCAGCGTGAACGTGCCCTCGCCGGCACCGAGATCGGCGACGACGAGCGGCGGCAGTAGCTTCAGCAGCGTCTCCGCGAGGCCCTTCCACGAGCGTCCGGGCACGTAGTGCCGTCCGAACTTGCCGGCGAGTTCGTCGAAGTACGCTCGAACCTTGTCGCGCCGCTTGTCGAGAATCAGTCGAAGCGCCTCAACGTCGCCGGCGGCCTCCGGAATTTCGGAAGCGGCATCACGAAGAACGTCCATCAGGCCGGGAACACGGATATTCTTGATTCGATAGAGCACATTCTTTCCAGCGCGGCGGTCCTCCACGAGGCCCGCCTGCTTGAGTTGGGCCAGGTGCGTGGAAAGAGTGCTTTGTGTAACCGACAGGATGCCTTGCAGCTCAGCGACGGAAAGTTCTTCCTTTTCAAGCAGAAGGAGGATGCGGAGGCGGCTTGGATCAGCCAGAAGACGGAACGCTTTGAGGATTGACTGCATGGGGCCGCACCCATCATAATATCAACGTATCGAGATTCGTCGATATTTAATTTGTCAGAGGTGGACCGATGAGCACGACACTCTCACCCGCGGCGACCGACTTCAAGGTCGCCGATCTCTCCCTGGCCGACTGGGGACGCAAGGAAATCACGATCGCTGAGGCCGAGATGCCCGGCCTGATGGCGATCCGCCGGAAATACGCCGCCGAGAAGCCGCTGAAAGGCGTGCGCGTCACCGGTTCGCTGCACATGACGATTCAGACGGCGGTTCTGATCGAGACGCTGGTGGACCTGGGCGCCGATGTCCGCTGGGCGAGCTGCAACATCTTCTCGACGCAGGACCACGCGGCGGCGGCGATCGCGGCCGCAAAGGTGCCCGTGTTCGCGTGGAAGGGCGAGACGCTCGAAGAGTACTGGTGGTGCACCTACCAGGCGATTACGTTCCCCGAAGGCAAGGGTCCGCAGCTTGTTGTGGACGACGGCGGCGACGTGACGCTGCTGATCCACAAGGGCTACGAGCTGGAGAACGGCGACGGCTGGGTGAACACGCCGTCCGCGTCGCACGAAGAGTCGGTGATCAAGGACCTCTTGAAGAAGGTCCACGCCGAGAACCCGACTCGCTGGCACGACCTGGTGAAGGAGTGGCGCGGCGTTTCCGAAGAGACGACGACGGGCGTGCACCGGCTCTATAAGATGCAGCAGGCGGGCAAGCTGCTGGTGCCGGCGATCAATGTGAACGACTCGGTGACGAAGTCGAAGTTCGACAACCTGTATGGGTGCCGCGAGTCGCTTTCAGATGGCATCAAGCGCGCAACGGACGTGATGGTGGCCGGCAAAGTGGCCGTGGTCTGCGGCTATGGCGACGTGGGCAAGGGCTCGTCGCATTCGCTGCGCGGCTTCGGCGCGCGGGTGATTGTCACCGAGATCGACCCGATCAACGCGCTGCAGGCGGCGATGGAAGGCTTCGAAGTGACGACGATCGAAGACACGCTGGGTCGCGGCGACATCTATGTGACGACGACCGGCAACTGCGACATCATCACGCTCGAGCACATGCAGAAGATGAAGGACCAGGCGATTGTTTGCAACATCGGCCACTTCGACAACGAGATCCAGGTGGACCGGCTGAACAACGCGCCGGGCTTGGTGAAGGAGAACATCAAGCCGCAGGTGGACAAGTACACCTTCCCGGACGGCCGCTCGATCTTCCTGCTGGCCGAAGGCCGGTTGGTGAACCTGGGCTGCGCGACGGGACACCCGAGCTTCGTGATGTCGAACAGCTTCTCGAACCAGACGCTGGCGCAGATCGACCTCTGGAAGAACAAGGACGTGTACGAGGTGGGCGTCTACACGCTGCCGAAGAAGCTGGACGAGGAAGTAGCCCGGCTGCACCTGGAGAAGATCGGCGTGAAGCTGACCACTCTGACCGAAAAGCAGGCCGATTACCTCGGCGTGCCGGTCGAAGGGCCGTACAAGCCGGATCACTACCGGTATTAGGGCTGCGCCGAGTTTCGCAAGGAGAGGCCGTCCCGGGTGGGGCGGCCTCTTCTGCTTTCTTCAGGGGGCCGGACTGGCGCTACTGCCGATAGAATAGGACACGTGAGGTATCGTCCATGAGCGAATCGAGGTTGAACCGCATCACGATCGATGCCGCCCAGTGCGGAGGACATCCCTGTATCCGCGGAATGCGTATCCGTGTCACGGATATCCTGGATCTCCTCAGCGCCGGGGCGAGTTACGACGAGATCCTGGAAGACTACCCCTTCCTCGAGCGCGAGGACATCCTCGCAGCCATCGAGTACGCGGCTCGTCAGACTGATCACGCCGTGCTGCGCATTGCATGAAGTTCCTCATCGATCACCAGTTGCCGCCCGCTCTGGCTCGATTTCTGGAGAATGAACTGGGAGCGGAGGCCATCCACGTCATCGACGCCGGAATGGAGAAGTCCAGCGACGACGAGATCTGGCGTTACGCGTCCGAGAATGACTACATACTGATTTCGAAGGACGAGGATTTTGTGAGTTTCTTCCTTCGCGCGCCCACCGCCAAACTGTTGTGGGTGCGTATCGGAAATTGCCGCAAGGCCCATCTACTCGCAGCGTTCCAGGGCTTGTGGCCCGAGATCACCGGCCGGCTCGGCAAGGGTGAACAGTTCCTGGAGCTGCGTTAGGAGTTCGTGTGCCCGGATGCCGTCCCCCTGACGGCTGACTGGGGCATCATCCGAAGCTCGCGTCCAAACAAATCAGGGCGTGATCCTACGTTGCATCTTCCGCCACAAACACCGCGCCAGAATAGTCCGGCAGGTCGTCTTTCAGCTTACTTTGATATGCTCTTGGTACGGTAAGTCTAGCAACATCCGCCAGGCCAAACTCAACATTTCCAAATACCCTCCACTCCCGCTCCATGTAGTAGTTTTCTTGATCGTCATCTAAATGCGAGGGATCGAAGAACTTGACGAAACTTAGAAAGTGATAGTCGATAAACTCTTGAAGAAGGAGAGCGTGGTTACGCAAGCTTGCCCCATCCTGCAGCGTCAAATCTGGCCAATCCGGGCGCACAGCTTCTTCGGCAAGTTGTTGATAAATCGAAGTACGTTGGTCAAAGTGGTCTGCCAACGTCACTCGCGACCTACGACCGTCGTTAACCGTCGATCTGCTAGAAACGTAGAAGACGGGACTCGCACCCTGTGAGACGAGGAATGGTTTTGAGAATGAGATCCCGAACTCGCCATATTTTTTCATATGAATTCGTCACATTTCCGCAGGGATATCGCAGAAGCCAACGGTGGCCGTCCTGTACACGTTATTCGACGAAATCTTCCCACCCTTCCTCATGGACATATTCCCAGGGTGGCGGGAAGGATGAATCAGCCTTCCGTCTCTCAGAATCTCAAGAAGTAGTTTATATTGTTCTTCAGGAGCCTTACCGCGACCGACAAAATGAGTTAATTCCGCCGAAACATATCTATTCATTCGACCTTCCTCAGTGGACCCTACATGCTGACGCCTCGTCACAATCGTCGTTCCAATTCGTACGAGGTGCTTCTGCCTCCGGCTTCACCTCGTCTCAAAATGCCTCGTTCAACTAGCTCAGTCAAGTCCCGCAGCGCGGTGTCCTGCGAGCACTTGGTGATCTGGGCGTACTTGGATGTGGTGAGTTTGCCTTCAAATCCGTCAAGGAGCCGGTTCAGGATGAAGCGTTGTCGATCGTTGAAGGGCGTTTCCGCGTGGGTTTGCCAGAAGCGAGCCTTGAGAAGAACCGATTCGAGCGTGGTTTGGGCGGCGCCGATGGCGCGGCCGAGGCAGGCGAGGAACCACTCCATCCAGGGGGTGATCTCCAACGAACCGCGCTGTGTGCGCTCCAGGATGGCGTAGTATTCCTTGCGCTCCTTTCGGATCTGCGCGGACATGCTGTAGAAGCGCTGGGGGGTGCGTTCTGAGCGCGCGAGAGCCATGTCTGCGATGGCGCGCGCAATGCGGCCGTTGCCGTCGTCGAAGGGGTGGAGCGTGACGAACCAGAAGTGCGCCTGGGCCGCATGGAGCACCGGGTCCCCCGCAGTCTCATTCTCGAACCAATCGAGGAACGCGCTCATTTCTTTCTCCAGGCGGCTTGCGGCAGGAGCCTGATAGTGGACCTTTTCCCGCCCGATTGGTCCGGAGACCACCTGCATCGGGCCAGCGCGTTCATCACGCCATGCGCCGACGCGGATCCGGGCGATGCCGCTAAACCCGCCAGGGAACATGGACGCATGCCAGGCATGGAGCCGGTCTGCCGTCAGTGGCAGGTCATAGTTGCTTGTGGCGTCGATCATCATCTCCACGATGCCTTCGACTCGAGGACTGGCTGACGGTAGCCCAATTGCGTCCATCCCCAGACGTCTCGCTATCGAGGAGCGCACCTCGTTCGAATCAAGTCTTTCGCCCTCTATTTCGCTGGTTTTGACCACATCCGAGGTCAAGGTCGTCAGCACTGCCTCCTGCTGAAGCGTGAAGCCGAGCGATTCCATCCGGCCGAGCAGCCGGCCTTGTTGGTGCCGGATATCGGCGAGCAACGAGGTGACCCGTATCGGGTCCCAATGGAGTTTTGGCCAACCGGGCTGCTCGTGGATGTACATTGCAATCTCCGCCGTTCCTGCGGTGATTATAACATCCATTCACCGCACTTCCTGCGGTGAATGTGGCCGAGATTCTTCGCACGTGTCAGGTGCGTAGTGGAAGTCCGAAACAAGATAAGCTCGATGCGGGAAGACGCGCATGATTCGTCTCTGGCTTTCGCGAGAAGGGCGGCCGCCGGTGCGGGAGCAGTTGGCCGCTCAGTTATTGCTGGGAATTTTGAGTGGCAAGTTGGCGCCAGGGGAGCGGCTGCCGAGTGTCCGCGATTTGGCGCGAAGGTTGAAGATTCACCGGAATACGGTCGCAGCCGTGTACCAGGATCTGGGGGAGCGGGGTTGGCTGCGAGTGCGGCAGGGGAGCGGAGTTTTCGTGGCTCCGGGGCCTTGCTCGAATGGCTTGGACGGATTTGTCCGGGCGTGGTCGGAGCAAGCACGGTCGCTCGGGTATTCAGTTGCCGACTTGCAGGCTTCGTTGGCGCGGCTAGGCGATGGGGCGCCGTGCGGGCGTTGGGTGGTGATCGATCCGGATGCCGAACTGGCTGAGATCATTGCGGCGGAGATTGCCGAGGCGACAGGAGTCTATGCCGGGTGGATGGGACTGGATAGCGCCGATCTGGCTGAGCTGCGAAATTGCTTTGTGGTGGCCAACGAAGGCCACGCTGGCGCTGTTCTGCGGCGGCTCGGAGGGCTGAGCGTCCATCCGGTGGGAATGCGGTCGGTGGCGGAGATTGTCGAAGGCGTCGCGCGGCCATCGGGTCCCGTTCTGATCGGCCTGGTCTCCCGTTCCCAGTCGATCCGGCAGTGGGCGGGAACACTGCTGTCCGCGTTGGGGTTCGGACCGGAATCGGTCGTGATGCGGAACCCGGCGAGCCCGGGCTGGAACAAGGGCCTCAGGGCCTGCGACATTGTCGCCGGGGATGTGGTTGCAGCCCGGCAACTGCCACAGGAGTTGAACCGGAAGGTGGTCTTCCGAATCGTCTCCGCAGCCTCTTTGGAGGAGCTTCGGGGATTCGTGACAGCGGAGTAAGTGTCACAAGCCGGCAGTCCGTAATCTTGCAGCAGACTTAAGATCCGGGCATGCGAACTTTTACCCTGCTATTCATTGGGCCGCTGCTAGCCCACGCTGCGGAGCCTTTGCGTGTTCCTTGGTCGCTGGTCCCCGCCACCTGTTCAGACCGGACGGCGATTGTGACGCTGACGACCGGGACGCGCATCGAGGGGCGGCTCCTGAACGTGACAGAGACGACGTTCGAGATGGAGGTGCGGCGGACCAGCAGCAAGCAAGAGGTCCCGAAAGGGTATCAGCGGCTGGATCGTTCGGCTTTCTCGGAGTTGCGCGTGCGGGAGAAGCGGATTGCCGGCAGGGTGATTGGAACAATCGCCGGCGTGATTCTCGCCGGCCCGGCGGTCTATCAGTTGAGCGCGGGTGCGGCGCAGGTGATCGGTTTGCCGTTGTATGTGGGGATAATCGCCTTTGGTCATTTCGCAGGCAGGGAGGTGGACCGGAGAAACCAACAGGTGATCGTCATCCCGGAGAGCCCCGCACCGTAACCCGCGCTGTGGTATTCTCGCCACTACCCGGGAGGGGCCCGAATGGAAAGAAAGCAAGCGTCTGAGTTCCCGCAGGAGCTCTTGAACCTGTTCGACAAGTATGTGCACGGCGACATTGACCGCCGTGCTTTTCTGGACGGCGCACAAAAGTTCGCCGTCGGCGGAGTGACAGCGACAGCGCTCTGGGAGAGCCTGAGGCCGAACTACGCCTGGGCACAGCAGGTCCCGAAAGACGACCCACGGATCAAAACCGAGTACGTGACTGTGGAGTCGCCGAAGGGGAACGGCAACATCAAGGGGCTGCTTGTCCGGCCGTCTAAGGCGTCAGGCAAGCTGCCTGGCGTGATGGTGGTGCATGAGAATCGCGGGCTGAATCCGTACATCGAAGACGTCGCACGGCGGCTGGGGGCAGCGAACTTCGTGGCCTTCGCGCCGGATGGTCTGACCAGTAAAGGCGGTTACCCGGGCGACGACGAGAAGGGCGGGGCACTGTTCCGCGAAGTGGACCGGCAGAAGATGACCGAGGACTTCGAGGCCGCGGCTCGCTGGCTGAAGGCGCGTTCCGACTGCACGGGCAAGATTGGCGTCGTGGGCTTCTGCTTCGGCGGAGGTATGGCCAACGCGATGGCGGTGCGGCTAGGCTCGGATCTGGCGGCAGCTGTGCCATTCTATGGCGGGCAGGCGCCAGCGGCCGAAGTTCCGAAGATCCAAGCGCCTCTGTTGTTGCATTACGCAGGCAACGATCAGCGCGTCAATGCGGGCTGGGCGGCTTACGAGGAAGCCTTGAAGGCGAACGGCAAGACGTACACCATGCACATGTACGACGGCACCAACCACGGCTTCCACAACGACACGACGCCTCGCTACGACGAGGCCGCGGCCAAACTGGCGTGGCAGCGAACGCTGGACTTCTTCAACAAGTATCTGCGCGGATAGTGAGATGCGAAAAGGGCCAACCCTTGCGGGCTGGCCCATTTCAATTCGGTGGATTTGACGTTACTTCGCGGCGGCTGCCGAGAGGCGCGCGTCCTCGCGGAGGGCGTCAGCCTTGTCGGTGAACTCCCAGGTGAAGCCATTGCCGGTGCGGCCGAAGTGGCCGAAGGCGGCTGTGTCGCGGAATACCGGGCGGCGCAGGTTGAGGTGGTCGATCATGCCCTTGGGCGTGAGCGGGAAATGGGCGCGGATCAGCTCGACGATGCGCTCGTCGTCGATGACGCCGGTGCCGAAGGTGTTGACCAGGACGGAGACGGGCTCGGCCACGCCGATGGCGTAGGCAAGCTGGACTTCCACCTTAGCGGCGAAACCGGCGGCGACCAGGTTCTTGGCGACGTAGCGTGCCATATAGGTGGCGGAGCGGTCGACCTTTGTGGGGTCCTTGCCGGAGAAGGCGCCACCGCCGTGACGGCCCATGCCACCGTAGGTGTCGACGATGATTTTGCGGCCGGTGAGGCCGGTGTCGCCGTGGGGCCCGCCGATGACGAAGCGGCCGGTCGGATTGATGTGGAACTTGGTGTTGGCATCCACCATGGCTCCGGGGACCACCGGGTCGATGATCGCTTCGCGAACCTGCTTGCGGAGATCTTCAGTGGAGATGGTGTCGTGATGCTGGGTGGAGACGACGACCGCGTCGATGCGGGCGGGCTTGCCGTTCACGTACTCGACGCTGACCTGGCTCTTGCCGTCGGGGCGGAGGAAGTTGACGTCCTGGTTCCGGCGGGCATCGCTGAGTCGGCGGGTGAGCTGATGGGCCAGCATGATGGGCAGCGGCATGAGCTCGGGGGTTTCGTCGCAGGCGTAACCGAACATGATGCCCTGGTCGCCGGCGCCACCGGTGTCCACGCCCATGGCGATGTCGGGGGACTGGGACTGGATGGCGTTCAGGATGCCGCAGGTCTTGCAGTCGAAGCCGTAGGAGGCGTCGTTGTAGCCGATGTCGTTGACGGTGGCGCGGACGAGATCCGGGACATTGACGTAGGTGTTGGTGGTGATCTCACCGCCGACGACGACGAGTCCGGTGGTAATGAAGGTCTCGCAGGCGACGCGGCCGGTGGGATCGTCCTTCAGGACGGCATCGAGAACGGCGTCGCTAATCTGGTCTGCGATCTTATCGGGATGTCCTTCGGTGACGGATTCCGACGAAAATATGTGACGGCTGGCGTCCGGCAAATGCAAATCCTCCCGTACTTGGCCTAGGCTCCCGTTCCGTTCCAGACCCCGCGCGGCATGAGGCACTTCCCATTGCGTGTTCCGGGGAAAGAGAGGGGGGGAACAACCAATTATTAGTGTATCGGAGCGGTTTCTGGGGCGTCAATCGAGGGAGTTTGAAGGGGGCGGATGCCGGGGTGAGCGGTTACTGAGAGGACGTGAACGGAGGGCGCCGCCCCTGGGCGGGACGGCGCCGATTGCGTTAGTGTTTTGCGGTGGAAGTGGGAGCGACCTTGATGCTCCGCGGTTTGGCGAGCTCCTTCTTGGGCAACGTGACCTTCAGGACGCCATTGTCGTAGGAAGCCGCGACCTTCTCGGGGTCGACGCTTTCAGGCAGACTAAAGGCGCGCTGGAAGCTGCCGTAGGAGCGCTCGATTCGGTGGTAACCGCCTTTCTGCTCTTCGTTTTCGAAGTTGCGGCTGCCGCTGATGGTGAGTGTGCCCTCCTCAAGGCGGATGTCGATTTCTTCGAGTTTCACGCCGGGGATGTCGGCGGTCAGCACGAGTTCGTTTTCGTTTTCCGCGATGTCGACAGCGGGCGACCAGGGACGAACCGACGCCGGCTCGGTAAAGAAACGGTTGACGACGTCTTCGAACAGCCGGACGGAGGAGGGGAAGTCCTCGAATCCGGGGCGAGTTCGACGAGTAATCATGGTCATGGTCTTCTGAACCTCCAATGAGTTGGTTTACGATTCTCATTGTAAGACCATGCGGCGCGCCTGTCAAGTATTTATGAGTGTTTCCCGCTAAGATCTATCAGTTGGCCTTAACCCACTGATTAGAAAAGGTTTGTGGAAAAGAAAAAGGGAGTCCGGCATTGCCGGACTCCCTAATTTGGAGAAAGAAACTGCGGTTGTGTTGTGCGGTTAAGCTTGCGGCTCGGCGCCTTCTTCGCCCTCGCGGCCTTCTTTCATGGCCTTGAGGCGCTCTTCGCGCCGCTTGGCCCGCTCCTCGGCGCGCTTGATAAGCTGAGTGCCGGTGAGTTGGAGGATGGCGAGTTCGGTGCCGTCGCCCTTCCGCCAGCCGACGCGGATGATCTGGCTATAGCCGCCGTTCCGCTGGGCGAAACGGGGGGCCACCTTGTCGAACAGCTTCTTCACTGCGGTGGGGGTGAGGAGGAAGCTTGCGGCCTGACGACGGGCGTGAAGGGTGTCCTGCTTGCCGAGGGTGATCATCTTTTCGAGGATCGGTTTGACGGCCTTGGCCTTCGGCACGGTGGTAATGATGCGTTCGCCCTCACTCTCGATCACGCTGGTGACCAGGTTACGCAGGAGGGCGCGGCGGGCGCTGGAGTCCCGCTTGAGCTTAAAGCCTGCTCTTTTATGTCTCATCTTCGATCTCCTACTCGCCGAGTTCCTGGCCGGATTCACCGTACTCGCCCGAGCCGATGACGGCCGGGGCGCCACTCGGGCCGATCAGGCGGCCGGAAGCGTCGAGGCGCATGCCGAACGACAGGCCGAGGCCGCCGAGAATTTCCTTGATTTCATTCAATGACTTACGGCCGAAGTTCTTGGTTCGGAGCATTTCGGCCTCGGTGCGCTGCACCAGGTCACCGATGGTTTGAATATTCGCGTTCTTGAGGCAGTTGTAGGAGCGGACGCTGAGTTCCAACTCCTCGACCGACCGGTTGAGGACCTCGTTCATTTGGCCGGCGGCGCGCTCGACGGGCTCCTCGACGACTTCAGGCAGTTCTTCGAAGTTGATGAAGATCGTCATGTGATCCTTCAGCAGCTTGGAAGCAAGGCCGATGGAGTCCTGCGGGGAGACGGCGCCGTTGGTCCAGACTTCGAGGATGAGCTTGTCGTAGTCGGTCATCTGGCCGAGGCGGGCGGCCTCGACGGTGTACTTCACCTTGCGCACGGGGGAGTGCACAGAGTCGATGGGGATGTAGCCCACCGGCAGATCCTCGTCGAAATTGCGGTCGCGGGAGACGTAGCCCCGGCCGGCCTTGAGGCGCATTTCGATCTGGAGCTTTCCGCCCGTGGAGACGGTGGCGATGTGGAGGTTGCGATCGAGGACCTCGATATCAGGGGGGCACTCGATCATGCCGGAGGTGACTTCGCCAGCCTGATCGACGGTCAGCGTGACGGTCTTCACGCTGTCGTCCATCATTTTGAACGGCACCTGCTTGAGGTTGAGGATGATGTCAGTGGCATCCTCGACCACATCCGGGATGGGGCTGAACTCATGCGCGACACCTTCGATGCGCACGGCGGTGATGGCTGCGCCTTCGATGGAGCTCAGCAGGATACGGCGCAATGCGTTGCCGATCGTCGTGCCGAAGCCGCGCTCGAAGGGCTGCGCCGTAAACATGCCGTAGCGTTCGGTGAGCGTCTCAGTATTAGCCACCAGCCGCTTGGGCTTCTGGAATCCTTTGAACATCGCTCGCTCCTCTTACTTCGAGTACAGTTCGACGATCAACTGCTCTTCGAGTTTGATCTGGACCAACTCCTCGCGCTTGGGTGCGGCGAGAATGCGCGCCTTGAGGCCTTCGCGGTCGACCTCGAGCCAGTTCGGGGCGGGCATGTGGGCCGTTGCGTCGCGGGCGGAAAGGATGGAGGGGTTGCTCTTGCTACCTTCCCGGATTTCGACGACGTCATTGGGCCGGACCATGTAGGACGGAATGTTGACCTTCTTGCCGTTCACCTGGACGTGGCCGTGGCGGACCAACTGGCGCGCCATGGCGCGGCTGGTGCCGAATCCGATACGGTGGACGACGTTGTCGAGACGGCGCTCGAGCATGCTGAGCAGGTTTTCGCCGGTGACGCCCTTCTGCCGGACGGCCTTCTCGTAGAGATTGTGGAACTGGACTTCCGGCAGTCCGTAGTAGCGCTTGGCGCGCTGCTTTTCACGGAGCTGGAGACCGTAGCCGACGATCTTCGGCTTGCGATCTTTGCCGTGCTGTCCGGGCGGGAAGTTCCGCTTTTCGATGGCGCACTTGTCGGAGAAGCAGCGCTCCCCCTTGAGAAACAGCTTCATGCCCTCACGCCGGCACAGCCGGCAAACCGGGCCACTATAACGAGCCAAAGGACCTCCTTGGTGAGACCTGAGTTGAGGTGCAGTTTACGGCGTCGAGGACGAATCCGTCGAGAATGCCTTCTTCCTGCTTACCAATACCAACAGACACGCGAACGCCAGCCCCATGGGAGCCGGCCGCCGCGGCACCACGCCCATCCGGGCGCGGGCGAATGCAAAGAGCGACAGCCGCAGCCGGGCGAATCAGACACGCCGCTTCTTGGGAGGACGGCAACCGTTGTGAGGGATCGGAGTAGTGTCCTTGATCACCTTCACTTCGATGCCAGCCGTCGCCAGAGCGCGGATCGCGGATTCACGACCGGAGCCGGGACCCGCCACGTGGACTTCCACCTGGCGCAGGCCGGCGCTTTCCTTGGCCTTGTTGGCCGCTGTGAGAGAGGCCTGCTGCGCGGCGAACGGAGTACCCTTGCGGGAGCCACGGAAGCCGAGCGAACCGGAACTGCACCAGGAGAGCGTGTTGCCCAACTGATCAGTAAACGTGATGATCGTGTTGTTGAACGTCGCCTGGATATGGCAGAAGCCGACAGGTACGTTCTTTTTTTCCTTCTTCTTGAAGGACTTCTTCTTGCCAGCCTTAGCCTGCGTCTTGGCCATGTTGCTTCAAATCCTCCGCTACTTACTTACCGGCCTTCTTCTTGTTGGCCACCGTGCCGCGGCGCGGACCCTTCCGGGTACGGGCGTTGGTGTGCGTGCGCTGGCCACGGGCCGGCAGCGAGCGGCGATGCCGCAGGCCGCGATAGGAGCCCATTTCGATGAGGCGCTTGATGTTGAGCGAGATCTCCTTGCGGAGGTCGCCTTCGACGGCGCCTTCTTCCTCAAGAATCTGACGGATCTGGTTGACTTCTTCTTCGCTCAGGTCCGAGATCCTCTTATTGAAGTCGATACCGGCACGGAACAGGATGGACCGCGCGCGGGTCCGTCCGATGCCATAAATGTAGGTCAGCCCGACTTCGCTGCGCTTCCGGGCCGGCAGATCCACACCTGCAATACGAGCCATACTCTTTCCTCTTCTCGCCTGTTACCCTTGGCGCTGCTTGTGCTTGGGGTTGGAGCAGATCACGCGCACCACGCCTTCGCGGTGGACGATCTTGCACTTGTCGCACATTTTCTTGACTGACGCACGAACTTTCATGGCAGTGCCTCTCTCACAAATTCAAAATCCAAGCCGCAGCCGGCAGATCAACTGCGGCCCGGCACAATCTTCACAATCCGGGCTCGGGTTGGGTCGAGCGCGGTGCGTTCCACCAGCACTTCATCCCTGACCCGCAGCCGGACAAAGTTCCGCTGCACCGCTGGGGCGAGGTGGGCAACCACCTGCTCGCGGTTCCTCAGCTCGACCCGATAGGCCTCGCTGGGCAAAATCTCGATCACCACAGCCGCTTCGGCCGCCATGGCACTCAAGACCTCAAGGCCGGGTAAGGACCCACGGCCCATTCGAAGTGATCGCGACACAGTGTTCGAAGTGGGCCGCATAGCTGCCATCCTTCGTCACCGCAGTCCAGCGATCAGCCAAGACCTTCGTCTCGGGGCGGCCGGCGTTGACCATTGGCTCAATCGCCAGAACCATCCCTTCCTTCAGGCGCGGATTCTCGTTGCGGCGGTCGACGTAATTCGGTACCTGAGGCTCCTCATGGAGCGAGGTCCCGATGCCGTGCCCAACGAACTCCCGCACGATCGAAAACCCATTGGCGTTGACGTGCCGCTCGACGGCTCCGCAGATATCGAACAGCCGATTGCCGGCCTTCGCCTGCTGGATGGCCAACTCGAGGGACTCTTCGGTCACCTTCAAGAGCCGGGCCACTTCGTCACTCACCTGCCCGACGGGCACCGTAATCGCCGAATCTCCGAAGTATCCGTCCAACTGGACCCCGGTATCGATCGAAACGACATCGGCGGACTGCAATGCCCTTTTGGCCGACGGCATCCCGTGGACAACCTCGTGGTTCACCGAGGTGCACAGCACGAAGGGGAACTTTCCTCCGGCCGACGGCACGTAATATCCCTTGAACGCGGGTTTGGCCCCGGCGTCCCGGATCATCTTTTCGGCGACCACTTCCAGGTCCTGGGTGGTGACGCCTTCCTTCACCATTGTTCGCAGGGTCTTGAGGATCTCGTGGACCAGCAAGCCGGCCCTGCGCATCTTTTCCAGTTCTGCCGGACTCTTCCGGATAATCATCCAACCGCCAGTAGGCCGCTGATCCTGGCCAGAATCGCTTGGGGCGACTCAAAACTCCCGTCCACCTCGTGAAAGGGATGGCCGGAGGCGGCGAAATACTCAAGCAACGGCCGGGTCTGCCGTTCGTACGCTTCGAGGCGTTCCCGAACCACAGCCTCACGATCGTCGTCGCGAACGGCCAACCGAGTCCCATCCAGGTCGCAGAGGTCTGCCACTTTTGGCGGGTTCGACGTCAGGCTGTACAGGGCGCCACACTTCGGACACTGCCTGCGGCCCGTAATCCGCGCGATAATAATAGTGTAATCCACTTTCAAGTGGACCACCACTTGCTGGTAGCCGCGATCGGCCAACCAGCCTCCCAAGACCTCGGCTTGCGGGATCGTCCGCGGGTAGCCGTCGAGGATGAATCCCTTTGCACAGTCCGGCTCGAGGATTCGCTCCGCCACCAGCCGGTTGACGACATCATCGGGGACCAAGCGGCCGGCATGCATGAGGTCCTGCACCTGCTTACCCAACGGATCACCGGAAGCGATCCTGGCCCGGAGCATATCCCCGGTTGAGATGTGAGGGACCTGAAGAGCGTCCTTCAACATCTTCGCCTGGGTTCCCTTGCCGGATCCCGGAGGACCGAAGAGAATCAGTGCTATCGGCTCCGCGCCGTCCGCTGCTCCGTTGTTCATCGTTCCGTTAATAGTGCGACTCTCCGGGCCGCGGAGCCCCTCGCGGGCGTCCTCCCTCGACTTGGAGGAAGATTCTAACAAGCAAAATCCTTCACAGCCGGATTGCGGCCAGCCAGCTAGACCGCGCTGCGGCGGCCACGAATGCGACCGGCGCGCGGCGTAAACCCTTCGTAATGGCGCATGATCAACTGCGCCTCAACCTGATTGACAGTATCCATTGCGACACCGACGACGATCAGCAGCGACGTACCGCCGAAGTAGAATGTCACGCCTAGACCATCCAGGATGAACCGCGGGAAGTTCGCATCGATCCAGTTCCCCAGAACGGCCGGGGGCAGGTGTTGGAGCTTGATGCCGCCGATCATGATTTCGGGGATCAGCGAAAGCACCGCGAGGTACAGGCCGCCGACCACCGTGATCTTCGTCAGAATCCGGTTCATGTAGTCGGCGGTGTTTTTGCCAGGACGGATGCCAGGGATGAATCCGCCGTATTTCCTCATGTTGTCGGCCGCTTCATTCGGATTGAAGATGATCGACACGTAGAAGAACGAGAAGAAGATGATCAGTGTTACAAAGAGGATGACGTACAGCGGTTCGCCGGAGCGAACGGCGGTGAGGATGCCAGTAATCCACTTATTATTAGCGATCCACGGCACGTTCATCAGCGTCAGTGGGAAGGCCAGGAGCGAACTGGCGAAGATCACCGGGATGACGCCGCCGGCGTTCACCTTCAGCGGAAGGTGGGTGGCCTGGCCGCCCATCATGCGGCGGCCGACGACGCGCTTGGCGTACTGAACCGGGATGCGGCGCTCACCCCGTTCGACGAGAACGATGAAGGCCACGACCAGGATCATCATCGTGACGATGGCGAGCATCTGGAAGGGGTTCCAGGTCCGAGTGATGAAGGTGTTCGTCCAAATCTGATAGATGGCGGACGGCAGTCCGGCGACGATGCCGGCGAAGATGATGAGCGACATACCGTTGCCGACGCCGCGCTCAGTGATCTGTTCGCCCAGCCACATGATAAAGGCCGTTCCGGTGGTAAGCGTCAACATGGTGAGCAGCACGAAACCGGGGCCGGGGTTGAGCACGAAATCGCCCTGGCTCTGGAGCGCGGTACCGATGAACAGCGACTGCATCAGAGCAAGGCCGACGGTCAGGTAGCGCGTCCACTGCGTGATCTTGCGACGTCCGAGCTCGCCTTCTTTCTGCAACTTCTCGAGCGTGGGGACAACGACGGTGAGCAACTGCAGAACGATTGAGGCGGTGATGTACGGCATGATGCCGAGCGCGAAGACGGTCAGACGGCGGAACTGGCCGCCGCTGAACAGATCAAGGAACCCGAAAAAGGTTCCCTGATTGCGCGCGAAAAACTCCTCGAACTTGATGGCGTCGACACCTGGGATAGGCACGGCTGCGCCGAGCCTGTACACGGCCAGCAGGCCTAAGGTGAAGAGCACGCGCTGCCGCAGATCCGGAATCCGGAAAACATTGGCCAGAGCTTCGAAAAACTTGGACATGGGCTGCCTTCGGCTGGTTGATGACTACTCGCTCTTTTGGGCGGTGATGACCGTAACGGTTCCGCCGGCGGCCTTGATCTTCTCTTCGGCCGACTTCGAGAACAGGTGCGCGGTGACGTTCACCTTCTTCTTCAGTTCCCCGTTGCCGAGGACCTTGAGACCGTCGCCGAGCTTCTTGACCGCGCCAATCTGCATGAGCGTTTCGGGGGTGAAGGTATCGCCCTCGAGCTTTTCGAGCAGACTGACGTTGATCACGGCGTGGTGCTTCTTGAACGGTTCGTTGGAGAATCCGCGCTTCGGCAGGCGGCGGTGGAGCGGCATCTGGCCGCCCTCGAAGCCGCGCATGTGGGAGTAGCCGCTGATCGATTTTTGGCCCTTTTGGCCGCGGCCCGCATACTTACTGCGGCCACTGCCCATGCCGCGTCCGATGCGGCGCTGCTTTTTGACCTGGCCTTCCGGCTGTTTCAGCTTGCTGAGGTCCATGGCGATTCCTTATTCCTTGTTGTGGGTCCTTACTCCGACACCAGCTTCAGCAGATGGGGCACTTTGGCCACCATGCCGCGGAAGCCCGGCGTGTCGGGCCGGGTCACCACCTGGTTGATCTTGCGGAGGCCGAGCCCCTTGACGATGAGCTTGTGCTTCTCAGGGCAACCGATGGTGCTGGCCACCAGTTTGATTTTGATCGTTGCTTCGGCCATGGTCTTAGAGATTCTCCACTGCAAGTCCGCGCAGTTCGGCCACAGCCGCCTTGTCGCGGAGCTGGTCGAGCGCGGCGATGGTCGCTTTCACGACGTTGTGCGGGTTATGGGTGCCCAGGGACTTGGTCAGCACGTTGTGAATGCCCGCGGCCTGGATGACGGCGCGCACGGGGCCGCCGGCGATAACGCCGGTGCCCTCGGGAGCGGGCTTCAGCAGCACGAGGCCGGAGCCGAAGCGGCCCAGCACCTGGTGCGGAATGCTGGTGTTCAGGGTGTTGACCTGCCGCAGATTCTTCTTGGCGGCTTCAATCCCCTTCTTGATGGCGGACGGCACTTCCTTCGCCTTGCCGGTGCCGAAGCCGACCACCTTCTGGTCAGGATCGCCGATGACGACGAGCGCGGAGAAGCTCAGGTTCTTGCCGCCCTTCACCACCTTGGTGACGCGGTTGATGGACACCACCTGCTCTTTGAGGTTGAGTGCCTTGGGGTCGATTCTCTTCACGGAAACAGCGGGCATCGCGTTAGAACTCCAGTCCGGCTTCGCGGGCAGCGTCGGCCAGCGCCTTGATGCGGCCATGGTAGAGGAACCCGCCGCGGTCGAATACTACCTTCTTCACGCCCTGGGCCTGCGCGCGCTCGGCGACCAGCTTGCCGATCTCCTTGGCGCCCATCAGGTTGCCGCCGGTCTTGACGGCGCTGTTCTTTTCGGCGCTGGAGGCGGAGGCGATGGTGCGGCCAGCACGGTCGTCGATCACCTGGGCATAGATGTGTTTGAGGCTGCGGAAGACCGCGAGCCTGGGCTGCTCGGCGCTGCCCTTGACACGCGCGCGGATCCGCACGTGGATCCGGCGGCGGCGTGCGTCTTTGTCGATCATGCGCTTCATTGCTTAACTAAACCTCCCGCCAGATTACTTACCGCTCGCGCCGGTCTTGCCGACCTTCTTGCGCAGCACTTCGCCCGTATAGCGGATGCCCTTCTGCTTGTAGGGCTCCGGCGGACGCAGCGCACGAATGTTCGCGGCCACCTGGCCGAGCTGCTGCTTATCGATGGAGCTGAGCACAAGGTGCGTCATCTTGTCGATCTTGCAGTCCACGCCCACGGGGAGTAGAAACTCGATGGAGTGCGAGTAGCCGAGGCTGAAAGAGATCACATTGCCGCCCTTTACCTCGGCGCGATACCCGATGCCGACGATATCCATCTCGCGGGTGAAGCCGGCGGAGACGCCGGTGACGGCATTGGCGGCCAATGCTCGGGTGAGCCCGTGCAGCGCGGCGTACTGATCGCCGTCACGCCGGATTTCGATGGTGCCGCCGTTGTTTTCGATCTGGACGCCGGCCGGGACCGGGACCTTCAGCTTGCCCTTGGGCCCTTCGACCAACAGCGCTTCACCGACGGTGACCTTGACACCCGCGGGAAGCGGGATCGGTTTCTTACCTACTCTCGACATTTCCTACTCCAGTCCGCTTTCCAGGAAACCTGTGGATTTCCAGACTTTAGATATTCAAACCAAATGCCGGCCGGGATTTACCAGACCTGGCAGAGAACTTCACCGCCCACGCCTTCTTTGCTGGCGCTCTTGCCGGTCATGACACCGCGGGGCGTCGTGAGGATATTCACGCCGAGGCCGCCGAGAACCTTGGGGATGTCCGTCTTGCCTACGTAAACGCGGCAGCCGGGCCGCGAAACGCGCTCGATGTTGGAGATCACCGGAGCGTTGGCGGTGGTGTACTTCAGGTAAACGCGGATCGCCTTGTGGTTGCCCTCATCCACGATCTTGTAGTTGAGGATGTAGCCTTCGTCCTTGAGGATACGGGCGATCTCGGTCTTGATCTTCGACGCGGGCACGTCCACCTTGGGATGGCGGGCCTTCAGCGCATTCCTGACGCGCGTCAGCATATCGGCGATGGGATCAGAGATCATCTCTTGCTTTCCTGCCTGAACTTTCCTTCTTCTGCCGGAGGTCTTACCAGCTCGACTTCACCACGCCGGGGATTTCCCCGCCGAGGGCAAGCTGCCGGAAACACACGCGGCAGAGTTTGAACTTGCGCATATAGCCACGGGGACGCCCGCAGCGGAGACAACGGTTACGATGCCGGACCTCGAGCTTAGGAACCTTCTTCCCAGCGGCGCGGCTCTCGGAGATCTTCGCGGCCGAGTTCCTGGACTTGGCTTCTCTTGCAGTCGTTGACATTCTTGACTTCCTCTACTTTCCAGTCCCAGGACTAGTTCTGCCGGAAGGGCATACCCAAGAGCTTGAGGAGCTGCAGCGCTTCGGCGTCGGTTCGAGCCGTGGTGGTGATGCAGATGTTCATGCCCTTGGTCTTTTCGACCTTGTTGTAATCGATCTCGGGGAAGATCAACTGATCCTTGACGCCGAGCGTGTAGTTGCCGCGGCCATCGAAGCTCCGGGTGGAGACGCCGCGGAAGTCGCGGACGCGGGGCAGAGCCACGTTCATCAGGCGATCGAGGAACTCGAACATACGATCGCCGCGAAGCGTCACCATGCAGCCGATCGACATGCCCTCGCGCAGCTTGAAGGCGGCGATAGACTTCGAGGCTTTGGTGATGACGGGCTTCTGGCCAGTGATGGCGGTGAGCTCATTCACGGCGCCGTCCATCAGCTTGGGATTCTGCGTGGCTTCACCCATGCCGATGTTGATGGTCACCTTCTCCAGCTTGGGCACTGCCATGCCGTTGGTGTAGCCGAATTCCTTGGTCAAAGCCGGAATCACCGACTTCGTATAGTGCTCTCTGAGTCTCGACTTCATCGTTTACTCCTCGGCGTTTCCTGCGACTATTTCTTGTCCAGGGTCTCGCCGGTCTTGCGGGCGATGCGGACGCGGCGGGTCTTTCCACCCACGGTCTCCAGCTTCGCGCCGATTCTCGTCGTCTTGCCGTCGCTGGTGAGCAACATCACGTTGGAAACGTGGATGGGCGCTTCACGTTCGGCGATGCCGCCCTTGATGCCGCGCTGCGGGTTGGGGCGAACGTGCTTCTTGGCCATCATTACGCCCTCGACGAGCAGACGGCCGGTGGTGCGGTTCACTTCGAGCACACGGCCCGTCTTCCCCTTGTCGCGGCCGGCGATGACCTTGACCACGTCATCCTTGCGGATGCGGATCTTCACCTGTTCCTTGGGTTCGTTGTGTCGATTGGCCAGACGTCCCGGCATGTTAGATTACCTCCGGCGCGAGCGAAACGATCTTCATGAACCGCTTGTCGCGCAGCTCGCGGGCCACAGGTCCGAAGACGCGGGTGCCCACCGGTTCACCGAGGTCGTTGACCAGAACGGCGGCGTTCGAATCGAAGCGGATGTAAGTCCCGTCCTTGCGGCGGGTCTCCTTACGCATCCGGACGATGACACACTTCACGACCTTGCCCTTTTTGATGTTCGAGTCGGGTGCGGCCTCTTTGACGCTGGCGGTGACAATGTCCCCCAGCCCGGCCTGCAATCCCTTGTCGCCGCCACGCGGGAGGATGCATTGCAGCTTCCGCGCGCCGCTGTTGTCGGCGACCTCGAGGATTGTTCTCATTCCGATCATGGCGCTATCCTCTTCCTGCTGGAATCCTTACCCTTGCGGCCTATTCCTGTGCGTTCTCGGCCAGCGCCGGCACGCTGGTGTCGACGCCGCGGCGGATGATCTCGCCGAGGGTCCAGCGTTTCAGCTTGCTGACCGGGCGAGATTCAACGATGCGCACCACGTCGCCAACCTTGGCCTGCTGCTGCTCGTCGTGCGCGTAGAACTTCTTGCGCTGCGTGACGATGCGCTTGTAGAACGGGTGCGAGACGCGGCGCGTCACCTGCACCACGATGGTCTTGGCCATCTTGGCGGAGATGACCTCGCCCACTTTCTCATTTCTGCTATGAACTGCTGCTTCGGCCATGGCTTACTTCGACTCCTTGTCAGCGGCGAGTTTGCGTTCACGCTGCACAGTGAGCAGGCGCGCACGGTCCTTGCGCAATTCCCGGTACTTTTTCAATCCTTCCATCTGCCCCATGGACATCTGGAACCTCAGACGGAAGAGTTGCTCATCCATCTCGCTGGCTTTCAGAGCCAACTCTTTCACGTCCATTCCTCGCAGCTTTTCAGCTTTCATACCAAAATCCTCTTGCCAGGGGACGGCTTAGCCGGCCTGATCCTCGCGGCTCACCAGTTTGGTGCGCAACGGCAGCTTCATCGCCGCCAGGCGCATCGCTTCGACGGCCGTCTCGAGCGGCACGCCTTCCATTTCGAACATGATCTTGCCCGGACGAATGACGGCAACCCACTGCTCGGGTGCGCCCTTACCCTTACCCATACGGGTTTCGGCGGGCTTCTTGGTGATGGGCTTGTCCGGGAAGATACGAATCCAGACTTTTCCGCCGCGCTTGATGAAGCGCGTCATTGCAATTCGGGCGGCCTCAATCTGACGGTCGGTCACCCAGCCGCAGGCCATCGCCTTCAGGCCGTAGTCGCCGAAAGAGAGCGAGGATCCACGCCAGGCCTTGCCGGCGCGGCGGCCGCGCTGCTGCTTTCTGTATTTGACCTTCTTCGGCATCAACATGGGTCGTCAATCTCCCTGAAACAAATCTCTTACTCGGCCTGAGGCTCGGTCGGGGCGGCAGCTTCAGTCGCCGCTTCGGCCTTCCACGACGGCTGGGACGGAGGAACCGGCGGCACCACACGGATGGACGCTTCCACCACGGGGGCAGCCTGAACCGGCGTGCCCGTCTCGCCCTGCGCAACCACCGGGGCAGGTCCGCCTGACTGGGCGCCAGCCGGACCACGACGCTCGCGGTCCGGGCGCTCACGGCGCGGATTGCGGCGGGGTTCGTCGTTGCGGGTCCGGCGGGTGAATCCGTCGGTCGGAACCTCGCCCTTGTAAACCCAGCACTTGATTCCAATCACGCCGTAGGTTGTGTAGGCCTCGGCAAAACCGTAGTCGATGTCGGCGCGCAGCGTGTGCAGCGGCAACTGGCCCTGCAGATACCACTCGCTGCGGGCGATTTCGGCGCCGTTCAGACGGCCCGACACTCGAACCTTGATGCCCTTGCAGCCGAAGCGAAGCGCCGCTTCCACGGCCTTCCTCATCGCGCGGCGGAATGCGACGCGCTTCTCGAGCTGCAGGCCGATGGACTCGGCCACGAGCTGAGCGTCCATCTCAGGCTTGTGGACTTCCTGGATGTCGATGAACACTTCACGCTTGGTCTTCTGAGAGAGCTCCTGCTTCAGCTTCTCGATCTCAGCGCCCTTGCGGCCGATGATGATGCCGGGCCGGGACGTGTGAATCGTGATGCGCAGCTTTGACCCGCCGGGACGCTCCACTTCAACGGCACTGACGCCTGCTGCCTTTAGACGCTGGCGGAGCGACTTCTTGAGCTCCAGGTCTTCGTGCAGCAGCTTGGCGTAGTCCTGGGTGGCGAACCAGCGCGAGCGCCAGTTCTTGGTGACGCCCAGCCGGAATCCGTAGGGATGAACTTTCTGACCCATAGGTTGGTCTCTCCGCTATTCCTTGCCGCCCGCGGCGATCTCCGCCTGCGCAGCGCCCTTCTCGCCCACTTTGACAACGATGTGCGCGGTACGCCGCTGATAGCGGTAAGCGCGGCCCATCGGCGCGGGGCGTACGCGCTTCAGGCGCGGCCCCTCGTTCACGTAGGCTTCCGTGACAATCAGGCTGTCCACATCCACATCGGTGGAGCGGTTTTCGGCATTGGCGATGGCCGAACGAAGCACCTTTTCGACTGCCGGCGCGATGCGCTTGTTGGTTGTGCGCAGCACATTGATAGCGTCACCGGCCTTGGCGCCGCGAATGAGATCCACAACCAGGCGCGCCTTCTGCGGCGACACCCGGACGAATCTGGCTTCCGCTTTCGCTTCCATACCTCGTTACCCTTTCCGGCTCCCTTGCCTAGCGCCCGGCCTTGTCGGCCTTGGCTGCGTGTCCCTTGAACGTGCGGGTCGGCGCGAATTCGCCGAGCTTGTGCCCCACCATGTTCTCGGTGACGTAGACCGGGATGAACTTCTTGCCGTTGTGCACGGCAATCGTGTGGCCGATGAAATCCGGGATGATCGTCGAGCGCCGCGACCACGTACGGATCACCTTCTTCTCGTTCTTGGCGTTCATGTCGCCCACCTTGCTCACAAGGTGGCCATCAAAGAACGGCCCTTTCTTCAGTGAACGGCTCATTGAAGATCCTTCCTCACGCTCTTACTTCTTGCCGCCACGGCGCGTCACGATCATCTTGTCCGTGCGCTTGTTGTTGCGGGTCTTGTAGCCACGGGTGGGCTGTCCCCACGGCGTCACCGGATGGCGACCGCCGGAGGTACGGCCTTCGCCGCCGCCATGCGGGTGGTCGACGGGGTTCATGGACACGCCGCGGTTGTGCGGCCGGCGGCCCAGCCAGCGGGTATGGCCCGCCTTGCCGTGCGAAACATTTTCGTGGTCCACGTTGCCAACCTGGCCGATGGTGGCGTAGCACGTGGTGGGAACGCGGCGAACTTCACCCGAGGGCAGCTTGATCAGGGCAATGCCGCCTTCACGGGAGACCAACTGCGCGGACGCGCCGGCCGAGCGTACCATCTGGCCGCCCTTTCCGGGCCGCAGTTCGATATTGTGAATCACCGTGCCGGCCGGGATGTTCTCGAGCGGCAGCGCGTTGCCGGGGAAGATGTCGGCTTCCGGGCCGCTCACCAGCTTGTTCCCGACTTCGACGCCGAGCGGGCACAGGATGTAGCGCTTCTCGCCATCCACATAATGCAGCAGTGCGATGCGGGCCGAACGGTTGGGATCGTACTCGATGGCGGCGACGGTGGCCGGAACGCCGACCTTGTCCCGCTTGAAGTCGATGACACGATAGGTCTGCTTATGCCCGCCGCCCCGGAACCGGATGGTGACCCGTCCCTTGTTGTTGCGGCCGCCCTGCTTCTTGAGACCCTCGGTGAGAGCCTTTTCCGGCGTTTGCTTCGTAATTTCGTCCCGAGTCAGAACAGTCTGAAACCGCCGGGTCGGGGTAGTGGGCCGGAATGATTTCACTGGCATAGGAATTCGCCTCTCTTCAACGCAGCCCCGCTATGCGAGCTCCGCGTATTCGGGCATCTTTTCGCCCGCCTTCAGCCTCACAAAGGCCTTCTTCCAGTCCGGGCGGTACCCGGAGTAGCGGCCCCTGCGGCGCAGTTTCCCTTCGAAGGTGGCGGTACGCACATCTTCGACTTTGACCTTGAACAACTTTTCGACGGCACCCTTGATGTCCGTCTTTGTCGCGCCGGGGTTCACCTCAAAGCAGAGCGTGCGCTCCTCGTCCTTCTTGGCGACGCCCTTTTCCGTGACGATCGGGCGGAGGATCACATCGTACTGTTTCATTACGCCAACGCCTCCGACAGCTTCTTCGCGGCTGCCTCGCTGATCACCACCAGCTTGTGCGCCAGCACGTCGTAAGTGGTGACATCCTTGGTGGCCACCAGCTTGACGCCGGGGATGTTCCTGGCGCCGAGCTCCAGGTTCCGGTTTGGCTCGCTGGTGGAAACCAGCAGCACGGTCCGGTCCGCTTCGAGCGTTTGCAGCGTCGATGCCACGGCCTTGGTCTTGTGGTCACTCAGGCTAAACCCGTCAACCACCTTCAACTGGCCGTCGCGGAGCTTCGCCGACAGCGCCGAACGCAGAGCGCCCTGCACCATCTTGCGGTTCAGGCGATAACCGTAGTCCCGGGGAACCGGGCCGTGGGTTGTACCGCCATGGCGCCACAGCGGACTGCGGATCGAGCCCATTCGGGCGCGGCCGGTACCCTTCTGCCGCCAGAGCTTCTTGCCGGAGCCAGCCACTTCATGACGGACTTTCGTCTTCGCAGTGCCGCTCCGCTCACCCGCCAGGTAGTGACGGACGCTTTCATAAATCAGGTTCTCGTTCAGCGGCGCACCGAAGACTTCTTCGGACAGCTCCACCTCGCCAACCTTTTGGTTCTTCAGATCGTAGACGTCTACCTTCGGCATGGCCTCGTTACCTCTTCGCGCGGCGCACGATTACGTAGCCGCCATTGGGACCGGGCACAGCGCCCTTCACCATCAGCACGTTGTCCTCGGTGTCGACTTCGATCACCTCGAGGTTGCGGACCGTCACCTGAGCCGAGCCCATCTGACCCGCCATCCGCGTGCCGGGGAAAACACGCGAGGGGTAGCTCGATGCACCGATGGAGCCAGGCGCGCGGTGGAACATCGATCCGTGCGAACCCTCACCGCCGCCGAAGTTGTGGCGCTTCATGACGCCGGCAAATCCACGGCCCTTGCTCACGCCGGTGATGTCGACCTTGTCGGCAGGCTTGAACTGGTCCACCAGGACGCGATCGCCCGGCTTCGGATCGCCCGCACCCTGCTTGAGCTTGAACTCGCGCAGAACCTTCACGCCATCGGCATTGCTCTTCTTCAGATGGCCGGCGATCGGCTTGTTCGGCTTCCTGGCGAACTCCACCAACCCGAGCTGCACGGCGTCATAGCCGTCGGTGGCCGGTGTCTTCCGCTGGACGACGACACAGGGACCCGCTTTGAGCAGGGTCACGGGCACAACCTGCCCGTCAGGCCCGAAGACCTGCGTCATTCCAATCTTCTTGCCAATGATTCCTGGGCTCATAATCCCTCAGCTACCCATTCCGGCGCCTCTCGCGCCGCCTTCTTGCGTTCCCGTCCATCCGCCGCCGCTTTTCTGCAGCGCCTCCGCTCCGGCCTTGTTCGGCGTTTGCGGCGCGGTCGCGCGGACACGCGGCTCGCTCTTACTTCGGCCCCTTGTGATAGGCCTTGATCTCAACGTCCACGCCGGCCGGCAGGTCGAGCTTGGAAAGCGCGTCTACCGTATCCTGCGTCGGTTCGAGAATGTCCAACAGGCGCTTGTGCGTCCGGATCTCAAATTGCTCGCGGGACTTCTTGTCCACGTGCGGCGAGCGGTTCACCGTGTACACATTCCGGACGGTCGGCAACGGGATCGGTCCCGCCACGCGAGCGCCGGCGCGCTTTGCCGTCTCCACAATCTCGGTGGTGGACTGGTCCAGCAGCCGGTGATCGTAGGCTTTCAATCGAATGCGAATCCGTTTCGTGAGCATTGTATTGTTGCTACTCAGGCTCCCGGTCTCCGCCGCCTCTTATGTCGGCGGCGGATTCCGAAAAGCGGCTCATGCCGCGATTACGACACCACCTCGGACACCGTGCCGGCGCCCACCGTGCGGCCGCCTTCGCGGATCGCGAAGCGCAGGCCCTTGTCCATTGCCACCGGCGTGATCAGCTCCACCGTGATCGTCACGTTGTCGCCCG
>JBOZRR010000026.1:0-65756 GCA_050789245.1 Bryobacteraceae bacterium | reverse complement strand
TTCCGCAACTTTGAAAACTATCGTCAGCGCGTGCAGGTGCTGTGTGCTTAAACTGTGGAGGTGGGATGCGGGGTGCCCCCGAAATTGGCGTAGAGCCGGAAGGGGGAATGGTAGCGCTAAGGGGATTCGAACCCCTATTTGAGCCTTGAGAGGGCTCCGTCCTAACCCTTAGACGATAGCGCCGAGGTCAGATTTCACCTTAACAAGGCTGAATCGGAGGTGCAAGTCCTGGTTTTCGGGCGGGCGGAGGGGCGATGGCGATAGAATCGGAGCGATGCGACTGATTCCCGCGTTTGTCCTTCTGGCTCTGCTGCTTGCGGCGGCATCGAGGCCGGCGGAGATTCCGTTCGAAAAGGTCACGCTGGACCTGGGGGCGAACGAGACGGCGAGCATCGCCGATGTGAATGGCGACGGGAAGCTCGACGTCATTTCCGGCGAAAACTGGTATGAGGGGCCGTCGTGGAAGAAGCACGCGTTCCGCGAGATCCACTTCGAAAGCAACTACGTGGACAACTTCTCCGATCACGTCGTGGACGTCGATGAAGACGGGCTGGGGGACGTGGTGAGTTGCTCGTGGTTCCAGCGGAAGCTGGCATGGTGGAAGAATCCGGGCAAGCGCGGCGGGCTGTGGAAGGAGACGGTGATCGACTCCGGCGCGCCGAACGAATTCTGCTTCCTGGTGGACCTGGACAACGACGGCAAGGCGCGTGAGTTGCTGCCGCAATTCGGCAATGAGAAGGCTCCGCTGAAGTGGTACGAGCCGAAGGGCGGCACGTTCGTCGCGAACACCGCGAGTCCGCGGAGCTACGGCCACGGAATTGGCGCGGGCGACGTGAACGGCGATGGACGGACGGACATCCTGACGCCGAAGGGCTGGCTGGAGGCGCCGGCGGACCCGCGCTCCGGCGATTGGAAGCTGCATGAGACCTGGTCACTGGGATCGACCGGCTTCATGTATGTCATGGACGTGAATGGCGACAAGCGGAACGATGTGGTGACGTCGATGGCGCACGATTACGGCATCTTCTGGCTGGAGCAACCGGCACAGGCGGGCGAGTGGAAGAAGCACGTGATCGACGATTCCTGGTCGCAGGCGCACGCGGTAACGGTGACCGACCTGAACAAAGACGGACTGCCGGACTTACTGACAGGCAAACGGTACATGGCGCACAACGGGAAGGATCCGGGCGAGAGGGAGCCGCTGGGTCTTTACTGGTATGAGCGCTGGAAGGACGCGCCGAAGGGCCAGACGGCCTGGGTGCGTCACGTGATCGACTACGGGACGAGAGCGGGTGCTGGGATGCAACTGCCCGTCGCAGACATTGACGGCGACGGCGATCCTGACTTTGTGGCGCCCGGGAAATCCGGGCTGTTTCTCTTCATCAATAGGACGAAATAGGAGACCGTCATTATGAGCGGATCAGATCATTCCTCGCGCCGGGGGTTCCTCACAGGAGCCATGGCCGCGGCGCCGGCGATTTTGCGGGCGCAGAATGTGGGCAAGCGTGTGCGAGTGGCCTACATCGGCGTCGGCAACCGCGGCAGCTACACGATGGGCAAGACGATGGATGTGGATGGCGTGGATATCGTCGCCATCTGCGACCTGAATCAGCAGGCCCTGGACAAGGGCGGCGCGGCCGCGCAGGCGAAAGGCCACAAGCCGAAGCTGTTCACGGATTACCGCAAGCTGATTGAGCAGATGAAGGACGTGGACGCGTTCGTGATCGCGACGCCCACGGACCAGCACCTGCCGATCACGCTGGCCACGCTCGAATCCGGCAAGCATGTGTTTTGCGAGAAGCCGATGGCCGGCACCGAGAAGGAGTGCGACGTTATCGAGAAGGCGGCGAAGCAGGCGAAGGGCATCTATCAGGCCGGCTACCAGCTTCGCCACGATCCGGGCCGCAACGCCGCGATGAAGTTCATCCACTCGGGCGGCATGGGCAAGGTGATCTACGGGCAGGGCTACCGGCACACGAACGATCTGCCGCACTTCATCCCATGGCTGTTCAATGCCAAGGTGAGCGGCGACAACATCGTCGAGCAGGCGTGCCACATCATCGACCTGTACGTCTGGGCGATCGGCAAGCCGCCGCTGCGGGCGATGGGCTCGGGCGGCATCAATCTGTACAAGAACGACCCTCCGGGCCGCACGACGATGGACAATTACTCGGTGATCTACGAGTTTCCCGACAACATTCGCGTCAACTTCAGCCACATCTACTTTGATCCTCCGGGCTTCTCGGGCATCAAGGAGCGGGTGTACTGCGAGAAGGGCGCAATCGACCTGCCGCGCGCGGCGTGGATGAAGCTCGGCGAGAAGCAGCCGATCGAACTCGACGTTCCGGACAAGGGCCAGAGCCCAGACTTCATGAGCATGAAGGCGTTCATCGAGAATGCACGCGAAGGCAAGAAGCCGCTGAACGACGCGGCGTCGGCCAAGCTCTCGACGCTGACGGCGATCCTCGGCCGCAAGGCGATCTATGAAAAGCGGATCGTCACCTGGAAGGAGATTGCTGGCTGACCTTTTTTATCTGGGCGCGCCAGTCCGGCGCGCCCAGCCATTCCAGGGTGTAGCGCAAGGGTGAACGCGAGTTGCGCTTTAGGCCGAGGGGCAGCGACTTCAACCAGGCGGGGATGGACGGGCTCAGCGGTTCAAAGAACTGGTCGCGGCCGTCGCGCAGCCACACCTGTTCGCTGTAGATCCACGAAAACGGCACATAGCCGAAGTGCTTCTCGATGACGGCCATGCCCTCCCGGAAGACTTCGCCGCGTTTGGACAGCGTCTTGTTGTCGCGGTGCATGCGGGACTTCGCCCACAGGTTCGGCACATACTCGAACGGGCCGAAGCGGGCGAGCCGGATCCAGAGGTCGTAGTCGAAGGCGGAGTTCCAGGCGGTATCGACCCCTCCGGCCTGCCTATAGGCCGTGGCGCGGAAGAAGCAGGCGGGCTGGCAGATGATGCATTCCTCCGCCAGGAGTTCCTGGCGGAACGCCCGCGTTGGGTAGCGGCGGAGAGGCTGGGCATGCTCGTCGACCCAGAGGCCGTCGCCGTAGATGGCGGCGAGGGATGGAGTGGCTTCGAGTGCCCGAACTGCCTGCTCGACTGCGTCCGGCATCAGCAGGTCATCGGCGTTTAGCCACGCGAGGATTTCACCTTTGGCGGCGGCAAGGCCGTCCCGGATTGCGAACTGGGCGCCCTGGTCCGGACGGGAGACCCAGGAGATCCGGTCGCCGTAGGACTTGAGTAGATCGAGGGTGCCGTCGGTGGAGCCGGCATCGAGGATGAGATACTCGATGGGCCGGTAAGTCTGGGCGAGCACGCAATCGATCGTCTCCTTGAGATATCTGCCCATCTGATAGGACGGCGTAACGATGGAGACGGCTAGGCCCACAGCTTGAAGCTAGCGCATTTCGCGATGACCTTCCCACCGGCAAAGTACCAGATTTGGGAGAATTCAAGGGTTGAAGCGAGTCGGCATCGATCTTACTCCGGTGCTTCCCGGAGGCGAGAATGGCGGAGCGAAGACTCTGGCCCTGGAACTGGTGAAGCAACTTGCCAGTCTGGCCCCATCCACGGAATTCTTGTTGCTTACGGCATCAGGCAGTCACGCGGAGTTGGCGAGTCTGGACGGCGCAAACGTCCGGCGGATCTGCGTAATCGAAGCGGCGGTGGAAGGCGCGCCGGCGAACCGGCAGAGCATCGTTCAGCGGGCGGGCAGGAAAGCTCCGGCCGGGGTGAAGCGAATGCTCGCGCCGGCATACGAGTGGTTGGTCCTGCACGCTGAGCGGCGGCGGAATCTGAAGCACCTGGGATTGAACCTGCTGTTCTGTCCCTTCACGGCGCCGTTTCTGGCGAGTCCTGGGGTTCCGGTGGTTGCTGTGGTCCACGATTTGCAGTTCGCCGCATATCCGCAGTTCTTTTCAGACCGGGAACTCAGCGAGCGCAAGAAGAGTTTTTCAAGGGCGTGCACGACGGCAAAGGTGCTTGTGTGCCCTTCGGAGTATGTGAAGTCGCGCGTGCTGGCCCTGGGCGTCATTTCTGAGCCGCGGGTGAAGGTGATTCACAACACGCCGGACAGGCGCGGATCGGCAATCGAGACGTATGCGCCACTGAAGGGCGTCCGGTATCTGCTGTATCCGGCGAACTACTGGCCGCACAAGAACCACGAAATGCTGCTGACCGCCTACGGCATGTTCGTCCACTCGGAGAGAGAGGCGGCGCCGCATCTTGTTTTGACCGGCTCGCCCGGGGAGCGCGAGCAGCGATTGCGTGAAGCAGCGGAAAAGATGGGCCTGGGCGAGCGCGTTCACTTTGCCGGGTACCTGAGCGACGACGAGTACCTGGCTGTGCTGGGAGGATGCGAGGCGCTGGTCTTTCCTTCGCTGTACGAAGGATTCGGAATGCCCATACTTGAAGCGATGAGGTCCGGCAAGCCGGTGCTGTGCTCGAATGTCACCTCATTGCCGGAGGTCGCGGGCGAGGCGGCGGTCTTGTTCGATCCAAGGAATCCGTGGTCCATCGCCGAGGCGATGCGGAGAGTCGCTGACGATGCGCATCTGCGCCAGAGGTTGGCGCGCGAGGGCGCGCGGAGAGTGGACGAGTTGGGCTCATCCGAGACGATGGCCCGCCGGTACCTGAACACATTCGAGGAGGCGCTGAATTAGCGTGCCGCGCTTCGCCGTCATCGTCCCTTCCTTCCAGCAGGCGAAGTTCCTCGATCGAACTCTCGAGAGCATCCTGGCGCAGGAGGTGGACGGGCTGGAGGTCTTCGTCGCGGACGGCGGCAGCAGCGACGGCACATTGGAAATCCTACGGAGATTCGACGATCGTGTGCGTTGGGTCTCGGAGCCAGACCGGGGACAGGCCCACGCGGTGAACAAGGGAATCGCCGCAACTACCGCGCCGTTGATCGGTTGGCTGAATTCCGATGACGTGTATTACCCCGGAGCACTGAGGACGGCTCTGACCGCCTTCGAGAGCCAGCCGGAAGCGGATGTCGCCTACGGGAATGCAGTCCACATCGACGAGCACGATGAGGTGATCGAGCCATATCCGACAGAGGAATTCGATGCGGCGCGGCTCCTGGAGGTCTGTTTCCTTTGCCAGCCGGCCACGTTCTTCCGGAGAACCGTTGTGGAACGCTTCGGCGGGTTGGATGAGAGTCTGCACTACTCGATGGACTACGAGTATTGGATCCGCTTGAGTCAGGCCGGGGCGCGGTTCGAGAAGGTGGACGAACTACTGGCGGGCTCGCGGATGTATCCCGACAACAAGACCTTGGGCGCGCGAGTCCCGGTGCATGCGGAGATCAACGACATGCTGAGACGCACACTGGGGAGGGTGCCTGAACGTTGGATCTGCAACTACGCGCACGCGGTGGTCGACGACCGGGGGATTCCTCGCGACTCGGGCTGGAAGTTCATCATGCCCCTAGCGATGGAGACGCTGCGCGCCGCGAGGCGCTGGCATGAGCCTTGGAACGCGCGGATTTGGGGAACGGTGGCGGAGTGGCTGTCCGGACAGATTTCGCGCAGCGTGCATGGGGTGGTGTCCAGTTGAGGATCGGCTTCGACATCAGCCAGACCGGGCGCCTGAAGGCCGGCTGCGGGTATATGGCGGACTCGCTTGTGCGGGAGTTCGAGCAGATCGGCGCGGACCACGAGTTCCTGCTTTACCCGACCGTGGGCGATCTCTTTTGGGATTCCGATTGGCGCGAGGCTACGTACCAGCCGGTCGGCAGGCATCTGCGACGCATGTTGTCGCCGCGGGACTGGGCCGCATCACGGGCGTTCTGGTCCGACCCCGATGGCCTGTTTGAAAAGGCGCTGGGCGACCCGGATGTCATCCATGTGAACAACTTCTTCGCGCCTCGGGGAGTGGCGAAGTCCAAGCTGGTGTGGACGCTGCACGACCTGGAGTTCATGGATCACCCGGAATGGACGGAAGAGTCGAACCGGACAGGTTGCTTCGAGGGCGTTTTCGGCGCCAGCCTGCGTGCGGATTTGATCGTTTCGGTCTCTGAATACAGCAGGAGGCGGTTTCTGGATGTGTTCCCCCACTTCCCGGAGGACCGGGTGGAAGTGGTTCCGCTTGCGGCGCGCTTTGAGGGACCAACTGACGGTGGGCGTCCGCGCTCCCTGGCTGCTCTGGAACCCGGCTCCTTCTGGCTGTGCGTCGGGACGATCCAGCCGCGCAAGAATCTGAGCCGGGTGCTTGAGGCATGGGCAAGGCTGCGCGAGTCGCTGCCGGATTCGCCGGCTTTGGTGCTGACCGGCGCGTCAGGCTGGGGCACGGACCAGTTCGAGCGCGCTCTCGATGCTGCCGGACGCGCGGGACCCGTGATCCGGACTGGGTACGTCGACGACGAGGCGCTCCGGTGGCTCTACGAGAATTGCTTTGGATTCCTGCACTTCGCGCTGGCGGAGGGATTTGGGTTGCCAGTGCTGGAAGCGATGAGCCTTGGGGCGCCAGTGCTCTGCTCGAACACCACGGCGATGCCGGAGGTCGCGGGAGATGCGGCACTAATGTGCGATCCGGAGGACGTCGAGGCGATATGTGCGGTGATGCGGCGGCTTTGGATGGAGCCAGCGTTGCCTGACCGTCTGCGGACGGCGGGATTCGCGCGAGCGAAGCAGTACTCGTGGCGCGCGTCCGCGCGACGGCTGTTAGACCTCTACCAGGACTGTCTGTCGCGTCGCTAAAGCCCGGCACGCGGAGAGCCGATGGAGGGGCATGGCGGCATCCTCCATGGCTTCGTGGGCCATTCTGCTTCTGCTTTCATCCGCGTTTGTGAACGCAGGGGAGCTTCGGTTCAGCTCACTCGTAGGCGCGAACGGACCCGTGTATCCGACATGCGCAGGCATTGATGCGGCGGGCAATATCTACGTCGCGGGGTATACGAGCGCGGACGGGTTGCCCCAGGTCAAGCCGGTAGCGCAGCGTGGCGGCAGCACCGATGCATTCCTGGTGAAGCTCGCACCGGACGGCGGAACCATTCTGGGGTCAACTTACCTGAGCGGCAGCGGCGATGACCGGGCGTTTGCGATTTCGGTGCTGCCGGATGGCACGGTGTACCTGACAGGCTGGACGACATCGAACGACTTTCCGGTCGTCAACGGCCACTCCGGGGCGATCCGGGGCTATCGGGACGCCTTCGTAGTGAGGGTGGATCGCGATTGGAATGGACTTCAATTCAGCAGCTACTTCGGCGGGGGCGGAGTGGAGTCCGGGACCGCAATCTGGGCGGATGCGGGGGGCGTCTGGGTAGCAGGAGATACGGATTCGAACGATCTGCCGGTGATGGCGGCGTACCAGGGCGCACGGAGGCTGGGGACGGACGGTTTTCTGGCTCGATTCAGTGCTCAGGGTCAGTTGGTGTCGTCGACGTACATCGGTGGCGCCGGCACTGAGTCGATCCGCGCACTGGCGGTAGCGCCTGGGGGCGAAGTGATTGTCGCGGGCGGTTCGGACTCGTTTGACCTGATTCCGGGCAATGCGACCCTGCAGAGCGTTCCCCGTGGCGGGCAGGATGGGTTCGTTTTGCGATTCAGCGCGGATGCCGGACAACTGCTATCGGGGACGTTTATGGGGGGCTCGCTGGGTGGGGGCTCGTCGGGCGTCGAAGTTGTTCAAAGCATTGCATTTGATTCCCGGTTCAACATTCTTGTGGGCGGGATCACCCCTTCACTGGACTTTCCGATGGTCGAGGCTTGGCAGACGGCATCACGGGGAGGCCAGATGGGGTTCGTTTCTCGATTTTCTCCCGATCTGGGCACACTCCAATGGAGCACGTATCTCGGCGGGGGAGGTCGCGACAGCATTGAGGCCGTTGCCGTGGATGCGGCCGGGCGGGTGTACGCGGGTGGGCGGACGACATCCGTCGATCTGCCGCTGGCCGACGCGTTCCAAACTGCATACAAGGGCTCCAGCGATGCGTTCCTGATGCGCTTCGACAGTGTGCCGGGCCCGCCGGCGATGAGCACTTATCTCGGAGGGTCCGAGACGGATGGAAGCCTGATGGCGGGGGTGAACCAGGCCGGGGTGCTGGTGCTCGCTGGGCTGACAGGGTCGCTCGACTTTCCGCTCCTGGGAAGCGTGACGACGCCGGCGACGAAGCAGACGCGGTTGTTCACGACCGGGTTCGGAACGGCGAATCAGCCCGCGCGAATTGTGTCTTTGAATCTGTCCACGGCTTCGGGAAGAACGGTGCTTGCGGAACTGACGGTGGAGGACACGGATGGTGCGTCGGACGTCATTCGGGCCGCATTGGTTGTGAACGGAGCATTCGTGCCGGCAAAGGGGTGCACCGTGGAGGTTGAACGGGCGAACGGCACGGCGCGCCTGTGGAACGATGCAACCGGCACCTGGCAGCAGGTTCGTCCTGGTCTTCCCGATGTCGCGTCGAATCCGCTGTGCAGCCTGGATGGGGCCCTGTCCTCGATCCAGAGCACGTCTACACGGGTCACGATCCGGCTGGCACTGCAATTCAGTGAGGCGTTCCCTGGGGCCAAGTCGATCTGGTGTCTGGCTTCAGATGCGTCCGGTGCGGGGCCTCCGTGGACCGGATTGGGCAGTTTCGTCGTCCAGACTCCGGTGAATAGCCCTCCAGGGGAGGGCGCAGTTACCGCGACCAGCCAACCGGACTCGCGCATTGTGTTCCTGTTGCGGACCACCGACCCGAACGGTGCGGCCGACGTCAGAGCCGCAAGGCTGCTGGTGAGCGCCAACGGAGGTCTTCGCGATAGTTGCCTGGTGGTGTATTTCGGTGGCGAAGGAATGATCATGCTGGCCGACGACTCAGGCATGCGCTGGAGTTCGGCCAGCGTTGGCTCCAGCGAAACACTGTCGAACAGCCAATGTGTGCTGAGCGTGGCAAAAAGCTCGTGGCGAATTGCAGGGGGCGTCTCGGAGTTTCAGATCGAACTGGAGTTCAGACCGCACTGGGCTGGCATCCGGCAGATCCACGGCCAGTTCATGGACATGGCGTTCCTGGCCAGTCCGTGGATTCGGTACGGCGATATCCCAGTGACGGCCTCGGCGCCTCCGCCGCTAGAGCCATCGAGTCCAATCAACGGCTCGGGGACAGGCGGAGTGTTGGTATTCCGCATCGGCGACGCCGCAGGAGTATCGGAGATACGCACTGGACTGGTGCTTCTTGGCAGTTCTCTCCGCCAACAGGGGTCATGCTACGTCGCCGCCGAGAAGGACAATGGGCTGGTGCTGCTTGCCTCGGAGGATGGCTCGGAATGGGCAGGCGCGCCGGCCGGCTCGAACATCACACTTCAGAACAGCCTCTGCTCGGTGCGGCTGGCCGGGAGCTATGTTCGGGGAGTTGGCAGTTCCCTGGAGGTCACGCTGGATCTCGGATTCAAGCCGGCGTTCGCGGGACCGAAGGAGATCTGGACTGCAGGCGCCGCAAGATCAGGCGCCTACGCGCCTTGGCGCCGGGCGGGCAGCTACTACGTCGTCCGTCCCTAGTTCTGGTCAGTTTGAATGGAATTCGCGCGGCATGCCCGGCCATTCCAGGCGCATGTCATGGCAGACCTCGTCGAGCATGGCGATGTCCGCGTGCTTCGTCTCAAGCGCGAAGGCGGTCAACAACAGGTTGTCGCACAGAGCGTTGATGACGCGAGGGATGCCCTGGCTCCGGTGGTGGATTTCGGCAATCACCCCGTTGGCAAAGACGTTGGGCTCAACCATTCCGGCCTTGCGAAGCCGGGAGAGGATGTACTCCTCGGTCTGCGGAAGCTGAAATGCGCCCAATCCACAGCGGAGGACGATCCGCTGTTTTAGATTGCGGAGAGACGGCGCATCCAGCTTGCGGTCTAACTCGGGCTGGCCGGACAGGATGATCTGGAGCAGCTTCCCGACCTTGGGATTCTCCAGATTTCCAAGCAGCCGGATCTCCTCGAGCACATCCCATTCGAGGTTGTGCGCCTCGTCGACGATCAGCACGGACGTCCGGCCCGCATTGGCCTGCTGAATCAGGAGCTGATTCAGTGCGAAGAGTACGTCGGTCTTCGACTTGTGGTTGCAGCGCAGGTCGAGGTCGTAGGCGATCATCTCGAAGAACTCGGCGACGCTGACGCGAGAGTTGAAGATGAAGGCGAACTCGATCATGTTGGCGTCAAGGTAGTCGCGCAGGCACTCCAGCATGGTGGTCTTGCCGGTGCCGACTTCGCCCGTCAAGACAATGAAGCCCTTGCGGCTGTGAACGCCGTAGATGAGGTTGGCAAGCGCCTCCTCATGCTGCGGACTCCGGTAGAGGAAAGCCGGGTCGGGGCTCAGGTTGAAGGGGCTTTCGTGAAAACCGAAATACGCGTTGTACATGAGTCAGTCGGAGCGTTTGGCGCCTATTCGCCGGGCAGGAAGTTGAGCTCCACCCAGCCCGGGAGCGCGGCTGGAATTCCCTGCGAAAAAATGACGCGCCGGGTCTTGGGAAACGGCAGCGAAGTGGAGAGCGGGCGGCCGTAGAGCGGATGGTTCTGAAGCAGGCTCTTCCAGACCTCGTGCGGCATTTTGAGCAGTGCCGTCTTGGACAGCAATCCCGTAGCCCAGCCGATGCACAGCAGGCAGGCGCCACGGCGCGCGCGGGCGGCTTCGAGCCGTTGCTGGAGTGCCTGGATCGACTTGAAAACCTGAGTCAATCCTGCCGATTCGCAGTAATGGGCGTGCAGGGCGAGCAGGGCGGCAGCGGCATCATTCGCGGCCGAGGCGAACTCCTCGGGGCCCGGCGCGGACCGCCACCGAAGCTGGCGGGTCACCTGCTCCTTCGTAAAGAACTCGCTGAGCGACCAGTTGCCCTCGAAGACGGTGCCGGGAGCCGCCATCTCGGCGAAGGTGGGCACGCTTTCGGCGACACGCCTGGGCTCAACGGAGCCGCGCGGCGCCGTGCGCCACCCTAACTCCAGAGACTTGCCGCGATCAAGCAGCACGGCAGTGCGAAGCAGATAGACCCGCGTCGCGCCAGCGGCGACCTTGTCAGAATCGGCGATCTGGAGCGGGCGCGTGCGGCTGGCGCCCGATCCTCCGAGAAACGCTGATTCAAGCGGAACCGCGGGGTAGCGCGGTGGCCGGTCCTCCGCCATGCGCCCTTCGATTTCCTTCAAGTGCTGCTCCTGCAACCTCGGGAGCAGCAGGGCCGTGCGGAGCGGCCCTTTCAACGCCGTCGCCGGCAGATAGACGCCGTGGAGCGACGTAGCGAACGTCGGGATGAACAGGTTTTCGGCCCGTGCGGATTCGCAGGCAGCCGCGGCAGTGGAATCGTCGAATGCGATGCGGCGCGCGGCGAAGTTCTGCGCGTAGCCTCCCCAGGAAGCAAAGTCGAGCTTCTCGACGCGCCGGATCTGGGCAAGATAGCTGTCGAGTCGCGGACCCTTCGCCAACAGCCGGAAGATGCGGTTCTGGTCCAGGACATTCACCTGGTCCTTCCAGACCATGTAGTCGATGGGCGACAGGCGGTTGCCGTCACCAACCAACGTCGGGGTCAGACAGGTGACGCGATATCGATTCATGCCGTCACCTGCCAATGGATGGGGAGGGCCACCGCGTAAGTGGCGCGCAGGGAGGGCACCCCGTCGTTTCCCGAGGAAACATCCTGGATGCAGCCTTGCGGCGAATTCGTGGAGAGCAGAACGGAACCCTCGCGCACCACGCGGGAGTTCAGTTTCGATCGCCCGCTGGAGTCCCGGCCGCCGCGAGTCACGATGGAATATCGTCCCGCGCCCCACTGGACCTGATCCGCCGGGCCCGGGCTGAACACAGACAGCAGCCACCACGCCTGCGAAGACGTGGGCGGCTGATACTCGGGCAACAGTAGATCCGCCAACTGGCCCGCCTGGAACTCGGGAGCTTTGAATCTTCCAAAGCCGAGGGAGCGGAGCCCGCCGACACCGTTGTCGGCCAGCAACCGGAACGCGGCCTCGATCCGCCCCGCCCAGATGGCATACGTCTGGGGATTCGAGAACTGGACCGCCAGCCAAAGCCCTGAGCCAGGCGCGAATTGCAGGCAACTGGCGCCCCAAGTGAAGCCCTGGCCCTGCGTGGCGCGGTCAACGGCGAAAAACGACCGCCGCAATGTCCGGAACGGCCCCGTCGCGGCCCGGCTGACCGACGGCAGCAGGCATCCGCTGTGCGGGTCGACCACCCAGTCCTGTTCCCCGAGCGTCCCGCCTTGCAGCAGCGACTGGACCGCCATGGCGGGCATGAACTGGACGCGGTTCCAGGGAAGGGCCCCGCCCGGGCCCGCCGAAGCGGCGGCGGACGGCAACAGGCCTTCCGGCGGAGGCACGAACAAGTGATCCCGCTGGAATGGGAATGCGGACGAAAAGCGAACCGCGGGCTCGGCGTGTGGACGCGCGGTAGCATTCAGCCACTCCTCAAGGAGCCCGATCTGCTTCAGCGTTTGTGTGACTGCGGAATAGACGGCATCACTGTGCAGAACTGTGCCGGCCTGGTCGCGAGACCCGGAATCGGGGCCGATGCGCCAGGGGGTGGTCGGGCGCAGGCGGATCAAAAGCGCGGGAGCCATGATCTTGCTTGCTAGGCCAGTTTAGAGACGAATCCCTCGGCAGCCGCCTCGCGCTGCAGCGCCGCGGTATCCGGCGCCGCCGTGACGAGCGTTTCTTCCTGAGCTGTCCCGAGATAGAAGCCCTTGCCGCGCCACGTCGCGCTCCAGTTAGCGAACCGGACGCGGCCACTGCCACGAGATCCTCCGCCGCCGAGAGCATCATCTTCCAACAGACGGACCGCAGCCAGCAGGGGGGCCACCAGTTCCTTGTCCTCGTCGCAGAGCACGTCGAGCACCAGCCGGACGCGGAAACGAGCGCCGGCGGGGACGCGTTCGAGCGTCCGCGCATTCGCCTGGCAGGTGATGCGGTCGATCGCGTTCTCGCTCTTCACCTCGGTGAGCTCGTCGTCCAGGTTTTCACGCATCTGTGCGGTGATGCTGTCCAGATCCAGCGGAGCATCGTAGGCCGTGAGGCGGGCGGGAGAGGCGTAGGCTGCCTCCAAGGCGTCGCCGCTCACGCGGTCCATCCGGCCGGGGTTCCGGCCGAAGAGCAGGCAGATTTCGTCGCCCGGCTCGTTGCTCTGATGAATGCGAACCTCCTGCCCGCGTCGCCGCGACAGGAATACCAGATCGGAGGCGGAAAGTACTCCGCCGCTTTGCTCGAGCAGCGAGCGCAGCTTGCCGCGCAGAGAACTGCCCGGCACGTACGGGCGGCCGAAGGCGTCCTTGACGACGGGGTTGTCGGCGCCCCCCAGGTCGAGTGAGCCCTTCCCTGCCCCAATGTGCAGGCCGGTCTCGCAGATCATGTCGCCATCCAGCAGGAGTTTGCCAACTAGACCCAGTTTGGTTTCGGCGGTGTGGGAACTCATGGATTTTGCCCTAGGCTCCTATTCGTTGTACGCGACTATCGCTTCGAAGAGATCGCGGAAGCGCTCGTAGCCGCGAGGGTCGTTCTTGCGCGTGACCTGGAGAAGCAGCTTCTCGAGCGTGTCGAGGCTCCGGAGTTGGTGGCGCGCGATGGTATAAGCCAGGCGCGCGCGGAGCATCACGAATTGATGTTGGCGGTCGGTCTCCGCCGAGCGGCAGGCGCGCCGGACGGCGCTGTAAAGGCGGCGCAACTGGCTGCGCGTCCCCGAATCCATGTCGCGCATGCGGCTCACGATGGCGTGGGCCTGATTGTCCAGGTACAGGCTGTCGCTCACCAGCCGTTCGAGCTCGATATCCATCGGTTGCTCAGGCCGGCCGCCGCGCCCGGCATCCCGGTTGAATGGACGGCCGCCGCCCGGGCCCTGGGGCCGGTCCCGGCGTTCGCCGCGTTCGGGGCGATCCCCTGGCTTGCCTTCACGCGGAGGACGCTCCGAGCGCTGATTCTGGCCGCGTTCCGGCCTCTCCCCCTTGGGCTTTTCCCCGCGAGGCCGAGGTTGCTGCTGTTTCGGCTCAGGCGCGGCCACGGGCTTGGTTTTCACCTCGACCGCAGGCTCCGGCGCTGCCGCAACCACTGCGGCCGCTGGCTCGGCGGCTGGGGAATCGGCAACTTCCGGTTCAACGGAGGCCTGGGGTTGTGTCAATTCGTTTTGCTGATCACTCATTCGATTCATCTCCTCGCTGGGAGGGAGAAAGCCGCTCACATCATATATCCTGAGCCAGCCGCGCCCATTGCAGCGCCACCCGGCCGGACGGCTTGAGCTTCACCTGGGACTGGTTCCGGCCGATGAATTCGGCCAGCAAGTTGTTCTTCACTTTCTGAAATTCGCGGTGCTTGGAGGGGCGCTCCAGCACGCGGGAGAGGCGGCGATGGAACCGCCAGGGGCGTTCCTGCCGGACGGCCCGCTGACGCGAAGCTCGGGAGGGCAGAATCCGGTCCGTCTCCCGGTAGAACGAAGCCATTTCGCTGAGGAACTGCGGAGAGCAGCCAAACTCGTTCACCATCCGGAGCATGGTGTTCTTCAGCTCCGCGGCTGCCGTCAACTGCTTCCAATCCAGTGCTTTCCCAAGCAGGTGGATGCAGTCCTTTGAACTTGCTTTGGCCACGCCCAGCAATTGCCCGGCTTCGGCGAAAACGTCGGACGGGCTTGCGTCCGGACGGGACGCGAGCGCGATCGCCATGGACAGCGACTTTCCTTCCGGCCCGGGGAACTCCTTCAGGAACTCCTCGACGGAGATCTTGAAGAGCCGTTCCATCTCGCGAGCAAAGGGGATGAGCGAATCCCAAGCCCCGGCGACCGCAAAATCGTCGCCGCCGGTATAGAGGACCGTGACCTTCTGCCAGAACTCCCCTTGCGAGCAAAGCACCTGCACCTCGCCAGAGAAGAATTGACGGAAGAAGACGGAGATCTGGAGGTGCTCCTCGATGGTCTGAGCACGCCGAAGGCGGTGAGCGAACTGGTCGACGTCGGCCCGAAGTATGCCCCAGACTTTCGCGCCGTTAGCGCGGTCCGCCAGGACGGCAAGGCTCGCGGCGGCTTCACCGGCGGCATCGGGCGCTGCGTGGTGGGCCAGCGGCAAAGGCTCCCCCGCGGGGGCCAGCAATAGGGCGCTTTCAAGATCGAACCGCACCGCGAGGCTGGTTGGTTGAGTCGCGTAGAGGGAGCGAAACAGAGCATCCGGCGTGCCCGTGGGGGCAAACGGCTGGAAGAAGCCTTCAGGCTCCAGCGCATTCAATCCGCGCCACTGTTCCAGGCGTTCCTGAAGACGCTTGCGCACATCGGACCAGTCGCCGAGGTTTTCCGTGGACGACCAAGCTAGGCGCAGCAACCCGCTGCTGACTTCGGCCAGCCTCCGCGTGGCGGCCACCAGGAATTCGTTGGCGGCCGGGAGGCTCTCATCGGTGAGGACCAGCAGAAAATGCCCGCCACCACTGGCGCCCAGCAACTGGTGGCTGAGCCCGCAGTGATCGAGGACAGCTCTGGGAATGGCTTCGGAGAGGATGGAGCAGTACAGACACCTGCCTGCAAACGCCTGAAAATCAGGCCCGCCGGAGGACACGAACGCATCCAAGCCGAGAAGCTTGCCTTGAAGAAAGACCTGCACGAGACTAACCCTTCGGTCCGATCAAACCTTGAATCTAGCACAGTGGCCCTCGGTAGGCCCATCCGCCGTGCGGCGTGCGATTTACGTACGCAAACGAGTGAGCAGATAGAGGCCCACCAGCGTGAAAATCACGCCCGGAGACCAGGCGGCCATTTGCGGTGGCATCTGGCCGGCGCTGCCCAGTTGCTCGAACAGGCTGTTTAGGACGAAGTAGGCAATCGCGACGCCAAGGCTCACGCCGACGCCCGCCATGGCGCCCCGGCTTCCGGTCAGGAACGCGAACGGCACCGAGAGCAGCGACATGACAAAGACAAACAAAGGCAGAGAGAATTTCTTATGAAACTGAACCTGGAGCGGGATCGTGTTAAAGCCGCTTTGCCGCAACTCGGTGATGTACTCCTCGAGCTGCCCGAAGTTCATCTGCTTGTATGTCTTCACTTCCTTCCGGAAGTAGGACGGCGGCTCATTGTACTCGGCGAAGGTCGCGGTCTCGCCGTGAAAGTCGCGGAACTTCTCCGCGCCGTCGTTTAGTTCGCGGACCCATCCGTCCTGGAAGACCCATCGGGAGAGGCTGGGCTCCCATCGGGCGCGCTCGGCAAAGAGGTGCCTCCGGAGTTCGAAGCCGCGCTCGTCGAAGTGGTAGATGCTGACGCCGCCGACCATCCCCTGCTCCGGCTCGAAGATCTTGTAATGGTAAATCCAGGGGCCCTGGCCAAAGTACCACTTTCGATTGGGATTCAGATAAGTCTGGGGAGGACCTCCCTTGATCTTGTTCCGGAGCGAATCCTGGATGATGTTGGCCTTCGTGACCACGTAATGGTCGAACGCGAAGAAGCCCCCGCTCATCAACAGGCAGACCACGAAGACCGGGGCAGCCAGACGGTGCAGGCTGACGCCGCAGGCCTTGAATGCCGTGATTTCGTTGTTCTTGGCCAGGATGCCGAAGGTGACCAGAACGGCCACCAGCACGCTGACCGGCGCGGCGTCGAACAGCAGTTTCGGCGCCAGGAAGACCAGGTACCGCACAAGCTCCGCCATTGGAATGTTGTGCTTGAAGACATCGCCGAGCAGTTCGAAGAAGTTGAAGACTTCGGTGAGCAGCACAAAGCTCAGCAGTAGCACAACGAAGTAGAACATGAAGCTCGAAATGATGAACGTGTCGATCAACTGCGGCAGAACGAAGATCCTGCTCCTCGCCGCCGCGCCGGATGGCGAGCTGTCCAGCGCCCCGCGCAGCCTTGCCCAATGATGCTTCGCCCAGTTTCTGGCCCAGTCCACCGGGTCGAAGTCCGTCGGACTCTCCAACCGGGAGAGTACAACCAGCGCGAAAACGGCAAAGAGCGCGTCGGGCGCCCAGACGGCCAGTTCTGCCGGGATGGTGCCCTCACGCGCCAGCCCGATCAGGCTCACCAGCGTCATGTAGTACAGGAATGCAATGAAGACGGTGATGACGAAGGCTGCAGACTTCCCGCCCTTCCGGGAGGAGACGCCGAGGGGGACACCGCTCAAAGCGAGCAGCAGACAGGCCAGAGGCAGTGCAAGCCGCTGGTGGAACTCGATACGGGCCTCGGGAGTGGTCAAATCCTCGACGAGTTCCATGGTCGGCGTCGCCGAGTAGAGCTTCGCCTTCACCTCGTCACGCTCCCGTGCGGAGAGCTCCTGCTCGCCGCGCGGGAAGTGAATGGTCTGATATCGCTGAGGATCGGATGCCACCTGGTAGGAACTGCCATTCAGCAGCGACATTTGGAGCCGGTTCCGTGTGGGATCCACGCTGACGACGGCCTGACTGGCGACAGTGATTGTTGGCCCCTCGCCCGTTTCTGTCCCCGTGTTCTGGCGCTGCTCCGGCGGCGTGAGATCCGCGATGAAAACGGGGCGCCAGCGCGTGGGCTGCCCAGGCAGGACGTCGCCGACATACAGCACTTTGTTCGGAAAGCTCTCGTTGAAGACCCTGGGCTGAATTTCGGCGGTCAACTGCGCGGCCCCCATCCGGTTGATGACGCGGATGGTCTCCTGGTTGGCCCAGGGGGTGAGCCAGAGGGAGCAGAAGCCGGTAACGCCCATCGCCAGTGTCGCGAAGGTGGCCACGGGGAGGATGAGTCTACGGGCTGGGATGCCTGCCGCGCGCATCGCTGTGATTTCACCGTCGCTCGACATCCGGGAAAGAGCGATCAGCGTGCCCACCAGGACACCGAGAGGGAGCGTCAGCGGCATGGTTGCCGGCAACAAAAGGACGAAGAGATATCCGACGGTGGCCGGCGTTGTGGAACTGCTGACAAGGATGGAAAAAAGCTGCCCCGCCTTCTGCAGGAAGAGGACAAAGACGAACAGGACCGCGCCAAGGGATGCGCTGGCCGCGATCTCAGCGACAACTACGCGAGATAGGATTCCCATGGAAGTGCGGCGGGCGCGCCACAGCACGAAATGCGGAAGCGCGGAGACGATTTAAGCGGGGATCGGAGCGGAGAGACCTTGCGCATTCGCCGCTTCGGGGGCACGACTAGGAGGATACCATTTCAGGCCGGACCGTCCCGCGTGCTCACGCCCCCGCAGCGCTGGAATGTTGCACGGAGAAGTCGGGTACCCTCCGTTGACGAATTCCGTTCAAGGCCAGCCCGTACCGGCCCCTAACCCCTGTTTTCTCAAAGATATGACGGAGGTGAACCTTGACGGTTCCAGGGCGAATGCCGAGTTCGTTTGCGATTTCCCGGTTCTTCAGCCCCTGTTCGATCAGTTCCAGGACCTGGCTCTCCCGGACGGTCAGGCCGGAGTGCTGCTGCATGGGTTGTATGGTCTTGCGCGATTGACCGGCAGGCTGATCCGCCAGCCAGACGCCTCCCGACAGGACCGTCCGCACGCAATGGAGCAGCGTTTCCCGGTCGGCGGTTCTGTGGAGAATTCCGCGAGCCCCGGCTTGAAGCAACCGGAGGGACTCCTGTTCTCCCATGGCCACGCCCCAGACGACGGGCGCCAGGTTGGGATGGAGCGCGTGAACCTGCTCGATGCAGTCCACCAGCGACTGATAGCCCAACGCCTTGTCCAGCAGGAGGATGTCGAGCGCCTGCCGGCGAAGTTTTTGCACGGCGACCAGCAGGCTGGTGGAGGTCCAGAGGCAGTCCAGGCCAGCCTCCTGGAGAATGACTCGTACTCCCTCCGCGACGACTGGCTGAGTGTCACAAACCCCAACGACTCCGGATGGAGATCCCGTTCGCATCGATCCTCGCTTCTCCGTGGCTGAGCGCTGCCGCTCTGAATACTAGTCCTCGGTCTGGCGAAGAACTCTCAAGTTTTTCATCGCTTTGTCCGATCACTTGATCAGGGCCCCCTGAATTGGCCGGCTCAACACGCACAGGCATCATGAACGAACACCGGGAGGCAAACACCTTCAACCCCGCCAAGGTCCTTCTCGTCACACGGGACGCGAGTGTGCAAAAGGCGGTGGAGGCGACGCTGCGAAGCGTGGTGCCCCGAGCCGAGGTCACGCCTCTCCGCGATTACCCCTCGATCGAATCAATTCAGGCGATCACCGCGGGAGCGTCACCTGCGCTGATCCTGGTGGACGCCGACGCCGCAGTCAGCGAGGCTGTCTCCTTCCTGCATTCCACATCCAGCAGGATGAGCGATCAGCCGCTGGTGGTGCTCCACGGGTCGGCGGATCCCGACACGATCCTGCAACTCATGCGCTCCGGCGCGTCGGACCTCCTGCTGACGCCGATCTCCGAACAGGGCCTGTCGGACTTGCTGCGGCGCCTGTCCAGGAACTACCGTTCGGTCGCGGCGTCCGCCGCCGAAGTCTACTGCATCGTGCCTTCAAAGGGCGCTTGCGGGGCAACGACCCTTGCCTGCAACCTGGCGGCCACGGTCCACCGTGGCTTCAAGAAACGGGTCCTGTTGATGGACCTGGATGGCTTGGCCGGCATGGTGGCGTTCCAGTTTAAGGCAAACTCTTCCTATTCCCTGCTGGACGCGCTGGCCCGGGTTCAAGGCATGGATGAGGACGTGTGGCGCGGTCTGATCTGCCACACGCATGGCATTGACCTGCTTCTCGCTCCGGAGGACCCCGAGAACGACAGCGGGTATCTCCGCGGCATCGACGCGCTGATGACCTTTGCCCGAGCGATGTACGACGTCATCGTTGTCGACGCGGGCGGGCCGCCGCGCGACGCTACCGCCTCCATTCTCTGTAAGAGTGACCGGATCTTTCTGGTAACGACGAATGAACTCGCGGGTCTTCAGGCCGCGCAACGCGCGCTCCATCAGTTCGATCAACTCCGGCTGGAACGCTCGAAGGTGAGAGTGGTCGTGAACCGCCTGCGGAAGGGTTCCGGCGTCAGTGTCGACGTCATCAAGACGGCGCTCCACCTGGAGGATGTCTGCACAATCCCCGAGGACTCCGAGGCGGCCCGCCGCGCCGTGATGGAGGGCCGGCCTCTGGCAGCGTCAAGTTCAGCCGGGGCCGCCATTCGCGGGCTGGCCGGTGAAGTCCTGGGTGAGCGCCCCGCCACGCCGCATCTGCGGCCGTCGGTGCTGCGGTCGCTGCTTTCGAAGCTCCGCGGGTAGGCGGAGGAGGCCGCGCCGGACGCCGATGCTATAATCCCGGCTTGCTTGAGCTAGACACGCAGCAGGCCCAGAACGCGCTCACCGCGGCACTGAACCTGAGCCCCGAAGGGGTGAAATTCACTCCGCTCGGCGGAGGCGTTTCAAACCTGGTGTACCTGATCGAAGCGGTTGGGGTGCGCTACGTGGCCAAGCAGGCCCTTGAAAAGCTGCGCGTCAAGGAAGAGTGGCTCTGCACCAGGGAGCGGCTCCACCGCGAGTGCGCTGCCATGCGGGCGCTCGGCGCCGTCCTGCCGGCGGGCGCAGTGCCGCAAGTCGTCCTGGAAGACAAGACGAACCACATCCTCGTGATGGAAGCCGCGCCGCCGGACTGCGAAACCTGGAAGTCACGGCTTCTGCGGGGCGATGTGTCATCGGCCGTGGCCGAAGCGAGCGGCGCCATGCACGGCGAGTGGCTGCGGCGCGGCCTGAGCCACTCCGTCTGGCCGGGCGAGTTCGGCGATCAGGCGGTGTTCGAGGATCTGCGCATCGCCCCGTATTACCTGACAACGGCCGCTCGCCACCCTGGCCTCTCGGACCGCTTCGAAGAACTCATTCATCTCTGCCGAACCCGCCGGGTCGCGCTAGTTCACGGTGATTTAAGCCCCAAGAACATCCTTGTCGCCGGCGAAACCGTAATGCTGATCGACTTCGAAGTGGTCCACTGGGGCGACCCAGCATTCGACGCCGCATTCCTCTTCAATCACCTGTTATTGAAAGCGTTTCTTCGTCCAGACAGCCGCACGCAGTATCAAAGTGCTGCGGCGGCCTATCGCGATTCGCTGCTCGGTCATGCCGGGGAGGGCTTCGACTGGCTCGAAACGGGCGCGCTCCTCCACCTGCCCGGCCTGCTGCTCGCGAGGATCGACGGGAAGTCGCCGGTGGAATACATCGAATCCGAATCCATGAAGGACGCGGTCCGGAAAGCAGCGTACGCGCTGTTCGAAAGCCCGACCGCGAGCATCGAGGATGCGTTCAGGAGGGCGCTCGCGTGAAACTGGCCATCGAATCGTTGCGGGCTCTGGAGATCCTCGATTCGCGAGGCCGCCCCACCGTCGAAGTGGAGGTCACGCTCGCCAACGGCACGCGCGCCACGGCACAAGTCCCCAGCGGCGCATCCACCGGCACGCACGAGGCACTGGAACTGCGCGATGGAGACCCGTCACGGCACGGCGGCAAGGGCGTCCTGGCGGCGGTCGCCAACGTCGAGGGAGAGATCGCCGGCGCGTTACGGGGCATGGACGCCGCGGATCAGCCCGCCATCGACCATGCAATGATCGCGCTCGACGGTACGCCGGGAAAGTCCCGCCTCGGGGCCAACGCGATTCTCGGTGTCAGTTGCGCCGTTGCCCGAGCCGTCGCCGCCGCACGCGGACAGCAACTATGGGAACGCCTGAACGAACTCCACCTTCGCCCTCGCCCGGCGCGACTGCCGGTCCCGATGGTGAACATCCTCTCAGGCGGCTGGCATGCGGGTTTCAATTTCGAGTTCCAGGACTTCCTCGCCATCGCACACGGGTTCCCCACATACGCCGAGGCACTGCACGCAATTGTACGGATTCACGGAAAGGCGAGGGTACTCCTCGAAGCACGGGGCTGCATCCTGACCGGTGTCGCCGACGAGGGCGGCTGGGGCCCAAAACTTCAACGCAACGAAGACGCCCTGGAGGTCCTCACGACGGCCATCGAAGCGGCGGGGTACCGTCCGGCCGAACAAGTTTCCATCGCAATTGACGCGGCGACGTCGCACTTCTATGGTGACGGCCGCTACCATCTCCAGAGCGAGAATCGCATCTTCGAATCAGTCGAACTGGTCGACATGTACCAGGAATGGGCCGCACGATACCCCGTGCGCTCCATCGAAGACGGCCTCGATCAGGATGACTGGCCGGGCTGGCGGCACATGACCGCCCGTCTGGGGAACATGATGCAGATCATCGGCGATGACTTCTTCACCACCAATCCCGCTCGCCTGCGCCGCGGCATCGAATCACGAGCCGCCAACGCCGTGTTGGTGAAGATGAACCAGATCGGGACACTCACGGAGACGTTTGAAGTTCTCGATCTCGCGGCCGGCGCGGGCTTCTTCGCGGTGGTTTCCGCCCGCAGCGGCGAAACCGAGGACAGCTTCCTGGCGGACCTCGCGGTGGCGTCTGGCGCGGGGCAGATCAAGGTCGGCTCCATCACGCGATCTGAGCGGCTGTCCAAGTACAACCGTCTGTTGCGTCTCGAGCAGGAAGGGCGGCTTACCTGGCGGCCGGCTGCTTCTTTCCCTGACTTTTCCGGCGCTGCTTGACGCCAGTTCGTTTTGACGCCTTGCGCGCTGCAACCTTGCGGGGTCTGCGTTCTTTCTTGAGGTTGATCGTCCCCCGGCAAGAGGAGGTGGCGCAGGCGCAGCGAACCGGTGGGACATCCGCGTCGAAGCGGTAGTCGATGGTCAGCTCTTCTCCCGCATGAATGTCGCGCGCGGCCATGTAAAGAATGTGGCCGCGGAAGATCCATGCATAACAGTTGGGGTCGCAACTGTGGTTCACATACTCGGCGCCGCTGCCGCCCACCGCGCCATCGACAGTCCAGTAGTTGTCCAGCGTGAAGAGGTAATTCAGCGGGCCTTCAGACCGGCGCGCCGTTTCCCGGCGGCTGATCTTCTCGCCCGTGTACTCAATCACCTTCTTGCCTTTGGGGATGAACTCCTCGGCGAAAACGCCGTACCGGTGGATGCCGGACGGCGAAACCCGCAGCCTGTATTTTGTGTGTCGGCGGCTGATTGAAGGTTCCCGCACGGCAGAGGGATCGCGGGTGGTTGTGCTGGCACTCATAGACGAATCGATGGGAATCGGTGGATCTCGTATTGTAGCCAAAACAAAGGGGCCGCACGGCGGCGGGATGCGCCCATCATGCGGCCCCTGGTTTGATGCGGTGATCCTGCTGCTCGCTTAGAAATTCGCCTTCTGCTTCAGGACGTCGACGAGTTCCTGAACGGCGGCTGCGCTCTTGTCGAGCGCGGCCTTCTCGCCTGCCTCGAGCGCCAGTTCGTAGACCTTCTCGATGCCGTTGGCCCCGAGCTTCACCGGGACGCCGACGAACAGGCCCTTGTGTCCGTACTCGCCGTCCAACTGCGCGGCGCAGGGCAGCACTTTCTTCTTGTCCTTCAGGATGGACTCCACCATCTCCACCGCCGCGGCCGACGGAGCGTAGTACGCCGAACCGGTCTTCAGGTACTTCACGATCTCCGCACCGCCGTCGCGAGTGCGCTGCACCAGGGCGTCGATGCGGTCCTTCGGCAGCAGTTCGGTGATCGGGATGCCGCCGATGGTGGTCAGGCGGACAATCGGCACCATGGTGTCGCCGTGGCCGCCAAGGACCAGTGCCGTGATGCTCTCCACCGAAACGCCGAGTTCCATCGCGATAAACGTCCGGTAGCGGGCCGTATCCAGCACGCCGGCCATGCCGATCACACGGTTCCGGTTGAACTTCGAAACCTGCTGGGCCACCCAGCACATCGCGTCCAGCGGGTTGGTGACAAGAATCAGAATCGAATTCGGGGAGTACTTCACCGCCTGCTCGGTGGCATTCTTCACGATCTCGCAGTTAGCCATCAGCAAGTCGTCGCGGCTCATGCCCGGCTTGCGCGGAAATCCGGCCGTGATGACGACGATATCGGAGTTCGCGGTGGGCTCGTAGTCATTCGCGCCCGTCACCATCACGTCGTAGCCTTCCACGGGGCCGCTTTCCAGGAGGTCCAGGCCCTTCCCCTGCGGCACACCCTCGACCACGTCCACCAGGACGACGTCGGCAAGTTCCTTGTTGGCGATCCGCAGGGCGCAATTTGCGCCGACATTCCCTGCGCCTACCACGGTCACTTTTTTGCGCATTGTTCTTCCTTTTCCTGTTTCTGTTGACGGTCGATGAGTCCGGCCGCGCTCCGCGGTTGGAGTGTGGCCTGCCCTGATATTATCAAGCCCGGTGGAATCCGGGCACGGCGTAAAATGGAGAGTTCATGCAAGTTCCTGACTCGGCCGGCGAGTTCCTGGCCCGGCAGATCCAGCGCCTGCGCCAACAGCCGAAGCGCCGGCGGATCGTCTTCCCCGAAGGTGACGATCCCCGCATCGTCGAAGCCGCCCTGCGCCTGAAACGCGAGGGCCTGGTGGAGCCCGTTCTGATCGGCGAAACCGCCGCCTCAGGAGTCGAATCGGTAAAGCCCGCCGCCTATGCCCGGTCTCGGGAGTACACCCGGATTCTCCACGAGCGCCGGCGCTCGCGGGGCATGACGGAAGCCGAGGCGGCCCGCGCCGCAACGAACCCTCTGGTCTTTGCCGGGCTGATGGTTGCCTCCGGCGACGCGGACGGCTTTGTCGGCGGCGCGGCGACCACCACAGCGGAGACCTTTCGCGCCGCTGTCCAAACCATCGGCGTCCAGCCGGGTGTGAAAACCGTCTCCGGCGTGATGATCACCTGCGTCCACGACCGGAATTTCGGCGCCGATGGCGTTTTTGCCATGGCCGATCCGGCATTGATCGTCGATCCAAGCGCCGCGCAGCTCGCCGACATCGCCATCGCCACCGCGGAGACGACGAGAAACGTGATTGGCGCCGAACCAGCCGTAGCCCTGCTCTCGTTTTCGACGAAAGGCAGCGCCGTTCATCCGTGGGTCGAAAAGGTCCGTGAAGCGCGCCGCATCGTCGAAGCGCGCAAGCCGGAACTGCACATCGACGGCGAGCTGCAATTGGACGCGGCGGTGGTGGAGGCCGTCGGCCGGAGCAAGGCTCCGGGCTCTACTGTGGCCGGTAGGGCCAATACCCTGATCTTTCCCGACGTCGGCTCAGCCAATATCGGCGTGAAGCTGGTGGAACGGCTCGGCGGAGCGGTCAACACAGGACCGTTCTTCCAGGGGCTGGCCAAACCCGCGAACGACCTGCCGCGCGGCTGCCTGTCGGAAGATATCTACCGGGTGGCAATTGTCACCGCCCTGCAAGCGGGCGTCTCGGAATAGCAGTGCTCCCTTTTCCGCTCATTTACCACGACGGATACGACCTGAACTTCGGCCGGCACGTCTTCCCGACCCAGAAGTACAAGCTGATCCGGCACCGGCTGCTCGACACCTTCGTCGCCGGCCCCGAGGACTTCATCAGCCCGGCGCCCGCCACGCACGAGCAGCTCCGGCTCGTTCACACCGAGGATTGGGTCAGAAAGCTCCAGACCGGAACGCTGACGTATCACGACATCGTCAAGCTCGAGGCTCCGTACTCGCGCCACATGGTGGACGCCTATATGCTCGCCGCCGGCGGCACCGTCCTGGCCGCGCGCCGCGCCTTGGCGCAACACGTCGCTTTTAATATCGGCGGCGGTTTCCACCATGCCTTTGCCGGCCACGGCGAAGGCTTCTGCGCCGTGCACGACGTCGCCATCGCCATTCGTGTGCTTCAACTCGAAGGCTCCATCACCAAGGCTCTTGTTGTCGACTGCGACGTGCACCACGGCAACGGCACTGCTTCGATCTTCACGGGCGACCCGGCGGTCTTCACGCTCTCCATCCACCAGTTCAACAACTACCCTTCGGAAAAGCCGCCGTCCACGCTGGACATTCACCTGCCGGACGGCACCCGTGACCGCGAGTATCTGGAAAAGCTGCGCGATGCGCTCGTCGCGGCAGTACCGGGATTCGCACCGGAGATGGTCTTCTACATCGCCGGCTCCGACCCGTACTTCGACGATCAACTCGGCGGCCTGGCGCTCACGAAGGAGGGCTTGATTGAGCGCGACCGCCTGGTCTTCGAGGAGTCCTTCCGGCGCCGCATCCCCGTCTGCGTCACGCTGGCCGGCGGCTACGCGAGGCGCCTGGATGACACCGTGGAACTGCACTCCAATACGGTGCTTGCCGCGATGGACGCCCTGATGGAAAGCGGCTGGCACGCCGCTTGACCCACTCGTCTTGGGGCTGGTTCTCGATCGCGGCTTATTTCGTTCGCCACGACTGTTGTTGCATTATGTCGATTGATGTCCCCGACGCTGATGGTCCTCGGCGTATACCGGCTGGACGTAACGCCAGAGATCTTCGCGGGCCAATTGCCGAAGTGTCGCCTCAGACACCGACGAGAGGTTCAGCCTGTCCGATTTTCGCAGCCAAACCCGAACTATCCACATGGCTCGCCGCAAGTGCCATGGGACGAAAGCTTACTGTCAAGCGATGGCGAGGTTCTCCTGGCCAGAAGTTTCAATTGCGCGACAGGACAAGCTCCACTTCGCTTCGCGTTCTATATCCACTTTCGGAACCCTGATCCGCCGCTGCGGTGGACGTATGGGGAGGTATCCTGCCCGGCCCCTCAACCGATGCCGGTGCGGCTCGGTGCGGCTTGAAGTTCTCATGCCATACCGGCCCTGAGATTAACTTCGCGGCGGCAGGACGGTCTAATACTGTTAGGTTCCCGGCATCTCGTGGGTCTCAGACTCCCCCGGTGACAGGCGAGACATTTCGCCCTTCCGTCCGGATCATGGGCGGTCGAATTCCTCAGGAGCCTGGAGGACCAGTTCCAGCGCCGCCTCACCCCCGCGCGGTCTTCGGTCCCTACGCAGAACGCCGGATTGGAACGAAGCGGATTTCAACGCGCTTGTTCAGTGCCGCTGCAATGCGACGAAGCATCGCCAGAGAGTGACCTTCGTAGTCCGCGTCCTCCAGACGACAGATAACTGACGCGGTCGTCCCTACCAGCTTGCCGAGCTGGGCTTGTGTCAGGCCTGCTTTGGTCCGCAGTTCCAAGATCCGCCGGGCGATTTCGTCGTTGGCTCGTGCTTCTTCCAGAACATGCAGCCGCTCGGGTTTGCCCGCGAAGTAACGTCGCTGGATGATCTCAACCGCATCGGTAGTGATTTTCGATTTCTTGGTCATTCCGAACCCTCCCCTGTTTGGCTATGCTTCGCCGGATTCGCTTCAAATCGTTTCTTCCGCTGAATCGCGCGTTCGATCTCTTTCGGTGGAACCGCATCTTCTTTCACGATGCCGTGGGAAACAATCGCCGCGACCGCACCGTGGAAGAAATAGAGGATTCTGTAGTGGATGCCCTGGACGCTTGCGCGCAGTTCGTAGATTCCATCGCGCAGCAGGTCGGCTTCCGGCCGCCGCAGTTCGTGCCCCAGTTCGCGCAACCGTTCAACTCGAAGGAGGCACTTGGCCTGAGCTTTGACGGATTGATCGTCAAGCCACTCCAGGAATGGGCATGAGCCATCTTCCTCGCGGTAAAGGATGACCACCGTCCTTGGCATCCTATCTCAGCTTATTCGCAAATTTGCGAAATCACAAGGACTAGGCATCCATTCTGGGATGGCACGCCGCCTGATAGATCAGGGCAGGGTCAGCACCGGCTCCCGCGGCGAGACTCCGTCAGGATCGTTCACCTTCGCGCCCGACGGTGCGGGAACGCGGCCTGTCAGCAGCGGATCTTGCGTCTCTTTCATCCATCTCTCCAGCCGCGCCGCCATCTCGCTCTTGATCCGCGAATGTTCGGGCGATGCCGCCAGGTTGCGCGATTCGGCGGGATCGAAAGTCAGATCGTACAGCGCTTCGGATTCGAGAGTCTGTGTCTTCCAGCCGTGCTCGAGCCATTCGTCCTTGCTAGGGCCGTCGTCGCAATTCGGCAGGACCGGCGAGGTCCGCCCGCCCCAGCGCCGGACGTAGTTCCAGCGGCGCGTCCGCACCGCCCGTGCCGGCTCATAGGCGGCGTGATAGCTCACTTCGCCGAACAGTTCCTCGCGGATCTCCCGCCTCTCGCCGCGCATCAACGGGAGCATGGACCGGCCTTGCAGCCGGTCCGGTTTCCGAAAGCCCGCCACGTCGCAGATCGTCGGGAACAGGTCGATCTGGGAGATCAGCGAGTCGGAGACGCGTCCGCCGCTGAATCCGCCGGGCCCGCGCATCATCAGCATCACGCCCATCCCGTGCTGGTTCAGGTTGCACTTCATCCGGGGAAACGCGATTCCGTGGTCGGTAGTGACAATTACCAGCGTGTTGTCCGCCTGGCCGCTGGCGGCCAAAGCGTCGAGGACAGCACCCATTGATTCGTCGAGTACCCGCGCCGACGCCTTGAATGCCGCCATATCCCTGCGGGTCCGCTCCGTGTCGGGCAAAGTGCTCGGAGGCATGGTAAATCGAGGGTCTTCTTTCGGCCCTGGCGCCGGAAACTCGCGATGGGTTTCGAAGAATCCACACGAAAGGAAGAACGGCCGGTTGGGTTGCGACTTCAGAAAGCCGGCAGCGGCCGCCGAAACCGCCGCACCGCGATTGCCCTTCGTTTCGAGGACTCGGTCGTAGCCCAGCGATGGCACGGACTGTGCCGTGGCTTCGTGCTGTACGCCGCTGAGCACCGTCTGGTACCCCCCGGCGCCTAGGAAACTCGCCAGGTGCTGGCTGGGATCGTTCAATTTGAAGCCGCGATGAGCCAACCCGAACATCCCGCAACTGTGCGGTGCCATCCCCGTGAGCAGCGCCGCTCGTGAGGGCGAACACGTTGGAGCGGCATCGAAGGCATGACGAAAGACCACGGCTTCTTCGGCGAACTTCTGCAGATTGGGCGTAGGCACCGGGTGGCCATACGGCTGAATATGTCGGCCCGTGTCGTGCGAGTGAAGGTACACGATGTTCGGCCTGGAGCCGCCCTGGGACGCGAAAAACGCTGGCGCTGCGACGGAGGAACGGAGCAGACTTCTGCGATTTAGCCCTTCGGACATGCCCCCGATTGTATGCCGTACCCGACCACGAGAACACAATTCCCGCCTCCGGCATGTGCGAAAAATTTCTGGTCAGGATAGAATATTTCGCAAGGGCGCTGCATCGCGCCCATACTGGGAAATCATCGAATAGGTGTCAATGAAGGGCCTTTGGCTGCATCGAATTGCGGTCGCGCTGGCTGTTGCCACATTTCTGCTGGTCGCCGCGGGCGCTACAGCATCCACTCCGGAGAGCGGCGTTGCCGCAAGCGTCGGCATTATCCGCGCGGTCGCGCTGCATGTTCTTTTTGCCGGCACCATTCTCTTCTGCGTCCGCACGTCGTCGAAATGGCTGCAACCTACTGAAATCGTTGAAGATGGCGGCTGGCCGTCGCTCCGCAGCTTGGCTTTGTCCGCCCCCGGCGTCGTGCTGATTCAGGTAGCCCTGGGCGCTGCCTACAGGCAGAAGGTGCTGGGCCTTGTCCCGCATGCCACTTGGGCCTTTGTGACCGCAATCCTCGTTTTGGCAGTTGGAGCCTTTGTCCTCACCAACGAACGAGCCCACCAGTCCCTCCGGAGATGGTCGATCGTGCTGCTGTGCGCGACAATCGCCCAGGTACTCCTCGGCGTGCTGGCCTTCGTCGGACGGCTGGGCCTCGAGGAAGGCGCTACGGTTCAGGGCTGGATGAACGGGGCGATTCACGCCCACGTCGGGACCGGTTCCCTGGTGCTAGGCAGCACAGTGGCGCTGTCGGCGTGGATCTTGAGGGATGTTGTGAAAGCTGACACGGAAGCAGGCCGTCACGCCGCTTCCCATGGGGGGCAGTCTTGATGGGTCCGTATATCGCGCTGACAAAGCCTCGGATTACCTGGCTGATTCTGATGAGTACCGGAATCGGGTACTACTTCGGCCACAGCGGACCGCTGAACTGGTGGTTGCTGCTCCACACGCTCATGGGCACCGGCCTGCTGGCGTCGGGCACCGCGACGCTCAACCAGTGGTACGAGCGCGACGCGGACGCCAAAATGCACCGCACCGCCCACCGCCCCATCCCTTCCGGACAGGTTTCCGCGATCAATTCGCTGCTCTTCGGGCTGCTTCTGATCGTTCTCGGCTCTATTGAGCTGGCAATCGGCGTCAACACGCTTTCTGCCTGGATCGGTTTCGCGACCGTGGCCAGCTACCTTTGCCTCTACACGCCGATGAAGCAGAAGAGCTGGCTGTCGACCACGGTCGGCGCCTTCCCGGGCGCTATGCCCCCGCTCATCGGCTTCGCCGCCGCCCGCGGCGAACTGACTCTCGAAGCCTGGATCCTCTTCGGCATCGTCTTCCTCTGGCAGTTCCCGCACTTCTACGCCATCGCCTGGATGTACCGCGAGGACTACTCCCGGGCCGGCATCCGCATGCTGCCCGTCGTTGAACCCGACGGCGTTTCCACGGCCCGCCACATCTTCGCCTTCGCGGCGATCCTGCTGCCGGTCAGCCTCCTTCCGAGCTTCGTTTCGATGACCGGCCACTGGTACCTTGCCGCTGCGCTCGCGCTGGGCGCTTACTTTCTGAAGTCGGCGGTTCAGGTTTCGCGCGACCGAAGCCTGCTGAACGCCCGAGGCGTGCTGAAGGCCTCGGTTGTGTACCTGCCGCTGCTGTATTTGGCCTTGATCCTGGATAGTCGCTCGCTCGGCCTGTGATCATCTCCGTTCAGAATCTCTCCCACCGCTACGGCGAGCGGGTTGCGCTCGACGGCCTCACGTTTGTCGTCGAGAAATCCGCCGCTTATGGCATCCTCGGCCCCAACGGCTGCGGCAAATCGACGCTCTTCCGCATCCTCGCCACGCTGCAACGGCCCGCCGCCGGCGATGCGACGATCGACGGTGTTCCAGTCAGCGGAAAGGGCATCGAAGTCCGCCGCATCCTCGGCGTCGTTTTCCAGAGCTCCACTCTCGATGCGCGCCTGACCGTCGCGGAAAACCTGGCGATTCACGCGCAACTCTACGGCATCTCCGGTCGAACTCTTCGACGCGCCGTCGACGAAGCCCTCGAGTTCGTTCGTATGGAATCCCGGCGCGACGACGTGGCGGGACGGCTCTCGGGCGGCCAGAAACGCCGTGTCGAGATCGCCCGCGCGCTCATGCATCGCCCGTCGGTGCTGCTGATGGACGAAGCCTCCTCGGGACTCGATCCCGCCGCCCGGCGCGAGATGTGGGAAGCCCTGCACGAGTTGCGGGCCAGCCGCGGCGTCACGATTCTCTTCACTACGCACTTGATGGATGAGGCCGAGAACGCCACGCGCCTGTTGCTGATGAACCGGGGCCGTGCCATCGCTGAGGGCAGCCCGGAGGAGATCAAGCGCGCAGTCGGCGGCGATGTCGTGATCTTCGAGCCGGCCCAGCCGGGTCTGCCGGGTGCGCTCGGGCAGACCTTTGGCGTCACGGCCGCGGAGGTGAATGGCGAAGTCCACGTCGAGGTCAGCCGTGGCCACCAGTTCATCGCGGAGGCCGTCGAGGCTTTGCCGGGAATGATCCGCTCGGCTTCGCTCCGTAAACCGACGCTGGAAGACGCATTCCTGAAGCTCTCCGGCACTCTCCTGAACGGAGGACCGGATGCTTAGGCTCTTCTGGCTGGCCTGTTCCGCCGTCTGGCGCCGCGAGCTGATCCACTTCTGGCGCGAGCGCAGCCGTGTCTTCGGCTTCGTCGGCTCGCCGCTGATCTTCTGGCTTGTGATCGGCTCCGGCTTCGGCGACCTTGCGCAGTTCTTCGGCGGATCGCTCCTGCTCAGCATCATGTTCACGGCCGTCTTCTCGACCATGTCCGTGATCGACGACAGGAAAGAGGGCTTCCTACTCTCGATGCTAACGTCGCCGGCGCCCCGCTGTTCCATCGTCGTCGGCAAGGTTCTCGGCGGCGCAACCATGGCCACAGTTCAGGGCCTGCTGTTCTGTCTTTGCCTGCCCTTCGCCGGTGGTTCGCTCGAACCTTCGCGGCTGCCGGAAGTGCTTGCCGGGCTGTTCCTCACCGGCCTGGCCTTCACGTCACTGGGCCTCTGGATGGCCTGGAGAAGCCGGACGTCCCAAGGTTTTCATGCGGTTATGAACATCGTCCTGATGCCTCTCTGGATGGTTTCGGGCGCCCTGTTCACCTCCGTCACGGCCCATGCGTGGGTTCGTTTCGTCATGTTCTGGAACCCGCTGACGTACTTCATGGCGGTGATCCAGCGCAGCGTCCTCCCAGCGGCAAACTGGACGGGACCGTCGCTTTTGGCGGGCCTCCTGGTCACTGCCTGTTGCGCTATCTTCTTCTTGACGCTCGCCGTTTATGCGGTGGAGCGCCGCCCCCAGGGAGTTCAGGTTTGAATCGACGGAAGATCCTCGTTGCCGTGCTCGCCGTTGGCCTTGCGGGCTGCAACGTGTTGACTTCCGGACTGCCCGACTTCGGAACAGTCCCGGCGTTCGCACTCACGTCGATGGACGGCAACCGGTTCGGGAGTGAATCGCTAGCCGGGCAGGTCTGGGTGGCCGATTTCTTCTTTACCTCCTGCAACGGCCCGTGCCCCCGAATGTCGGTCCAGATGAGGAAGATACAGGAAGCGACCAAGGACCTCGACGACGTGCGCCTGGTCAGCTTCACCATCGACCCCAAGAACGATAGCCCTGAGGTGCTGGCCGCCTACGCCAAACGGTATAAGGCCGACCCGGACCGCTGGTATTTCCTCACCGGGAAGCCCGAGGACCTGCGCGTGCTCAGCTACGACACCTTTCACCTGAGCGAAGTCGGCGGCGCCCTGGAGCACTCCTCCCGGTTTGCCCTCGTCGATCGCAAGGGGCGCATCCGCGGCTTCTACGAGACCACGGACACCAATGCGCTCGATCAACTGGTGGAGGACATCGCCAAGGTGAGGAAGGAACTGCTGTAGATGGACCTGCGCCAGCTACCCACGCTGAACGCGTGCCTGAACACGATCTCGGCAATCCTCTTGATCCGCGGCTATCTGCTGATCCGGCGGCGCCAGATCGAGGCCCACAAGCGCACCATGCTGGCGGCGTTCGCGGTGTCGACGCTGTTCCTCGTCAGCTATCTCGTCTACCACTACAATGTCGGCTCGGTGAAGTTCCAGGGCCAGGGCACGATCCGCGTCGTCTACTTCACGATCCTGCTCACCCACACCTTCCTCGCCGCCGTCGTGGCCCCGATGATCCTGGTCACGCTGTGGCGTGCCTGGAAGAACCAGTTTGACCGGCATCGGAAGCTGGCACGGTACACGCTGCCCATCTGGCTGTACGTCAGCGTCACGGGAGTTGTCGTGTACCTGATGCTGTACCATCTGTAGTTTGAGAAGCGCCGAACAGTTGATCGCGATTCTCGATCCCCGGCCTGGCGAGCAGATTCTCGATGTGGGCTGCGGCATCGGCGATGTAACAGCGTTAATGGCGCAATCTGGTGCGAGCGTGACAGGGATCGACGTGCTGGGCGTTCTCCTGGAGCAGGCCCGAATGGCTCACCCCTCCGTCTCATTCGTGGAGGCCGACCTGCTCAATTACGCGCCGGATCTCAGATTCGACGGCGTCTACGCGCACGCCACGCTGCATTGGATTCAGCCGTTGAAGGATGCCGCACGGCGCGTCTTCGATCTGCTTGTGCCGGGTGGGCGTCTTGCCGCCACTTTCGGCGGCGCCTGTGACTCGGCCAGGCAACTGGAGGGATACCAGGTCCCGACAGCGCGTGACTGCGAAAAGCTCTTCAAGAAATGCGGCTTCACCGCGATCGAAGCCGTGGCCGAGGACGACGTGCTGTTCGTCTTCGCCAGGAAGCCCTGATCCGACATGTTTCCCAAGCTGATTTCCTTCGATTCGTTTTACCTGCCCACTTACGGCCTGTTCGTCGCGGGCGGATTCCTTCTCGGCCTGTGGGTAGCCCAAAAGCTGGCGGCACGCCGGGCGCTGAACGTCGAACTGGTGGGAAACCTGGCCATCTATTGCGCCCTGGTGGGCCTGGCCGGGGCGAAGCTCATGATGTTCCTGCTGAACATCAACTACTATCTGAGCTCTCCCGGGGACCTCTTCTCGCTCGATACCCTGCTCTCGGCCGGCGTCTACCACGGCGGCTTTCTTGCCGCCTTCGGGTTTGCCTGGCTTTACATCCGCAAACAGGGCCTGCCGTGGCTGAAAACTGCCGACGTTCTGGCGCCTGGCGTGGCGGCGGGACACGCGGTGGGGAGGCTGGGCTGCTTCGCGGCGGGCTGTTGTTGGGGCGACCGCTGCGACCGGCCGTGGGCGGTGACGTTCACCAATCCCGATGCCCACGTCATCACCGGCGTCCCGTTAAATATTCCCCTTCACCCCACGCAGATCTACGAGGCGGCTCTGACGGCGCTGGTTGCCATCTTCCTTTGGCGGCACAGCCAAACGGAAAAGCCCGCCGGACGGATTCTCGGCCTGTACCTGGTTCTCTATTCCGCAGTGAGAATCTTCACGGAATGGTTCAGGGAACACGACCAAGCTCCGCCGCTGGCGGGCCTGACCTGGACTCAGTGGATCGCCGCCGCCCTGATCGTCGCCGGATTCGCCATCCTCCGGCAATCCAGGGCGGCAACGGCCGGTTCTACTTCAGCTTCACCGCGCGGCCGGTCTTGAGCGATTCTTTGGCCGCGTCGATGATCTCGTTCACGGCGAGGTTCAATTCGAGCGAGGTCAACGGAGACACCGGCTTGCCGGTCTCGATCTGGCGGATCATCGCGGCAATCGGCTCGTTCTCGCCCGCGGGCAGCGGATCGATCTTCGCTTCGGTCACTTCGGCGCGGCGGCCCTTGCGGACCTCCACTTTGTTGCTGTTCATGTAGATGCTGCCCTGGCGGCTGAAGAGCTCCACTTCCTGGAAGCTGCGCGGCAGGTCCCAACTACCTTCCAGAATCGCAACGCCCTTCTTGTAGCTGAGAATCATCGTCGAGTTGTCTTCCACCTTCGGGAACTCGGACGGCCTGAGCTGATTTGTGTGCGCGTACACGCTCTCCGGCCGGCCCAGATACCATGACGCCCACAGGGCGTTGTAGCAGCCAAAGTCGACCAGTGCGCCGGCGCCGTTCTTCACCGGATCGGTCAGCCATTCGAAGAACCACTTGTTCAGACCCGTCGGGCCGCCGGGGCCACCATGGCCTACCATGCCGCGGACGCGCCAGACTTCGCCAATCTCGCCGGCATCCGCCAGCTTCTTCGCCACGTAGTTGCTGGGCCACCACGCCATCTGGTAGTTGGCCATCACCTGGATGCCATGCTTTTTCGCCAGGTCGCGGATCGCCAGAGCGTCTTTGTAGGTGGACGCCAGCGGCTTCTCAAACATCACGTGCACCTTGCGCGGCGCGCAGTACTGAACGATCTCGAGGTGCCGGTTATTCTCGACGAAGGCCCAGACGATGGTGGGCTTCTTTTCGTCGATCATCTTCTTCCAGTCGGCCTGAATCAGGTTCTCGGCCACGCCGCGCTTCTTGGCTTCGGCGACCAGCTCGGGCACGGTCTCCGCCACGCCTACCAGCTTGGCGGGCTGCCCGGAAACCATCTTGTTCAGGTGACCCCAAACATGCGAATGTACCAGCCCCACCACGGCAATCGTGGTTTCCGCCGCGGCCAACGGGGCGCAGGCGAGCACAAGGATCAGGGGGATTAATCGTTTCAATTCGGTGTGAGACCTCCGAAACCCAGCATACGACGCCGCGAGAACCAGATCCAATTCCATGGGACCACATCTGAAGAGGGTGTCACTCCGGGCGCGCAATCGGGGTTAAGCTGTGGTACAACTATTCACCACACTGGAATTCTGGCTGGGACGGTAAGGGAGGCAGGCGATGTTGAGATCCGCAAGGAGCTTGGCTCAATTGCTATTAGGGGCTGCCGCAGTGATCGCTCCCCTGGCTGGGTGGAACACTGAACTGGCATCGCAGGTGCGCCAGATGGAATCGCGCGGTGAGTTGCGCGATGCCCGGCAGCTCTTGGATCGCGCAGTTCGCGAAAATCCTCGAGATCCGGGCACACTTCTTCTTCGCGCCAGGTTTCTCGATACAAGACGCGATCCGGGCGCTCTCGCGGCGTATGAAGCGCTGCTCGCATTGCCCGGGTTGGAACCCGGACTGCGGCGCGACGTCCTCCGCCGCGCGGCTGTGCTCGATCTGCTCACCGGCGACCGGAACTCCGCCACGCGCCGCTTGAGCCAGTTGCCGGATCCGCCGAGATTGCCTTCGGCCTCTGGCCCGCGCGGCGGCCTGCCGATGGGGAGCATTCTCATCCCCGGTCCGATCTCCGGCTTCGCCCGCATGGCGGCGCTGGCGCCGGATCTGAATTCCGACGATGTGATGACAGCGCTCACCAGGAACATCGTCACCAACGGCTACCAGGCCATCAGCGGCGGCGAATCTCTGGAGCCGACCGAGTACCTCAAACTGGTCCTGCGCTACGTCTCGCAGGCACGCGAGATCGAAAGACTCAGCGGCGACTCGAGGAAGATCGAGATCCAGAACTGCGATTCGGCCGTGACCGGCGAACTGCTGAAGATCCTCGGCTTCCGCATGCGCGGCGGGTGCGGAAGCGATGTGGTGCTGGAAACGGTGAACGCATCGCGAGCATTCCTCACAATGGACTCGGGCTTCCCGCTGGCCGAACTGGAGGAAGCGCTCCGCACCAACCGGCCCTTCTCTCTCGACTGGTCGCCCACCCGGGTGCCGGTGCTGTACTCCCCCGAGTACTGGCTCTCCGCTAAGGAGAAGTTTGCCGGAGAAGTGATCGACGCCTTTCTGAACGATCCGGCTCTGTGCCGCCTCTACCTCGGCCTGGTGAAACTCGATCCGGCCACGGCCGAGGAGGTACGGAGGACCATGCCCGTGCAGCGCGTACGCGCGTTCGCGCACGTATTCGACTTCTTTGGCGGCATGTTCCGCCTTAGGGACGGCAAAGCCATCGTCCCAGGTGGGGCCGCCGCGGCGAAGGCCTGGACCGAATTGGTCGGCGCTTCGCCCGATGAGGGCGTCAATTTTGTTGAAAAACTCGTCACTAAGGACGACGGCTGGATGGCAAGCTACTTCGATGCCCTGTCGAGAATCGAAGGCCCGACGCTGACGTACCTGACGGAGCCCGAGCGCCTGAAGCGCTTCTACAACGCGCTCCGCGGCAAGATCACCAGCCCCGGACCCGCGCGGCCCGTCTTCCGCGCGAACACCGATCTGATGCTACTGACGACGCGCCTCCGCGTGCTGCCCGACGGCAAGCCGCACGTGCCCGGCGGGTTGGAGATGTGGAAGCAGTTGTTCATCAAGCATCCGCAGGGCAAGTACGACGGGAAGCTGACCAGAGCCGCGAACGGCTGGAAAGATCCCGACGACGTCATCGAGGCGCTCTTCGCGCTCTCGAGGAAGGCCGTCGAGAACGAGCCGCTCAAGATCTTCCTGTCGCTCAGCGACATCGACAAGCATCGCGCCACTCCGTTACAACCGGCCACGGCCGATCGGTTGGCGCGGGAATTCCGCTCCTACGGATCGCAATACGCGCTGTTCGGCGAGGTCGGCAGCCTGCGCGATGAAACCATCCTCCGCTTCATCGACACCGCCGGCTCCATCTCCGATATTCGCGACAGCGTCACCCGCGCCGACGCCGCGGGCATGATGCAGTCGCTCGCCGGGCTCTGGCAGGTGTTCTGCCGCCACTCCCTGATCCCGGATTCGCAAGCGGATGAGGTGCTGAATGCGCTCCTCACGCCCTTCTCGACGTCTCGCGACATGCAGACGCTGTTTGATTCCGGACGAGCCGGGGTTTCCACATTGCTGAAGGCCACGGGGGCCCCGGCGGACGTCAACGCGCAGGACCGCATGTTCGACCTGCTCTCCGGTGCGGCGGGCACCCCGGACGAACAAGCCATCACGGCGCTTCGCGGTGACATGATGCGCGGCTTCGAAGCGCAGCGGCTGGTCTCTTTGAAGGTGATGTTCGACCTTGCCGAGCACCTGGAATCCCTGTCGCGCGGCGAGAAGCTGAACACGGCGCTGCTCAATCGCCTGGCCTCCCGCGTATCGGACCTGAACCTGCCCAAAGCGTCCATGAGTTCGCAGGAGAAGAACTCGTTCTCCTTCGGCTACTGGACGGAACGCCACCTGGATGCTCAGCGGAAACTGAACTTCCGCTCAGTGATCGACCGGGCCGCGGGGAACCCGGACAGGCTGAGAGAGGCGCGGGGCCTGCTGACCCCGCTGCTGCGCGACACCCTTGTCGGGATGTTGTACATCCACTACGCGCCCCCCGGCGCGCAGCTTCTCTACACGAACTCGCTCTTCGCGCGCAGCCACGACTTCATCGGCATCCAGGGCGCCGCGCAGACCTGGAAGGCCACGGAGGTCCTCGGCACGGGCTGGCCCTCATCGGCCGGCGGCCGGCTGGTGGGTTCGCTCGCCACGTTGCCGTATGCGCTGGCCGAGGCCGAGCAGAACTTCCTAATCCCCACCCGCGAGCAGGCACTGATCTGGGGCGACCTTGTGCCCCAAATGCTCGTCAGCGCGAAGCTGCCTCGCTGGTGGACGGTCACTCCGGGCCAGACCCACTGGGTCAACCTGCACATGAGGCTGGGCGAGGCGATGACCGCCGAAGCCGTCTTTTCCGGCGACGTGCGTAAACAGCTCATCGACATGCTGGACCGTTACGCTCCTCCCGCGCGAGTTCGCAAAATGGAGTCATTGATCTCGTCGGGCGACTTGACGGACGCGGTGGAGGCCATCACCCCCGCCGAACTCTACCTGCTAGGCGCGTTCGCGCGCGAATCCAAACTCGAATTGCCGGGCGGATTGACCGAACAGATCGCCACGCTTGCCGTGGCGGATCCTGAACGCAACTCCGACAAGGCAATCTCGGCCGCATTCGGAACTCCGAAGCCGACTCTGGCCAACTCCCTCCGTCCCCAGATCATGAATCTGCGGACCTTCCCCACTCTGATGGGTTACTCCTCGCGAATCCTCGCCGAGAGCTGGGAATCGAACAATCTCTTCTTCGCCGCGCTGAGTGATGAGCTGGGCGTGCGCCCGACACAGCTCAACGTGCTGATCCCTCAATGGACACAGAAGACCGTGGAACAGATCTTCGCGACGCATCTCGAGGACTGGCCCGCGCTGCTTCGCTCCATGCGTGTCGTCGCGGACAGTGTCCGCACCGAAACACGGAAGATCCAGGCGCTTGAGGAGAAGGCCTCATTGAATTAGCCGCAGGGAGACATCATGCCGATACTCACAAGAAGACACGTCTTGGCGGCCGCCGGCGGGGGAATTGTCCAGCTCGTCCGGCCGGCGCTGATCGCTCAGCAGCCGACCTTCACCGTGAAGGTGGACATGGTGGTGCTGTCGTTCACCGTCACCGATTCAAGGGGGCGGTATATCAACGGGCTCAAGCCCGTGGACTTCCGGGTCCTGGAAGATGGGATCCCGCAGAAGATATCCACTTTTACCGAGGGCAACCGGCCTCCGCTTCAGATCCTCGAAGACGGTTCGTCGCGCCCGATTCAGGCCTCGGCCGCCGACGCTGAACGCGGCGGAATCTCGACGGACAGCTTCGTCGGCACCAACGTCTTCGTGCTGTTCGACACCAGCAACTACATGTACCGGGGCTTCGTGTACGCGTCGGACGCGATCGCCGATTTCGTCCGGGGTTTGGACCGCGCCGATTCGGTCGCGGTCTACACCTTCTCCCGCAACCTGAACCGCGCCGCCCCGCTCTCCAGGGAGCGAGGCGACGTGCTTCAGGGCCTGCGCCGCGCCGTCGCCGGCGACGAGGCGGCCCTCTACAATGCCCTCCTGCTCACGGTCAGGGATGCGGCGAAAGTGCCCGGCAGGAAGGTGGTCATCGTCTTCTCGAATGGCCCGGATTCCGCGTCGATGGTGGCGCCCGACGACGTCCGCGCCGTCGCCGAGGACGAGGGCATCCCGCTGTACGTCATCTCGACGTCCGACGTGAATCGCGACCCCATCTCGACCGGCGTCTTCCGCCGCATCGCCGCACGCACCGGCGGCAAGAGCTTCTTCGCCAAGACCTGGCAGAAACAGGTGGAAGCGTTCGAAGCGATTCGCGAGGACCTGGGCAACTCTTACACCGTCACGTATTACCCGCAGCCCAATCCGAATGAGGGCTTCCGGAAGATCTCGGTCGAAATCCTCAGCGATACGGCAAAGAAACTGCGCGTCTCGGCGCGGCCCGGATACCGGCCGAGGGCAACCTGACCGGAGCGGGCGTAATCGCAATTTCCGTATGATGCCATCATGCGGCTGTTACTGGGTCCTCCCGGGTCGGGCAAATCCACGCTCATCCTCGATGAGGTGAGGTCAAAGTTGGCCTCGCCGCGTCCGGGCTTTGTTCTCATTGCGCCGACGGCCACCATGGCCGAGCACCTGCGCAACAACCTCGCCCGCGAGGGACTCCTCGTGCGGCCGCGAGCCATCACGACCCTCGCCGGTTTTCTCGATACATACGCCGGGGAAATGGCAGCCGCCTCCCCATCGGACCTCGAACTGCTCGTCGCGGCCGAACTCGACGAATCGAAGCCGAGCGCGTTCGCGGCGTTGAGCGGTTCGGCGGGCCTCGCGTCGAGCCTCGCCGGCGCCATCGAGGAGCTTTCGAACACCGGCTGCTCGGCTCTCGAATGGGAGGCGCTTCGGGGCATGGGCATCTGTACCGGCCCCTTCGCGCATGACTTCGGACGCGTCTACGACGGCGTCGAACAACGGCTGCGAAACCGCCGCATTCATCTGCGCGGCGCGCGCATCGCCGCGGCGGCCCAGTCGTTGAGACGGAATTGGCCGCGGGACCTCCGCACGGTGTACTTCGACGGCTTCGTCACATTCAGCAAAGGCGAGCTCGAACTGATCCGCGCCATCGCCTCGAATGCCGACCTGACCGTGGCGCTGCCTGAATGGCCCGGGGCTAAACCCGCGCAGACCGCGCTGCTCGGCATGGGCTTGCACGAATCCAACCTGACAACGAAGCGCGCGGCCGGCACCCAGGTTCGCTGCCCCGCCCCGTCACGCGGCCGCGAGGTGGAAGACATAGCCGCGCGCATCATGGAACTTCACACCCAGGGAGCCGCCTGGCGCGAGTGCCTGGTGATACTGCGCTCCGCCGATCCATATCTGCCTCTGGTGCGAACCGTGTTCACCCGGCTCGGCATCCCTCACCGCACCTACTTCGCGGAACCGCTGTCGCCGCATCCCGTAGCGCGAGCATTCGCGGGCGCGGTCGAGGCCATCCTTTCAGCACTCGAGCACGGAGCGGTCCTGAAGGCGCTGCGCCCGCCGGTGACAATCGCCGGTTCGCACGCTTCCTTTGCGGGATTCGAATCGAAGGTACTCGAAGGTCTGCCGGCCAGCGGCGTAGCGCCGCTCCGGACGATCGCCGCGTCCATTCCGGGCGCTGAGCCAGTCGTCCAGTGCCTCACCGTGCTGGAAAATCTGGCCGCTGCCGCCGGAGAAGCCCGGCCCGCGCCGGAGTGGACCGCGGCACTGTCCGCTCTGATGGGGCTCCTCTCCCCGCCGCCCGCCACACAGCCCTTCGATGCGGAGGCGCGGACCGTCTGGCGCGCGCGCTCCCTCGCCGTCAGCCGCTTCTTTTCGTGCCTGAAGCAGGCGGAGTCCTATTGCGGCGACGCCCCCGTGGCGCTGGAGGTCTTCTGGCGCAACGTCGAACCTATTCTCAAGCAGACCGACCTGCGCGTCGTCGATCATCGTCGTGACGCCGTCGCCATCGTCGACGCCCACGAGGCCCGCCAGTGGGAATCGCCGTATGTCTTCGTCTGCGGCCTGCTGGAAGGTGAGTTTCCTCGCCGCGCCCAGCCCGAACCTATCCTCGGCGACGATCTGCGCATCCGGCTCAACGGCCAGGGTTTCGCGCTCCGCCTCCGCAAGGATCGCGAGCAGGAAGAGGATCTGCTGCTCGACATCGCCTTTTCGCGCGCGACCCGCGAAACGCGGTTGTCGTTTCCGCAGTTCAACGATAAAGGCGAACAGACGCAGCCCAGCTTCCGGATCAAGGAAGACTTACCCCTCCTGGCGGCCGGGCCGCGTCTCCGCCTCAAGCCCGTGCGCCAGCCGGCGCCGGCGCCGCCAGTCGCAATCGACTCAGTCGAGCTCCACTCACGCCTCGCCGAGGCCCACTCGCACTTCGGGACCACGGCGCTCGAATCGTTCGTCCAGTGCCCCTTCCAGTTCCACGCGTTGTACACGCTCGGCCTCGCCGGGCCGCCGTCCACGCCATCCGGCCGTCTCGATGCGCTCTTCCTGGGCTCCGTGCTGCACAGCGTCCTCCAGGAATGGCACAAAAAGCGCGGCGATCTCGAACGCATCTTCGATTCGGTCTGGACCAACAGCCTGAAGCGGAAGCGCATCCCGGAGAGCCACCAGACCGAGTTCGCGCGCATCGTCATGCTCCGCAGCCTGGCGATGTTCAAGGACAAGGCCCGAATCGAGGAAGGCTGGCATGTCTTCGCCGAAACGCCCTTCGAACTGATGCTGAACCATCGCGTGGTCCGGGGCTCCATCGACCGCTACGATGTGAGCGAACTCAAGGAGGCCCGCATCTTCGATTTCAAGTACAGCGGATCCTCGGGCCTGAAGCGCAGGAAAGACAAGATGGAGCGCGGCCTGCTCCTGCAGGGCGGCCTTTACGCCCTGGCGCTGCGGGAACAGGGCCTCAAACCCGTTGAGTTCGAATACTGCGCGATGAAAAAGGAGCCTACCTGGGCAGGATTCGAGGGGCAGGAGGAGGTCCAGCAGGAGATCGACCGCGCACGAACTACAGCCGGAACGTCCATCGACCGAATCCTCAAAGGCAACATCCAGGTCGACCCGAGCGACCGTGACTCCTGCTCGTTCTGCAATTACCTCGACATCTGCCGCGTGCGCGCCGAAACAGCGGCGGAGGATGCGGCAGTCGCCTGACCACTGAGGCCGCTCAGCCCGCGATGCGCCGCATGCCGCGGCCCATACCGCGGCCCCGCGCCGCCGCGGGCTGGGGTTCAGGTACCGGCTCCGGCGGAGGAGGCGCCGGCTTGCGAACGCGTCCATCCAGGTGCGCGGCAATCCGCTCCTCCCGCGCCTTTGCGAACTTGGCGTGAGTCGGCTCCAGCCCGCTCACTTCGGTCACCTCGGCGTCCGTCACCTCAATCGCGGTCGGCAGGTACTTGGTGAAGTAGTTCTTGATGCGGTCCTGCACGATGCGCTGAGACGATTGCAGGTACAGGAAGAAGATCTCCTCGCCTGCGGCGGACTTCAGCGCGTGGTACACCAGCGATCCTTTGCTGAGCTTCGCCGACTTCAGGCTCGTCTCCAGCTTCTTTGATCGCGCTTCCAGCTTCTGCCAGGGATCGATCTCGTCCTTCTGCATCTTCGTGTTGGAGACCAGCGCGGCACGCTCTTTCGCGCCCAGCAACTTCGTCAGGCACCACATCGTCAGCGCGTACCAGTCCACCGTGAGGTTCGCGCCGAAGGGGATCATCGCCTTGGCCTTCGTCAGTTTCTGGAACGTCGGCAGGTTCACTTTCGCGCCGGTCAGGCCCGGACAGAACAGTGTCAGCAGGCCTTCCTCATCCAGCACGCGCAGCACTTCGTCCGGGTTCGTCTCCAGGGCGATCTGCCGCAGTTCCGAGAACAGCGCCCGGGGCTGGACGTACTTCAACATCTCCGCCTCGCGAGCATTCCGGTACTGGTTCAGCGTCTTCTCGTCGATCACATAAGACAGCCGCGCCTTGAACCGCTGCAAGCGCAGAATCCGGATGGGATCGTCGTACAAACCGAAGTTCGAGCAGCTCCGGATTTCCTTCCGCTCGATGTCCGACGCGCCGTTCGTCGGATCGACCATCAGGCCCCGCGAGGCACGGTTCAGCGACAGCGCAATCGCATTCATCGTGAAGTCGCGGCCCCTCAGATCCTCGTGAATCGTGGCCGGGGAGACCTGCGGCTTGGAGCCGGGCTTGCCGTACTTCTCCTGGCGCGCCATGCCGATCTCGCATCGCCCGCCCGAGGGGAACCTCAGCTCTACGCTCTTCGTCTGGTCGTCGGAGCTGACGATCTGCGCCCCGGATTTCTTCACGATATCCTTCGCCAGCTTCACGGCCGGACCTTCGACCGTGAAATCAAGGTCCCGGATGGGAAACCCGCCCAGCATGTCGCGCATCGCGCCGCCTGTCAAGAACAGGCTGAGGTTGGCCGCGGCGGCCGCAGTCTGCACGGCATTCAGCACGGCATTCTGCTCTGGCGTCAGGTGACTCTCCAGGATGAACATGTAATCGCTCATGGCACTTCCATTTCCGGCTCGCGCCGTCTCCTATCAACTGCGTGGGTGGTGGCTGTCCACCACGCCTCGCAACCGGGACCGCACGACATGTGTGTAGATCTGCGTGGTTGAGATGTCACTGTGCCCCAGCATCGACTGAACACTGCGGAGGTCCGCTCCTCCCTCCAACAAGTGCGTCGCGAAGCTGTGGCGAACAACGTGGGGTGTCAAATTGTTGAAAATCCCCACGGATTTTCCGTGTTGAACGATGAGTTTCCAGAACGCCTGCCGCGTCAGGGGGCCACCGCGCGCCGTCACGAACAGATGGGCGGAACTGCGCCCCTTCAGCAGGGCCGACCGCGCCCCCTGCAAATACCGTTCAATCGCATCGAGCGCCTTCTGGCCCACGGGCACCATCCGCGTCTTGCTGCCTTTGCCGGTTACCCGGAGAAACCCAAGATCCGCGTTCAGGTCGGTCAGTTTCAGGCCGCACAGCTCCGAAACGCGCAGGCCGCAGGCGTACAGCAGTTCCAGCATCGCCCGGTCGCGCAGCCCGGTGGGCTTGGCCGCGTCCGGCGCGTCCAGCAGTGCGAGGATCTGCTCTCCATTCAAATACTTCGGGAGATTCTGCCATTGGCGCGGCGCGCGCAGTAGGGCCGTCGGGTCCTCGTCGATCCGTCCTTCGCGGAGAAGAAATCGGAAAAAGTTACGCAGCGTCGTGATCCTCCGGGCGATCGACCTGGGAGACAGCCCCGATCGCCCCATGGCATCAATGTACCTGCCGAGATCGTCGCACGAGGGCGGCGCCGGGCAGCCCGGGTGTTCCCGGCAAAACCGGTCAAAATCCCTCAGATCCTGTTGATAAGACAGAACGGAGTTGGCCGACAGACCCTTCTCCACCCGGCAGTGGGCGAGGAAGGCGGCGGAAGTTGAGGCCAGCCAGCCCTCGTTCGTCATCTGTGAAATGATACAATACCTGCGGAAGCGTTTGAAAGTAAAGGGTCACGGCGGGCAATTCGTTGAGCGGATCAACCACCAAAAAGGTTGTGATTGACCGGTTCGACCGTGCGGCCCAGCGCGGTTTCGTCAATCCGGCCGTCTATCTCCTCGACGAAGGCGTCGAGATCCTCACCCTAGACGGCAGCGTCTCCATCCTTCCCTACGAACAGGTCAAGGCCGTCTCCTTCGTCCGCGACATCGAAGGCGCCAGCATCTTCGGAGAGCGGCGCGAGTTCCTGGCCCGGCCCAAATCCTCAGGCCTATGGCTGGAACTCACCGTCCACGGCGGCGACAAGATCCAGGGGATTGTCGCCAATGACCTGTTACTCTTTGATTCAAAAGGCTTTGCCATTACTCCGCCGGAGGTGGCGGGCAACACGCAGAAGGTGTTCGTTCCGCGAATCAGCGTGCAGCGGGCAGAGGTTCTGGGCGTGATCGGCAGTCCGCTGAAACGAACTCGCGGCAAACACGAGGCCGAGCGGCGTCAGATTACGCTTTTTGAAGAGCAGGCGAATGATTGAGCGCGTGCTCGCTGAGCGTCTCCCAGCCCTTCATGTTGACGTTCCTGACAAACACGAGATTGTCGACCGGGAATGACCTTGGCCCTTTCCAGTCCGCCCATCTCTGACACGCCCGGGAATAGACCTCAGTCAGGGTATCCACGGGAATTTCCTGGGCCAGCGTGATATGCGGATGGAAGGGGAACGGCTCTTTGTAGTAAAGGGAGCCGCCGGACAGATGGTTGTGCATCTCGACGACTTTGCCCTTCCCCCGGCCCAGCGAGATGTAAATCACGTTCGTCACCGGGAAAATCTCGATCTCCCCTAGTTCCAGCTCGAACGGGTGCTCGGTCCGGGTGGTTCGCTTCAGGTCGGCGATCAGCGTGCCGACGGGGCTGGACAGCATCCTGGGCGGGAGAATCGTCACGTGGGACTGGAGCCGGCAGGAGGACACCAGTTCTGTCCGCAGTTCGCTCAAAAAGGAGCCCAGAGGATCGGGTATGTAGCTGACCAGTGAATACTGCGTGGTCGCCCCATACCCATTTGGGGAGCAGTCCATTGCTCCCTTCATTGTACTCTTTGATTTCCGGGAGGTATCCGGTATCTCCCGGTCATCAGGCGGCGGGTTGTGCCGCTGCCTCAGGTTCGAGGAAATGCTCCTGCGCACCCCGGACCTCAGGCTGTACCCAACGTGCTTCCTCGAAGCCGACATACTTGCAGATCCGCAGTTCCCCTCTCTCGTTCTCGAGGACATCCCCGATTTCGAGCGCGTTCTCCGATCCTCGCAACTCGGTCCAGGCACCGTATGAATGCGGAGCCTCGACTTCCCCTCGCTGCTCATAGTCCCGCGGCTTCAACATGGTGACTCCGCCTGAATGAGGCGCCCAGCGAAACTGCTGCCGGGTGTTCTCCCTCATGCGGTGAATGCGGAAAATGGGCATACGTCCACATTCTCTCCCAAAACAGGAAAGAGTCAACTTGTTTGTGGAATGCTCCAGGCCGCGATCCTGGACAGCGCCTTGGAGGCGTCCTGTCGTCCCAGTTCCACCCAGCGGGCGGCCTTGCCCGCGTCCCAAACGGCCGTCTCTCGAATGGAGCCGAGCGGCGCCGGGTGCTCGATCAACTCGACCTCCATCCCATCCGTCCCAGGCGCCTCAAACGCCGATGCCGCGTGCAGCAGCCTCCGTCCTCCCCTTAGCCACCACGGTCCGGAGCGAGGCAGGATGTTCACCGCCACCGCCCGCCGGACGCCCAACTGGCTGGCGGCCCAGAGCGGCACTGCCGTCAGCAGGCCCCCGTCCACGGCGAGCCCCCCATCCAGTCTGTAGGCCGGGAAGACCACCGGGACCGCGCAAGAAGCCGCAAGGTGCGTCCACGCCACGTCCGGTGAAAGAACACACGCCGGCGCCAGCGGCCTGACATAAGTCACCGCCACTCCGCACGGAACCCGCGGAGTGTACCTCGCATGGTGCCGCTGGATGAAGTCTTCGAACCCGGCGCGGTCGATCAGCCCATCCCGTAATCTGCGCGGGAAACGAATGCGGTTCGCCGATGCTTCCTTGAAGTCGAGCCAGTCCCGAACCAGGTCGTCGGGATCGCACCCGCCCGCGATCGCCCAACCGTTGATCGCACCGATGGAGGCGCCAATCACGATGTCCGGCCGGAACGATCCGCACAACGTCTGCCAGACGCCGGCCTCGTAAGCTCCGAACATCCCGCCCCCGCCGAGAACCAGGGCGGTCTTGAACTCGCTGCGATCAAGTCCAGCGATCGTCATGGCCACCATCTTAAGATGAGCTCGATGGACCTCGAGTTTCTCCACCCTGACGCCAGGCGCCTGGTCGAAACCTCCCCGCCCATGCCGCTGGTCTCTACCCGCCGCATCGAACTGACGGCGGCCATGGCGCTTCGCGGCGCCAAGGCCGAGGACTGGTTCCCCGAGGCACGCCATCCGGAGGCCGCGCTTGCGGGTCTATGGCTCCGGCTGGGCGGCTGGGAGGAAGCGCATAGCATCGCGCAGGACCTCAACTCCGCCGAAGGCTCCTACTGGCACGCCATCGTCCACCGCCAGGAGCCCGACGCCTGGAACTCCGGCTACTGGTTCCGTCGCGTTGGAGCGCATCCCATCTACCCCGCCCTGCTCGAGCAGGCGCGCAAAATCGCAACCGCGACGGGAATCCACGCTCCCACCCGCGGCTCCTGGGATCCCATCGCCTTCATCGACTTCTGCGAACAGGCCCGCGCGCACCCCGGCACAGCGCGCTATCAGGCAGCGAGCCAGATGCAGGATGCCGAATGGTGGCTGCTCTTCGAATTTTGCGCCCATGCGACCATGGAGAAGTAACTTCGAATGAAACGGCTTCTCTGGCTTGTGTGCGCCCTCGTCCCTGTGGTCCTCGGGGGTTGGTATTACACCCACCAGGGGCGTCCGCCGGTGGTCTCCTTCGAGAAGGCAAACCGCCAGACCATCGTCAGCCTCCTGTCCACGAACGGCAAGGCCGAGCCTTCATCGTGGCAGCCGGTTGCCGCCGAGCGCGCCGCGCGCGTCGCCGAGGTCTTTGTCCAAGAAGGCGCGCAAATCCGGGCCGGTGCGCCGTTGCTCCGCCTGTCGGACCCCTTGGTGGACGCTGATCTCGCCTCCGCCGAAGCCCGCCTGACCGCCGCCCGCGCTTCGCTCGCCGCCATCGACCGCGGCGGCCCCTCCCGCGAACTCGCCGAGATCGACGGCTCCATCGCAAAGCTCCAGGTCGACCGCCAGTCCAAAACGCGCGACATCGAATCGATCGGCCGCCTCGTCGAGAAGCACGCCGCCACCGCCCAGGAGTTGCGTGACGCTTCGGACGAGTTGAAGCGAGTGGACGCCGAAATCGCATCGCTCAACCGGCGTCGCGCCGCGCTCGTCGACCGCGACGACCGCTCCGTCGCCCAAGCCCGCGTTCAGGAGGCCGAGCGGCTGCTGAACTCGACACGGAAGAACGCCGCGCAACTGACGATCAGCGCGCCCCTCGCCGGAGTGGTCTATGAACTGTCCATCCGCGAAGGCGATTGGACCACACCGGGCCAGCTTGTGGCCCGCGTCGGCCAAACCGACCCGATGCGCATCCTGATCTACGTGGATGAGCCGGACCTGGGCCGCGTGGCCAAGAGCCAGAAGGCCAAAATCACCTGGGACGCTCAGCCCAGGAAGTCGTGGACAGCCGAGGTCACCTCCGTGCCCTCCCAGGTAGTCGCGCTCGGTTCCCGGCAGGTGGGTGAGGTCATCGCCACGGCTTCGAACCCCGAGCACCACCTTCCTCCCGGAGCGAACGTAAACGTGGAGATCCGCGCACAAGTCGCGGAAAACGCCCTGGCCATCCCGCGCGCCGCCTTGCGCCGTCAGTCCGGCGAGACCGGCGTGCTGGTTCTCGAGAATGGCAAGCTCGCCTGGCGCAAGGTCGAGGCGGGCATCTCGAGCATGACCGTCACCGAGATTCGCAGCGGACTCGCGGAAGGTGAACTCGTCGCCATGCCCTCTGACCAGAACCTGGCCCCAGGCATGGCCGTCACCCCCGGCGCTCAATAACGACTACAGGAAGTCGTAGAAGCGGCGGCGAATCCGCCGGAAGAAGAAGACTCCAAGCGCCAGCGTGCATGTGGAGACCAGCGCCAGCTTCCACAACAGCGCCGACGACGGCGCCCGCTGCTCCAGCAGGATGTTTCTGAGCGCCAGCACCAGCGCCGCCACCGGATTGTACTGATACACGTTCCGGTACTGCTGCGGAATCACCGAGAAAGAGTAGAAGATCGGCACCACCCAGAACATCACCGTCAGAATGGACTCCACCACGTAGCGCGTATCGCGCACATAGACGTTCAGCGCCGACGTCACCAGCACCAACCCGCACACGAAGACGATCTCCAGGAACCAAACCAGCGGCAGCCACGCCCAGTGCCGGTTCACCCCCTGGCCGAAGGCCAGCACCAGCGCCAGCAATAACGAGACCTGAATCAGCAAGTGCAGGACGTTGGACAAGACCGTCGACACGGGCACCAGTTCCCTGGGAACCGGCACCCGCTTGATCAGGCTGGCGTTGTCCACCAGCGAGGTGGTTCCCGAAAGAACCGCCGTCTGGAAGAAGCTGAAAGGAACCAGCCCGCACAGCACGAACAGAGGGAAGTTGGTCTGCGGGGATGGGAAGATCTTCGTGAAGATGAATGTCAGCACCGCCATCATCACCAGCGGATTCAGCAGCGACCAGAACACGCCCAGAGACATGTTCCGGTAGCGGATCTTGAAATCCTTGACGACGAGGCTCTGAACCAGAAACGGAATGTCGTAGTGTGAGGCCATCGGTCCGCCGCGGTCCCGTGTCTCCTCGGTCCTACTCCACCGGCGGCTTCGCGGGGGCCGCCTCGGCGGGCTTCGGCTCCGCCGGCTTCGGGAAGTAACTGTCGCTCAGCACGACATTCGTGGACTTCCGGATCGCCTCCGCCGCCACTCGCGCCGCTTCAGGCTTCTGCTGCTTCTCGATGTCGTCCTTGACTTCGGCAAACGGCTTCGTTTCGCGCTTCTGCACCTGGATCAGGTGGTAGCCGAACTGGCTCTTCACCGGTTGACTGATTTCTCCGATCGGCAGCGTGAACACAGCCTCATCGAAGACGGGCACCATCCGGCCGCGCCCGAACTCGCCCAGCGCGCCACCCTGCGCGCCGGAACCCGTGTCATCGCTCTCCGCCTTCGCAACGGCCGCGAAGTCCTCGCCCTTTACGATCCGTTCGCGGATGGAAGTCGTCTTCGCCAGCGCCTCCTCTTCGGTCATGTCCTTCGCACCATCCTTCAGGGGAACACGCGAACCCTTGAACCGGATCAGGATATGCCGGGCCGAGGCCGTCTCGTACTCGCTCTTGTGTTCGTCGTAGTACTTCTGCAGGGAGGCTTCAGTCGGGGCGTTGGTCTCGAGCAGTTCCTGAAAAAGCGTCGTCGCCAGAATGTTGTCCGCCGAAAGCCCGATCTGCGCTTTCACCACTTCGCGATCGCTCATCTTGCGGCGCCGCGCCTCCTGCGCCATGGCCTTGATCTCCGCCACCCGCTCGGCGAACTGCCGCTTTCCTTCCGGCGTCGAAAGTTCCTTCTGCGCATTGGCCGGCATCGCCTTCATCATCGCTTCGAACTGCGCCTGCGTCACGCTCTCCGTCCCGATCGTCAACACGACGGGCTCGGCCGGCTTAGCGGCCACGGGCTTCGTCGCGGCGGCTTTCGCGGCGGCCGGTTTGGCGGCGGCCGGCTTCGCGGCTGGCGCGGTCCCGGCGGGTTGCGCCGGCTTCGCGGCGGGAGCCTGCGCCCAGAGAGCAAGAGAAAACATCGACAATAGAAGGATCTTCACCACTTTATGGTACCCCGCCATGGCCGTTTATCAGAGCGCACCTCCAGCCGGACCCGGCCTTCCCCGGCCGGCCAGCAGCCGGCTGCCCCGGTGAGTTGGAAGTCCGTCTGGCCGGACATCCGTGAGCTCATCCGCCCCCGTCGCGGCCAGCTCGCCCTCGGCCTCGTCCTGATCTGCATCAGCCGCAGCGCCGGCCTCGTTCTGCCCGCCTCCACCAAGTTCCTGATCGACGACGTGCTCGTGAACAAGCGGCACGATTTGTTGCTGCCCATCATCCTCGCCGTGCTGGCCGCCACGGCGCTGCAGGGCGTTACATCCTTCTGGCTGACGCACCTGCTGTCGAAATCCGCCCAGAAGCTCATCGCCGAACTCCGCTGCAAGGTGCAGTCCCACGTCGGCCGCCTACCCGTGAACTACTTCGACGCCAACAAGACGGGCAACCTCGTCTCACGGATCATGAACGACGTCGAAGGCGTCCGGAATCTCGTCGGCACCGGCCTCGTCGAGTTCGCCGGCGGCATCCTCACGGCCGTCCTTTCCTTCGCCATCCTGCTGCGCATCAGCGCGCCGATGACACTGATGGCCCTCGCCGTCGTCATGGCCTTTTCGCTCGTCCTGCGGCACGCGTTCCGAACGCTGCGCCCCATCTTCCGTGAGCGCGGACGGATCACCGCCGAGGTCACTGGCCGCCTGACCGAATCTCTCGGCGGCATCCGCGTCGTGAAGGGCTATCACGCCGAAAAGCGCGAGGAAGGCGTGTTCGCCGCCGGCGCCGGGCGCATCCTGGACAACGTCCTGAAATCCATCACCGGCACGGCCCTGCTCAGCCTCTCCGCCACCGTGCTGCTCGGCATCGTCGGCGCGCTGGTGATGTACGTCGGCGGGCGCCAAATTCTCGCCGGGACGCTCACGCTCGGCGGCTTCGTCACATTCTCGGCCTTCCTTGGCTTCCTGGTCGCGCCGGTCTTTCAGGTGGTCGGCATCGGCACCCAGATCACCGAAGCCATCGCCGGCCTGGAGCGCACCCGCGAAGTCCTGAACGAGCACACCGAGGACGCCGACCCCGGCCGTACGATCGCCCTCGACACCCTTCGGGGAGAGATCCGTTTCGACGACGTCTCTTTCGAATACGAAGCCGGCAAGCCGGTGCTGCATGGCATCTCATTCCTCGCGGAGCCCGGCTCCGTCACGGCACTCATCGGTTCGTCCGGCTCGGGTAAATCCACCACCATCGGGCTCGTCTCGGCCTTCTACCGCCCCACCAATGGCCGGGTCCTGGTGGATGGCATCGACCTCGGCACAGTCGAGCTCGCCTCGTATCGCACCCAACTCGGCGTCGTGCTCCAGGAGACGTTCCTCTTCGACGGCACCATCCGCGAAAACGTCGCCTTCGCCCGCCCCGACGCCACGGAGGAACAGATCCTCGAAGCCTGCCGCATCGCCCGCGTCGATGAGTTTGCCGAGCGCTTCCCCGAAGGCTATGAGACCGTCGTCGGCGAGCGCGGCGTGAAGCTTTCCGGCGGCCAGAAGCAGCGCGTCTCCATCGCCCGGGCTATCCTCGCCGATCCGCGCATCCTCATCCTCGACGAAGCCACCTCCAGCCTGGACTCGGAGACCGAAGCTCTCATCCAGCACGGCCTTTCATGGCTGATGCGCGGCCGAACCACCTTCGTCATCGCGCACCGGCTCTCCACCATCCGGCAGGCATCACAGATTCTCGTGATGGAAGAGGGCCGCATCGTCGAACGCGGCGCCCACGAGGAACTCTACGCCGCGCGCGGCCGCTACCACGACCTGTACACGCGCCAGCACGGGCTCGAACGGAACCTGTTCCTCGCTCCCGGCGAGGGAGACACTTTCGACGATCCCGTCGATTCGCCCGCCTGACTCGTGCTTAGAGAAGCTCGCGCCGGTAGTGCTCCAGCGCCACGCGCACCAGTTGGCTGCGTGTCCGCACGCCTGTCTTCGAGAAGAGTTGCTGGAGCGATGCCTTGATGGCGCTCTCCGAAACGTGCAGGCGTTCCGCGATCTCCTTGTTGGCCAGCCCCTCGAACACGCCGCGCAGCACCTGGCGGTCGCGTTCGGTGAACTTCGCCCGGCGCATGAAGTCGCCCGGAGAGCCTTCCGCCGTCGGGTCCAGATACTTCGGGTCCATCCAGCGTTCGCCCGACATCACCTTCCGGATCGCCTCCAGCAGTTGATCCGGCGAGTTGTTCTTCAGGAAGATCCCGTTCACGCCGTGGTTCAGCATCTGCCGGACCTCGGCGCGTGTCAGCCCCACCGTGACAATCAGGATCTTGCCGTTGAAGCCCTTCTCCTTCGCCGCCGCCACCACTTCATTCCCGCGGCGGTCCCCTAGCTCGTAGTCGAGGAGAATCAGGTCGTAGCTGCCGTTCTCTATCAATTGCAGCGCCTCGCCCACCGTCGAGCACTGCCCGGCAACATGGATCTCTGTCCCCGCCTCGAGCAGGCGGCTCAGACTCTCACGAAAAAGCGCGTGATCGTCCACCAAAAGCACGTTCGTCATCTGTGAACCTCCGTTATGTTCACTTCGCCGGGAGACTCCTGGACGCCGGCCGCATTCAGCCGGATGCACATCGTGCACCCCGATCCCGTGGGCTCGTGGTAAAGCTCGCCGCCCGACGCGCGAACCAGCGCACGGGAAACGAACAGCCCCAACCCCACGGCATCGGCGCCCTGCTGGAAAGCCTTGAACAACAAATCAGGCTTCGCTATTCCAGGCCCGGTATCCTTGAATCGAATAAAGACCTTATCGTGCTGCGCCGCCACTTCCATAACGATCTGCCGCGTCTCCGCGGATTCCATCGCCCGCACACTGTTCCTCGCCAGGTTCAGCAGCACCTGCAGCAGACTGTGATGGTCGCCAACCACGTTCGGCAGCTCCGCCGGAGCGTCGAAAACGAAGTCGATCGACTCCGCTTCAATCGTCGGCTCCAGCACAATGCGAAACTCTTCCAGTAGATTCTGAAGGCTCACCACGCCTTCCTCAGGCTCGCCCGCCGCCTGAAGCTCGACGGTCGCCAGCCGCGAGAGCCCCTGCGCCAGCGTCCCCAGCGCCGCGTAGTCCTCGGTCTCCGAAACGCCGTCGATCCTCCCCAGGTTGGCGTGAACCACTGAGATCGCCGCGCACATGTTCCGAATCTCATGCGACACGGAGCCCACCAGCACCCGCGTGCTGCGCAGCAGATTTTGCAGACTCGTCTCCTGCCAGTCCCTGAGTTCCTCGGATGAGTCCGTGATGATGGCTGCCAGGTTGCGCCCATTCCGCGTCGGATATGTGGCAAACCAGACCGATGCCGGGAAATGCTCCCCTGTCGCGCGGCGCCCCTTGCAGTGTGTCGCGGTCCGGTAAGGGACATCTCCGCCGCCGGATTGCAGTTCCGCGAGCGTGGGGAAAAACTCGCCAATCGAGCGGCCCACTACCTCCGCGTGAGGAAGGCGCAGCAACTCTCCCGCTGCGTGATTCGCCAGATCGATCCGGCCATCCTCGTCCACAGTCACAATCGCCGCTGGACTCGACTCCACCAGCGTCCGAAGCTGCCCTTCGGCCTCCTGCCGCTTCTCGGTCTCCGCCGTCATCTCGCGGTAATGGCGAAGCTGTTGTCTACGGTTGCGCGCTGTTTCGTTCAGCAGCAGTCCGACACCTCCAAGCGTGACAACGCTGGAAAGCAGTCGCGAGGCCGACAACGTCTCCCAGGAATACGGGCCGAAATGCTCTTTCAACAGCGAGCAGACCGCCGCAAGCACCACCATCTGCCAGCGGCGGAGCGCCATCGCTCCCAACGCCAAGGGGAAGAAATACAGCAGACCCAGCGAAATGTTGAGCCGGAAAAGGTTATCGAAGAAGGCGATGCCGATGACAAGGCCGACCGTCGCCAAAAGCACCTTGCCCCTCGGCATTTCAAAGAGCTGGTCGAGCGTTTTCGACCACTCCCCTTGCCGGGGGTCCATCTCAACGGAAGCTCTTGACTCCTGGGACTCCATCCCACTCTCGCCGATGCTGTCTCTACACTAGCCGAATGCACTAATGTATTACAAGCGAGTCACTTAGAGGTACTCCCGCGCACCCACCTTTCGATGGCCCGTTGGCCTTCCCGCGCTAGAAAAGGCCTCTTTGTCCGCTCCCCTGCATCCGCCTGGGCACTTTGAAGTACTCAAATGCCCGGTCAGTCGCCATCCGCCCGCGCGGTGTCCGGTCCAGAAAGCCCAACTGCATCAGGTATGGTTCGTACACCTCTTCAATCGTGTCCGGCTCTTCGTCCGTCGACGCCGCTACCGTGTTCAACCCCACCGGCCCACCGGAGTACTTCTCCAGTATGGTCATCATGATCTTCTGGTCCACTTCATCCAGCCCCCACGGATCCACGTCCAGCAGATCCAGGGCCGTGCGCGCGACATCCAGCGTGATGTGCCCCTCGGCCCGCACCTGAGCGTAGTCCCGCACGCGGCGCAGCAGCCGGTTGGCGACGCGCGGCGTGCCCCGGCTTCTCCGCGCGATCTCGTGCGATGCGTCGCCGTCGATCGTCACGTCGATGATCCGCGCCGCGCGATCGACGATCCGCGCCATCTCCTCCACGTCGTAATGCTTCAGATACAACACCAGCCCGAACCGGCCGCGCAGCGGCGCGCTCAACAGTCCCTGCCGCGTCGTCGCCCCCACCGCCGTAAAGTGCTGGATCGGCAGCGAGTGCGTTCTCGCGCCCGGACCCTGCCCGATGATGATGTCCACCCGGAAATCTTCGAGCGCCGAGTACAGCACCTCCTCGACATCCGGCAGCAGCCTGTGGATCTCGTCGATGAAGAACACCTGCCGTGGCTTGATCGCGCTCAGAATCCCCGTCAGGTCCACCTTCTTCTGGAGCATCGGCCCGCTCGAGAGGTCGAATGTGGCGCCCAACTCCTGCGCCACGATGTTCGCCAGCGTCGTCTTGCCCAGCCCCGGCGGCCCGATCAGCAGCACGTGGTCCATCGCCTCCTCGCGCTGCTTCGCCGCTTCAATGGCGATCGACAGGATCTCCTTCACCTTCGACTGCCCGGTGAACTCCGCCAGAGTCCTCGGCCTCAGGCTGCGGTCAAACTGGTCGTCCTCCGCCTGCGCCGCAGGAGAGACCACACGCCGTCCTTTCGTCGATTCCGACATCTGCCAAGACCCTCAGGTTAACGCACGAGTTCCAGCGACCGGCGGAACAGCTTCTCGAAATCTCCGGTTCCCACTTCCGCCGCCGCCTTGCGCACCGCCACTTCCGCCGCCGCCTGCTGGCAGCCCAGGTTCATCAGCGCGCTCACGGAGTCCTCTTCCATCTCCGACTTCAGTACCGCCACAGCCCCGCGTGCCGCCGCGGCCGGAGCCGCCGCACCGAAGTCCAACTTGTCTCTTAGTTCCAGCACGATCCGCTCCGCCGTCTTCTTCCCGATCCCCGGCACTCGCGTCAACTGCTGCACCTCGCCCGCGCGGATGATCCGGATCAGGTCCTCCGCCGCCAGCCCGCTCAGCACCGTAATCGCCAGCTTCGGCCCGATGCCGCTCACCCCGATCAGCTTCTCGAACAGTCGCTTCTCCTCGATCGTCAGGAACCCGAACAGTTGAATGGCATCCTCGCGGACATGCGTGTGGATCCGCAGCCGGACCTCCTCGCCCCGCTCCGGCAGAGCGCTGAACGTGCCCACCGGAATCGCCACGTCGTAGCCCACGCCTGCGCACTCCACCACCGCCTGGTTCGGATGCTTCTCGATCAGCAGCCCACGCAATTGCGCGATCATGCCGCGTGCCTCCGCGTCCGCCGGATCAACACCCACATCAGGCTCATGCCGAGCGCGCCTCCCAAAGCGAAGATCACCACTACCAGAAAATTCGCATACCCCTGATCGGTCAGAATCCCCAGATCGTCGCGCAGAATCGAGATCTCCACAATCTTGCCGTCGTCGTCAAACCGGAAAACGCTCATCGCGCGCCGCTCCACGGACGACTTGCCGAGCGCCCCCGCCAGCAGCCCTTCCCAAAACCGCTTGGGACTCCAGCGGACGATCCAGTACGTCGCCACCAGATCGCCTTCCGCCACCTGCGAAACCACCTCGCTGGCCGCGCAGTCGCCCCTTTCCACGCACCAGCGCCACACCTGTTGCTGCTGCGTCTTCGGGTTCTCCCGAAGCCCTAAGCCGCGCCTGGCATCATTGACAATTACCTCCGGCGCGACATACTTCACCGCATCCTCGGCCTTGCCCGCGAACCAGACATCCCGCAGGAAGTGGCTTGCCTGCAGCTTATTCCGCTCCGCCTGGCTCTGGGCGCACACCGGCAACCCCGCCAGCACGAACAATACCAGCACAAATCGCATCTCCTGCCATTATCCCTGTAGTCTGAAATCAAATGGCACGGCGTTTGTTCTATCTCGACCAGGTCCGCGGCGACACAGCCTCCATCCACGGGGAAACTGCCAAACACATGCGCAAGGTTCTGCGCGTCGAGCCCGGCATGCACTTCGACCTCTCCGACCGCACCACCATGTGGACTGGCGAAGTTACCGGCTTCGGCAAGGACCAGGTCGACTTCCGTCTCCTCGAAACCCTCCACCCGCCAGCCCCACCCGTCGTCACACACCTTCTTGCGGCCATCATTAAGTTCGATCACTTCGAGTGGATTCTCGAAAAGGCCACGGAGCTCGGCGTCGCCGCCATCACGCCCGTCATCGCCCTGCGTACCGATCACGGCCTCGACCGCGCCGCCGAAAAGCGCCGCCAGCGATGGCTGCGCATCCTCGACGAAAGCGGCCAGCAGTGCCGCCGTCTCGCGCCGCCCCGCCTCGACGAGCCCGTCCCTCTCGAGAAGGCCGTTGCCTTGGACGCCCCCATCCGCCTCTGGCTCGAAGAGGAATCCGGCGCCGCCCCGCTGCTCCAGGCCCTGCCCGCCGGGCGCCGCCCTGATCAATCCGTCGCTCTTCTCGTCGGCCCCGAAGGCGGTTGGGACCCCCGTGAGCGCGATGCCGCCCGCGCCGCCGCTTGGACCCCCGTCTCGCTCGGCCCGCAGATTCTTCGCGCGGAAACCGCCGCCATCTCGGCACTCGCCGTCGTCAACGCGGCCTGGCTTACCGGTTCCCCAGATTCAGAATGATGATCCCCGTGATGATCAGCGCCAGCCCGCCCAGCTTGCGCCTCGAGAACGGCTCGCCGAAAAAGAGCTTCGACCACAGCAGCGTCCAGATGTAGCCTAGCGACACCATGGGATACAGCACCGATAGCTCGCCGTCCCGCACGCCCAGATAGTAGAAGACGAACGACAGCAGATACATCGCCACGCCCGCCGCCAGCCGCCAGTTCAGCACCAACGTATGCAGTTCGCGATGCAGCCGCCCCGCTCCCGCTTTCAGGAACACCGCGCCGAACGACCCGATGAACGACGCCAGCACCACCAGCACAATCGAATGCATCGGTGTCTTCACTGTTCGCTCCGCCCCTTCCCCAGCAGCGTGACGCCCAGGCAGATCACTCCGATCCCAAGCCCCTTGTAGAGATTCAGGTTCTCGTGGAAGGCCAGCACCGACAGGATCGTCACCCACACATACGTCAGCGAGATAACAGGATAGAGCAGCGACAGCTCCCCGTCGCGCAGCGCCAGAATCAGCAGCCCCGTCGAGATGCCGTACAACGCCAGCCCGAACCAGAGCGGCATGTTCGCCATCAGCGATGCCAGTGTCAGCGACTCCAGCGAGTTCGCGCTCGTCTTGATCAGGTATTGCGCCGCAACGCCGAAAAGCGTGCACAACAGCACGAGACCCACGGACTGGCGGTGCGAAAAACGGTAGGACTCTCGATTCACGAAACCCCTATTCTAGCCCGAACCCGCCGCCCCCCGGTGTCTCCAGACGTAACCTTTCGCCGCGCTTCACCTCCACCCGAACCTTCCCCTCCAGCCGTTCTTCGCTCCCCCCGCGGACGAGCACTGTTCGCCCCGCCGCGCCTGCCCCGCCTCCCTCCAACCCGTACGGACGAGTCTTCCGCCGGTCCGCCAGCACCGTCACCTCCGCCGGAGCCTTGAATTCGAACTCCCGCACAATTCCGTCCCCGCCGCGCTGCCTGCCCTTCCCACCCGACCCGCGCCGCACGCGATACTGACGGATCAGCACCGGATAGTCGTGCTCGAACGCTTCCACTGGAGTGTTCCATGAATTCGTCATGTGCGTGTGTACCGCGCTCTGCCCGTCCTTGCCCGCAGCCGCGCCCATCCCGCCCGCAATCGTCTCGTACCACGAGAACGGCCGCCCCCGACGCTCGTCGAAGCCGCCGAAACTCACGTTGTTCATCGTTCCGCTCGACGCCGCCGGAATCCGTTCCCGAGCCGCCTGCGCCAGCGCCCCCAGCAGCACGTCCGTGATCCTCTGCGACGTCTCCACATTCCCCGCCGCCATCGCCGACGGAGCCACCGCGTTCACCACCGTCCCTTCCGGTGCCACAACCTCGATCGGCCGCAACAAACCCGCATTCGCCGGCGCGTCTTCCTTCAACAGGCAGCGGAAAACATAAAACACCGCCGATGTTGTCACCGCCAGGTTCGCGTTCACCGGCCCGCGCCGTTGCCGCGCCGATCCCGTGAAGTCCACTCGCGCCCTGCCGCCTTTCAATTGGATCGACACCCGCACCGGAACTCGCCCCCCGCCCTGCCCGTCGTCGTCCAGCGCATCTTCGAAAACGAACTCGCCCTCCGGCAGCGCCGCAATCGCATCCGCCAGCAGCCGCTCGCTGTAATCGAGCAGCGCCGCCATCGCCTGCCGCACCCGCGGCTCCCCATACCGCTCCGTCACCTCCAGCAGCCGCTTCGCCCCCCGCTGCATCGAAGCGATCTGCGCCTTCAAATCCCCTTCGCGCTCCTCCGGCGTCCGGACATTCGCCAGAATCAGCCGCAGCAGCCCCTCGTCGATCCGCCCCCCGCGCATCAACAGCACCGGCGGCAGCCGCAGACCCTCCTGGTAGATCTCCGTCGCCAGCGGCATCGACCCCGGACTCATCCCACCCACGTCCGCATGATGAGCGCGCGTCGCCACGTAATACAGCGGCCGCTTCCGCCCCTTTGGAAACACTCCCGCCACCGACGTGATGTCCGGCAGATGCGTCCCGCCGGCAAAAGGATCGTTCACCACCGCCACATCGCCCGGCCCCAGCTTGATGGCCTTGATGACATGCTCCACCGACGCCGGCATCGCTCCCAAGTGCACCGGCATGTGGTCGCCCATCGCCAGCGTTCGCCCTTCGGCATCGTACACGGCGCACGAGTAGTCGCGCCGCTCCTTGATGTTCGCCGAGAACGCCGTCTTCCTCAGCACGACACCCATCTCTTCCGGAATCGACACCAGGATCTGCCGGAAGAACTCCAGCTCCACCGCGTCCAACCGCTTCATTTCGGCTCCTCCGGCGGCGCCTGCGCCTTGCACGTCCCCGCTTCCAGCCCGAACGACGCCGCTACAATCCACTTGCTGCCCTCCATCCGCTCCACCCGCAGCGTCTTCGACTTCGCATCTCCGCGAATCCGCAATGACGCGCCTGCCGGGGTGATCGCCGTAGGCCGGTCTTCGCCCGCCTCCCTCAGCATCCACGTCGATCCTCCGTCCCGCGTCTCCATCCGCTGGTACCGCCCCGGCAGACTCCCGCCTCTCCGCTGCGCCAATAGCATCCCGTTCGTCTTCGATTCGAACCGGTACGTCTCAACCACTCCGAACGTCCCCTCCCCATACACCGGCAGCTTCCGCCACACCTTCCCGCCGTCTTCCGTGCGCAGCAGGAACGGGTCCTTCGGCAGTGCCCCGCCCGTGTGCCCGGATACCCAGCCCGTCGAAAAATCGACGAACTGGATCTGCTCCAGAGCCACGCCCCTCTGCCTCGGCCACGGCTCTGACCACGTCGCTCCGCCGTCCTCGCTCACCAGCAGCACAGACCACAGTGTCGCCGGCCCGGTGTGAAAATTACCCGCCGCGAAGATCTTGTTCCCCACCGCCTCCACGCTCGCCAGTTCCAGCAGCACCGGGCAGCCGTCGTCGTCGTCGCACACCAGCCCGTAATCGTCGATCTCCGCATTCGCGCACACGGCCTTCAGCCGCACCACCGGCGGGCTCTGCGCCAGCAGAATTCCTGTGACCCACAGCACCGCCAGCAGCCTCTTCATGCCTCACCGCCGATTGTAGCCCGCCCCCCTACACAGGGGACTGTCCCTTTCCCTCGACTCCCTCAATCCCCCACGAAGGGGACTGTCCCTTTCCCTCGACTCCCTCAATCCCCCACGAAGGGGACTGTCCCTTTCCCTCGACTCCCTCAATCCCTCCACCACCGCGGACAGGGACTGTCCCCCCCACCACCGCGGACAGGGACTGTCCCCGCCCCGCCCGGTTCAGCCCATAATGAAAGGCGATGCGCCTCTTTGCCCTGATCCTTCTCGCCGCTCTCGGCCTCTCCGCCGCCGACAACACCCTCACCCCTGACGAAAAGCGCCAGGGCTGGCAGTTGCTCTTCGACGGGAAGACCATGAAGGGCTGGCTCGACCCCGCGAAGAAGGTCAAGCCCGGCAACGCCTGGGCCGTCTCGGATGGAACCCTCCACACCACCCTCAAGCCCACTATCGAGGAGGATCTCTTTACTGAAAAGAGCTACGGCGACTTCGAGCTCCTCTTCGACTGGAAGCTCTCCGAACGCGGCAACACCGGCCTGAAGTACCGCATCCAGCGCACGCTTTTCGTCGACAACTCCAAGAAGCAACCCGGCCCCAACGGCTTCGAGGGCCTTCTCGGCCGCGAATTAGCCACCCACCCCTCCGACCGTGCCAAACTTGCCGACGGCGGCACCGGCTTCGTCTATACCATCGGCTTCGAATTCCAACTCCTCGACGACGCCCGCCACCCCGACGCCCGTAACGGCGAAACCCGCCAGACCGGCGCGCTCTACTCCATGATCCCCGCCACCGCTAAGACCGCACACCCGGCCGGAGAATGGAACACTTCGCGACTCGTCGTCCGCGGCAAGCACATAGAGCACTGGGTGAACGGCACGAAAGTCCTCGACGGCTCGCTCGACGACCCGCGCGTCCGCGCCGCCTCCGAAAAGCGCTGGGGCCCCGCCCCCGAAATCCGCGAAGCCCTCATCAATCCCAAGCCCGCGGGCCCCATCTCCCTCCAGCACCACGGCGATCTCGTCTGGTTCAAGAACATCAAGATCCGTGAACTGAAATGACCGAGTTGAAGGGCCGCCGGCCCGTCCCCCGTCTCAAGCTCTACACCGCCCTCACCGGCTACGTGTACGAGTACCTGTACGAGGGCTACAACGACACCCCCGCCCACCGCGACCACGTCTTCACGACGTCAGCCGACCGCAAAACGTGGTTCAGCGCCGTCGTCCGCATCCAGCACGCGGCCCTGACCGGATGGGAGCGCGCCCACGAGCGCGCCCTCAGCGACGCCGAGCGCTACGCCGTCGCCAAGCTGGCTCTGTTTCGTGCCTTTGATAATCGCGACACGCCCACGGCGATGCGCGACGCCGTCCTGGTCGACGCCGCGCTCGTCGAAGAGCTTCTCGCCTCAATCGGCGTGTGAGTGTTCGGGCGTCAGCGCCTGCGCCTCGACAACAGCCAGCGCCGCCATGTGAACGATCTCGTTCACTTCCGCGCCGCGCTGCAACACCGCGACAGGTTTCGAGAACCCCAGCATGATCGGGCCGACCACTTCCGCGCCGCCAATCCTCATCAGCAGTTTGTAAGCGATGTTGCCCGACTCCAGCGACGGCGCGATCAGCACGTTCGCCGGTTGCTTCAGCTCGCAGAATGGATACTCGGCCAGCAGCTCCGGCGTTACCGCCGTGTCCGCCATCATCTCGCCGTCGATCTCCAGCCAAGGCGCCCGCTTGCGTGCCTGAATCGTCGCCTGCCGGACCTTCTCGGTCAGCGGATGCCGCGTCGAGCCGAAGTTCGAGAACGACAGCATCGCCACTCTCGGCTCGATGTTGAACGCCCGCACGGCCTCGGCCGTGTTCACGGCGATCTCCGCCAGATCCTCGGCCGTCGGCTCGATGTTCATCGTCGTATCGGCCAGGAAGTAGATCTGCCCCTTCGGCATGATCAGCATGTACATCCCGGCCAGCCGCTTCACTCCAGGCTTCACCGAAATAATCTCCAGCGCCGGGCGAATCGTCTCCGGATAATGCCGCGTCACGCCGGCAATCACCGCATCGGCATCATTCAGGTGCACCATCATGCAGCCGAACCGCATCGGGTCCAGCAACAGCGTCGGAGCCTCCCTCGGCGTAATTCCCTTGCGGTGCCTCAGCCTCACGAACTCCTCGATATACGCCTCGCGCCTCGGGCTCGTCTCCGGGTTCACGATGTCGATCTGGTGGTCGAAGTGCAGACGCAGCTCCGCCGCGCGCTGCCGGATCTTCTCCTCGTCGCCCAGCAGCACCGGCCGCGCGATCTTCTCGTCGATCAGGATCTGTGCCGCCCGCAGGATGCGGTCTTTGTCGCCCTCCGGCAGCACCACCCGCTTCGGCAAGCGCTGCGCCTTGTGGATCGACATCCGCATCACTTCCTGGCTCTTGCCCAGCCGCATTTCGAGCTTCTCGCGGTAAATCGCCAGGTCCACGGGCTTCTGCGCCACACCCGTCTCCATCGCCGCCCGCGCCACCGCCGGAGCCACCCACGTCAGCACCCGCGTATCGAACGGCTTCGGAATCAGATACTCCGGTCCGAACTCCATCACCTCCACGCCGTAAGCGCGGCGCACCGCGTCCGGCACGTCCTGCTTCGCCAGCATCGACAGCGCATACGTCGCCGCCAGCTTCATCTCGTCGTTGATCGCCGTCGCCCGCACGTCCAGCGCGCCCCGGAAGATGAACGGGAAGCCCAATACGTTATTCACCTGGTTCGGGAAGTCGCTGCGCCCTGTGGCGATGATCACATCGCTCCGCGCCGCCTTCGCCTCGTCGTATCCAATCTCCGGGTCCGGGTTCGCCAGCGCGAACACCACGGGCCGGGCGGCCATGCCCTGGAGCATCTCCCCCGTCACGCAGTTCGCGCTCGACAGCCCGATGAACACATCCGCGCCCACCATCGCTTCCGTCAGAGTCCGGCACGCGGTCTCGCGCGCGAACTTGATCTTGTACTTGTTCATCCCCTCCGTGCGGCCTGTGTGGATCACGCCCTTCGTGTCGCACATCATGATGTTCTCGAGCCGCGCGCCCATGCGGATGTAATGGTTCGCGCACGAAATCGCCGACGCGCCCGCGCCCGAAAACGCGATCCTCGCGTCCTCGATCTTCTTGCCCACCAGCTCCAGAGCGTTGATCAGCGCCGCGCCCGAAATGATCGCCGTCCCGTGCTGGTCGTCGTGAAACACGGGGATTTGCAGCGTGCGCTTCAGCTCTTCCTCGATCTCAAAGCACTCCGGCGCCTTGATGTCCTCAAGGTTGATGCCGCCGAACGTCGGCTCCAGCATCTGGCAGGCCCGGATCACTTCCTTCGGGTCCAGCGTCGCCAGTTCGATATCGAACACGTCGATGTCGGCGAATCTCTTGAACAGAACGCCCTTGCCTTCCATCACCGGCTTGCCCGCCGCCGGACCAATGTTGCCCAGCCCCAGCACCGCCGTGCCGTTCGACACCACCGCCACCAGGTTCCCCTTCGCCGTGTACTGATACACCTTCGACGGGTCCTCGTGAATCTCCAGGCAGGGCACCGCCACGCCCGGAGTGTAGGCTAGTGAGAGGTCGCGCTGCGTGCGGCAAGGCTTCGTCGGCACCACGGAAACCTTGCCGGCAGGCTCAGACGAGTGGTACGCAAGAGCCTCCTCATTGCGAATTGACATACTCAGGTCCTTTCCTCCTCTTTTCTATACCTAAAGCGCCGGAAAAGCCAGCACTTCCAGGTGGGAGTGCCTGAATCTACCCCAAAGGGGACTGTCCCTTTCCCTCGACTCCGACCGACTCCGCCGAAAGGGGACTGTCCCCGCCCCCGACTCCGCCAAAGGGGACCGTCCCTTTCCCTAGACTCCGCCGCGACTCCGCCGAAAGGGGACTGTCCCTTTCCCTCGACTTCCTCAAACCCTCCAACACCACTGACAGGGACTGTCCCCGCCCCCCAGTCCCTCACACATTAACGGTCCTTAGTCAAAATATTTCGCAACTCAATCTCAAGCGTTTTCAGTAATTTAACGAAATCGCCCCACCCAACTTGCACGAACCCCCATGCTCTCCTGATCTTCAGAAAGGAGGTCATGCACCCATGACCGCAACCGCACCCACCCAAGCCCAGCTCGACGCCAACCGGGCCAACGCCCAGCACTCCACCGGTCCCAAGACCGAAGACGGCAAATCGAAGTCCTCCCAGAACAGCCGCAAGCACGGATTCACCTCGCGCAGCTTCTGCGTCGAGGACTCCGAGCGCGAGCACTTCACCCTCTTCCTTATCGCCCTCCGCGACGAGATCCAGCCCAGCGGAGCCTTGGAGGAGCACCACTTCCAGATCGTCGTCCAGACCGCCTGGAACCTTCAACGCCTCGGCCACCACGAGTCGCAGATCCTGTCCGCTTTCGGCAACCCTTTCCTCGACGAGCGCCTCGGCAAGGTCCTCGACCGCCTCTCCCGCTACCGCCGCAACATGGAAAGGTCCCACTCGGAGGCCTTCAAGACCCTGATCGCCCTCCAGACCGCCCGCCGGCAAAACGAACCCAAATCCGAAGAAGAGCCGCCCGTCCTGCCGCCCATCCGCATCAACTTTGTGACAAAACGAACCCAATCCA
>JBOZRR010000025.1:0-21604 GCA_050789245.1 Bryobacteraceae bacterium | reverse complement strand
TAGGTCTCTTGGCGGTTCAAGAGTTGTGCGTTTGTGACATCGTAACCGCCATGGGACGCGCATCGTCAACCCTTGCCCATCACATCCGGATGCTCGAGGATGCCGGGGTGATCAGGAGCAGGGAGGAAGGAAAGTTCACGCTATACTCCCTTAACGTCGAACTGCTCCGGAAGCATCGGATTTTCGACTGACCGCCGTTTACCTCAGGCGAGTATTTCCGGAAACGAATGATTTCGACCTCCACCTTCGCAAGCTCGGCGCACCGAGTACGTTCCACCTTTGCTCGGGTGGTGGATCGTTGACACGGGCCCATGTTCTGCTATTTGCTCTTGTCTTGATGCCCGCCGCTCGGCAGGCCCGTGCCGCCGACGACAATGCGCTCGCTCTTTACCGCAGCAGTTGGAACCCACTGACCGCCGGCCCACAGCTCATCACGACGGCGGATCTACTCGCGCCAGGAAAGTCCTTCATCAAGACGTACGTGTACAGCGAATTTGGGTACGGTCAGTACGGAGTGGGCTGGTCAACCAGGACGCAGCCGTTGCCGCAACACCTGAGCGTGGTCAACCCTCGACTTTAGTTCGATTACGGGGTCACCAATTCGATTCAAGTTGACCTTTACGTACCGGCGGTATCTTAGTGGCAAGGCCCAGGCGAGGGACAGCCGGCTCGCCATGGCACAGGCATGGGCGACACTACCCTGGACCTCAGATATCGCTTCCTTATTCAGCGACCGGGCACGTGGCGACCGTCGCTCGCGCTCGTTTCATATATTGGGCTGCCCACGAGCTCCTGGTTCAATACGCCAAGCACTCCAGGCGGATTCGCGCCTCTTGAGAAATTGCCGTCCACCTATTTCGGAACACCGGTTCTCACGACGGTTGGTAAAGCATGACGTTGGCTCGAAACCCGATTCTCCAAAACCATTACTGAAGAGGGTTCCTCTCGGGGAGCCAATTTCATTTCCTCTTAAGTCTCTGCCTCCCATTGGTTTGCTACGCACCGCTCGAAGTGCGCCCACCCTGTGTGCATTCAACGCGCGATTCCGCGAGTACTTGGCGATGACCGCCATCAGCTTTGCATTCTCCATTTCGCGCGCGGAGTCCTGGGGTGCGGGCGGAACCGTGGCGGTTCCTCCCGAAGCCCGGTTGTCTCGGCCTCGAATTCTCCGTTTCTCCAGTTAGCATCCGGGTTTGGTTAACTGGGTGTTCCTCCCGGCGGCCCGGTGGCACACTTCGAAGTCCCAGAGCGTATATAAGCAGGTGAGAGCGGCTTCCGCCGTTCTCGACCAGACCACGCGACGACCGCCGGGCGGAGAGCGTTGTGGGTGCGAACCACAACGCGTCAGCCGAACGGTCCTCGCATCCACGCCAGCTTGCCTGTCCGGCTCGTCCGGAGCCGAGGACATGCAAGATTACGAAATCACCGATGCAGCAATCGCGGAAGTTGCGGCGATCCTCGCCGTCGGCTTCCGGACCATCATCATCGACACCATCGACAACGCCTACAAGTTCTGCACGGACCACATCGTCAAGAAGTACAAGATCGAGCACGAATCGGATCTCGGCTACGGCAAGGGTTACGCCCTCGTCAACAACGAGTTCCAGCGGGTTCTGACAAAGCTGGCGTTCCTGCCCTACGGATTGTTCCTCATCTCGCACGCCAAGGAGATCGAGGTGGACATCTACGAGGTCCCGCTGATGAGCCACGCGCAGATCCTCTCCGGCGGCTTCACGCCCGGCACCTGCGGCTTCTCCATCTGCGATCGCGACAGCGAGACCCTGGATGAACTCCTGATCGGAGGACCCACGCCTGGCCTCACCGACAAGGTCTCCCGCACAAGGTCCAGAAAGACAGTGTCGATGTTGGGACACGCCGGGCGCTCAACCTCGTTCAGGGCAGTCGCGTCTCGCTTTCTGCGGCCGATGATCCCGCGAACGACCGGGTTAGTGTGACGATCGGAGCGAGCCCACCGGAGGCCGGCGAGATCACAAACGCCCTCGGCTATGTCCCGGCCAACCGCGCGGGCGAACACTTCACAGGTGCTGTCGACTGCGGCCCGCACCAGACTATCGGCGGCCCATTGGAGAACATGGCGAAGCATTCGGAGGACTTCGCCTCGGCCGCCTGGGACAAGAACGGTGGATCGTGCTCGGTGACTTCGAACGCCATCATCGCCCCGGACGGCAACCAGACCGCAGGCGTGATCACTGCGGTCGCCACCACGCCCGTCCTCCAGCAGCAGGTCGCTGGCCTGGCCGACGGCGGCACCTACACGATCTACATCTGGGCCCGCGTCGCTTCCGGCACGCGCAAAGTGTCCATCGCCATCGTCGACAACCCGTATGCGGCCTACCTCGCTGGGCCCACGCAGGTGACGCTGACGACCTCCTGGCAGCGCTTCAAGATCACCGGCACGCTTGCCAGCGGCCAGACCGGACTCTGGATAGTGGTCCGCCAGTTTGCCGGCAACGGCGACGACTGGACCACCGGAGACATCCACCTCTGGGGCGCCTGCCTCCAGCAGGGGAGCGATCCACAGAAGGCCTACGCCCGCACCTGGGCCTCCCAGACGCCGGGCTCGAGATCCGGCCTCGCAGCCGGTCCCACCGTCATCGCCGCTCCGGACAACACCACCTCACCCCTCAAGATCCAGGGCCCCGGCTCCAACCTGGCCGACAGCACGCTCCTCGAGCTGACGGCCAGCGGCGAACTGATCCTCGCCGGCGGCTCTGGCAACGGGTACTGCTTCGCCGAACTCGGAGCAGCCAACAACCCCTCCGGCTGGGCGGGAGTGATCAAGGTGAAGACGCCCGCAGGCGCAACGCTCGGCTACGTCTTGCTCTATTCGCAGCCATAATCCTTGACTGAGCTTTTTCTAGGCACAGATGCTTTGTGATTTCGAGGTGTTCGGCTCACAAGCGCCGCGATGTTGCGGGACCCTTGTCGGCCCGTAATACCTCTTGACGGCGGCGCTGCGATCGGCCTTCAACTTCCGCTCCGGTTTTCTCAGCCGGCTCATCTTCCCCTGGACCGCTTCGAGCTTCTGTTGAAGCAAGTCGGGTACGTGCGAGCACGTTTGCGTCTGAGAGGTCGCCAAGGCGACCGCCCTGAGCGCCGATGCCATCCAATTCTTTCCAGAGGGAGAGGCTAAGGCGGAAGTGCGGCGCCTAACGCGTTGAGTTCTCCGAAAGATCATCCGCCCAGCGAGTCATTGGCCAGAACCATAAACGCATCACGTCCGAGTTCTCTTTACAAAACTAGTTTTGTAGTGATATCATCGTAATGCCATGAAACCCAGCACTGACCGAGAGAGCGCTGCGGCGCTCGGCGTACTTGAAAAAGGCTTCCCTCTCCTGATTCTCCTTTGCATGGCTGCCGGACTTCTGCTGGGGCGAGTTGCACCGCAGATTGGCCCGGCGCTGGAGCCCTTGATTCCGGTCGGCCTCTTCCTGATGATCTACCCCACGGTCACCAAGGTGCCGTTCGGGGAGATCCGGCGGGCTGCCACGGAAAAGCGACCCGCAGGCTTGTCCGTCTTCCTTAACTACATTGTGAACCCGCTACTGCTGTACGCCTTCGGCTGGTTGTTCTTGCGGGACCACCCTGAGTTGTGGACGGGACTCATCTTGTTAGGGATTGCGCCTTGCATCGGGATGGTGTTGGTTTGGGCGGACCTGGGCGGCGCCGACAACCCATTGTCCGTCGCGCTGATGGCGTGGAACTCGCTGATCCAGATCGTCTCGGTGCCCGTATGGATCTTGCTGCTTGTGGGAACCAAAGTTCCGATGGAGGCGGGAGTCGTCTTGCGAAGCACGTTCTTGTACTTGGTGCTTCCGCTGTTCGCCGGCGCACTGACCCGGCGGATCGTGCTCCGGCGCAAGGGCTTGACCTGGTTTCAAACTCGGCTTGTGCCCGCCTTGGGCACCTTGCAACTCAGTGCATTGCTGGCAACCCTGGTGCTGATGTTCGCTCTCAAGGGCGACGTCATCCTCAGACAGCCCGAACTTATCGTGTTGATGGCCGCCCCGCTGGCTCTCTTTTTCCTCACTCTGTTCAATGTTGGCTACTGGGTCGGCCGGCTGTTCGGCTTGCCCAAGGACAAGGCTGTGACCGTCGGATTTCATGTCACCGGCCGCAACTTTGAATTGTCAATCGCGCTGGCGATTGCGGCCTTCGCCGCCACACCGCTGGTGGCCGTGTCGACGGTCATTGGACCCCTAATCGAAGTGCCTACCATGTTGGGCTTGGTGTGGTTCGCTCGTCGCCTCCCCGGCGTGCGCCACCGGGCAGCTGCACAGGATTCGGCGCCAGTGACTCCGGCGGCAGGGAACTAAGATGGCAAAGGTCGACTCGCAGACCACCAAGTGCTCACCGGAAGAATGCCGTCATCTGGCTAGGCAGGCGTCGGCCATCCACCCTGCTCTGGATGATCCGCAGGTAATCAGCCAACGCGCGAGGGTGTTTCAGGCCTTGGGGAATGACACGCGCCTGAAGATCCTGGGGCTGCTTTCCGTCCGGGAATTGTGCACTTGCGACATTGCGCTGGCACTCGGGGCCGCAGCTTCCACCCTCGCGCATCATCTGCGCATGCTTGTGGAAGCAGAACTGATCGCGGCCAGGCAAGAGGGGAAGTTCACCCTTTATTCGCTGAACGCCGGCCTGATTAGGCGCCACCGGGTTCTCGAGACTCAGGCGAAGCCGAGCGATGACCTGTCACGGCGTGAGCCTGCTAATGGCCGCCGACCTGCTACGGAGGCCAGAAAATGAAACACGCTTCTGAGTGCTACGGGAAGATGTATCCGGCAACCCTCCTGAAGGCAGCCAACAGGGAGGTCATGGGCAAAGTGTTCGGTTATCGGGTAGATCACTCAGGGGTGGTTGAGACGCGCCGAACTGCGAGTACCGATCTTGGGGCTTGGGAACAAAGCATCCAGTGCCCGGATTTCGATGGTTGCTACCGCCTGTCGGCCGGGACTCTGCTCATGGAACTAGAGGTGAAAAACTGAGTTGGCATGGATTCTTTGCTTACAGTCACCAGATTCGGCGTTGGACGCCTTCCCCGGCGAGCCTGCCAGCGAGGGGCTTTTTCAGCCAAGCAGGGCTGCGCCATCTCGCACCCAGGTCCTGCGCAATTGGGGCAAAGCACGCAGCAAGAGGGACTTTGAGGCCTTTTTTGTTGGTTTAATCGACGGTTTTCTTGGCAGTTCGCTTGCGAACAGATTATAAGGCCTGTTGTGTTGAATTTCGCAACGAGGCGCAGTGTACAATCCAGCAGGGGGCGAGTCCGGGTGACCGGTGGTTGATCCCGCAGGCTGGCGTTAGCGCCCATCAGGAAAGGGCAAAGATGAAGCCATGGCAAAGAAATACGCGTTCGTCATAGATCTCAGGAAATGCGTCGGCTGCTACGCCTGCCAGGTGGCGTGCAAACAGGAGAACGACGTCCCGTTCGGCCAATTCCGGTCCGAGGTCATGGTGCGCCAAGACGGGCGTTTCCCGGACGTCAAGTGGAGGTTCTTGCCAGTGCTCTGCAACCACTGCGACAACCCCATCTGCGTTAAGGCCTGTCCGGTGCCCGGCGCCACCTACAAGCGGGAGGACGGCCTCGTATCGATCGACTATGATCGGTGTGTCGGCTGCGGCCAGTGCGCCAAGTTCTGCCCCTACGGCGCTCGCTACGTTTGGGATGAGATGAACTGGGGCGTCAGGAAGGCCGACAAGTGCAACTACTGCGCACACCTGCTGGACCAGAGCTTGCCTCCGGCGTGCGTGCGAGATTGCATGGGGAAGGCCCGGTTTATCGGCGACATCAACGACCCACAAAGTGAAGTCTCCACACTGATCGCGAAGAACAAAGATCGAATCGTGGTGCGCGAGAACCGGCTGACGGGCGGATCCAAGCCCACGCCCAACGTGTATTACATTCTGGATGATCGGTCGCAGGTCGAAGGAGTCTGAAAATGAGCGAGAAAGCAACCAGAAGAGAGTTCGCGAGGCTATCGGCGAAAGGCTTGGCCGCTCTTTTTGCCTGGAGCCCGGCAAACGCATTGTTTCGGCCGCTGTCCGACAACGAGAGACAGGCGTTGGAGGCGCAGATCGGCAACGTCCAGGTGCGCTACTCGGCCGACGTGATGTGTCCCTCGGAGTGCGGCCTGGAGATGTGGATCAAAGACGGGCGGCTGTTTAAGATCTATGGGAATCCGAACGTTCCGTTCAATGATGGGACGCTCTGCGCCAAGGGGGCGGCGGGCATCCAGATGGTCTACTCGCCTTACCGTCTCAAGACACCGATGATCCGCGTCGGCGAGCGCGGGGAGGGACGCTTTCGGCGCGCCACCTGGGATGAAGCGCTGGATTACATAGCCAGTAAGCTCGTCGCGATCAAGCGCACGTATGGCCCGGAGGCGGTGATCATGGATGCCGGCGATGTGACCGATCGGGACACCTACTGGCGCCTGTTCTTCGCCTTCGGCACCCCCAACTGTGTTGAGCACGGCGCCATTTGCGATACTCCCCGCCGCCACGGGCCAAAACTCATGCTGGGCGGCAAGCGGATCGAACCCGATGTGATGCGGCCAGTGCTTGTGCGGCAGCCTGACGGCAGTCTCAAGAAGGATTACAGTTACAAAACCAAGCTCATCATCTACAACGGCTGGAATCCCTTCGTCGCGACGCGCATCAATTACGAGTCGCGGGGAACTGTAGGTGCTCAGGTCGAGGCGGGCTGTAAAGTCATCGTGATCGACCCGTGCCACACCAATACCGCGGCCAAGGCGGATATGTGGCTGGCCCCGAAGGCAGGCACGGATGCCGATCTGTTCGCAGCCATGTTGCGCTTCATTTTGGAGCGTGACGCCGAAGGCCGTGCTGGATACATTGACCCGGCGTTCAAAGAATACAGCCAGGGTTGGGAGGTATTTCTCGCGGCGTTTGGGAGTTGGTGGGACAAGACAGATCCCGCGACGGGGCTGAAGTACTTCTCACTCGACTGGGCTGAGGCGCGCACCGGATTGCCGAGACAGAAGATCGAGGAAGTGGCTCACCTGTTCGGCAGCATCAAGCCAGCCGCCCTGGTGTGGGGAATGCAAAGCCCGGGCCATCACTACAACGGCTACGTCGCCTCGATCCTCGGCACCGCCCTGAACGTGATCACAGGAAATCTGGACGCCCCCGGCGGAGCAATCGACACTGAGCTTACCAAGTCTGACAAGGGCGGCTCGGCGACGGGTAAGCAGTTCCTGAGCCGCATGGTGAAGCGGACAGTAGGTGGAAAAGTGGTCGAGGCAACCCAAGACGAGTTGCATATGGACCGTTACGGGGACTGGCCATCCGCGTGGGATGACGTGGTGGGAGACTACCCGCGCGCGTTCCTCGAGGGCATCACGCTTCGTTATGGCCCCTTTCGCGGCCACAAGTACCCGATTAAGGCCTTCCTCATCCGCACCGGGAACCCGGTCATCACGGGGTCGGCAACCTGGAAGTGGCAGGAAGCTCTCACCGCCAGGGATCAGAGCGGCGGCTACAAGGTCGATCTGGTCGTTTACGCCGACACGCCTTTTCTTGAAACAGGACTGTACGCGGACGTGATCCTGCCGGAGGCCAGCTACGCCGAGCGCATGAGCCTTTCCGACATTTACCCCTCTCATCCGGTGCTCTATTTGAGGGACCAGGTCATCCAGCCGCTTCATGAATCACGAACTCCGTTTGAGATCATGATCGGGTTGGCCCAGGCACTGGCGAAGAACGGTGATCCGGACATCAAGGCTGAAGATTTCTGGGCAAAATACAAGACGGAGGAGGACTTCTGGAATGAAGCAATGGCGCCTGCTCCGGGCAAGCCCAATATCGGCGAACCCCTGCCCTATCCGAATCTGCCGAATGGGTATAAGCTGATCGGAACGCCCGACAGTCTGGACTCCGGGCGGGTCACCATCGATCACGAGAAGAAGGAGGTCAAGGGCGAACCATTGACCGCCAGGTGGATTCGCGAGCACCAGGGTGTCGCCGTGTGGCCGATGTCCTGGCGGCGCTTCCACCCCACTGGTGGCGGCATCCTAAAGACCGGTTCCAAGAAGGTGGAGTTTGTCTTCAGCGCCTACGACAAGTACAACAAGCTCATCGACAACGCTGGCGAAGTCCCCCGCGCTATCAAGGAACTTGGCTGGCCCAAGTACCCGAGCACATTTTACTGGTTTGAAACCAAGTGGAATCCCAACAATCGTGACTATGCGAAGTACCTGAGCGATTTCCCCTTCCAACTCATCTGTGGGAGGGTGCATCACGCGATGTCCGGGACCCAAATGGTACCGTGGCTCAGCGAAGTGGAAGTGGAGGGAACATGGGCCCCGATGAACCAGGAGTTTGAGTCGGAGATATTGGAGGTTAATCCCAAGCGGACGGTGTGGTCCATCCCCAACGTTGATCCGGCCACCCGATACGAGGCACGCAACAGGAAGTTCCGCGCCGGGACATTCAGCGTGGGCACGATCCTCATTAACAGCGATGATGCAGGTCGCCTCGGTATCCAGATGGGTGACATGGTTGCGGTCGAGAATCCGCTCGGGAAGCAGGTTGTCGGACGCGCATTCGTAGCTGAGACAATCAGACCTGGAGTGATCAAGATGGGGTTCGCCACAGGCGGGCGCTTCAGCCCTGGGTTAGGGCCGACCTTCGCCAACCGGGCTTATACGCCCAATCACAACGAGTTGGTGGACCCCGACGCGCTCAGCCCCATCATGGGCCAGCCAGCCTACGCAGATATGCTAGTTCGGGTCCGAAGAGTATGAACGGAAAGGCTGAAGAACTGCGCACCTGGGCGGGCCTCTGGGGTCTGCTCTCTGAACTGTACACCTATCCCCTGAGCCGCGAGAAACTCACTCTACTGTCGGGGTTGGTGAGCGAAGACAAGAGCCTCGGCAGGGCGCTGGCCGTGCTGCGAAACGCGCTGGCAGACGTTACTGACTGGGATCGGCTCGCCGAGGATCTGAATGTGGAGTACACCCGCCTCTTCGAAGGTCCCGGTAATATTCCCGCCCCGCCGTACGCCTCGTTCTACCTGAATGGAGGCCTTCTGATGGGGCCGGAAACGGTGGCAGTGCGGAGCACATACCTGGAATGGAACGTGGCCCCTGTTCAGTTGGGCCGGATTCCTGACGACCACATCGCTTTGGAGTTGGCCTTCATGAGTCACCTCTGCAAGGAAGCGCGTGCCGCGCTGATTTCGGGCGACGACACTCGATCCCAATCCTTGCTTGACGCCCAAAGGCGCTTCCTGCGCGACCATCTACTCACCTGGCTGCCCCGCTTAAGCGCGGCCGTGGCTTCTGCTGAGCCGCACCGGTTTCTTGCGGAGCTGGCCAAAGCCACCGAAGGGCTCGCACAAGAACATTACGCCGAATCGGTTCTCCCCTGCTGAGGAGACCGATACGCCCATTCGTGAACCGGCGGCTAGAATTGGTTTGTGTCCTCAAGGCTGTCATCGCCCGAGGTGAGGTTTGGATTGCGGGCGAACCTCGCGCAGCTTACGGTACTGTCCGTTCTCATCGGTCTGACGGGCGGAATGGTTGGCATGGAGCGCGCGGTCCTACCACTTCTGGCAGAGCGCGAATTCAGCCTGGCCTCCAAGGCAGCGATTCTGTCCTTCATCATCAGTTACGGCATCCTCAAGGCGCCAGCCAACCTCTGCGGAGGATGGCTGAGCGATCGCTTCAGCCGTAAGCGGATCCTGATTATTGGGTGGCTGTTCGGCTTGCCTGTCCCATTATTAGTAGCGGCTGGGCCAAGCTGGGGTTGGGTGGTGTTTGCGAATGTCCTGTTGGGCGTTAACCAGGGGTTCTGCTGGTCGGTTGTGGTGATCATGATTATCGACCTGGTTGGCCCGGCAAATCGCGGTTTGGGCACGGGACTAAGCGAGGCGCCAGGTTACTTCGTGATGTCTCTGGCCGCGGCGGCATCGGGCTATCTGGCCGGAGCCTACGGCCTTCGGAGTTCAATTCTCTACCTCGGCACGACCTTTGCCGTTGCCGGCCTTGCGCTGTCTGTGTTCTTCGTGCGCGAGTCCGTCACCCACGCTCATTTTGAGGCCTCCCTGCCCGTCGGGCCGCAGCTCGAAAACAAGATCCGGCAACCGGAGCGTCCCTCGTTGGCCCAGGTAGTGCTCTTGACCAGTTGGAAAAATCGTGCGCTCTTCTCGGTCAGCCAAGCTGGGATGTTCAACAACCTGAACGACGGCATGGCGTGGGGGCTGTTCCCGCTCTGGTTCGCTGCGGCGGGCGCCACCATTCAGCCAATCGGCTTATTGGCTGCGGTCTACCCTGCCGTTTGGGGAATCGCGCAGACGACGACAGGCGTCTTGTCGGATCGGTTCGGACGAAAGTGGGTCATCACAGTGGGTATGTGGATTCAGGGCATCGGCATCCTGATGGTCGCCGCCACCCACCGGACCACTGTTTGGATTCTCGGTTCGGCCCTCCTCGGATTCGGGACGGCGCTTGTCAATCCGGCATTCCTTGCCGTCATTGGAGATGTGGCTCGCCCGAACTGGCGCGCCACAAGCGTTGGTGTCTACCGCCTCTGGCGGGATGGCGGCTACGCCTTGGGCGCGCTACTCACCGGAGTGGTTGCCGATCTATTCGGCCTGCGCTGGGCGATCGGTGCGGTAGGTATGCTTACGTTGCTTTCGGGCTCGGGCGTGGCCGTTCTCATGCCGGAAACACTGCCTCACGGGCGTCTGCCGGCGAGTTCCCGCGAGATGGACGACGCAGCCACGTGAAGCCACGCAAGAATTCGCATGCCGCTGCCAGCAGTCCGCGCAACTTTTTGCGCGTCGAGCGTATGTCATCCCGTTCCGTTTCATGCAGATACGGTTGGTATCCCAAGTGCGATAAAGAAGCATGACTTCTGGGCCCGAAGCTCGCTCCGGAGGCCCAGAGTCAAGGAGCGAAGACATGAAAAGACGCACGGCGCAACTGGCGGTAGCACTGCTCTTGGTTGCGGCCTTTATGATTACGATGACTACCGTTGCTGGCGCCCAGGTGGGGCCCGGCATGGGGCGCGGCTTTGGGATGGGGCCGGGCTGGCCAGGCGGTGGTCCGGGCTGGTGGGGTGGCAATAACCCGGCAAGTACTCTCAATTTGACCGACGCGCAGAAACAGAAGACCCAGTCCATCTTCGATTCCGCGTACCGGCAAATGCAGGCGCTACGGGACCAGATGTACGAGAAGAGGACAGCCTACTGGACATCTCAAAAGCCACTGAGCGATGCGGAGATTGACAAGTTGGCAACGGAGCGCGCCGCTCTTATGGCCAAGATGCAGGCCACTCGCGACAAGGCCTACTCCAATTTCTACAACAACGTTCTGACGGCTGAACAACGTGCAAAATACGACCAACTTGGCGCTTCGGCAGGCGACGGACCGGGATTCGGCCGGCGCGGCTTCTGCTGGCGCGGGTCAGGTTGGTAGTCAACCTTAGTGTGGGCACGCCAGCGTGTTCATGTTCTGAACCCGGTCTGGCGTGCTCGCTCTTGTGCCATGATTCGGGTGAGGTAATTTGAGACTCGCAAGCCAGCGGAGGCGCCATTGACGCGATTAAGACGGCTAGTCTATCTTGCCATGGGCCTGATGACGGCAGCGGCGACCGCTTCGGCGCAACGGGCCAGCCCATGGCGGCGGGATTTTCAGCAGAGTGATGGGCGCGCGCCGATCGCATCGAGTCCGGTTATCGAAGTCAAGGGCAAGATCACACGAGTGCAGGTGGGCTACCGACGCGGCATGCCTTTCTTGGAGGTGGATGACGGCGGACGGGCCATCACTGTTCTTCTGGGGCCCCCATGGTACCTGATTGAGAAGTACTTCAGTCCAAAGGTCGGGGCCACGGTGGAAGTCAAGGGCTACAAGTGGAACGACGGCGTCATGGCATCCACGGTGAGGCTCCCCAGCGAAAACAAGACGATTCAGCTCCGCGACAAGGATGGCTGGCCGACCTGGCAGAGTGCGTGTTGCGGGCGGTCGCGCCGGTGAACGGGTGAACCTTCGCTCTGCCCGGCCGCGAACGGGAGCACGCCTGCTATCGACGTGGGCGCCCCTGTTCAGTTATCGGTTGCCGTGATTCGGAATTTCCGGAGGTGGTATTGGAGTGTCCTCAGACTGACTCCCAACTGCTTCGCGGTTCGGGTGCGGTTCCCCTCATTCCTGCGCAACGCCTCCTCAATCGCCTCTCGCCGTATCCCTTTGAGTGTAAGCAGATGGGGATCTGCTGCGCCGCCGATCTGAAGGTCGCATTCGTCAACACGCTGAGTACACAGAATCGCCATCCGATCCATCAGGTTCTCTAACTCGCGGACGTTCCCCGGCCACGCGTATGCTAGCAGCACGTCTTCAGCTTCGCGTGTCAGCTCCAACCGAGGCTTGCCCAGTTTCTGGGTGGCACGATCGAGAAACAGGCGCGCCATCTTGGGTACGTCCGACCGGCGCTCCCGCAGCGGCGGCAACTCGATCGGAAACATATCAAGGCGATAGAAGAGGTCACTCCTGAAATGTCGATCGGCCACCGCGCGTTTGAGATCGCGGTTCGTTGCGGCAATGATCCTCACATCGACGGAGATCTCGCGGCTGCCGCCTACCCTTTCGAAGGTACCATCCTGCAAGACCCGGAGCAATTTGGTCTGGAGGTTTGCGTCCAGTTCTCCGATCTCATCGAGAAACAGGGTAGCGCCGTCGGCGCGCTCAAACTTGCCAACATGCTGGTTGGCAGCGCCCGTGAAGGCTCCCTTTTCATGGCCAAACAACTCGCTCTCGATCAGCGACGGAGCTAGAGCCGCGCAGTTGACGGGCACGAACGCCCGATTCGATCGAGGGCTGTTTCGATGGATCCAGCGGGCGAAAACTTCTTTGCCGGTTCCGCTCTCGCCAGTGAGGAGCACAGATGCGTTCGTGGGGGCGACTTTCCGGGCTAGATCGAGAGCCGCAACCATCTTCGGGTGGTCCCCGACAAGACCATCACAGGAAGATCTGGCGTCCTCTCGTTCCCGAAGGAGGTCCCGCTCTTGAGCGATTCGATGCTGGTCAAGGACCTTGCGAACCGCAATCGTGAGCTGCTCCGGGTTGGCGAGGGGTTTTTGCAGGTAGTCGGCCGCGCCCAATTTCATCGCCTCGACCGCCGTATCGATGGTCCCGAAAGCCGCAATCATCACCACGGGCGTCTCCGGCGAATGCTCTTTCCACCACCTCAGGACCTTGAGGCCATCTCCGTCGGGTAATCTTAGATCGGATAAGACGAGGTCGAACTTCTTCCGCGATCCCTGGGCCACGGATTCGGCCACCGATCCAACTGCCTGCACACGATAGCCTTCCTCTGCAAGGATGGCCTTCAACAATTCCTGGAAGCCCGAATCGTCGTCCACGATGAGAATGCTTTCCATAGAAATCACTGCGCTGGTTGGCTGATCACCGTTTTCGCGGCTGGAAGGTAGATTACCGCGACGGCGCCGCTCGGGACTGCCGGGTTCAGTTCCAGGCGTCCCTTCAAGGCCGCAATCAACCGGCGAGAGATCGGCAAACCTAACCCGGTGCCGGAAGCCTTTGTCGTGAAGAAGGGCTCGAAAAGGCGCTTGCGCACGGCCTCAGGCACCCCTGGTCCGTTGTCGGTCACTGTAATGCATAAGCCGGCCTCGGAGAACGTCGCCGTCAGTGCGATTACGCCATGCTCTTGGCCACCGAGCGCTTCGACAGAGTTCCGCAAAACGTTAAGCAGAGCCGGGCGGAGGATGTCGGGATCGGTTCGGAATCGAAAGCCCTGCCCGTCAGAGTCGAATCGAATCGCAGAGGCGCCGATCATCTCACCGACGTCGATCCGGAGGACGCCCTCAAAATCCCGCCACTCGACTTCGCGGAAACAGGGAGTCGGCGCTCGCCCGTAGAGGAGCAAATCGTTGACGACTCTTTCCAGGCGTCTGCTCTCCCTGAGTATGGGTTCGAGATAGGCGGCCACGTCCGGAGATGCCCGCCTGCAAGCAAGTTGAGCGAAGCCTTTCATCGCCCCGAGCGGATTGCGTATCTCGTGTGCGAGGGCGGTCGCCATCGTGCCGATGTGAGCCAGGTGCTGAAGCTGCAGGCGCTCGTAGGCGAGTGTGGCGTTTCGCCGCGCGCTCCAGACGGCGTAGAGCGAGAGAAGCACGAGTGCACTGCCAGCGAACGAGGCCGCTATCAGATTCGTCCTCGCATTTGCGGTGATGAAGTCGGCGGCGCTTGCGTCCAGATCCACCTTGGCGACTTGCACGGCACCGCTGGAACCGAGTGTAATAAAGGACCGGAAGACCCGCTTTCCGTTAATCGAGACGAACTCAGTGCGAAAGAGTTCCTCGCCGTTCCAGAGCGACTCGACATCTTTGGCTTGAACGTCGCTGCGCTGAAGGAGCCGCAAGTCGATGAGATTCGGTTCATTCTCGGCAACTGACTGGACGCTCGCCGCGAAAAGGTCATCAGTCGGCAGCCGCTCAAGCTGTTGGACGACTCTTGAAACCCGGTTCAGCAAGTACACCACCTTCTGGCCTTCCAGGTCCTGATACGTGCGGAACGAGCTGAGGATCAGAACGACGGCAAGGGCCAGGAGACCCAATGGCGACAGATATTTCGATATAGGCATGAGCGCCGCAACCCGCCCATGCGAAGGCACGGAAAGGTTCCAGTCGTCGCGCACGTCGCCGCCTCCGGATGGATGGCTTGCATCGTGTCCTTCTACTTGGGGATGCACCGACACGGCTGTTGGTTTCTTCACAATTATATCACTAGATTTCTAGTTGTGTGGCCTGTGACGAAGCGTTTTGCGCGGCGTGCGTTTGCCCCCGGACACCATACACAGATGCGACGCTAAGCGCCCCCGCGTCGGACAAGCTGCATATCGCGTCAGCCAACCTCGGGGGCTTTGCGATCTCCGCCGTCTGCTGCGGGCTTTGTGGCCCGCACAAATGCGCTCATGATCTTCCCGTCCGCCTGATCGGCGACAGTCACGGCCTTCGCTCCTGCGGCGGAGAGAAATTCGCGAACGTCCACGGCCCGGAAGATTCTCGTCGGCTCGATGCCGATATCGATGTGGTTGGCCCACAAAAACGACCCGTCGAAGTACCCGCAACTAGCCCAAATCCGAGATGAGAATGCCGATGGAATGATCGAAGTCAACCGCCCCGAGGAGATCGACGCGTTGCTGGCGGCAACGGCGGCTCACCTGAAGGCGACCGCGTTTCCCATGGAAGGACGCCGCCTGGTCTATGTCAGCGACGACCGGAAGTACGTCTCGGGAACGCAGTTCGAAGTGATTCCGAAGGAACCGCACGAGGCCTCTCCCTACGCGTCGGTCTACAAGTACTCCCACAACGTCTTGCCGGCGTGTTCCGCTCTGGGAGCCAAGGGATGCATCGACTGCCACAGCCGGAACGCAACCTTTTTCTTCGGCCGATCTCTGGAGAGGCCATTCACGGAGAATGGCGCCCCAGGCTGGATTCCGAACCATCGTGTGCTGGGGCTTTCCACGCTCGGCGTGCAGGTTGGTGCACTCCGGGAACAGTGGCTCAAGCCCGCGCTCTATCTGCTCGTCGCTTTTGTCCTCCTGCTGCTCGCGGTCTTGGGACTGCGCCGAGTGACCTCGGGACACGCCGTCCTCAGTGGCCTGTCAGACTCCCCAGCGTGGAAATGGCTGCCGCTGGCAGGACTCGTGTGCTTGGCTTTCGTCGCGGCCAAACCAGGTCTCTTGTCCTATATGACCGTCGACCGCTTTCGGCTCGATGCGAATCACTTCTGGCTAGCGCTGGCCGTCCTGACCGTATCTGTCTGGGCCGCCTCCCTCGCCTCTCCAAAACAGCAAAAACTCATCTACGTTTTCGTCGCGCTCACGGGCGTGACGGGTGTCTTGATGGTGTTCCGTGGGGCCTGGATCGACTTGTTGAATCGCCTTGCCTACACCGGCTTCGACCTCGGGTTGACGGTGCTCGCTGCGATAACCGCCTTCCTGCTCGCCGCACGAATCTGGAAAGGCGGCGAGCCAGCTCACCGCTGATGACCTCAGATGAAAGGCACAACCATGAATATTCAAATAGCCGGGCCTGGCTGCCCGAACTGTCAGACCACGGAAAAGAACGTCTTCAACGCATGCGCGGAGCTGAACCTGCCTGCGGACATCTCTCACGTTTACAACGTCGCGGAGTTCGTGAGCCTGGGCGTCACTAGGACGCCTGCGGTTCTACTGGACGGTGAGATTGTCATTGCGGGCCGAGTGCCCACCGTTGAGGATCTCGTGACGCTCCTTTCCGCGAAGCGCGGTTGACCGGAGGTCCGGGAGAATACGGAGAATCTGGAGGATTGACAAGATGCAGATCCTCGTGCTATCGTAAATCGACGATATACGATGCTAAAAGAATCCAAGCTCGACTCGGTCTGCTGCCCGGAGCAGGCGTCCGCGCCACAGAACGAAACCCGGCCGATCGAAGGTCCTGGAGCCGATGAGGAACTCGCCGCCTTGGCCAAAGCGATCGGACACCCCGCTCGCGTCCGCATCCTGAGGCTCCTTTCTCAAAGGGAAGCAAAGATTTGTAGCCAGATAGTTGGCGAGTTGCCGTTGGCCCAATCGACTGTCTCCGAGCACCTCCGGATCCTCCGTGAGGTCGGGCTAATACGGAGCCGCGAGGACGGCCCCAGGGTGGGCTATTGCATCAACAATGAGATCCTGCGGCGACTGAAGGCACTGGTGGCGATCATATGATCCGAGAATCGCATATATCGTCGTATGGCGAACTTATGATTGGAGTTTTCATACAATGACGAAATTCGAAGTTTTCGATCCGCCGATGTGCTGCTCCACGGGAGTGTGCGGTCCCAATATCGACCCCGCTCTGGTCAAGTTCGCTGCCGACTTCCATTGGCTTGCCGGACAGGGTGTGGTGGTTGACAGGTTCAATTTGGCCCAACAACCACAGGCGTACGTCGCGACTCCGGTGGTGAAGGCTGCTCTGATGGAGTTCGGCAATGGATGCCTGCCGCTGATTCTCGTCAACGGAGCCATCGCGAGCAACGGACGCTATCCAACCCGAAAGGAGCTTGCCGCGATGACGGGAGTCGAATATGAAGACCCTGTGGCCCTCCCTGAGATGCCGAACAGTTGTTGTGGGTGAAGGGGGCCACATGACAAGCAATGAGTTTCTCGATCGCGCAACACGCATCCTGTTCTTTACCGGCAAAGGCGGTGTAGGCAAAACGTCGTTGGCATGTGCCACGGCCGTCGCACTGGCTGATAGAGGGAAGGAGGTTCTCCTGGTGAGTACCGACCCAGCCTCGAATCTGGATGAGGTTCTCGGCGTGCAACTAACGGGCGAGCCCAAGGCCGTGCCGGGCGCCAATGGTGTGTTCGCGTTGAATATCGATCCGGAGGCGGCTGCCAAGGCATACAGGGAGCGGGTCGTCGGACCCTATCGCGGGGTGCTGCCTGACGCTGCCGTGAACAGCATGGAGGAACAGCTCTCCGGCACCTGCACCGTGGAGATAGCCGCATTCGACGAGTTCACAAAGCTGTTGGGCGACGAGACCGCGACCTCGGCATTCAGTCATATCATCTTCGACACCGCCCCGACCGGGCATACGTTGCGGCTGCTCAAACTGCCAGGAGCCTGGACTGGCTTCATGGCAACCAACACGACCGGAACATCCTGCCTCGGTCCGCTTTCCGGTCTGCAAGCGCAGCGGTCCCTCTATGAATTCAGCTTGCAGGCATTGTCTGACGGTGCCACCTCAACCTTGGTTCTTGTCAGCCGGCCTGAGCCGTCCGCACTGGCCGAGGCCCACCGGACGGCAGGTGAACTTTCGCAGATGGGCGCCATCAACCAGTGCCTCGTCCTGAATGGCCTTTTCGTGGCCAGCGATCCACATGATCCGGTAGCTCGCGCGCTTGAAGCTCGCGGCCGCGTCGCGGTTGACGGGATGCCGGAAGGCCTGGCCGAACTGCCACGTCTCGAGGTGCCACTTCTCGGCTTCGCACCGATGGGTGTTCAGGGTCTCCAGGCGGTGTTCGCGCGTCCGCAGTTTCCGGCTTTCATTCCCGCTCCCCATCGCGGCGAATTTGCCGCGCTGAACACGCCGCTGTCCGCGCTGATCGATGAGATCGAACAAGCAGGACGGGGCGTGGTGATGACCATGGGCAAGGGAGGAGTCGGCAAGACCACTGTCGCTTCGGCGATTGCCGTCGAGCTCGCACGCCGCGGCCATCCTGTTCACCTCAGCACGACCGACCCGGCCGCTCATCTGGCCGGCACAATCGGCACTCAGGTGGCGGGCCTGCGGGTCAGCCGGATCGACCCTGCCGCGGAGACGGCAAGCTACACTGCCGCCGTCATGGCGAAGAACGCACCCAATCTCGACGGGGAGGGCAAAGCGCTCCTGGAAGAAGACCTACGCTCCCCGTGCACCGAGGAGATCGCTGTCTTCAGCGCGTTCGCCCATACGGTGGCCGAGGGGCAGAACGGTTTTGTCGTGCTTGACACTGCGCCAACCGGCCACACCCTGCTCCTGCTCGACGCGGCAGAATCGTATCATCGCGATGTCGCCCGGACCGTCAGCGACATACCCGAGGCAGTTCGCAGCCTCCTTCCCCGCCTCCGGGATCCTGAGTTCACTCGCGTCATTCTCGTCACGCTGCCCGAAGCGACACCGGTGCACGAGGCCGCACGGTTGCAGGAAGACCTTCTGCGCGCCGAAATCAAGCCGTTCGCATGGATCGTGAATCAGAGCTTCGCGGGCGACGGCCTGCGTGACCCGGTCCTGCGGGAGAGAGGATCTCGCGAGACTCCCTACATTGCTGAGGTTCATGACAAACTCGCCGGGCGCATGGCTCTGATCCCTTGGACCACCGAGGCCCCGGTCGGACCGGAACGCCTGCTGGAGTTGGCCCAGAGCCGCTTGGTGGCGGCTGAGAACATCTGACGAGAGTCCTGAGGTATTCACAGTGGAACAGCTTTCGGCTGAGACGACACAAAAAAGACTCAACTTCTTCGAACGATACCTGAGCCTATGGGTGGCCGCATGCATGCTTGTGGGGGTTCTCTTAGGCAAGCTGGCGCCGGGTCTCGTGGACGCCTTCCGGCGAATGGAGTTCGGATCCGGCAGTCAGATCAACGTGCCGATCACAGTGTCGATCTGGCTGATGATCATCCCGATGATGATGAAGGTCGATTTCACTTCCATCCGGAGCGTAGGCCAAAGGCCGAAGGGACTCCTGGTCACGCTTTTCGTGAATTGGGTGGTGAAGCCGTTCTCGATGGCGCTGATCGGCTGGTTCTTCTTCCGGCTCGTATTCTCGGCATGGATTTCGGCGGCGGAAGCAGACCAGTACATCGCCGGCGTCATCATCCTTGCCGCGGCCCCTTGTACGGCGATGGTGTTCGTGTGGAGTTACCTGACCGACGGCGACCCGGCCTACACGCTGGTGCAGGTCTCGGTGAACGACCTCATCATGCTGGTCCTCTTCGCCCCAATCGTTCGTTATCTGGTCAGCGGCGCGTCATCGCTGTCGGTCCCGTTCTGGTCTTGCTCTACTCGGTAGTGGCTTTCATCGTCATCCCGCTGTCCGTCGGCTCGATCTTGAGGGCATTCCTGATTCACCGCCACGGCAAGGATTGGTTCGAAAACACTCTGCTGCCGCGACTCGCGCCGATGACCATCATTGCCTTGCTCGCGACACTGGTCTTCATCTTCGCGTTCCAGGCCGACAACATCACCAGCAAGTTTCTCCACGTCGTTTTGATAGCTGTTCCGATCCTGATCCAGGTCTACTTCAACTCATCGCTGACCTATGGACTCATGCGCCTCTTCAAGGTCGAGTTCTCGGTCGCAGCCCCAGGAGCTTTGATCGGAGCCAGCAACTTCTTTGAACTGGCTGTTGCAACGGCGATCGCGTTGTTCGGCCCGGGCTCCGGCGCGGCGCTCGCCACCGTTGTTGGCGTGTTGGTGGAGGTGCCCGTCATGCTCACAGTCTGTGCCGCCTGCAACCGGACGCGGCATTGGTTTGCGTTCGAGCCGTCGAAAGTGGGTTGAGTTTTGCGATGGCGGACCAAGCGCTGGCACGCGTTGCGATTGTGGCTGTTTCCGGCGGCTCCTGCGCTGGCAAGCCCACGTGGGAGTCAGCCACGGACCTACTGCGGCGTCAATTGCAGCGGCGATTCGGGGAGGCCGTATCGGTCGAGTACATTGAACTGTTCAGTCCCCGAGCCCTGGAGCTTCCAGAGGTCCTCCAGGGGATTGGGGACGAAAGCCTGCGGCTCCCCGTCGTAATCGTCAACGGTGAGGTCCTCAGTTCCGGTACGAAGCTTAATGAGGGGGCGATCGCGCGCAGCGTAGCCCTCATCTTGCAGATGAACACGACCAGAAGCAACAAGCCGAAGGGCGATTGAAGAAGCGGTCGTCAGCCAAATAACTCGAACCAGACTCACCATGGCTCACCGAGCGAACATAGATCGCCGGCTTTGGATCGTGCTCCACTCAACTTGGGGATCGCCTTGGTGGAACTTGTTGGTGGCCTCTGGGCCGGGAGTCTGGCACTGCTGTCCGATGCGATGCACAACCTGGCGGACGTCAGAGCACTGGGTCTGACAATCTTCTCGCGGAGAGTCGGCCGTCGAGCAGCCACAACTAGGCACACCTACCGTTTTAAACGTGCCGAGGTGCTGGCCGCGCGGCCGCGCTGCTGAACGCGGCGGCGCTAATTGCGATCTCCGTCCTGATCGGCCGGGAGGCTGTGAGCCGTTTCCTCCATCCCGAACCGGTGCAGGATCCGGCTCGTCGGAAACGTAGGGGTCGCCCTGCAGGCACCCGTCTTCGCTTGCTTGCGAAATGAACTGGTAATCCTTTTGATGCGTGAGTTTCACATTGAAGCGCCGCTCATCCTGACCGCGCATGCGCATCGTGATCGCCTCCGTTAGCTTTGAGCAAAAGTAGGTTTAAGTGGCTGGAGCTTTCATCCGCTCCCCCTTCCACTTGGCCACTTGGCCCCGCTGCTTTCCCGAACATGTCAAAGCGAGTATACTAGTTTTGTAGCTCCGACTGCGCCACCTCGACCAAGAGACGAAACGTCGGAGTTGAAGCAAGCCCAACTGGCAGCAGTTTCCGATGAGCCGCTGCGGGCGGGGGCCACAAGGACCGTCATTTTTGAAAGGAGATACGTGATGGACGAGACCAACGAAGCGAAGCCGATGAAGAAGGGCTTCTTCGCCACCCTGAAGGAATCGATGGCGAAGACGAGCGAGGGCTGTGGTCCAGAGTGCGGCTGCCACGTAGAGGAGAAGAAGGATACGGCAAAGAGTGGCGAGGACACCAAGAAGAACGAGGAGAAGAAGAAGTAGTAGTAGACCACCCTGGTAGTGCGGCCCTGAAGTAGTTTCGGCGAGCGCTGTTCCCGCGACGCTTCTGGCCGACGAAAGTGTTCCTCATGCCCATCGAAGTGATCTCTATGTCCAATGCTGATGCGATTCGTAGCGAACGCCATCGAGAGATAGTGGTGCTCTCGCTCGTTCCCGCTCTGGTCCTGGCGCTTACATTGGCGAGCTGGGGACTCGCACACTGGCAGATCG
>JBOZRR010000024.1:0-73633 GCA_050789245.1 Bryobacteraceae bacterium | reverse complement strand
CCGTCCCGCTTCGTCACACCTCAGGACCCTCCACCGCCTGGGGCAAGGGGATCTCCGTCTCCCCCTTGACTTACCCCTAGCATGGATGTCCCCTTTACGCCGTACGCCGGGGTCTGCTCTTCCACAATTAAACTCGACTGTCCCCTTTCTCCCCAGAACGTTTGGTACTGGCCAGTTGGCTCTCGAAGAACGATCTCCACGTATCTGTTACAGGCGGCTTGAACATCGGAAGCAACAACCCGCCGTTGCGATGCCAAGCCTGAGCCGCCGGAGCAATGTATCCTTCAAGCGAGTCGTTCTTGAGGTAGTGCTTTCGTATCCAGCGAGTGATCGCATCGAACCACGCGGCGTATCGTCGATCCGCAGCCTTGAATGCGCCCCAGATGCGACCCTGCAAAAGAGCCGGAGTTCCCTCCCAATCTGTTAAGTGTGATGGGGATAACTCCAGGATGGGTTGTGCGTCGTCGACGCGATAATAGGGCCTCGGTTCGGCATCCGCAACGTACTTGCGACTCAGCCTCGGCGACAGCGCTTGGTTCCATACGAAAACTGTTTTCCACTCGGCGCACGGATCCGGCAAAGCCACTATGTCCGGTGAGTCTGAATCGCGCGCTGTGAAGATGACCGGATCACGCCCGCTCAGAAACGCTGCGAGTTCACGACAGTCTTCTGGAAGCATGTGAAACATGATCTGCCTGCCCATGCTCACCTCCCCTCCAATTCGATTGGCAGCATCGGTAGCTTGGGCGGCTGCGGCGGCCTTTGAGGCCGCACTGGGACCGTTCGGGATAAGGGACAAACGCGTCTCCCGCCCAAGGCCTGCTCTTCCCAACCTAAACTCGTGTGTCACCTTTCTCCCCAATGCTGTTACGCGGCGGCTCCCATATCGATCATACCCGGCCGTCCCGCTCCACACGGGCGTCTAGGTCCCCGTCTGCTTCTCCGTCGTCTCCTGCGGCCGGGTCGGATCGTCGCGGTGGAACGAGTATGGTCCAGCTTCTCCGATTCAGGCGAAAGAGCGGGTGCGTCACTCGCGAATAAATACGTCTGTCACCTTTTCGGGGCTACGGGCACTGTCTGCGCTTGGCGGCTTTTTGGATGCAGCTGACGGCTTCGGGGGTTTTGCAGTGGGTTTCGCCGTGGTCGACGATCACTTTGCCGATGCGGGTGGCGGCGGCGAGGGCCTGGGGGCGGAGGGTGGGTTTGAAGACTCCGATGGAGATGAGGGCTCCGTTCATGGCGTAGCGGGCCCAGTTGGGGGAGGCTTGGATTTCGGTTTCGATGGTCTTGAGGATATCGGCGGCGGCGGCTTCGGTGATGGAATCGGGGGCTTCCTTCAGGATGGCGGAGAGGATGCCGTAGCCCATTTCGCGGGGGGTCTCGGCGGTGGAGGCCATCCAGGAGCGCATTGTCTCCTGCGCGATGGGGCTGCGGGCGACGAGCGTGGTGAGGTAGCAGCCGAGGAAGTGGGCCTGAGGGTCGTGGAGGAAGCGGCCGGCGGCGGCGGGGGTGAGTTTCGCAGGGTCGAAGGCCAGGAGGGCGAGGATGCGGGCTTCGGCGTTGCCGGTGGCCCAGAGTTCTTCGGCGAGGGCGTGGCCGGGCTTGAGCTTTTTGTTCAGCTTGACGATATCGGAGGTCAGGGCGCCGAAGACGTTCTCACCGGAACCGTGGCGCTTGTAGATGGCGGCGGTCTCGGGTTTGCCGAGCCGCTGGAGGGTTGCCAGGATCTCTTGAGCGTTCATGGGTTGGCCTTGCACGGCGGGCCAATGGGGAAAGCCCCCGGTTCTTAGCCTACGCGGTGGAGTTTCATTAGGTTTGTGGTGCCGGAGCGGCCGATGGGCTGGCCGGCGACGAAGACGACGCTTTCGCGGGGTTTGATCCAGCCGCGTTCGAGGAGAGTGCGGTCCATCTGGGCCATCATTTCGTCGGTGGAGGTAACCTCGGGGGCGATGACGGGCTTGACGCCGTAGACGATGCAGAGGGAACGGGCCACGGCTTCCGACGGGGTAAACGCGACGATGGGCACGGGCGGGCGGAAACGGGAGACCAGGCGGGCGCTGGAGCCGCTGGCGGTGAAGACGACGATGGCGGCGACTCCGGCCATGCGGGCGGCCTGGTAGGCGCTGTCGGCGACGATCTCGGCGTGGGTCGGGTTCTCGCGGACGGGCAGTTCGCGGTAGCCGTACTTGCGGATGGATTCCTCGGCCTGCTTGGCGGTGCGGTCCATCATCTTGACGGCGTCGATGGGGTAGCGGCCGACGGAGGTTTCGGCGGAGAGCATGACGGCGTCGGTGCCGTCGTAGATGGCGTTGGCGACGTCGCTGACTTCGGCGCGGGTCGGGAAGGGATTCTCGATCATCGACTCGAGCATCTGCGTGGCGGTGATGACGAATTTGCCGGTGCGGCGGGCCTGCTCGATGATGGACTTCTGGATGAAGGGGACCTTCTCCATGGGGAGCTCGACGCCGAGGTCGCCGCGAGCGACCATGACGCCGTCGCTCTCGTTGAGGATGTCGGAGAGGGTGTCGACAGCCTCGGGCTTTTCGATCTTGGCGATGATCGGCAGGATTGCGCCCTTTTCCTCAAGAAAGAGCCGGAGGCGGAGGACGTCGCTGGGCTTGCGGACGAAGGAGAGCGCGACCATGTCGATGCCGGAATCGAGACCGGCCTGGAGGTTGGTCATGTCGGCGCGGGTGAGGGACGGGGTGCTGAGCTGGGCGCCGGGAAGGTTGATGCCCTTGCGGTCGCGGATGACGCCGCCGCGCTTGACTCGGCAGCGAGCGGTGATGCCGTCGGCTTCGAGGACTTCGAGTTCGAGGCTGCCGTCGGCGAGGAGGACGCGGTCGCCAGGCTTTACGTCGCGGGCGAAGCTGCCGTAGGTGGTGGTGGCGATGTGAGCGTTGCCGATGACATGTTCGGTGGTGATGCAGAACTCGGAGCCTTCGGCGAGGTTCGCTTCCCCGCCCTCGAAGGTGCCGAGGCGGATTTTGGGGCCCTGGAGGTCGAGGAGGATACCGACGTGCGTACCCATGTCGCGGGAGGCGGCCCGGATGCGCTGGACAAGCTCGGTGCGTTCTTCGGGTGTGCCGTGGGACGCGTTCAGCCGGAAGACGTCGACGCCGGCGAGGATCAGTTCCTCGATCTTCTCGGGTGAGCTGGTGGCGGGTCCGAGGGTGGCGATGATCTTTGTGTTGGTCATTCCTGGGGAGGGTGCAGCCGGTACGCTACGATGGCTCTTTATCCATTATGCCCATTTACCAAGCGGTGATTCTCGCCGTTGTCCAAGGATTCACGGAGTTTTTGCCGATTAGCAGTTCAGCGCACCTTGCCCTGGCGCCGTGGCTGCTGGGCTGGCCGGACCAGGGGCTGACGTTCGACATCGCCCTGCATTTCGGGACGTTGGCGGCGGTGCTGATTTACTTCTTCCGGGACTGGATGCAGGTGGCGGCGCAGGGGTTCGGGCTGAATTACGGGCAGGATGGGCACTTGAGGCGGAATCCGAAGCTGCTGTGGTTTCTGGCGGCGGCGACGCTTCCGGTGGGGGTGGCCGGTATCTTGTACAAGGACGCGGTGGAGACGACGCTTCGGTCGCCGTTCGTGATCGGGTTCATGCTGATCTCGATCGGGCTGCTGATGGCATACGCAGAACGGCTGAGCCGGCTGAACCGGACGGTGGGGGACGTCACCTTCGTTGACGCGATGTTCATCGGGGTGGCGCAGGCGCTGGCGATTGTGCCGGGGACGTCGCGGAGCGGGATTACGATCACGGCGGGGCTGTTCCGGCACATGGACCGGGCGGAGGCAGCTCGGTTTTCGTTCCTGCTATCGACGCCGGCGATTGCGGGCGCGACGTTGAAGGCGTTCTACGATCTGTACAAGGCGGGAGGGATTCCGCCGGGCCAGGCGAGCGTGTTCGTGGTGGGAATTCTGGTGAGCGCGGTGACGGGGTGCGCGGTGATCGCTTTCTTCCTTAAGTTCCTGAGACGCAACAGCCTACGGTTTTTTATTGCGTACCGGATCATCTTCGGTATAATCATCTTGGCCCTGGCTTTCTTCCGCCGGTGAGGCGGAATGAGAGCAAACATCCTCACGCGATTCCCCAGGCTTAAAGAGCTGACAGGATTTGTGTTGCTTATTGGAGCGGCACTATACCTGCTGGCGCTGGCGTCCTATCATCCTGGGGACCCCTCCTTCAACACATCGACTCCGCTGGATCCGCCTCAGAACCTGATTGGCCGGTTTGGTTCGCACATTGCGGACGCCGCCTACCAGTCAGTGGGCTTTGGCGCGTGGATCCCGGTGTGGGTGATGGCGTTCTACGGCTGGATCTGGCTGAGGGGGCGCGATGTGGCGTCGCCGGTGGTGCGGATCACCGGCTACACCCTGGGGATGTTGAGCTTCTCGGCGGCGGTGGCGGTGCTTCTTCCGGCAGGCACGGGGACGGACCCGTTCCCTTCGGGCGGATTCCTGGGGCATGTGCTCTCGACGACGCTGATGCACGCGCTGAACCCGATCGGGTCGATGGTGCTGCTGGGCGCGCTGCTGATTCTGTCGCTGTACATGGTTTCGAGCTTCTCGCTGTCCGCCGCGGGGGACGCGGTGGAGAACTGGGTGAACCTCAAGGTGGAGGGCGTCCGGAAGCCGAAGGAGAAGACGGCGGAGCCTGAGCCGGAGGATGTGCTGCCGCTGGAGTTCGACCAGGTGCTGACGTTCGAAACGAAGCGGTCGAGGAAGAAGAGCGCGGCGTTGTCGTCACCTGGGCTGGCGGCGGATCTGGAGCCCGAGTATCCGATCGAGCCGATGCCGATTCGCGACGAAGCGCCGGAGCCCGTGGAGCCGGTAGACGATCTGCCGCCGTGGGATGAGGAAGACATTCCGATCCGTCCGTTGGAAGAGCAGCCGCCGATGGAAGCGGCGATTACGCCTCCTCCGCCGGAGCCGGAGAAGGCGAAGAAGCGCGCGGAGTCGTCGATCCCGACGTGCTACCAACTGCCGCCGAGCAAGCTGCTGATGCCGCCGGCGGAGCGCGAGGCTTACGACTCGGCCGAGTTGAAAGACATCGCCGGGCGGATCAAGGAGAAGCTGGAGGAGTTCAACGTCAAGGGCAACGTGGTGCAGATCAACCCGGGCCCTGTGGTGACGACGTTCGAGTTCAAGCCCGATGCGGGCGTGAAGATCGCGAAGATCACGACGTTGAGCGAGGACTTGTGCCTGGGATTGCAGGCGGAGTCGATTCTAATCGAGCGCATTCCGGGCAAGCCGACGGTGGGCATTGAAGTGCCGAACACGCGGCGGGAGATGATCAGCCTGCGGCAGATCATCGAGGCGGCGGAGTTCCAGGAAGCGCCGTCGCGGCTGACGATCGCGCTGGGCAAGGACATCAGCGGGCGCATCCGGATCAGCGAGTTGGAGAAGATGCCGCACCTGCTGATCGCGGGTTCGACGGGATCGGGCAAGAGCGTGATGCTGAACACGCTGATCATGTCGGTGATCTACAAGTCCACGCCGGACGAGGTCCGCATGATCATGGTGGACCCGAAGCGCGTGGAATTGGGCATCTACGATGGAATTCCGCACCTGTTGACGCCGGTGATCACGGAGCCGAAGAAGGCCGTGAACGCACTGCGCAATGCGGTGCTGGAGATGGAACGCAGGTTGAAGCTGCTGGCGTCCTACGGCGTCCGCAACATCGACCAGTTCAATAAGAAGATCCGCCAGCTTCAGCAGAAGCCGCTGACGCTGTTCCCGGACCAGGCGCAGGACGACCGGCCGGAAGAGAAGCCGCTGCCGTACATTCTGATCGTCATCGACGAGTTGGCGGACCTGATGATGTTGGAGCGCGCCGGGGTGGAGGAGTCAGTCATCCGTCTGGCACAGATGGCGCGCGCGGTCGGCATCCACTTGGTGCTGGCTACGCAGCGCCCGAGCGTGGACGTGATCACGGGCCTGATCAAGGCAAACTTCCCGGCGCGCATAAGTTTCCGAGTGGCCACACGAGTGGATTCGCGTACGGTGCTGGACGTGATGGGCGCCGAGCACCTGCTGGGCAAGGGCGACATGCTGTTTCTGCCGCCGGGCTCGTCGCGGCTGCTGCGCGTGCACGGCGCGTTTGTCACGGAGAACGAGATTACGGAAGTGGTCGATTTCTGGCGCAATCAGGCGACGCCGGAGTACGACCAGAGCTACCTCATCGCGCCGCCGTCGGCCGACGACGAGGACGAAGCAGGCGAGGAGTTCGACGGAGAAGAGGACCCCATGTACCGCGATGCCGTGCGCATCGTGTTGGAGATGGGGAAGGCATCGACGTCGATCCTGCAACGGCGTTTGCGGCTGGGTTACGGCCGTGCCGCGCGCATCCTGGACATGATGCAGCGGGACGGGATCATCGGCCCGCCGGACGGGAGCCGTCCGCGCGAGGTGCTGAAACGGCCGGACTGGCTGGATGAGGTTGAATCGGCTTTGCGGTGACGCTTAGGCCCCGGGGGTGGACTGAGCCCCGCCCCCGGGTCTTTTCTGCGCACCATCCTTGGCGCTCCCTGTAGAATGCCATCGAGAGGGGAGCGAATCCAAATGATCAAGACGTGTATTCCGGCACTGCTGTGCCTGGCGATGCTTCCGGCGGCCGGGCAGGAGAAGGGCCCGATCGCCAGCGCGGTGAAGACGCAGTATGAGGGCGTGAAGCGGAACTTCGTGGAAGCCGCGCAGGTGATGCCGGAAGAGAACTACGGTTTCCGGCTGACTCCGCCACAGCGGCCGTATGGCGAGTGGATCGAGCACACGGCCGGGATGAACAACCGGATGTGCAGCACGGTGAAGGGCGAGACGGCTCCGAAGACGGAGCTGGGGGATAAGTCGAAGGCGGCGCTGGTGGCGGCACTGGAGGCGTCGTTCAAGTACTGCGATTCGGTGCTGGACGGGATGAATGACGCAGCCATGGTAAAGCCGATGGGCGAAGCGCCGCGGCAGACGACGGCGCTGGCGGTGTTCCTGAGCCAGATTGCGAACCTAAATAGCCACTACGGCAACATGGTGGGCTACCTGCGCGTGAAAGGCGTGACTCCGCCTTCCACGGCTCGCGCTCAGAAGAAGTAGCTACTTCGATTTCGCCAGGGCGTGCTGCTTGCAGTAGCGGTTGCCGGGCATCGCGGCGCGCGTGCAGCGGTCGCCCTCGCGGGTGAGGGCGGCGCAGCGGACGGTGCGCGGCTTGGGATCGGGGCGGTCGGGGACGGCGGACGGCTGGGCTACGCCGCCGAAGGGCGCGGGCTTCGCGTTGGCGAGCGCGCCGCGGCGCTCGGAGAGTTGGCGGATGATCTCGTCGAGGCGGGTCTGAAGTTCGACGACCTGAGATTTCAGGGCGGTGAGTTCCTGGAGAGTCTGTTCCGTGCGCTCGAGCTCTTCGCGCGCGGCGTCGGGCATTTGAGCCCGCGCGGCAGGCAAGGCGGCGAGCAGCAGGGCCACGATGGTCAGTTGGACCTTCACACTTCGTTAGTGGTTGGCGGAGCGCGAAGATCTCAAAGAATTGCTAGATATTGAACTCGATGCCCTGAGCGAGGGGCAGTTCGTTGCTGTAGTTGATGGTAACGGTCTGGCGGCGCATGTAGGCCTTCCAGGAGTCGCTGCCGGCCTCGCGGCCGCCGCCTGTTTCCTTTTCGCCGCCGAAGGCGCCGCCGATTTCGGCGCCGCTGGTGCCGATGTTGACGTTGGCGATGCCGCAGTCGCTGCCGCGGGCGCTAAGGAAGGTCTCGGCGGCGATGAGCGAGCGGGTGAAGATGGCGGAGCTGAGTCCCTGCGGCACGTCGTTGTGCCACTCGATGGCCTGATCGAGCGTGTCGTACTCCATCACGTAGAGGATGGGCGCGAAGATCTCTTCCTGAACGATGGGCATGTCCGCACGGGCGCGGACGAGCGTGGGCTGGACGTAGAAGCCGCCGTCTTTGGCGACTTCCGCTCCGCCCGAAACAATTTCTGCGCCTTGTGATTTGGCACGGGCGAGGCCGTCCATCATTTCAGCGACGGCGGCCTTGTTGACGAGAGGGCCCATGAGGGTGTCGGCCTGAAGAGGGTCACCGATGCGGATCTGCGAGTAGGCGGCTTTCAGGCGGCCGACGAACTGGGGCGCGATAGACTTCTGGACGAACAGGCGGCGGATGGTGGTGCAGCGCTGTCCGGCGGTGCCGACGGCTCCGAAGAGGACGGCGCGTAAGGAGAGGTCCTGATCGGCGTCTTCGGTGATGATGACGCCGTTGTTGCCGCCGAGTTCGAGAATCGTGCGGCCGACGCGCTTGCCGACGACTTCGGCGACGCGATAGCCCATCTGGCAGCTTCCGGTGGCGCTGATGAGGGGGATGCGGCGATCGGCGAGGATGCGCTCGCCGACGGTGGAGCCGCGGCCGATGACGAGGGTGAAGACGCCGGGCCATCCGTTGCGCTGAAGCACGCGGTTCGAGATGTGCTGCACGGCGATAGCGGTGAGGGGCGTCTCCGAAGAAGGCTTCCAGAGGACGGTATCGCCGCAGACGGCGGCGATGAGGGCGTTCCAGCTCCAGACGGCGACGGGGAAGTTGAATGCGGAGATGACACCAGTGACGCCGAGCGGGTGCCACTGTTCATACATGCGATGCGAGGGGCGCTCGCTGTGCATGGAGAGGCCGTAGAGCTGGCGGGAGAGTCCGGTGGCGAAGTCGGCGATGTCGATCATCTCCTGCACTTCGCCTTTGCCTTCGGGGAGGATCTTGCCCATTTCGAGGGAGACAAGCGCGCCGAGGTCGTCCTTGTGCTTGCGGAGTTCGTCACCGATCTGCCGGACGATTTCGCCGCGCTTGGGAGCGGGAAGAAGACGCCAACGAAGGAAGGCTTCGTGCGTTTCGGCGGCGACGCGCTCGTAGTCGCTTTCGGAGGCCATCAGCACGCGGGCGATCTCCTGGCCCGTGGCCGGATTGAGTGAGACGAGTTCCCCGCCCTGAGGCTGATCGACCCAACCTACGCCACAGACGCCCGAGTTCACGGCGGAGAGGCCGAGCCTGGAGAGGATCTCATTTGCGATGGACATATCCGATACCTGCCGATATTTTACGCGTCATCCTATGCGTTGGCCGCGCGGCCGGTCCGCTCGAGCCAGTTGCGGAACATGTCGGCGAAGCCCTGCGCTGCGCCTTGCTGAAGCTCCTCGATGGAGAGCTTCATCTTGCGCTTCCAATTCGGGTACTGCCAGGTGGTGCCGGGGAGGTTCTGCTGGTCGATCTCTTTGGTGAGGTCCTCCTGATTGAGGAGCAGGACCATGGAGGGCGTGGAGGCGAGGTGGCCGATGACTGCGTTGTGGATCTCGCCGGTGAGTTCGCGCCATTCGGCGGCCTCGCGCGGGAAGTCCGCGGGAAGGAAGCCGCCCTGGATGAGGACATCGAGCATGCGGGCCTTGTCCGCCTGGCGCTCCTGCCACTGCCGTTCATACCAGGCGTCGTCCGGGAGGAGACCGGCAGCGCGGCGCGTCTCAATATCCTGGCCGGCCCAGAATCCGGCGAGTGTGGGCAGATCGTGCGTGGTGGAGCTGACCAGGGCCTGGTGATCGTACTCGGCCGGAACCTTGGGAAATCCGCCTTCGCCTTTCTCGAAATAGAAGAGCTTGTAACTGAGGATTCCGTGCTTCTGGAGGGCGTCGCGGAGTTCGGGCGGGCAGGTGCCGAGGTCTTCGCCGACGACCATGAACCGGCCGCGCACGCTTTCCAGGGCGAGTATCCGGATGAGGTCCTGCCAGTGCTCGCGCACGTAGGTGCCCTGCTTGGCGTGCATGCCTTCGGGAATCCAAAAGAGTCGGAAGAAGCGCATGACGTGATCGATGCGGAGAGCGCCGCCGTGGCGTGCGGTCTTGCGGATGGTCTCGACGAAGTGGCGGTAGCCGTCTTCGAGTTGCGCCTCGGGCTGAGGCGGCGGGAAGGCCCAGTCCTGGCCGTCGGGGGCGAAGTCGTCGGGGGGCGAGCCGACGCGGCAGCCTTCGACAAAGAAGTGGCGGTAAGCCCAGAGATCTGCGCCACATCGGTCCGTGGCGAGAGCGAGGTCGTGATAGAGACCGACCTCCATGCCCTGGGCGACGGCGTCACGCTGGCACTCGGCGAGTTGGAGGTCGATCTGCCACTGGAGCCAGTCGTGGAACAGGATGGCATTGGCGTTCGATTGAGCGAACTGTGCGACTTCCGGGGACTCGGGGTCTTGAAAGGGTTCGGGCCAGTCCGGCCAGATCCAGATGTTGCGGTCACGACGGTGGTTGGATTCGTCGAGAGCGCAGAAGGTGGAGAAGCGTTGGAGCAGGTCGCCCTGAGAATCCCGCCAGTTCTGGAACTCCCCCTTGAACATGGAGCCTTTGCGCCAATGGAGGCGGAGGAAGTCGCGGAAGACGAGTTTGAGGACGAGGCGCTTCAGCCGCGCGACGCTTTCGTAGTCGACGAAGTCAGTTTCGCGCAGCGACTGCACGCGGGCCTGAAAGGGCGCGGACTGGGTGAGCCGGCGGGCCAGAGGGCTCTCGCGGAAGCTAGCGACTCGTTCGACGTCGAGGTAGATGAAATTGCGATAGAAAGTGCTGAGCGGAAGGTAGGGGCTGAGGTTGAACGGTTCGCGGTTCTGGATGGCGTGGAGCGGATTCAGGCCGATCAGGCTGACCTTCAGGGCGTGGGCGGACCAGCGGACGAGGGCGGCGAGGTCAGTGAAGTCGCCGATGCCCCAATTGCGTTTGGAGCGCAGGCCGTAAAGGCTCAGCGCGATGCCGGCGGTCCGGCCGCCGGTGATGAGAGAGGGCGGGAGATAGGCGCGCTGCGGGGCAATGATGAGCCGCTGGCGGCAATGGACATCGGGATGGCCCGGGGCGGTGAGGGTGACGGCCAGTTGGTGGTAGCCGGTGCGGAGCGGAAAAGGGAGGAGGCAATTGCGGAGAGGGCTGCCGGTCTTCGCCAACGCGATGACCGGGACGATGTGGTGCTGGATCTCGCCAGACTCGAGGTGCAGGTCCAGGCGAAGGGTGCCGTGGACATACACGTCGGGAATTCGCACGGTGACGGCTGGAGCGGAGTCTCCGATTTCGAGGACGGTGACGGGATCGAGCAGACGGCGGGACTGGTTTTCACGCAGCGCCTGGACGCTCTGGGTCAGTGCCAGGTCGTCGTGCGCGTCGAGCCCGAGCGAGGCGAGAATCGCGCGCTTGGTGGCCTCCGGCGTCTCGTGATGGCGACCCCAAATGTCCCAATATTCAATATCAATTCGGAATTCCCGGCAGATCGCATCCAGCATCTGTAACTTTCATTCTGGCAGATGCCTGTAGCTGGGACGCCGGGCTGGAATCCGAGCTACAATCGCATCCCGGAGGGATCAGATTCATGTCCATCAGTGAAATGCTCCTGCCCGAATACGACCAGGAGACGGCGATTACCCGGAAGTTTCTCGAGCGCGTACCGAACGACGCGTTCCACTGGCAGCCGCACGAGAAGTCGATGACATTGGGCCGGCTGGTCGGCCACCTGGCCGAAGTGCCGGGCTGGGCGAAGGAGACGATGACGTTGACCGAGCTCGACATCGCACCGCCCGGCGGACCGGCGTTCGAGCCGTGGGTTCCAAAGGATCACCACGAAGTGCTGGCGCGATTCGAGAAGTCCGTCACGGCTGGACGGGCGGCGATTGCGAACTCGGCGGACGACGCGTACTTCGTGCCGTGGTCGCTGAAGACGGGCGGGCACGTGGCGTTCACACTGCCGCGCATGGCTGTGCTGCGCAGCATGGTGATGAGCCATATGGTTCACCACCGGGCGCAGTTGGGTGTCTATTACCGGCTACTGGGAATTCCGGTGCCGTCGACATACGGCCCGTCAGCGGATGAGTCGCCGATGGGCTGATGGAAGGCAAGGGCGGCGGGGCTAGACCCTCGCCGCCGCTGCCATGCGTTCGCGTGCGAAGCGTTCCAGCTTGCGCGCGTCTGCGTTGAATTTGCGGATTCCCTCGCTCAACTTCTCGACGGCCATGGCGTCCTCGTTGTGCATCCAGCGGAAGGACTTCTCGTCGAGGTGGATCTTTTCGATGCCGGCGTGCGTGGCGGCGGCGGGATCGAGCCGGCGAGGGACGTCGCCTTCCACGGCGCGCATCTTGTCCATCAAGTCAGGGCTGATGGTGAGCAGGTCGCAACCGGAGAGCGCGAGGATCTGATCGACCTTGCGGAAGCTCGCGCCCATCACCTGTGTGGCGTAGCCGAACTTCTTGTAGTAGGTATAGATGCGCGTGACGGACTCGACGCCGGGATCTTCGCTGGCCGGAATGTCGTCCACCTTGCGCTCCTTGCGGTACCAGTCATAGATGCGGCCGACGAAGGGGGAGATGAGCGTGACGCCCGCTTCGGCGCATGCAACGGCCTGCGCAAAGCTGAAAAGCAGCGTCAGGTTGCAGTGGATGCCTTCCTTTTCGAGCCGTTCGGCGGCGCGAATCCCCTCCCATGTGCAGGCGACCTTGATGAGGACACGCTGCCGCGGGACGCCGGCTTCCTGATAGAGGGCGATGAGCCGTCGCGCCTTCGCAATGGTGGCGTCGGTGTCGAAACTGAGCTTCGCGTCTACTTCGGTGGAGACGCGGCCGGGAATGTGGTCGAGGATCTCACGGCCGAAGGAAACGAAGAGCCGGTCGATGAAGGATTCGGCGCAGAGCTCGGCGGAACCTTCCCTGGTCGATTTCTCGACTGCGTCCGCGAGCAGGTGCTGGTAGCGGTCGTCCTGCGCGGCTTGCAGGATCAACGACGGATTGGTGGTCGCGTCCTGCGGTTTGTGTTCGGCGATCGCGTCGATGTCGCCGGTGTCAGCGACAACGATCGTATGTTTCTTCAATGCATCCAGAAGGTTCATCCCAGCCTCCTCTGATGTGAGTGTGTCAGTTGCGGTGCGGACTTAAGGGCGCGTAAAACGCGCATCTCCCGGAGTCTTGCCATCATGCTTGCGGGCACGGCCGTTACCGGCCAGGTGCTCGAGCAGGAGGTAGACCGATTCCCTGGAAACGCCAGGTCCCATCAATTCGGCCATCTGGTCGGCAGTACGCGGGTTGTCGGAAAGCGTGAGTTCCACTTGCTCCTGCAAGGTCAGGACGACCGAGGCGGCCTTCTTCCCTGCCTCAACCCCTGGCTGATGGTAGGCGTTGATGTTCACCATGGTGGCGTAGAAACCGACGGCGCGCTCGAAGAGGGCAATCAGCGCCCCGATGGTGCGCGCGTCGACGCGGGCGACGGAGATGGTGATGGATTCGCGGCCGCTCGACGATAGAGCTTCGCGAGTACCGAGCAGGAAGCCGTGAAGGTAGTCGCCGGACTTGATGCCGGGCTCTACTTCCACGTGGTCCCAGCCCGCCTCGATCACGCGGATGAAGGTGACGAAGAAGTTATTGACGCCGTCGCGCAACTGCTGCACGTAGGCGTGCTGATCGGTGGAGCCTTTGTTGCCGTAAACGGAGATGCCCTGATCGACGCGCTTGCCGGCCACGTCGAGTTCCTTGCCGAGGGACTCCATGATCAACTGCTGGAGGTAGCGGCTGAAGAGGAGCAGGCGATCCTTGTATGGCAGGACCACCATGTCCTTGAGGCCGCGCCCGCCGGTGGCCTGATGCCACATCAGCGCGAGCATGGCGGCGGGATTCGAGCGCGTCTCGCGGGTGCGGGTGGCCTCGTCGCAGAGCCGGGCGCCTTCGAGCAGCGCGTCGATATTGATGCCCTGGAGCGCCGCGGGAAGGAGTCCGACAGCGGAGGTTTCACTGGTGCGCCCGCCGACCCAGTCGAACATGGGGAAGCGGGCCACCCAGCTCTCGGTTTCGGCGGTCTTGTCGAGCTTCGAGCCCGGCATGGTGATGGCGACGGCGTGCCGGGCGAACGGGAGTCCGTTCAGCTCGTACTCTTTTGCGACGAGCATCATTCCGTTCCGGGTCTCGGGCGTGCCGCCGCTCTTGCTGGTGACGATGACCAAGGTCTCGGCGAGGAAGCCGTCGATCTTCGCCAGCAGGCGGGCGATGCCGTCGGGGTCCGTGTTGTCGATGAAGTCGACAGTCATGCGGTCGCGCTCGGGGTGGCCGAGAGCATCGGCGACGAACATGGGGCCGAGAGCCGAACCGCCGATGCCAATGGAGAGAACTCGTTTGAAGCGTGAAGCCGTAGGGGGCTTGATGGCGCCGGAATGGACCTTGGCGGCGAAGTCCTTGACGGCCTCGACGGCCTGTTCGATCTCCTTCCGCAGTTCCCCCGAGGGCGCCAATTTCGGAGCGCGAAGCCAATAATGACCGACCATGCGCTGCTCATCGGGATTGGCGATGGAACCGCGCTCGAGAGCGCCCATCGCGACGAAGGCCTTCTGGGCGAGGGGCTCCAGCCTCTCGAGATCAGCGTCATCGAAGCGGATGCGGCTGACGTCGAGGCTGAGATCCAGGGCGGGAACGGCGCAATGGTATTTCTGGAATCGGCTCCAGGACTCGGCGGAGTTCATGGAAATATTGTCGCGCCTTTGAGAGTACGACGCTCCGTCTGAGGGCCTTTGATAGGCTTATCAGTGTCATGCGTCCGATTCTCCTGATTACGTTGGGGTGGGTGTTCGCCGCCGCGGCGTGCGGACAAAGCCCGGCGAAGCTGCTGTGGTCGGATGAGTTCAACGGAAACGGGCTTCCGGACCCACGGAAATGGGACTACCAGGCGGGCGGCGACGGGTGGGGCAACCAGGAGCTGCAGTACTACACCAAGGCCCGGATGGAGAACGCCCGAGTCGAGAAGGGCCACCTGACGATCACCGCGAGACGGGAAGATTTCGAGGGGATGAAGTACACGTCCGCGCGGCTGGTGACGAAGGGCCGCGGCGAGTGGACCTACGGGTATATTGAGGTCCGGGCCAAGCTGCCGCGAGGCCGGGGGACATGGCCGGCGATCTGGATGCTGCCTGCGAATCCGAAGGGCTACAGTTGGCCGGAGTTTGGCGAGATCGACATCATGGAACACGTCGGGTTCGACCCAGGCCGCATTCACGCATCAGTCCATACGAAGGCGTTCAACCATGTGGCGGGGAACCAGAAGACGACTTCGATGATGGTCCAGGATGCGATGGACGCCTTTCACACGTACGCGATTCACTGGACGCCGAAGTTCATCGAGGGCTCCATTGACGGAAAGCCATACTACCGCTTCGACAATTCGGGTAAGTCGCATGCCGAGTGGCCATTTGATGCGCCGTTCTATCTGCTGCTGAATGTGGCCGTGGGCGGAGGCTGGGGCGGCAAGGAAGGAGTAGACGACTCGATCTGGCCACAAAGCATGGTGGTGGATTACGTTCGCGTCTACGATCGGAAGCCGTGAGCGTAGCGTACAGAGTGATGGAGGCCCGCGACATCGCGGCCGGGGTACGCCTGGTGGAGGCCGCGAACTGGAACCAGACGGCACGGGAGTGGGAGCTGTTTCTGGAATTCAGCCCGAAGGGGTGCTTTGTCGCGGAGTCGGGCGGCGAGGTGGTGGGAACCGTCACGACGCTGAACTACGGCCCGTTTGCGTGGATTTCGATGGTCCTGGTGGATCCGGGACAGCGCGGGAAAGGCATTGGGCGAGGATTGATGCAGGCGGCGCTGGAGTGTCTGGCGGAGGTCCCATGCATCCGGCTGGATGCGACGCCGCTGGGTGAGCCGGTCTACCGGAAACTGGGTTTTGTTCCGGAGTACGGCATTCTTCGGCTGGAGCGCGCCGCGCAGGAGCGCAGGAAAGCAGGTCGAGGCTCGCGCCCATTCGAGGTTGAAGAGATCGCGGAGGCCGATGCGCGTGCGTTCGACGCCGACCGCACGATGCTGCTGCGAGCGATGGCGGGCTGGGCGCCGGAGCTATGCCTGGCGATGACGCGAGAGAGCTATATCCTGGGCCGTCGTGGACGCCGCTTCGTTCAACTCGGTCCGGTGATTGCGCCGGATGAAGCCGCGGCGCGGGAACTGGTGCTTTCCTCGCTACCCGAGTCCGATGCCGTGATCGACGTTCCGGAGGAGCGGCAGTCCTTCCTGGAGTTTCTAAAGGGCGAGGGGTTCCGTGTGCAGAGGCCGCTACTGCGGATGTCGCGCGGCGTTGCGCCACCGTTGCGGCGCGAGGTCTTTGCGATCGCCGGACCTGAGCTCGGCTAACGAGCCTGGGGCACAGGGAGGGCGTCGAGGACGCGTATCAGGTCATCGAGTTGGACCGGCTTAGGGATGAAGCCGTCCATGCCGGCCTCGCGGCAGCGAAGGCGGTCCGATTCCTCGACACCCGCCGACATGGCAACGACTCGCACGCGGCTGGCGTCACCTTCGAGCACCCGAATGCGGCGAGTGGCTTCGAAGCCATCCATCTCGGGCATGTAGCAGTCCATGAGGACAATGTCGTACTCGCCGTCGAGGATGCGGATGACGGCTTCGCCGCCGTTGCGGGCGATGTCGACGTCGCAGCCGCATTTTTCGAGAAGGCGGAGCGCAACGCGCTCATTGACCTTGTTGTCCTCGACCAGCAGAACCCGGCGCTTGCGAGGAGCCCCGGAGTCCTTGGCGGATTCGGGTCCGTCAGACGATTCTGCCGCCGCGGGCGGCAACGACAGGTGCACACGGAAGACGGAGCCTTGTCCTTCGACGCTTTGGACTTCGATGCGTCCGTCCATCAAGCGGACCAGCTCACGGCAAACGGAAAGGCCCAGCCCGGTGCCGCCATACCGCCGCGTCGAGGAGGAGTCGATCTGAGTGAACTTTTCGAACATCAGATCGAGCTTGTCGCGAGGGACGCCGATCCCTGAGTCTTCGACGGCCAAGGTGAGCGGGATGCGTCCAGCCACGGGGTCCTTCGATTGGATGACGAGGCGCACCCTGCCCTGATCAGTAAACTTCACGGCATTGGACATCAGATTGAGGAGCACCTGACGAAGGCGGTGCGCATCGCCCATCAAGAGAGGGATGGGCGTCCGCGGAAGTTGAACTTCCAGGCTGAGCCCTTTGGCGAGCGCATCGGGGCGAACAAGACTTGCGGCCTGCCTGGCGAGCTGGGCCAAGTCGAAGGGCCCGCGCATCAGGGTGAGTTTGCCGGCTTCGATCTTGGAGAAGTCGAGAATGTCGTTGATCACGCGAAGGAGGTGTTCGCCGGAGAGATGAATGGTTTCGACTCCTTCGCGCTGTTCTCGATTCAGAGGAGAGTCGAGCAGAAGCTGGGTCATACCGAGCACCCCGTTGAGCGGTGTCCGGATCTCGTGGCTCATGGAGGCGAGGAAGTCGGACTTTGCGCGCGTGGCCGCGTCGGCCAGTGCCCGGGCCTGGCTGAGCTTCCGGTTCTGCCAGACGAGGAGGCACGCGATGACGAGGACAGCGAGCAGGCTGAAGACGACGAACTTCTCTCTCTGGGCCGCCTCTTCGAGTTCGAGAGCGATCCGAAGCTCACTCCCACTAAACGCGGACCATCGCTCCATGGAAGCGGAGAAGGAGCCGTCCTTGATCATGACCGAGATGGCATCGCGCAGGCGGTCGGCCGCGGCGGCGGATTCCCTGGAGGCGAGGATGGCGAGCATGCGATCCGCGCCGACCGCATTGAGGACGTGCAGCGCAACCCCGTTGCACTCCTCGGGCCGGTTGAGGAGCGCCTGCTCCAGGTAGCGCTGCTCGATGATGGAGGCGCCGACTCGCGCGGTGCAGAGCGCGAGCAGGCCCTCGCTGCGCGTGGCGACTTCGACGGGAGTATAGCCTTTGGGTGCGACGCGCCCGAGGATCTCCTGGACGATGCGATGGCGGGAGACGGCAATCTTCCTGCCAAGCAGGTCCTTGAGCTGATAGGCCGGCTGGTCGTCGCGTGTGACGATGCAGAGACGATTAGCGAGGTACGGGCGGGTGACGTGCAGCCACTTCCGGCGCTCTGGGGTGTCCGTGGCGGCGGGCCACATGTCGACGAGATTCCGGCGGAACGCCTCATCGACGGGGATGGAGAGGGGGACGAACTGGAGACGGATGCCAGATCTTCTGGCGGCTTCCTGAAGCACTTCGACGGCCAGCCCCCGGACGGGCTGTCCCGGTTGAAGAAGATTGTAGGGAGGGGCGTTGTCGACGCCGACCCGGTAGATGCGATCCGACTCGCTGGGATCGCCGCTTCGCCAATAGATCAGGACGGCGGCCAACACGACCGCACACCCGGCCGCAACGCCAGCCCATTGCTTTGTCTTGAGAATCACAGAGAGGCTTGTCCGCTATTCTATCGGCAACGGAAGACCGCGAGTTCAGATCACAGGCTTGTGACAATCGGACGATACCAATCCAGAGGAGCTAACTGCTTGATACGCTAATAGATTCAGGTATGACTCCCAGCGTGCGGCGGCGTGGCGCGACTCCGATGACGCCGCGCATGAATCTCCACGATCCGTCGCTGTACATTAATCGCGAACTGAGCCTACTCGCGTTCCAGCGCCGAGTGCTGGAAGAGGCGAAGGATCCCACGAATCCGCTTCTGGAGCGGGTGAAGTTTCTGTCGATCGTCGGCTCGAATCTCGATGAATTCTTCATGGTGCGGGTGGCGGGGCTACTGAACCAGCTCGAGTCGGGAATCCTCGAGACGGGTCCCGACGGAATGACGCCGGCACAGCAGTTGGAAGCGATCCACGCCGAGTTCGAGGAGATCCTGGTCGACGCGCACGAATGCCGACGGGAGCTGACTCAGCGGCTGGCGGAGAGCGGTATCCGGGTCTCGGATTATGAGGACCTGTCGGAGGACGAGAAGGAGACGGCGCGAAGGTATTTCGAGGACGCCATCTACCCGGTACTGACACCGCTCGCCTTCGACCCCGGTCGTCCGTTTCCGCACATCTCCAACCTGAGCGTGAATCTCTCGGTGCTGATCCGGGACAGGGACGGGGACGAGCATTTTGCCCGAATCAAGGTGCCGGACGGCATTCCGCAGTTGATCCCGCTGCAAAAGAGCGTACGAAGGCGGAACGGCCGGAAGCTGACCTTCGTTTGGATCGAGCAAGTAATCCAGGCGCATCTGAACACGCTGTTTCCGGGCATGAAGATTGTCGAGTCGCACCCGTTCCACGTCACGCGCGACGCCGAGATGGAGATCCAGGAACTGGAGTCGGGCGATCTGCTCGAGGTGGTGGAGGAGGGGGTGCGCCAACGCCGCTTCGGCGCCGTGGTACGGCTCGAGGTACCCGTGGGCATGCCGGATTCATTGCTCCGGCTGCTGATGACGAACCTGGAAGTGGATGAGTCCGACGTGTACCGCGTGGACGGACCGCTGGCACTGAGCCGCCTGCGTTCGATTTCGGCTCTCGACATCCCCGACCTGAAGGATGCGGCGTTTACGCCCAGGCCATTCCTCCAGGCAAAGGAAGCCGAGGACATCTTCGCAGCGATCCGTCGAGGGGACATTCTGCTGCATCACCCGTTCGACTCCTTCCAGCCGGTGGTGGACTTCCTTCGCACCGCCGCAAAGGACCCGAATGTTCTGGCGATCAAGATGACGCTCTACCGGGTGGGCAAGAACTCGCCCGTGGTCGAGGCTCTGCTGGACGCGAATCGCGCGGGAAAACAAGTGACGGTGCTGGTCGAGCTGAAGGCACGGTTCGACGAAGAGAGCAACATTGAGTGGGCCCGGGCGCTCGAAAGCGAAGGCGTTCACGTCGTCTACGGGCTGGTGGGCATGAAGGTGCACTCGAAGGTGGCGCTGGTGGTGCGGAAGGAAGGCGACACCATCCGGCGCTACATGCATCTCGGCACGGGCAACTACAACGTGGTGACCGCTCAACTCTACACGGACATGGGCCTGTTCACGTGCGACGCGCAGATTGGCGCGGACGCGACGGACCTGTTCAACTATCTGACCGGTTATTCGGCCAAGACCGACTATCACAAGCTGCTGGTGGCGCCGGTGAATCTGCGGCAGGCGCTGGAATCGATGATCGAGAGGGAGATTGCGCACGCCCGGGCCGGGCGCGAGGCGCGGCTGCTTTTCAAAGTGAACGCCCTGGTGGACGCGCGCATCATCCGCCTTCTGTATCAGGCGTCGCAGGCGGGCGTGGAAGTGGACCTGCTCGCGCGAGGCATCTGTTGCCTGCGCCCGGGGCTTCCGGGAATCAGCGAGCGCATCCGGGTTCGCAGCATTGTCGGTCGATTTCTGGAGCACAGCCGGATCTTCTACTTCCGCAACGGAGGCGACGAGGAGATCTACCTTGGCTCGGCGGACCTGATGCCGCGGAACATCAACCGCCGAGTAGAGACGCTGTTCCCCATCACGCGGCCGTCTGTCCGGAAACTGATCCGGGAGAAGATTCTCACGGTCTACCTGAAGGACAACGTGAAGGCGCGGCTGTTGAACCCGGACGCGTCGTACGTCAGGGCGAAACTCGACCCGAAGGCGAAAGCGGTGAACGCGCAGGCCTCGCTGCTGGGGGTCAAAGAGGACGGGACCGGGCCGAGGCTGGTTTAAGCCGTTGATTCCATGAAACCCGCGGGCCGTGCGGCACGGTCCAATAATGAAAGGAATGATGCGTCTTGTTGGGGTGGCTCTTGTTGCGTGCCTCGCGGTTTCAGCACTGCGAGCCGATCACCGGCTGAGCCGCCAGGAGATTCAGACGCCGGCGCCGCTGCCTGAAGAGGGTCTGTTGATCGTCGGCTTCCTGGGCGCGTGGGAGGAGTGGGACAACCCGAAGCGCTCAGTACGGAAGCTCGCGCTGAAGCTGAGGGACTCGCAGATCCCGAACGTGTACGTGGAGACAGCGGACAACCACAGCCGGAAGACGGTGCGGAACTTCATTCGCGAAGCGTTAGACCGGGACCGCGATGGGAAGATTTCGCCGAAGGAGGCCCGCCAGGGGCAGGTGATCTGTTACGGCCAGAGCTTCGGCGGCGCGGCCTGCGTGATGCTGGCAAGGGAGTTGGGGCAGTGGGGCATCCCGATCCGGCTGACCGTCCAGGTGGACAGCATCGGCCGCCGCGATCACACCATCCCAGCGAATGTCCGCCGGGCTGTGAACCTCTATCAGAACGATCCCGGCCCGATTCGGGGACGCAGCGAGATCAAGGCCGCCGACCCCTCGAAGACGACGATCCTGGGAAATTTCAGGCATTTCTACCTTTTCCGCGACATCGACATGTCCGACTACCCCCCGCTGTCGCGGAAGATCGGCCTGTCTCATTGGAAGATGGACAACGATCCGCTGGTTTGGGCGGAGGTGGAAGGCTTTATTCGCGCGGAAATCGTCTTATGGCAAAGCGAACAATGGAGAAGACTCGGAAAATGATCCGCGTTTGTCTGATTGGTCTGATTGCGTCGATCGCATTTGCGCAGGATCCGGCTGCCTCGCAGACGGCCGATCCGAATGCGCCGCTGCCGGTGAGTCTGTCAGATCTAGAGAAGTTGGAGCGCCGGTATCGCGAGCAGCTCGATCACCAGCAGAAGGCTCTGGACGAGGTGTCCCGCGAGATTCTGCGGCTGAAGTCAGAGAAGACCAGCCTCGACGAATACAAGAAGATGCAGGAGAACAAAGAGGCCAAGCAGATCGACTTCAACTGGACCAAGATCAGCGAGCGCATCGACAAGGCCGCGGCCTACTACGATCTGTCGTGGCAGTTCACCGAGAGCTCCGGCTCCGTGCTGGAGATCTCCAACGGGATGTTCAAGGCGCTGAACGCGCTGGCCAGCCAGGAGACGCCGATCGCGGAAGACCGGCTGAACAAGGCGATGGGCTTCCTGGAGTCCGAGGCGCGGCGCCGCAAGCGGGCGGAGATCGCCGGTGTGATGGCGCAGGGCGCGGTGAATGTGATGAAGCTCGACCTGGGCATCAACCTGATGCAGCAGTTTCAGCAGAAGACCGACGATTACCGGCAGAGCTACCGCACTCTGCTGTGCCTGAAAGAGTTCCAGTTGCGGCAGGGCGCCAATCGCAACCTGTTCCGAGCGCAGCTTAAGCAGCTCGACGAGCAGCGTTCCCGAACGCTGATCGCGGTCGATACGCTCAATTCGAAGTTGAGGGACCTGGTGACTCCACAGGGAGTGACGAAGAACATCACCAGCGCCGAGTTCCGCACTCGGGCCAAGGACTACTTCCTGAGCCTGAAGCCGCCGAAATCGGACGTCGTGGTTGCGAATGCGCCGTGGTCATACGCCGAAACGCGGCTGGAGGCAGCGTACACGCTGCTGCGCGAGTCGCAGCGGGTGATTCGTCAGTATTTGAGCTTCGTGGATTCACTCGAGAACTTCGCGCAGAACAATGCGGGGTACCTGAGAGAGCTGAAAGAGCCGTGCTCCATCGACCAGAGCCTGCGGTACGAAGTGGGCGGGTCGATCGAGGAGTTCCAAAACGCTTCGACGGCCTTCGCGGCGGCAAAGGTACGGATTCAGAAGTCGGCGCCGGTTCAGGTCCTGCTGGATCAGTAGAACGATACCCCAATGTGGGGATTTCGGTGGGGAGCCGCCGGGAGTAGGCTTGAGCCATGCTCGCGCTCTGGCTGCTGCTGTTTTGTGCGGGGGGATTTGCCGGACAGCTTGACGACGAACCTTCCGAAAGCATGAAGGCTTGGTTCCAAAAGCGTCAGCCGGAACTCGTTAACATCCGCGTCGCGGCGAAAGCAAGGGTGGATCAGAATTACTGGGCGATTGTCGCGCTGGCATCGCCGCCCGGTTGGGAGCACGACAACCGATTCGTGGGCGTGTTCGTCGTGTACGGGCGGACGAACCACGTGTACATGGTGCTGGAGATCCGCCAAGCCAGCGATTACGAGGAGGACTACCTACTGGACTTCCCTACCCGAACGTCCGTCCATGTCCACGCGACAGGCTACTACGGTGTTTATACCGGCTCATACCGGTACAATTACGACTTGCTCGCCCGGAGGACGTCGGGCGCGGTACCTTATACGCGATTCAGCTTTGAGGACGGAGTGCCGCGCGGCGATACTCTGACCGTTACGGGCAAGGCTCGGCGCTCAGACGATCCAAATGGCAAACAGACTGCGCCGATCGGAGTGTTGCTGCGGCCCGGCCGCGACCCGGAGATCACAGAACCTCCCGGCGAGCCTCAGTTCGACGCCCCAGAGTGGGTCCGGCGGTCCCTCCCGTACGAGTTCGGGATCGCGAAGGACTTCCCGCCGGTGGTGCGCCATTCCGACACACGTTGGATCGTGATCCTCCAGGAACAGTCTCCCCGGAATGCCGATCTGAAGCCCGGCATATACGTCCTGGACAAGGGTTCAAAGCCGCGCTATGCAGCCGTGCCCGTCCCAACGTTGGAGGAGTACCGGAAGTACCGTCTGCAAAACCAGGTCAACTACCCGCCCGACGATCCAACACTTGAGAATGAGGTTGGTCCGGCGGCTTCGGATGGCCAGAGTTTCTGGTTCGCCAACGATTTCTACGAGGGCGAGGGCTGGTCCGGAGTGGGCGCCATCGGCCGGCTCGACCCTGACACCCTACGGCTCGAGATGCATTACCTGCGCGAGATCACGCCCTGGGCGGCTTCGGCATTGATGACCCATGGCGGCATGATTTACGCGGGCCTTCTCCACAGGCCCGAAGGTACACCAGTCTCCGGCGGCCTGCTCACGTGGAATCGCCGCGCGAATCAGGTCCGGATCAGGTCAGTTCCGGACGTCATCCGGGGCATTTACAGGCTCGGGGAGGAGATGTGGCTGACGACGGAGCACGGCCTGTACCGCCAGAGGGGTGGCCGGTGGACGATCTTCCGCCCCGAGCCTGACTCCGCAGGCAAGCTCGCGTGGCGTGTCGTGACGCCGGATTTCCCGTAGTGCCTTTTCGTGACGGGCGCAACCTGGATTCGGGATGGTGGAAGGCCGACCCGGCCGGTAGCCTGAAAGAAAAGCCCCTCGGAGAGACCGGCATGAAGAGAAGAGAACAAAGCAAAGCAATGTTGCGGCTCGAGGAGTTGGAGGCCCGACTGGCAAAGGATCTGAAACAGCGCACTGGATTCGTCATCGAACCCGCAGCAGACCCTGTCGATCAACTACTGAACCTGGTAGACCGCGAGTATTACATAAGTACGCTGGCTCGCGCCGCCGAGCAATATCGTGCGGTGCGACGAGCCATCAAACGAGTCGAGAAAGGCACCTACGGCCTCTGCCTGGAATGCGACGAACCCATTGCGCCCCGGCGTCTGGAGGCGCTGCCCTGGGCGTCGCTGTGCATTCGCTGCCAGGAACTGGCGGAGCGGCAGGTGGCCAGCGGGGAACTGGAGCAGGCCGCTTAGCCGCCGCTACTGCCTCATCTCTAAGCGCAATTCCTGTTTGATTTCGCTCTTCAGCTCGTAGCGAAGCTCCATCTTCAACTCCTGTTTGAGTTCCTGACGAAGCTCAGACTTGAGCTCCTGTTTCAGGTCAAGCCGGAGCTGAGTACGAAGGTTCTGCATGATGCGCGACTCAAGCTCCTCGCGAAGCTGCGGGAGACGGATCTGCAACTCCTTCTGAACCCGCTCGGCGACGGCGTCGGCCGAGGCTGCGGCCTTGGACTGTGAGGGCGGCTTGGCTTCCTGCTTGGTTTGGGCGAGCAGAGGAATCCCGGCCAGGAACGCGAGCGAGAGTCTGCGGAGCATGCTGCCTCCTTCGGCCCCGGGGGCCTATAGTGGGTGAGGCGTGCTCCGGGCCGCTATTGTTTCAACGAACCTCGAACCCGCATGCCGTTGTCGCGGAATTTGAGCTTCTGCTCGAGCAACGCGAGCCTTTCGGCGTAAAGGCTGAAGCCGGCCGTCAAGGTCTTCACCGCCTTGTAGGTGTCGTTGATGTCCGACCACAACGCGCCGACGGTGGTGTCCCAGTCGAGCAGTTGAGCGCCGGGAGCGTCAAGCTGCTGCTCGAACTGGCGCGCGGCCGTGCGCTGCTGCTCGAAGTCGAGCCTGAGAAGATCTGCCGCGGCGACCATCTGGTCGCCCATGTCTTTCATCAGCTTGCCGAGCCCACGGGTGACGTCGGGTAAGGCGGCAGTGGTTGCCTGGACGTCGGCGATGCAAGTTTCGACCATCTTAATGAGATTCCCGAGCACGATGATGGTGCCCTCAATCGCCTTCTTGCTGACGTGCAGTTCGTAAGCGTTATTAAACTCGAGCAGGACGCCGTCGAGGTCCTGCGCGCGCTTCCGCCTGGAAACTGTTGAGAGCAGGACCTGCAATTCCTGGAATCCTTTGAAGCCGGTTCCAATGCCCGAACCGGCCTGGGGGTGCGGCGTCACGGCGGCGTCACCGACGATCACGGCCGGATAGTCGTTGCTGTAGAACTGGGCGGCGCGTTGGATGGTGATCTTAAACAGCCCGACGTTCTTCTGGACGTCTTTGATATGCGAAAGCGGATGCGCCATGGTGCGGCCGACGCCGAGCAGAATCTTCCGCAGTTCGACGACGTTGGACTGGAGGCGCTTGAAGTCGGACTTGGTGCATTTGGAGAGCGTGACCAGCAGGTAGTTGTGGTCAGGGGTATTGAAGCTGATCTTGCCGTCCACCATTTGGGTCGCGATGGGAGCGACGGCAACTTTCGTTTCCTGCTTTGGTTGGTGACCATCCGTGGTGAAGATCCCGAATGCGCCGTAATTCTTCGCTTTGAGTTTCCTATGCCCGAATCCGAGCTTGCTGAGCATAACGGGATCGGTCGTAGCGCTTCCGCCCGCCGCCACGATCAGGAGGTCGCAGGAGAGCGCCTTGAACCCGCCGCCCGTGGCGGGGCCCTTGGCGCGGTCGTCCCACTGGCGGATGGTGAGGTTCATAGATTTGTAGCGGCCGTCGCTGGTCTTCCTCGGGCCGGAGCCCATGATGCCTTCCAGGAAGTAGCCGCGCTCCATGACGACACCCATGCCCTGCGCCTTGGCCCAAAGGGCGTCCTCGATGCGCGAGAATGCTACGGAACTGCCGGGTGTCTGGCCCTGCCACAGTTGCTGTCCGACCCCGATCGTATCCAGGTGCTTGACGATGGGATTCTGCAACTGCGGCACGTTCGTGCGCGTATATCCGCCGCTGCGCTTCTCCACGATCGTAACGTTTTTGAACCGCTGTTTCGCCTCAATCGCGCACATCAGCCCGATGGGGCCGCCGCCGAGAACTACTATATTCTTGAATGACATAGAGCCCTCCGATGGGCAGACACGAGTGCTTCGCCGATTCGCTGGACGCCTTTTGTGGATTGTATTCTAAGTCGTCAAGAATAAGAATGGCTACGGAATTAATGCAGAAAAAGAGAAAGCCCGGAGCCTTGCGGCTCCGGGCTTCTGAACTGCGATCAAACTGGGTCTGGCTTATGCCGTACGGTTCGCTTCGGCGCTGCCGGCGCTCTTGGTGATGGCTGCCTGAGCGGCGGCCAGACGAGCGATCGGCACACGGTACGGCGAGCAGGACACGTAGTCCATGCCGACGTTGTAGCAGAACTCGACCGACGACGGCTCGCCGCCGTGCTCGCCGCAGATACCCACTTCCAGGTCCTTGTTGGTTGCCCGGCCGTTGTCGACGGCGAACTTCACGAGCTGGCCAACGCCTTCCTGATCGATGACGGCGAACGGATCGGCCTTGAAGATCTTCTTCTCTTCGTACTCCTTCGAGAACTTCGTATAGTCGTCGCGGGAGAGGCCCATCGTGGTCTGGGTCAGGTCGTTGGTGCCGAAGCTGAAGAACTCGGCTTCCTCGGCCACGCGGGCGGCGGTCAGGGCCGCGCGCGGGATCTCGATCATCGTGCCGACCATGTACTTCTGCTTGCCCTTCAGGCCGGCTTTGCCGAGAACTTCCTCGGCGACGCGAACGACGATCTCTTTCTGGTTGCGAAGCTCTTCGACGCCGCCGATGAGCGGGATCATGACTTCGGGGATCACCTTCTTGCCCTTCTTCGCGACCTGGACAACGGCCTCGAAGATGGCGCGCGCCTGCATCTCGGTGATTTCGGGGTAGGTCACTCCGAGACGGCAGCCGCGGTGGCCGAGCATGGGGTTGAACTCATGGAGCTGCTCGACGCGGTGCAGAAGCTGCGGCAGGACGGTCTTGAGGGACTTCACGTCCGGCACGAAGTTCTTGTAGCGGGCCACCATTTCCTTCTTGGTCTTGGTGTCGGCCGAGGGGAGCTTGGCGATGTCGACCATCAGCTCTTCGCGCTTGGGCACGAACTCGTGCAGCGGCGGGTCGAGCGTACGGATGACCACCGGGTAGCCGTCCATGGCCATGAAGAGGCCGGCGAAGTCCTTGCGTTGCATGGGAAGGAGCTTGGCAAGGGCCTTGCGGCGATCCTTTTCGTTGTCGGTGAGAATCATTGCCTGCACGTGAGGCAGACGGTCCTCGGCGAAGAACATGTGCTCGGTGCGGCACAGGCCGATGCCTTCCGCGCCGAACGAGCGGGCGGCCTTGGCGTCGCGCGGGATGTCGGCGTTCGCGCGGACGCCGAAGCTGCCGCGGTACTTGTCGGCCATCTTCATGAACTTGGCGAAGGTGGGGGAGTTGGGATCCGGCTCCTTCGTCTTGGCGTGGCCGAGGTAAACGTCGCCGGTGGTGCCGTCGAGCGACACCCAGTCGCCTTCCTTGATGGTCAGGGTTTTGTCGCCGACCTTGACGGCGGCGGTCTTGGCGCGCTCGTTGATCGAGATGGCGCCGCAGCCGACGACGCAGGGCACGCCCATGCCGCGGGCCACAACGGCCGCGTGCGAGCTCTTGCCGCCGACGGCGGTCAGAATGCCCTTGGCTGCGTCCATGCCGTGGATGTCGTCCGGGGTGGTCTCTTTGCGGATCAGGATGACGGGAGACTTCTCGGACATCGTGACGGCGTCTTCCGACGTGAACGCAAGGCGTCCGACGGCCGCGCCGGGGGAGGCGTCGATGCCGGTGGCGAGCTTGGTCAGCGTCTTCAGGGAAGCAACGTCGAATACGGGGTGCAGCAACTGGTCGAGCTGGGAGGGCGCGACGCGCATGACGGCGGTCTTGTCGTCGATCAGGCCTTCCTGGACCATCTCCACCGCAACGCGGACAGCGGCAGGGCCGGTGCGCTTGCCGTTGCGGGTCTGCAGCATGTAGAGCACGTTCTCCTGGACAGTGAACTCGAAGTCCTGCATGTCCTTGTAGTGCTTTTCGAGCTGCGTGGTGATGTCGCGGAGCTGGTTGTAGACGGCCTTGTTCCAGTCCTTCAGCTCGGAGATGGGCTGCGGGGTGCGGATGCCGGCCACGACGTCTTCACCCTGCGCGTTGACGAGGAACTCGCCGTAGAAGACCTTCTCGCCGCTGCCGGGGTCACGGGTGAAGCCGACGCCGGTGCAGCAGTCGTCGCCCATGTTGCCGAAGACCATCGCCTGAATGTTGCAGGCGGTGCCCAGGCGGTCGGAGATTTTCTCCATCTTGCGGTAGTAGCTGGCCTTGGGCGCCCACCAGGAGTTGAAGACGGCGTTGCGGCTCATGATGAGCTGTTCGCGCACGTCCTGGGGGAAGTCGCGCTTGGCGTGCTTCTTGACGATCTTCTTGTACTCGTCGCAGATCACCTTCAGGTCGTCGGCGGTCAAGTCGGTGTCGAGCTTGATCTTGCGCTTTGCCTTCTGGCTATCGAAGACGTGGTCGAAGTGCTCCATCTCGATGCCCATGGAGACTTCGCCGAACATCTGGATGAAGCGGCGGTAGCAGTCGTAGGCGAACCGGGGATTACCGGTCTTCGCGGCTAGGCCCTCGGTGGTCTTGTCGTTCAGGCCGAGGTTGAGAATCGTGTTCATCATGCCCGGCATGGAGAACTTCGCGCCGGAGCGAACGCTCATGAGCAGCGGATCGGAGGCGTCGCCGAACTTCTTGCCGACGAGGCGTTCGACAATCTCCATCGCCTTCCAGATCTGCTCGTCCACTTCCTTCGGCACCTTGTGGTTGCTGTCGAAGAAGATATTGCAGACGTCGGTGATGATGGTGAAGCCCGGGGGCACGGGGACGCCGGCCTTGGACATCTCGGCGAGGCCTGCGCCCTTGCCGCCGAGAGTGTCTTTCATTGTGCCGTCGCCGTCGGCGGTACCGCCGCCGAACGAGTACACATATTTGCTCATAGCAATCTTTCTCCTGTCACTACGCGGTTTGATGAGTTCCTTCAGACGTTGATGATGTAACGATCTCCGAGAAATCGGCGATCGATGAAAAACCGTTCAGCAGCCGGCCAAGAAGGGCCAGCCGGTTGGCGCGAACTTGCGCGTCTGGCGCGTTGACCAGTACATCGTCGAAGAACCGGTCCACGGCCGTGCGCAGCGTCGCCATCAATTGCAGTGCCCTGATGTAATCCCGCGAGCCGAGGCACCGCTCCACTTCCGGCTTCAACTGCTCCAGCTCGCCATGCAGATCCTTTTCCGCGCCCGCTTCCAGCAGCGAGGCATTCACTTCCCCGCCCTGCCATTCGGCCTGGCGCAGGATGTTGCGAATGCGCTTGAAGCTCGCCGCCAGCGGTTCGAAGTTCTCGGTCTCGCGCACCATGCGCAAGGCGAACAGCCGGTCCTCCATGTCGACAAGGTCCGGCGGCTCCGCGGCCATGACGGCGTTCACTTCGTCGTAGGCGAACTTGCGCACGTCGCGGAAGTAGTAGCGGATGCGGTCGTTGAAGAATTCGGCTGTCTCCGGCGGCAGGGACTTCACCGGCAGCGGCAAGCGCCCTTCCACCAGAATCTTCACGACGCCCTGGGCGGCGCGCCGCAGCGCAAACGGATCCCTCGACCCGCTCGGCGCCATGCCGATTGAGAAGCAGCTCCGGAGCGTGTCCAGCTTGTCAGCCAGCGACAGCACTTTGCCTTCGAGCGTGGACGGAATGGAGTCTTCCATACTCTGCGGCAGGTAGTGGCCGTAGACCGCCTTCCACACGGCCTCGGGTTCGCCCTGCGCCTTCGCGTAAAGGCCACCAACGACACCTTGAAGCTCCGTGAGCTCCTTCACCATTTCCGTGGTGAGGTCAGTCTTCGCGAGTTCCGCGGCACGGACTGTCGCCTGGAGATCGCCACCAAGCTGCGTCGCGATCGACTTCGCGCCTTCCATCACGCGCTCGGTCTTGGCCAGATACGAACCCAACTTCGCCTGGAACGTGACATTCGCCAGGTCCGGCACACGGTCCGCTAGCTTCTTCTGCTGATCGAACTCCCAGAAGAAGCGCGCGTCGTTGAACCGCGCCTCCAGCACCCGCTCGTTGCCCTTCTTGACATACCCGAGGCGGTCCGCCTTCATGTTCATCACGGCAATGAACGCGGGCGCCATAGACCCGTCGGCCCTCTGCAGCGTGAAGTACCGTTGATGGTGCCGCATTACGGTGGTCAGCACTTCGGACGGCAGATCGAGGAACTTCTCGTCGAAGCTCCCGAGGATGGGCGTCGGGTACTCGGTCAGATAGACGAGGTCCGCGAGCAGCGCGTCGTCAGTGACCAGTGTGTAACCGGTGCCTTTCAGAACCTTCTTGATGCCGTCGAGAATCCGTTTCCGGCGCTTCTCCGCGGAGAGAATGACGCCGTTCTTCTCGAGGCGCTCCTCGTACGTCGTGTGATCGAAGACGATTTCGTCGGCGCCGAGCCTGCGGTGGCCGCGCGAATTCGCGCCGCTCTTCACGCCGGCGAACTCAAATTCCACGACGCGATCGCCCAGCAATGCCGCAATCCAGCGCACGGGCCGGATGAATGTCTCGCCGCCCTTCCCGGTCCAGTACATCGCCTTGGGCCAGGGGATTTTGGCGATTAGCGCCGGCAGCGCGGCGGCCAGCAGTTCACGGGTTTCGCGGCCTTCCACCTTGCGCCGTAGCGCGAAGTACTCGCCCTTGGGCGTTACCTCGGTCAGCAACTCGCCGGGCGTCACGCCATTCTTGCGCGCAAAGCCCATCGCGGCGCCTTCGCCGGCCGACTTCGGCGGTCCCATCACCAGTTCTTCGCGGTCTTCCTGGCGCTCCGGCAGGGCTTCGGCCCGCAGCACCAACCGGCGCGGCGTGCCATCCAGCTTCAGCGCGCCCGAATCGAGGCGGCTCTCTTCCAGAAATCCCCGGAACAGGCGCTCAATGTCGCCCAGCGCGGGGACGATCATCCAGTGCGGAATCTCTTCGACTCCGAGTTCGAGCAGAAAAGGCAGCTTCACGCTCATGCCGCCACCTCCCCGCTCAGCAGCTTCTCCTGATCGCACCACGCAGTCGCAACGCCGACCGCCAGCTTGCGCACGCGGCCGATGACACCGACGCGCTCCGTCACGCTGATCGCCCCGCGCGCGTCGAGAAGGTTGAACGTGTGCGAGCACTTCAGCACATGGTCATAGGCAGCCAGCAGCGGGTGCCGGGCCTTGTTCGCGCCTTCGGCCCAGTAAGCGTCCACCAGACGCTGCGCCTCTTTCTCGTGGATGTCCAGCAACTGCCAGAGCATCGAGACGTCGGCCATTTCGAAGTTGTAGACGCTGAACTGCTGCTCATCGAGGAACCGCACGTCGCGATACGTCGTGCCCTTCACCCACTCGATGTCGTAGACCGACTTGCGGTCCTGGAGGAACGCCACCAGGCGCTCCAGGCCATAGGTCAGCTCAGCCGGCACCAGGTCCAGGTCGACACCGCCGCACTGCTGGAAGTAGGTGAACTGCGTGATCTCCAGCCCGTTCAGCATCACCTGCCATCCGATGCCCCAGGCGCCGAGGGTCGGGCTTTCCCAGTTGTCTTCCTCGAATTTCAGGTCGTGCTGGGAGAGCTTGATCCCGATCGCCTCGAGCGACTCCAGGTACAGGTCCATCACATTCGCCGGCGCCGGCTTCAGGATCACCTGCAACTGCGAATGTTTGTAGAGCCGGTTCGGGTTCTCGCCGTAGCGGCCGTCGGCCGGCCGGCGGCTGGGCTGGACGTAAGCGACGCTGTAGGGCTTCGGTCCCAACACGCGCAGGAACGTCTCCGGGCACATGGTGCCCGCGCCGACTTCGTTGTCATACGGTTCCTGAATCACGCAGCCGTGCTGCGCCCAGAAACGTTTCAGCTTGAAGATGGTCTCCTGGTAAGAGTCCATGAGGGGTTCTTTCAAAGAGCCTCCAGAATTGGAACGGTTGCCAGTTTCCGCTCGATGTGCGTTTCGAGCTCGCGCGTGAGGAACTTGCGGAGATCCGCGCCCGTCTTTTTCGGCCAGTCCGCCGACGCCAGATCACCCACCGGACTCACCGCCATCACATCCGCCAGTTCCCGCGACGCCGCGCTGACACGCAACTCCGGCAGGAAGCCGGACAGCCGCACAGCCCAGTACGTGAAGTAGGTGACCGACCGCCACACGCCGCTCTCGCGCGCCTGGCGCAGATCGGCGAGCACGGCCGCAATCAACCGGTAGAAGCGCTCGTTGGGCTCCGCTGCGGGCAACAATTGGTCGGACACCTCCGCGATGTAGTCGAGCGCGACGCCTGCCTCGTAAGAGTTCGCCAGACCAAATTGCGACTCAACCAGCTCGCACGACTCAACCCGCACCAGTTCGAGAGTCTCCCGCTGGTAGTAGCCGATCCTGACCTGCGAGAGCCGCTCTAGGGCCGAGCCAAAGGAACTCTTCGGACGCCTCGCGCGCTTAGCCACGCCCCTCAACCGCCCCTGGTCCCTCGTAAAAAAGCTGACGATGAGGTCGCCTTCCTGAAAGGGAAAGGTCCGGAGGACGAACGCCTCACTCACACGAGCCGGCATCGATGGCGCTCAAACAAGTCTCAGCTTATCACACTGACAGGTCTGAATTAACTGCCCCGAAAAGGCTTCCGGGATGGCCGCCTCACGCGCCTCTTCAGGCCTGCTTCACCGGGTTCCGCAGTACCCCGATGCCTGGGATTTCCACCTCCGCCACGTCGCCCTGCTTCATTGCCGAGGTGCTGCCCGGAGTGCCCGTGTAGATCACATCGCCGGGCTCCAGGGTGACGTAGCGCGAGATGAACTCCACGCAGGCAGGACAGTCAAATAGCAGGTCAGACAGCTTCTGCTGCTGCTTCACCTGGCCGTTCAGCCGCATCGTGATGGAGCCCCTTTCCGGCTCAAAGCCCTGGACGATGACGGGGCCGAGAGGGCCGAACGTGTCAGAACCCTTCGCCCGCCACCATTGAAGGTCGCCGCGCTGCCAGTCGCGCTCGCTCACATCGTTACCGCACGTGTAGCCGAAGATGGCCGCCTGCGCCTCGGCCCGGGAGGCGTTCCTGACGCGCTTGCCGATGACAATCACGAGTTCAGCCTCGTAGTGACAGTTCTTCGCATCCGCCGGGATCACGATCGGGTCGCCGGGATTCTGGAGGCAAGTCAGCGGCTTGTAGAAGATCTCGGGCTGCTTGGGTGCCGGCCTGTCGCCCAAATGGCTCTTGTAGTTCAGGCCCACGGCGAAGACCTTGCGAGGCTCGCAGGGATAGAGCAGTTTGACCGATTTCAGGCTGTGCTCCGTCTTGCGCCGCTCGGGCCGGAACAGCCCTTCGATCTCCACAATCCGTTCCCCCTCCAGGAGCCCGTAGGCCCGACGGCCGCCGGTTTCGAAGCGGACGAAGGACCTTGATGCACCCTGCTGAGCCAGTGCGGCTCCCGCCAGCGGAAGTGCGAGTGTCTGTCGACGCGTGATTCTCATGGCGGTTGCCAGTATAATTCGGATCGCGATGAACAGACGCGCATTTTCGGCCGCGCTGGCGGCGTTGCCGCTCGCCGCTCAATCCACCGGCAAGGTGAAAGCCGCCTTCCTGGGAGCCAGCCATTCCCACGCCTTCGACAAGGTTCGCCTCGTCAAAGGCCACCCACGCTACGAACTGGCGGGGGTCTGGGAGCCGTCTACGGCCGTCCACGGCACACTGGCAAAACTGGGTGAACTGCGCTTTCTCGACAAGGCCGAGATTCTCAAGGACCCGTCCATTCAAGTGATCTTCGTCGAGTCGGACGTGAAGACCCACGCGCCATTGGCCCTGGAAGCCGTCAGCGCAGGCAAGCACGTCCACATCGAGAAGCCGCCCGCCGAGAACTTCGACGACTTCCGCCAGATCGTCGGCATCGCCCGCGAGAAACGGCTATTTCTCCAGACCGGCTACATGTGGCGCTTCAACCCCGCCGTCATGAATGCGCTTGAAGCCGCGCGCGAGGGCTGGCTCGGCGACGTTTACATGATTCATGCCCGCATGAACACCCTGATCGACGCGGACCGCCGCCCTGAATGGAATTTGTTCTCCGGCGGCCAGATGTTCGAGCAGGGCGCGCATCTCATCGACGTGGTCGTCCGCCTGCTCGGCCTGCCGAAGCGAATTACGCCGTTCCTGCGCCACGATGGGGCATTTAGCGACACGCTCAAGGACAACACGGCCGCCGTCCTGGAATGGGACCGCACCATAGCCGTCATCACTTCGAGCGTTCTCCAGCCCAACGCGACGGCCCACCGTACGATCGAAATCTTCGGCACGAACGGTAACGCCGTGATCCGCCCCATCGAGCCGCCGTCACTGGAGATTGACCTCGCCAAAGCCGCCGGCCCCTATGTCAAGGGGCGCCAGAAGGCCCTTCTGCCCAAATACGAACGCTACGCGGGTGACCTCGACGAAATGGCCGCCGCGGTCCTCGACAACCAGCCCCTGTCCGTCACGCTGACCCAGGAAATGCACGTGCAGGAAGTGCTCCTTACGGCGTCGCGGATGCGGTGAGGAGGACCGCACTGGAGTCGTCGCCCTCGCCCGCTATGACATAATCGTGATTTCGAGGGCAATTATGGCCAGTCCTAAATATGCGGAAGCCACCCGCGACATTCCCCAGGCTGTCGATGTAGGCGAATTGAGTGACGGAACGAAGATCCGGATGCGCGCGCCCCGGATGCGCGCTTGCAGTCTCAAGGACGAGAAGGGCAAGCTGTGCGCCGGTCACCTGAAGCGCTGGTACTTCTTTGAAGGGGAGGCCGCGGCCAGGTTCGGCGCCGATGCCGAGATCTACCGCTGTGAGAAGTGCAAGACCATCTACTTGCCCAACGATCAGGAATCGCCCCGCAGCGGGACCCTCGCCTACTAGAAACTGAAAAGCCGCATTGGATCGGTTCCCGTGAGGAGCGACTCGAATGGAACCCATCCAATGCGGCCTGCCCTGGAAGGGCAGGGGCGCGGCGACAATCTCGCGAGACCCGGCTAAGCCTGTGTTCCCTTTCACTCCTGGTGAAGACCGCGTTCAAATGCCCTTCACCAAGCGAATCCCGCTCAATCGATACCCGCAGCCCCGGGGTGGAACCCCAAAACCTTGTCGATGAACCCGTGTCACCTTTGAACTCAAAAAAAGGACCCTCTGTTGCAACACGCAAGCGATCGAGCGCTTGGAATGAAACTCTAACACCGGCTCCCGCAAGCTCGACGTTTTTTGCTCCACTCGCTCTCCCTACTGGCTTGTTGCAGCAGAGGGCAGGTTCAAAGAGAATTCATCAATTCGATAATGAGTGTAGCAAACAGGGAGCCAACACTGCATTGACAATAAGTGCTTTGTTTTCAACGAAGAATGAAGCAGCCGCGCGCGTCGGTGGGCGATTCGGGCGCCCCAACTGTGGCAGGCTGACACAGGTTGTCCCTCTCTTGCTCCTGATGTGTCTCATCGTCCTGCTTACCGTAGATCTCCCGGCACAGGAAACCGACTACGTCGTCTATACCGACACTCCGCGCCTTTTCCTGAACCAGCGGCGGTTGAGGCTGCTCAAACGGGAGCGCGAACGCGAGTCGCTGCGCTGGGCGCAGTTTGAGTCGCTGATGTCCGGCAACGCTAGAATGGCGGAGCCGGGTTTCGCGAATGCGCTTTATGGCATCGTCACCGGGCGTGCCGCCTACTGCGCGAAGGCCGGCGAATGGGCCTCGGCCGCCAACATGCAAGATCCCGCACAGTCGCGGCAAGCCGCGCTCGTCTATGACTGGTGCCTGGACGCGCTCGGCGAGTCGCAGTCCATGGCCTTGGCGCGCAAATTGTCACCGCTGCTGCGCGAGCGGCCCACTGCGGTCGCCCAGGTGCGCTCCGCCGCGTTGGCCGCCATTGCGCTTGCCGACGTCGAGTCGAAGCCTTCGCAGGAGTTCCTCAAGTGGGCCGTTGAGACCTGGTGGCGCGGCGCCATGATTCCTAAGCTCAAGACGGGGGACCAGCCGTTCCCTCGCCGCGCCGACCTTCTCGCCATGGTCGAGTTCCTGCACGTCATTCGGGACAATCTGCGCATCGACCTGCGTGAAGGCGCCGAACGCTGGTTTGAAGACCTTCCGCCGCTGCTCCTGCTCAGCTACTATCCCCAACCCTGGCCGGGCGCGGAGAACGAGTTTCGCATTCCGGCGTACGACGGCTCGGGCGAGCCCAATCTTCAAGAGGCGGCCCTCGGCCGGGCCACCGAACTGGCGCTGGTCGCCTTCGACACCAATGCCCAGCCGCATTCGTTCCTGCAGGGCTGGCTGATGATCGACCGTTTTCTGATGCGCGGCTCCTTCGGCTTGCCTTACGAGTTCCTGTGGGCGAACCCCTACCTGCCCGGCCTCAGCTACACCTACATGCCGGACCTGTTCCATTCAAGCGGACGCCTGATGCTGCGCTCGAGCTGGGACGACGACGCCACATGGTTCAGCTACGACCGCGGCAAGGCCCAGGCCTTCCAGAACGGCCGGCGCATCGCCGTGAACACTCAGGCCGACATCGCGCCGATTCAGCTCGGCGCCGTCAAGGTCTTTTTCGGGCAGCAGGGCCTGCGCTTCGAGACGGGCTGGGCGCCGCCGCCGGACCCGGAGTCTCGCAAGGAGGCCATTGAGTTCGCTTTCGTCGTCGGCCTTGAGCCGAACACTGTGTACGACGTCGAGGTGGACGACGAGGAGATGTTCGACGAGCGCACGGACTCGGGCGGCATCCTTTCGCTGAAGTTCCACCAGGGCCGAAAGGCAGGGGTTCGGATCCGCAAGTTTACGCCTCGGACGCAGTAGCGCTGGTGTATCCTCACCGGGTATGCTTCGCCCGGTCAGTCTCTTCGCCCTCACGGCGGCGGCGCTCATGGCGCAGTCGCCTATGTCCGACATGCTGCGCCTCGCCAACGACCGCAACCGGCAGAACCTGACGGAGGCTGTCGAGAAATGGCACGAGGGCTGGCTTGACTGGCGCCCTTCACCGGAAGTCCGTACCTTTCGGGAGCAAGTGGGCCACATCCTCGATACCAACAACATGGCGTGCTCGTCACTGAAGGGCGAGCCTGTCGCGCCGGGCAACGCGCTCGAGAAGTCGAATCTCTCGAAAGTAGAGCTCGTCGCGGCGGTCAAGAAGTCGTTCGACGACTGCGCCGCTGTCTTCTCGAAGATGAGCGACACCGACTTCGGCAAGGTGCTGAAGTGGGGCCCGCAGGAGGCTCCGGCCGCGCGGATGGCGCTGCTTGTGCCGTATCACACGGCCCTGCACTACGGGAACCTGATCACCTACATGCGCCTTCGAGGCATGGTGCCGCCGGAGACGGAGCGCGCCGGGCAGAAGGCTGAGCCGGCGAAACCGGAGATGGTCACGCACTACATCGTCTTTCTGCGGCGCGGACCGAAGTGGACGCCGGAAGTGACTGACGAGATCAGGAAGCTGCAGGCGGCGCACATGGACCACATCCGCAAATCGGCAGAGGAGGGCTCGCTGCGCATGGCCGGGCCCATTGGCGACGGCGGCGAACTGCGCGGCATCTTCGTCTTTCGCAGCGCCTCTCTCGAAGCGGCGAAAGCCATCGCCGAGGCTGATCCCATGGTGCGCGCCGGGCGGCTCGCTATCGAGATTCACCCCTGGATGATGGAGAAGGGCTACTTACCTTAGAGCGTCGAGAAAGCTCGTGCCGGCGGGGATCACCGTGCCGAAGTTCTGGGCGACGGTCTGGCCGATGTCGGCGAGCGAGGCGCGGGTGCCGAGGTCGACGCCGCTTTCGGCCTCGAGGCCCCAGGTCAACAGCGGGACGAACTCTCTGGTGTGGTCCGTCGATGGCGTCGTCGGGTCGCAGCCGTGATCGGCGGTGAAGATGACCAGATCGCGGCCCTCGGCTTCATTGAAGAGTTCGGGCAGCCAGGCATCCACCTCTTCGAGAGCCTTCGAGTAGCCTTCCGGGTCGTTGCGGTGGCCGTAGAGCATGTCGAAATCGACGAGGTTGACGAAGATCAGGCCTTCGGGATGCCTGAGCATTGCCTCGAGAGTCTTGCCCATTCCGTCGGCGTTCGTCTTGGTCTTGTAGCCTGCCGTGACGCCCCGGTTCAGGAAGACATCGGCGATTTTGCCGACGCTGACGACGGGAACATCCTTCGATGCAAGCTGGTCGAGGAGCATGCCGGTGGGCGGCGCGACGGCGTAGTCGTGCCGGTTCGACGTCCGGGAAAAACCGCCTGGTTTGCCGGTGAACGGCCGGGCGATCACCCGGCCGACCTCGTGTTTCCCTCGAAGAATCGCCCGGGCGATTTCGCAGATCCGGTACTGTTCGTCGATCGGGATGACGTCCTCGTGCGCCGCGATCTGGAAGACGCTGTCGGCCGAGGTGTAGACGATCGGTTTGCCGGTCCGGATGTGCTCCTCGCCGAGTTCCTTGATGATCTCGGTGCCGGAGGCGGGTTTGTTGCCGAGCCAGCCCCGTCCGGTGCGGCGCTCGAACACGTCCATCACTTCGGGCGGAAAGCCGTTCGGATACAGCGGGAAGGGCTTGTCGAGGAGGATGCCGGCCATTTCCCAGTGGCCGGTCGTCGTGTCCTTACCGGGCGAAGCCAGCGTGCAGCGGCCGAAGCTGCCGAGGGGCTCGGCGGCCGGGGCGAGGTGCTGGAACGGGCGGATGTTCGCCAGACCGAGCGAGCAGAGGTTCGGCAGGGCGAGCGGGCGAAGGCGGGCGCAGTTGCCGAGGGTGTCGGCGCCGGGGTCATCGCCGTATTCGAGCGAATCGGGCATTGCGCCGATGCCGACGCTGTCGAGAACGATCCAGACGACTCTTGGAAAGGCCATCAATCCAGTTGTAGCGCTTCGGTGATGCGCTCGGAGAGCATGTCGACGAAGCGGTCGCGGATAAAGCCGTGGAGGCGGCTGTAGACGTTGCCCTTGCGGTCGAGGACCATGGTCGTCGGGATGGAGCTGACCCGCAGAGTTGTTGCCAGCCCGTCCTCGAAGTAGACGTCCTTCGACCACTTGTTCTGTTCGAGAAACGGGGCGACGGCTTCACGCTCTTCGTCGGTGGAGACGGGCAGGAAGACGACGTCGGCATTGTCTTTGAAGCGGCTCATCACTTCCTGGTAGAGCGGGTACTGAGCGCGGCAGGGTCCGCACCAGGTGGCCCAGAAATCCAGTACAACGACTTTGCCCTGGAGCGACGCCATCTTGAGCGGGTCGCCGGCGAGCCTGGAGAGCGTGTAGTCTCTCACCGATTCGGCGAAGACGTTGGGGTCGAGGGCCATCAGCCGGGCGCGGCGCGCGGTCAACTGGCGAGCGACGCTTTCGTTGGCACGCAGCAGGATCTGGCCGGCATCGCCTTCGCTGAGCGCGGCCTGCTTTGCCAATTCGGCCATGCGGGCCCGGTCCTTGGTGCGGGCTGCGTCGTCGGGCAGTTCTTCGGCGACGGCGTCGGCTTCGGCGAGGGCTTGCAGGGCGGCCTTCGGTTGGCCGTCGCGTTCGAGCCAACGCGACAATTCACGGCCGGACTCGGGGCTTGGAGCGAGCTTCCATGCTTTTGCGGCCAAGTCCGCGGCGGCTTTGGCATTGCCGAGTTCGCCGGTGGCGCGGGCCTGGAAGGCGAGGGCGCGAGAGATGCCCTTCTCCGCCTCAATGAGGCGGCGGCCCCGGTTAGCAACGGTCTCGTTCGGATTCTCGAAGCGGACGACGTGTTTGGTCAGCTCGTCTTCGAGGAGCTTGGCGTACTTCAGCGCGCCGGCGAGGTCCTCTGGTTTCTTCGAGTCGAGCAGGGCGCGGGAGACGTGGTCGAGGATCTGCGGGCTGCGGGTGCCGCGCTCGATGACATTGGGGCCGAAGTGGAGCAGGCGGCGCTTATCGTTGGAGTCGATTGCGGCCTGGACGAGGACGCGCTCCATCTCAGCCCGCTGCGCTGAGGCGGGGTACTTCAGCAGATGGCGCTCGATGGCGCGGGCATATTCCACGGGGCTGCTGCCGGCTTCGGCCAGGGCGAGTTCGAGCTCGCGTTCTTCCGGGGATGCCTTCTCTTCGTCCGGGGCCTGCTGAGCGAGCAGGGACATGGCGAAGGTGGCCGCCAGCAGCGGCAGGAGGAGTTTCATTGGCCCTTCTTCTCTTCCTGAGGAGACGTCTGATGCGCCTCGGGGTCACTGAAATACAGAACGAGCTTCGCGGCGCGTTCCCGAGCCATGTTCAGGTAGCTGTCGTTGCCGGCCACTCGTTTGAGCAAGGGCAGGAACTTGTCGTGGGCGACGAGGCGGCGCTTATCCCAGGCGGTTTCGAGGTGGAGCAGGGTCTTGTTGACGCCGAGGCGGTCGTACTTGGCGGTGCGCTCGAGGTCGTAGTAGAGCAGGGCGGATTCGGCGATGCGCTCGACCCAGTCCTGAAGGGCTTGGGCGTCGGTGTCGAGCGAGTAGTTGAACTTCTGTTCCCGGGACTCCTTGCCCTTCTCCCAGCGGAACATTTTCTCGCCCATTCTGGCGACGGGGAGGCCGGATTCAAGCGGGTTCTTGAAGTAGTCGAGCTTGGCGGCGATCGCGAAGATGGCGCGGCAGTCGGCCTCTCGCAGTTTGAGCTTCAGCGGCAGGTCCTCGTCGGGGTTGTCACGGAACTCGGCATCGCCTGCCGGTGTGAGACGGATCTCGTAGAAGGCCGGGCTGCTGCCGGGGAAGCTCTTCGAGAAGACGAGGCGGTCAGCGTCCTGGGCGAACAGCGCGGCGGGCAGGAGGCAGAGCCAGAGCCATTTCATTGGGGCACCCCCACGCCGCGGCGTACCGCATGGCAGATGGCGACGGCGACGGCATCGGAGGCGTCGAAGGGCGTCAGATCGAAATCGAGCCTGAGCAGCGAGCGCACCATGAAGGCCACCTGTTCTTTCTCGGCACGGCCGTGGCCGACGACGGCGGCTTTCACCGTGGCGGGCGGGTATTCGGCGATGGGCAGCCCGCATTCGGCGAGGACGAAGAGCACCGCGCCGCGAACCTGAGTGAGCTTCAGGGCGCTGCGGGCGTTGACGGACTGGAACGAGTCCTCGACGGCGGTCTCGTCGGGGTGTGCGCCGGCGACGATTTCGCGGAGGCGGGCACCGATCTGGAAGAGTCGGGCCGGCAGCGGATCGCTGGGACGAGTGCGGATGACGCCGGCATCGACGAAGCGGTGGCGGGCGCCGTCACTTTCAATGACGCCGTAGCCCGTGACCTGGCTGCCGCAGTCGATGCCGAGAATCCGCAAGGGGCAGTTGGAATCGCTTGAGCCAGATCAGGCTCCGGCGAGGTCCTCCTCGGAGAAGTCCGCGTTGCTGTAGACGTTCTGAACGTCGTCGTGCTCTTCGAGGGCGTCGCTGAGCTTCATGAAGCTGCCGACGTGTTTCTTGTCGAGCTCGACGAGGTTTTTGGGGATCATGGCGATCTCGGCGGAGGCGGTGGGAACACCGGCCTTGTGCAGAGCTTCGGTCATGGAGGTGTGGGCTTCCGGAGCGGAGATGAGTTCCCAGCTATCGCCTTGATCACGGACGTCGTCGCCGCCGGCTTCGAGCGCGATGTCCATCAACTGGTCTTCGGTGGCCTTTTCCTTTTCGATGATGATCTGGCTTTTACGCTCGAACATCCACGCGACGGAGCCGACTTCGCCGAGGTTGCCGCCCTGTTTGGAGAAGATGTGGCGGATTTCGGAGACGGTGCGGTTGCGGTTGTCGGTGGCGCAGGAGACGAGGATGGCGGCTCCGCCTGGGGCGTAGCCTTCGAACATGATTTCGTCGATCTGGCCGCCCTCGAGTTCACCTGTGCCGCGCTTGATGGCGCGGGTGATGTTCTCATTGGGCATGGAGACGGCCTTGGCCGCGACGATAGCCGTGCGCAGGCGGGGGTTGCCGTCGGGGTCGCCGCCGCTGCGAGCGGCGATCATGATTTCCTTGATGAGGCGCGTGAAGAGCTTGCCGCGCTTGGAGTCCAGGGCGGCCTTTTTGTGTTTGATCGTCGCCCATTTGGAATGTCCGGACATGAGGAACCTCGATGCTGAAAGGCTTGGCGTTGAGTGAGTTGCACCCCACGCGGACGATCCGCGCGGCACACCCAGTTTTTCAGGATAGCAAGGGCGGGTGAGGGCAACAAGGGTTGTCCGCGGGGATGACCGCTGGGGCCGCGCCGTCCGGGCGGGCGGCGCGGGTCGTGGTGATCGGCAGGTTGAAGATGTCAAAGAACTTGCGGGGCTAGGGCGCGGGGAAAAGCCGCCTTACGAAACGAACCTAGTCCCATTTTCGGACACTTTGCCAGCGCCCATGGCTGGCGCGGTTGGCGCCAAGGGGAAGAGTATAGAGCACGACACCAAGTGTTTTCCGGCAAGTTGTTGATTTCAATGGATAAGATTGTTGTGAATGCCTCTTGGCTCGAAGGGGCTCCCGCGTAGCTGGAGCAATATCGAGAGATAGTCTACGGACTTGACTGTATCCTCAATTAGAGCAAAGTGATCAGTTTCCCACAGCGCGGGTACCGCCCGATTGAGTCGTGCGGCATCGCCGGCAACCTCCAGTCGATTGCTCTGGTTGGGATGGACGGCGTAATCGACTGATGCTGCTTGCCTCGATTCGATTCGCCGAGCATCTTCGGCGCGATTCTGGACCGGAGCAAAGGGGGGACACTTCAGGCTGTCCCCTGTGACGTCCCCTGTGACGATCAACCGGAGACCAATGTCCTGATGACGCGTTTCCTGCGGCCGGACGGCGTGGCCGAGGTGGTGGACTTCATGCCGGTGGACAAGGAGGATAGGTACAGCGAGATCGTCCGGAACGAAGCGGTTATTGATGGAATGCTCACCCGCGTTCGATTATGCCGGAGCGGAACAAGAGATCGAGACCCGGCTTTGGGGCGCTGTCCTTTGCAGCGGCCACGGGTGCATCTCGTTGAGCAGCCCGGTTCCAGTCGAGGTTCGGGAGGGCGCGGCGTGCGCGGAGTTCACCGTTCACCCGAGGGAGTTGTTCACCTTCTCGCTGCGCTATCTGGATGACGCGCCGCCAGCGCCGGGGGGGCATGAGCCGGTGGATGGGGAACGACCGATGGACCAGACCGCGAGGTTCTGGCGGGAGTGAGTGAACCGGTGCACGTATACGGGCCGGTGGCGGGGGCGGATCATCCGTTCGGAACTAGTGTTGAAGCTGCTGACCTACCGGCCGACGGGTGCGATTGTGGCGGCGCCCACGAGCAGTCTGCCAGAGGGAATCGGCGGGGTGAAGAACTGGGATTACCGATACACCTGGATCCGCGACGCGGCGTTCACGGTGTTCGCGTTCCTGCGGATCGGTTTCACGCAGGAGGCGTCGGCGTTCATCGGGTGGCTGGAACAAAGGGCGCACGAGCAGGAGCAGGTGAGCGGGCTGTTGAACGTCATGTGCGCGATCGACGGGGGCACGACCTGACGGAGTTCACGCTGGACAATCTGGAGGGTTACATGGGTTCCGGCCCGGTGCGGGTGGGCAATAGCGCCTTCAACCAACTGCAACTCGACATTTACGGTGAGCTGATTGAATCGATCTACCTTTACGACAAGCCCGTGTCACCGATCTCTTACGGGCCCGTAGCGGCAGATCCGGAAGATGCTGGATTGGGTCAGATCGAACTGGGACAAGCCGGACGAGGGAGTTTGGGAGGTTCGGAGCGAAAGGCAGTACTTCCTCTATTCAAAGCTGCAGTGCGGGGTGGCGCTGGACCGGGGGCTGCGGCAAGCAAAGCGTCGGAGCCTGCGGCTGGATCGGCCCCATCTTGAGGTGCAGCGAGACCGGATCTTCGACTGGATCATGACGAAGGGGTGGGACGCCGAGAAGGGCTGCTTTGTGCAGGCGGCGGGGAGTTGGAACTCCTCAGCGTGCCGGACGGGCTACCGGGCGCACTCATCGCCATCCGCGAGTAGCTCTGCGGGCCTACCCCCATTGGAGGTATTTACGCAGACCCGAGGGTTTTGCCAGGATGGCGTTGCGCTGCACTGCCGGTAAGGCAGATTCGCTGCGCAACGCAACTGTCGGGTATCCAAAGTGGGAAGCGAGCGCCGTTCGAGAATCCGTAGGGTGGTCTCCGCCTGGGGCCTGATTCTGGCGCAGGCGATTTGCGGACCGGTGGCTCTGCTGGGTGGGGAAGCAGCGAGCACCATCGTCCTGATGGAGGACGGGTATCAGATTCGCCGGATCGGCGAGATTCCTAATGCGGTGAAGATTGCGGCAGCGCCGGCCGGCGGCCATGTGTTGGTGCTAACGGGCGAAGGGCGGGTGTGGGCGTGGGGGGACAACACCTACGGGCAATTGGGGACCGGAGACACCGGACCGGTGCGCGGATGGCGCGAGGTCGCGGAACTCACCGACGTGGTGGCAATTGCCGCCGGCGCACAACACTCGGCCGCTTTGCGGCGAGACGGAACCGTCTGGACGTGGGGCGCAAACGCGATGGGCCAGTTGGGCGACGGGACGCTGGTGGCTCACCTGAAGCCGAAGCAAGTCGCTGGATTGCGTGGGATGACGGCGGTTGCGGCCAGTACGCTCTCCACGGCGGCGCTACGAGATGACGGAACAGTGCTCGTCTTCGGCAGCAACTGGGAAGGGATGGCGGCGCAGGACGTCCGGAAGATGATCACGCCGGCGGTGCCGACCGGCAGGATGCCGGAGGGTGCGGAGATCGAGTTTCGCGGCGGACGGGTAGTCGAGAAGATTCGAGGGGAGACCGATTGGCTGGATACGCGGGGCGTCCAACGGAAGGTGGTGTACGGCACCGATAGGATCCGAATCCTCGAGAATGGGCGGGATTCTTACGGGCACGAGGTGGAGGGCACCCTGATGGATCTGGCGGCGGGTTGGGCGGTGGCGTGGATCGAGGGGTCGAGAGAGGCAGAGGCTCTGGATGACCGGGGCAGCATATCCGCCGAAGCATGGGACCAGAAGCACCTGACCGAACAGGCAGCGACGGCAGGGAGTCTACGAAGCGCGCTCGCGGCAGGGCAAGTTCGAGTGGCAGCGTCGAGAGGCGGGGAACACAGTCTGCGAGTGAACCCGGACGGGACGGTGTGGGCATTCGGCAACAACGGGTTTGGGCAGCTTGGGAATGGCGGGTTCGAGCCGCAGTCGAAGCCGGTGCAGGTGACGGGGCTAGGCGGAATTGTGTCAGTGGCGGCGGGCGGATCGTTCAGCATGGCGCTGGGCAGCGACGGAACCGTCTGGGAATGGGGTCTGGGGGCGGACTGGCTGACGGGGACGAAGGCTATGCGGGTTCCGGGACTGACGTCGGTGGTGGCGATCGCCGCAGGCGAGGACCACCGGTTGGTGCTGAAGAGCGATGGGACCGTGTGGGCATGGGGGAGACTCAACACCTACGGCCAGATCGGCGATGGAACTCAGACGCGGTGGACTACGCCTGTGCAGGTGGTGGGGCTCTCGAATGTCTCGTCGATCTCCGCTGGGCTTTGGCACAGCCTGGCGGTGAAGATCGACGGAACGGTGTGGGGCTGGGGGGCGAATGGCTTGTACCAGCTCGGCGATGGCACGAACGTGGATCGATTGACGCCGGTGCAGGTGCCGGGGCTGACTGGGGCGGTGGCGGTAGCGGGCGGGGCGTACCACAGTCTGGCGCTGCGGAGCGACGGGACGGTGAGTGCGTGGGGTTACAACGGGAGAGGTGCGCTGGGGGATGGGACGACGACGGACCGTCCATCGCCCGTGCCGGTGAGTGGACTGACGGGGGTGGCGGCAGTTGAGGCTGGGGAGGGCCACAGTCTGGCGGCGAAGTCGGACGGGACGGTTTGGGTTTGGGGCGAAAACGGGTTCGGGCAGCTTGGGGACGGCACCCGCACGGACCGGGCGGCGCCGGTGCGGGTACCGGGCATCACGGGCGTTGTGGCCGTGGCCGGAGGCGGCGTCCATTCGCTGGCGCTTCGGAATGACGGGGTACTTCTGGCGTGGGGAACGAACTGGTCGGGCCAACTGGGCGATGGCACTCCCTTGAATCGAACGGCGGCGGTCCAGGCGGAGAGCGTTTCATCCATCACGCAAGTTGCGGCAGGCTATGAGCACAGCGTTGCCCGGAAGAGTGACGGAACGGTGTGGACGTGGGGATCGAACTCGTTCGGACAGTTGGGCGACGGCACAACGACGAACAGCGCGATCGCGGTGCGGGCGGCGGGGCTGACGGGCGTGATTGCGGTTGCGGCGGGAGAGGGACACAGCCTGGCGTTGAAGAGCGACGGCACGGTTTGGGCCTGGGGTTCCGGAAGCGAGCTTGGCCTGGGACCCGGCGTGAACAGCGCCGTGCCGGTCCAGGTGCCCGGCCTGACAGGAGTGGTGGCGATCGCGTCCGTTTGGAGACACTCACTCGCATTGAAGGGCGACGGAACAGTCTGGGCGTGGGGGCGGAACTCCTCGGGACAAGTCGGAGACGGAACCACAATGCCGAGCTACTGGCCGGTGCAGGTCTCCGGCCTGAGCAGTGTGGTGGCGATCGCCGCCGGCAGCGATCATAGTCTGGCCGTGAAAAGCGACGGCACGGTTTGGGGCTGGGGCGACAACAGCAATTTGCAGCTTGGAAGCGCGGACAGGACAAAACGGACAACTCCGATCCTGGTGGGCGGCGGATTGGCGAATGTGGCCTTCGTGGCGGCAGGGGCCACCCATAGCCTGGCACTAAAGTCGGACGGCAGTGTTTGGGTTTGGGGTACCGGATGGCTCGGACTTGGACAGGGCGTGTTTTTCGCCGTGGTCCCAGTTCGAGTCCCGCGGTTATACGGCATCACGGGGATCTCCTCGAGCTATGACCACAGCATGGCCTGGGGGAGCGACGGGCAGGTGTGGGGGTGGGGTCAGAACTCCTCCGGCAATTTGTGCGATGGCAGCTTGACCGACCGGTGGCTACCCGTGCAGGTGGTGGGGCTCACGCCGTCAATCCATGTGTCGGCCGGATGGTCGCACACGGTGGCCGCTGAGGCGGACGGCAGCGTGCGAGCTTGCGGATCGACCAGGTACGGAAAACTGGGCAATGGGGAGACGCTCCTGCAACCTGCCCCAGTGTTGAGTGTTCCGGCCTCGGCGGCGGATCTGACAATCGCGAAGTCAGCGGCCGGAGCGTTGAGGGCCGGGTTCCCCGCCATGTATGACCTGACGGTGACAAACACGGGTGGGTTCTCGACAGCGGGCACAGTCACGGTGACGGATACGCTGCCTTCGGGCTTGTCGTATCTGGAGGCGTACGGGACGGACTGGACTTGCGCAGCCTCGGGGCAGACGGTGACCTGTACGAATCCGGGGCTGATCGGCGGGTATCAGCGGTCGCAGATCTCCCTGCGGGTGAGCGTTTCTGCGGCGGCGTATCCGTCGGTGACCAACTCGGCGAGTGTGGCGGGCGGAGGCGACGCGAACCCGACGAACAATTCGGCAAGCGTGACTTCCACAGTGAAGGCGGTTCCCACCGCGGCTTGGAAGGTTGCGGCGGGCGAGGCGCACAGCTTGAAGCTGAACACGGATGGGACGGTGGCAGCCTGGGGAGCGAACGCCTACGGCCAGTTGGGCGACGGAACAGCGGTCACGCGCCGGGCGCCGGTCCGGGCGGGGACGCTAACCGGGGTTGTGGGGCTTGCAGCCGGGCAGTCGCACAGTGCCGCGCTGAAGGCGGACGGGACCGTGTGGACGTGGGGACTGAACGATTCAGGCCAACTGGGGGACGGAACGCAGACGACGCGGCTGGGTCCGGTGCAGGCGGGAGTTTCTGGAGTCGTGGACGTCGCGTGCGGCGCGGCGCACTGCGTGGCAGTCCGCGCGGATGGGCTGGTGCAGTCGTGGGGCGGCAACGGTTCGGGGCAACTGGGGGATGGGACGACAACGCTGCGAATCAGTCCGGTCCTCGTGTCTGGCGTGACGGGAGTGGTGAGCGTGGCAGCGGGATCGGGGCACAGCGCCGCGCTGCTGGGCGATGGGACGGTATGGGCCTGGGGAAGAAACGATGCCGGGCAGCTGGGCAATGGAAATGTGGACCAGAAGGTGAGCCCGGTGCAGGTTGTCGGGGTTGGAGATGGGGTCGCAATTGCAGGTGGAGCCAACCACACTCTGGCGCTGAGGATGGACGGCACGGTGTACGCCTGGGGTTCGAACAGTCGCGGGCAGCTTGGAGACGGGACGGCGACGAACCGCACAAGGGCGGTCCGGGTGAGCGGGCTGACGGGGGTGGTGGCGATCTCCGCTGGGGCCAACCGGAGCTTCGCGCTGAGGGGCGATGGGACTGTGTGGGCTTGGGGCAGCAATGAGACGGGGGGACTCGGCGACGGGACGAAGAGTGACCGGCTGGTTCCGGTGCAGGCAAGCGGACTGACAGGCGCGGTGTCGCTGGCGGGCGGCACCGATCATGCTCTGGCCGTTCAGGGGACAGGGACCGTGTGGGCCTGGGGCAGCAATCTTCAGGGACAACTCGGAGACGGCAGTTTGACAATGCGGACGCTGCCGGCGGGAGGCGTCTCCGGCGTGGAACGGCTGGCGGCGGGCGAAAAGCACAGCCTGGCGTTGAGATCGAACGGAACGGTCTCGGCGTGGGGCGGGAATAGCGAGGGCCAGCTTGGCGATGGGACGCAACAGCCGGCGATGACTCCGGTGACGGTTTCGTCGCTCACCGGCGTTGCCCGAATTTCGGCGGGAGCAAGCCATAGCCTTGCGCTGAAGAGTGATGGGACTGTGTGGAGCTGGGGCCGAAATCTGGAAGGGCAGTTAGGGGACGGCACAGTGACGACACGCCTTGCTCCGGTGCAGGCGAGCGGGGTGAGCGCAGCAGTGGCGGTCTCCGGCGGCGGGCGGCACAGCCTGGCTGCGAAGAATGACGGGAGCGTGTGGGCGTGGGGCGGGAACGGGTCAGGCCAGATCGGGGACGGAAGCACGACTAGCCGGCTCTCGGCGGTCAAGGTTAACGGTGTAAGCGGTGTGACGTCGGTTGCGGCTGGGGACTCGCACTCGGTGGCGCTGGGCGGCGATGGGAGCGTATGGACCTGGGGTGAGAACGACTCGGGGCAATTGGGGGACGGGACGACCACGCGAAGGCTTTCGCCGGTGAAGGTTTCCCGGCTGACGGGGATTGTGGCGGTCTGCTCTGGCGGCTGGCACAGCATTGCCCTGATGAACGATGGCACGGTGTGGGCGTGGGGCCGGAACACGTCGGGGCAGTTGGGCGATGGGAGTGTTCAGAACCGGCTGGCGCCGGTGAGGGTGGGCGGGTTGAAGCAGATCTCGGGCGTGGCCTGTGGTTTCGCACATAGTCTGGCCGTGGGCAGCGACGGCAGAGTTTGGGCGTGGGGCGCGAACGGGAATGGCGAACTCGGCGATGGGACCACCACTGCGAGAAGCGCACCGGTACGGGTGGCCGGTTTGAGCGGAGCTGTGAGCGCGGCAGGCGGTTTCGCGCATAGCCTGGCTGTGGCGGCGGACGGATCGGTGAGAGCGTGGGGCGGGAACGGTGACGGGCAACTGGGGGGTGGGGCGTCCCCATTCCGGCTGCTTCCGGTGCAAGCGATGCCGTATCCGTACGTGGATCTGGCGCTGACGATGGGGCATGGTGGCGTCGAGGCGGCGGAAGGCGGGGAGATCGTCTATACGATCACGGTCAGTAACATTGGCAGGAGCCAGGCGACCGGCACCACGACCGTGGTGGACGAGTTGCCGGCAGGGCTGAGCTTCGTTTCGGCTGCAGGGACCGGCTGGATCTGCGGCCCGACAGGCCAGGTAGTGACGTGCACGAATGCTGGACCGGTGAATGCGGGAGCGTCGAGTACGATTGCGCTCATGGTGCGTGTGGGCACCGGCACCGCTCCGGGAGTAACGAATCTGGCGACGGTGACGAATCCGGGGGATGCGAATTCGAGTAACGACGCGGCCTCCGTCCCGTTACGGGTGTCCGGCGCGGTCGCGAAGGCGGGTGTCTTCCGGATGGGATTCTACTGGCTGCTGGATGTGAACGGGAACAAGCAGTTCGACTGGGGTCAGGACCAGGAGTTCGCTTTCGGAGGCGTGCCGGGAGACATCCCGATCACCGGTGACTGGAGCGGTGATGGCCGCAGCAAGGCGGGGATCTATCGTCCCAGCAATGGTCTCTTCATCCTGGACTACAACGGGGACAGTCTGTTCACAGCAGCAGACAAGGTCTATGCACTGGGCGTCGGGGTGGAACCAGGAGACGTGCCGGTGGTCGGGGACTGGAACGGGGATGGACTGACAAAAGTAGGGCTGTTCCGGCAGGGCTTCTTCTGGATTCTGGATCACGATGGCAACGGTATTTTTGAAGCCGGAAAGGATAGAACGCACGCGTTTGGTGGCGAGGCGGGCGATGTGCCGGTGGCAGGCGATTGGACGGGAACGGGGATAACACGAATCGGGCTAGTGAGAAGGGGTTTCTACTGGATTCTCGATACGAACGGCAACGGCAACTTTGACGGGACAGGACCCGGGCAGGATACGGCTTTCCCGTACGGCGGGATTCCGGGAGACGTGCCGGTCGTCGGTGACTGGAACGGAGACGGAAGGAGCAAGCCGGGCGTGTTCAGAATGGGCTTCTTCTGGGTGCTAGACGCGAACGGCAACTATCAATTCGATGGGACCGGGCCGGGGCAGGATGTGGCGTTCCCGTTCGGAGGGATTGGCGGAGACCGGCCGCTGGTGGGCAACTGGTAAGGCGTTCAGTTCGCGATTCTGAGGTCCTCCGCGTCCGTTCGCAGGTGGGGTGAATAGAACGGATCGCCGGCTTCGACAAGGTGGCCCCAACGGCGAAAGAACTCCAGACGCTCGCCGGGCTCTGTGCCGGCCGCCCGGCTGCGGGCTTCGAGGTGGGTGAGGCGGACCGAGGCGTCGACCACGATCCGGTACCGCGCCTGGCTGGCGCGAAGGCAGAGATCGACATCGTTGTAATTCAAGGGGAAGACGGGATCGAATCCGCCGAGTTCCTCAAAGACTTTTCGGGGCACGGCGAGGCATGCTCCGCTGACGGCGGAGACGTTTCGCGTGAAGTTGATCCAGGGCCAATGCGCGCTGTCAAATTGACCGCGGCCAGGGTGCCCGGTTCCGTCACAGAGCCCCAGCGCAATGCCGGCGTGCTGGAGGGTGCCGTCCGGGTAGAACATCCTTGCACCGGCGACGCCCACGCCATCTCGTGAGACGGTCGCGAGCAGATTTGCGAGCCAGTCGGGATTAAGCGGTGTGGCATCGTCGTTCAGGAAGACAAGGGTCGAACCGTTGGCCCGCGATGCGGCGAGATTGCAGATGGCGGAGTAATTGAAGCCGCCGTGGTAGTCAACGAAGTCGACGGCCTGGCGGTCAAGGAGCGATGCGATCTGACTTTCGTCAGGGCCGCCCCTGTGATGAGCGACGACGATTTCGAAGGAGACGCCGCGGGTGCGAGCCCGAATCGACGCGAGGCAGGACTTAAGGAGCCGGGCGGTCCGTGACGGAATGATGATCGTCGCGCGAGGGCGAGAATCGAGAGTGGCGAGGCGAAGCGTGCTCACGTGGAGGGGGAGGCGCGAGCCTGACCAGGACTGAGGTTCGCGGCAATGGTATAGGACCCGCGGGATATGGCGGACGCGCGCGCCGCCAGCCGCGGCACGACGGGCGAGTTGGTGGTCGCGTACAAAGGCGAGATCGGACTGGAAACCGCCAGCTCGAGCGAACGCCGACCGGGAGACGACGAAAAGGCGCCCGAAGTACATGCATTCTGATAACAGCTCAGGCGAGTATGACGGTTTGAAGACGGCGTGTCGGGAGAGCCCGTTCAGGTCGCAGGCGCCTTCATCGGAGTAGATCAGATCGCAGCCGCTCGCGGCGAACAACGCGGCTATATGAGCAAGGGCGGCCGGTTCGAGATGGACGTCTTCGTCGAGGAACACGAAGAGCTCGCCGGCAGTGTGACTCACCCAGGCGTTGAGGGTGGCGGCAGACGGCTCATCCTGGCAGTCGACGACGGCGACGCGAAAGTCCGTCATGGCCACACCGCGCAGCCAGTCGCGGGTTTCGTGCGGCGCCTCATTGGACAGGTAGATGGTAAGGCGCCAGTTTGGGTAGTTCTGAGCCAGGATGGAGTCCAGTGCGTTGACGACGCAGGCGCGCCTGGAATCCCGGATTACTAGAGCGATGGCCAAATCGGGACCGGTGCGGACTAGAGAGTTGGGGATGACGGAGAGGGGATCCGAGGCCCGGTGAGCTTGGAGCCAGCGTTGATGTTCCGTGACATTCCTGGAGGTTCGCTGGATGCGATGAAGGACAGTATGCAGCTTTGAACGAATTAGCAGCTGACTGGCGCGGAGTGTCATGACCTTCTTATATCCGCCAACCGCACGGAGCAACCGGAGGAAGATGCTGCGTTCCAGAGCCGCGAGACGACGGTCAAGTGACATAACCTCGGCACGGAGCGCCCGGATGTCGCTTTCGGTCGAGTCGAGGCGGTAAGGGTGGGCAGGGGCCGCAGAATTCGAGGCGTCATCAGCCAGCGCCTTTGCCAAGAGAGGTTTGTTTCCAATCAACGGATTCAGCCCGGCATACCGCCCCGAACCCGGGCGAGAGCCAGAGTCTCCCTATGGGATAGTGTCCGAACGGATAGAAACCTCGCATAAAGCTGAAGAAGATTCACGCGACTGGTCCGCGTTGGGGACAATTTCTGAGACTTTGTCAGGCCTGGAGCCACAAGTATCTAGCGGCGTCATCCTTAGCCATAAGGAGTACTAATGGTGTCCCGCAGACGAGGGTGTTCTTGACCGGAGATGAACGCACGACGATGCCGCAGATGAACCGCCAATTGGAGAGCACGGGACAGACCGCAGCCTTGGATGTGCCGGTGTCAGCTTACGAACAGGATTACTACCTGAAGCGGTTCGGTCCGGTCCCTTACGAGCGGAACCCTCACTGGCTCAACTTGTTCCGGGTGATCGCGGAGGAGATCATCCGGAGCCTTCGGCCAGAGTCGGTCTTCGATGCGGGTTGCGCGCATGGGTTTCTTGTGGAGTCGTTGTTTGACCGGGGCGTCGAAGCCAAGGGGTGCGACGTTTCGGAGTATGCGATCTCGCAAGTGCGTCCTGACCTTCGCGGTCGGTGCTGGGTGGCGTCGTTATCGGAGACAGTTCCGGAGGGGCGGTATGACCTGGTCACATGCATTGAAGTGATGGAGCACATCCCCCAGGAGGAGATGAGCGCCGCGCTGGACAATATCTGTTCGATCGGCGAGCGGGTCCTTTTCTCCTCAACGCCCTCGGACTTCGATGAACCGACGCACGTCAATGTGCAGCCGGTGATCCACTGGCTGCGAGAGTTCGACACGCGAGGATTCACTCCAGACCTGGCATACAACGCGAGCTTCGTCGCACCCCATGCGTTCCTGGTGCGGAGATCGGGTGTGGGGACGGATCCCGCCGCGCTCCGACTGATGGCGGAAACACTCGGCCTGAGAAGGCAGGAGGTTCTGTTCCTAGCAAGGCACAATCAGATCGAGCACTTGGAGAAGCAAGTCGCGCTGCTGGACGGGGAGATCGCCACGGCATACAACGAACTCCGCGGCGAGCGGGATGCGGGCCGGGGCATGTCTTCGGAATTGGAATCTCTCCGCAGGTCCCTATCGGGTGCGGAGGTGAGCTTGGACGCATCCCGCCAGGCCGTCGCGGATGAGCAACAGGCCAGGGACCGATTGAAGAGAGAGGCGGCCGCGCTGCTCGTGGAGATTGAAGACCTGAAGAGCAGCCGGTCGGCCGATAGCGCCGAACTGGCAAGACTTCGCAGTTCGCTCGGGCAATACGAGAAGGCCCTGACCAGCCACGAGAGGGATCTGGCCGCCGCGCAGGCTCAACTGGTTGAGCACCGGACCCGGCTGGCTCAGGCCGCGGATGAAGCGAATAGGACGCGGACCGCGATGGAGCCATGGATCGAGAGCGCCCAGCAGCATGCGGCGGCGCTGGCTTGGGTTACGCGGGAGGCCGCGAGGGTTGAAGCCGAACTGGACCACCTGCGCTCCAGCCCAGGCTGGCAGGCCGTGATGCGCTACCGGCAGTGGCTGAACCACACCCGAGGACGGAGCCCATGGTTCCGCAGACATGTGGACCCGTTTCTGGCCCGCGCGTTGAGGCGGTTGGGCATGGCCGGATCGTTCGGCCAGAACAAGAACACCTTTCTGATGCCACAAGTTTCGGTGCAGCCACCGCAAAGCGCGACTCGCCCGTTGCCACCGGCGCCGGTACCTGCCGGCGAGCCCGCGCCTCCCCCGTTGCCTCCGAGGATGGCGCAAGCGCGCAACCTCACATACGAAGAGTGGATCGAGCAGAACGAACCAACGGAGGCCGAACTCGAGGTTCAGCGCCGGGTGGCCGCCTGTATCAGCGTCCGGCCATTGGTCAGCATCCTGTGCCCCGTCTACCGTACGCCGCTGAAGGTACTTCGAGAGATGGTGGTCTCCGTTCAGACCCAGACCTACGACAAGTGGGAGTTGTGCATCGCGGCGGCGAGAGATGAGGACGACACGAACCTCGAGTACCTGCGCGCGCTGTGCGAGCGAGACAGCCGCGTGAAATTGAAGCTGCTGGAGAGAAACGAAGGGATCTCCGGCAATTCGAATGCGGCTCTGGAGATCGCCTCCGGCGAGTTCCTGGCGTTGTTGGACCACGATGACACCCTGGCGCCGTTTGCGCTCTTTGAAGTTGTGCAGGCGCTGAACCAGGATCGGGAACTCCGGTTCATCTACTCGGACAAAGATCAGCTCACCAGTGACGGGTCTCGCCGCGTCGATCCGCTGTTTAAGCCTCAATGGTCCCCCGAGGTGATGTGGAACGCCAACTATCTGACACATTTCTGCGTGATGCGGACTGAGGACGTCCGAGCGATCGGAGGCTGGCGAAAGGAGACCGACGGAGCACAAGACTGGGATCTGTTCAACAGGGTGGTCCGGCTCGGCGGGAAGGTGCGCCACATTCCGAAAGTCCTCTACCACTGGCGGCAAATCGGCACGTCCGTGGCTGTGGGAGGGCTGGATGCGAAGCCGTACGCGTCTCAGGGACAGATTCGTGCCGTCTCGGACCATCTCACGGCGATCGGGCTGAGGGCCGGCGTGACTCGCGGTGCTTCGGGCGATCTGAGAATCCAGTGGGAACCAAACGTCGACGAGAAGGTCAGCGTATTGATGATAGGCGGCGTAAGCGCGGGGAACCTCATCAGGGCGGAAGAGCTGGCCCGGACGACGGATCATCCAAACTTCGAAATCCTTTTCCCAGGCGATGCGTCCGGCAGCACGGACGGAGTCGTTCGACCCATCCGGGTGGCCAAGGGAGGGACATTCGAGGGGCAGGTCTCAGCAATGGCGGAGGCAGCCTCGGGAGAGATTCTCGTGTTGATGCACGCCGCAGCCTCGCCCTCGGATCCGTCGTGGTTGACGGAGCTCACCGGCCCTCTCCAACATCCCGAGATTGGAGTGGTCGGGGGGCGAGTGCTGGACCCGGACACTCATGTCATCCGCCATTGCGGTTTGGTGATCCTGCCGGACGGACGGACAGAGGCGATTTACGCCGGGCTGCCGTCTCATGTGAACGAGGTGTTCGGTAGTGCCGGATGGTATCGCAACTGGACTGCCGTAGGCGGGGCGGGTATTGCGCTGCGAAGGGAGACCTGGCGTTCAATCCGGGGCCTGACGGGTGCGCCGGTTCACCCGAGAGCCGATGTCCATCTGTGCCTGAAAGTGACCGGCGATTGTGGACTGCGGGTTCTCTACAACCCTTACGCAACGTTCGTCATGCGAGGCGCCGGCGTCTTGGAGCAGCCTCTGGCCGGATGGGACGAAACCTGCCAATCCGCGTTACGGGCACGATTCGCGGACGGTGATCCGTACTTTCATCCGCAGTTGGTCCTCGAAGCCCGCGGAGCCGGTTTCCCGAGGACGGAACGGGCAACCGGACCTGACCCGGGCACGGACTACACTGCCGAATCGCGGGCGCTGATTCAGTGGTTCGACGCAACTACGGAGTGCATTGAAGCCACGAGGCAGGCCGGAGGCGCCGACGCGAGCCGATTGAGGAGCATCACCTGGATGTTGCCGCAACTCGCGAATCCGTTCTACGGTGGAGCCCACACCATCCTGCGCTTCGCCGACGCGTTCCGGCGCATGGACGGAGTGGAATCGCGGTTCTGCTTCCTGGGTTCCGTCGATACCGTCCGGATGAGGAGGATGCTCGGCTCGGCGTTCCCTGCGCTGGCTTCAAGTGAGGTGCTGCACGTCTCAGACCTCGACTTGGTGAGGGAGTTGCCCGAGACCGACGCGGCGGTGTGCACGCTGTGGACCACGGCCTACGCGCTGCTGCGCTTTCAACAGGCACGGCGCCGGTTCTATCTGATGCAGGATGATGAGGCCCTCTTCTATCCCGCGGGTTCCACTAGCGCACTGGTGGAAGCGACGTACGGTTTTGGATTCAAGGCTATCTGCAACACAGTTTCGCTGCTGAACCGCTATCGGGGAACTGGAGGTGAAGGGACCCACTTCGAGCCATGCATCGACCCGGCGGTGTTCCACCCGAACGGCCGCGGTGAGCGCGGCGACGCGCAACCTTTGATGCTCTTCGCATACGCCCGGCCACACCATCCACGGAACTGCTTTGAACTGCTGGCGGAGGCGCTGCGCAAAGTGAAGTCGCGGATGGGGGATGAGGTCCTGATCGTGACCGCGGGGGAGACCTGGGATCCGGCGGACTACGGACTCGAGAATGTTCTTATCAACCTGGGTCTGCTCGACTACCGGACAACCGGAGCACTCTACCGGGCCTGCGACGCGGGAACGTCCCTGATGATGACACGGCACCCCTCGTACCTGCCGCTTGAGCACATGGCGTGCGGTTCACTGGTCATCACAAACCGCAACAAAGACACGGAGTGGCTGTTGAAGGATGGAGTGAATTGCTGCCTTGCCGAGCCGACGCCGAGCAGCCTGGCCGCCCGCATTGAAGATGGACTTCGGGACTCGAAGGTCCGGAGAGAGATCACGCAGCGGGCGCAACTGGAAATTCAGGAGCGATTTGCGGATTGGGATAAGGCCGCGGAGAAGGTCCTCGACTACATGCGGAAGGAGTGTGAAGGAAAATAGTGCAACTCAAGCATGCTCGACCCCGGAGGTGGACACTGGCGCTGGCCGGAGCAACGGTCTTCTGCATCACGATGTGGACGGCCGGCTGCACCTCGGAAAAGCCCGCGCCTCAGGCTGCCTCGACTGCAAAAGACGCGGCATCCGGCTACGAAAACCTCATCGTCCGGATGCCGGGCAATGATCCCGAGGAGGGAAAGGTCTACGTGGTCCGCGGCGGCAGGAAGCAATGGGTGGTACGTGCTTCCTGGTTCGCGGAGAACGGCTACCGTTTCCCGGACGATGTCCGGGTGATCCCGGCTTCGGACCTGAACGCGATTCCCACCGGGGATCCGATTGAGTAAGGCGGCGCATGGAACACGTAACTTGTGCAGTCTGCGGAAGTTCCGGCTCGGATCCGCTGCTTGCGAAGTGGGGGCTGAGTGTTGTCGGGTGCAGAGACTGCGGCTTGGCATTCGTGAATCCGCGGACCTTCACCATCGAAGATGACAGCTACTTTCGGGGCCCTTACCTCGAGACGATCGAGCACGAGGGAATCCTGCGGCCGTCCGTCGAGTACCTCTATCGCCGGACGCTGGATCATCTGGAGACTCTGCTGGAGCCTTCGCACCTCCTCGACGTAGGCTGCGCCATGGGCCACTTCATGGTTTATGCGCGAAGCCGGGGCTGGAGGGTCCACGGAGTGGAGTGCTCGGAGTACGCCGGGGCCTACGGCCGCGAGAGGTGGGGCCTCCCGATCCAGTCCGTTCCGGACCTGCGCCAGGCGACTCTGCCTGGCAACTACTTCGACGCCTGCGTGCTGATCGAAGTTGTCGAGCACCTGCCGAACCCAGGGGAGATCCTGGCCGAAGTGTTCCGCTTGTTGAAGCCAGGAGGCGCAGTGTACCTCACCACTCCGAATTTCGCCAGCTTTCGTGCACGGGCCGAAGGGGCGGATTGGAACGCCGTGGTGCCAACCGGCCACCTCTATTACTTCACGGCGGACTCACTCCAGCGACTGCTGCTGAAGACCGGTTTCAGCAACATCGTGGACCTGACCGACGCGGTTGATTTCGATCTCGAGATGGAAGCCATCCCAGGCGAACGGCGTCCCTCAGCCGCGGAGTTGAAGCGACTGCGAGAGAAGTGCGCGATTGAAGACGCCGGGAAGGTCGTGAATGGCCGCTCCGAAGGCCTGGTGATGTGCGCGGCGAAGCCACTGGCCTGGCCCCCTGTCCTCTCCGCGCGGCGCCGCTGGAGAGGGCCTGTTCCTCCACTCGAGGGCCGGCTTGTCAGCACAAGCGGAAGCTCCGCGGACGAGCGAAAGGTCCACTACATTCACGGTGGCCGGAGACATTGGGTGGTCTCGACGAACTGGCTCGAAAAGAGAGGGCTGGCTCTGAGCGATACGCTACAGGTGGATTCCTCCCTAATCCAGACGGTACTGAGCGGGCCACCCGTCGGCTGAACTCACATGGCCACTGGGTGCGGACTCAGTTGGGAGGGCGACTCAGTACTTTGTCGTGAAACGCGGAAGCGCCTGCGCCAGGCGAGTCGAGTCGGCGTAAACACCACAAAATCATACAGATTCGCGGACTTCAGATCGCATGTGCGGAAGGGTGGATTGCCCATATTCTCCGGGTAGAAAGACCGGAGGGAGGGGCGTGCGGCCTAATGGATTCATAGGATTTTAGAATTAAAAAACTTTAATTATACAACCATAACCAGGCACCTTGACTCCGTGCGAGAGCACTAGCATATTCATACTGGCGTTCATCCGTGTAACGGACGAACTAAGGGGTCTGGCGTGTGAGTCTCGCCGTCTCGCCAGGCCAAGAGGATTGGTTTCCTTAATCGTGGGTATCTGCTCAGGGAGACTATAGAATGGACAAATCGGAAAGCTCAATGAGGTGCGACGCAAGTCCCCGGCCCAAAGTGCGCCGGATGTGGGCAATTGCGGGTTTGGCTCTCGTTGTCTTCATCCTCGCTCAAGTTCCCGCACTAGCTCAGTATGGGAGCGCGTCGATCAGCGCGACCGTAGTGGACAAATCAGGCGGTGTGGTGCCCAACGCCAAGGTTGTTCTAAAGAACGACGCAACCGGCGCCACCCGTGAGACCGTGACTAATTCGAGCGGCGTATTCAGTTTTCCGTCGGTTCCGCCGGGAGACTATACGGTGACGGTGTCGTTTACCGGACTCCAGACGTGGGAAGCACGCGGGATACCGCTGACTCAGGGCGCATCGGCCAGGCTGCCGAATGTCGTGCTTGAGGTAGCTACCATCTCGCAGGAAGTCTTGGTTGCCGAAGCATCTGAAGTAATCGTGCCCGTGGACTCGGGCCAGGCGAGCCAGACGTTGAACCGGCAGATGGTGGAGGAGCTCTCCATTGTCGGCCGCAACGCGGGCGAGCTGATCAAGATCATGCCGGGCATGGCTATGACGGGCGGTCTGGGCCAGAGCATGTGGAACAGCTACACCACTGCCAGCAACACGGGCCCGATCGGCGCGTTCTCCGCCGCCGGCACGCAGCCGAATGGCGCGATGACGATGACTTCGGACGGCGCGAACCTGCTGGACCCGGGCAACCAGGGAACGCAGACAGCCAACATCAATCAGAACCAGGTGCAGGAAGTGACGATCCTGACCTCCGCCTACGGCGCGGAGTTCGCGAAGGGGCCGATCACCTTCCAGGCGATCGGCAAGAGCGGGGGCGCGTCGTTCCATGGCGGCGCCTATCTCTACGCGCGCAATGGCAAATTCAATGCGGTCGACTCGTATTCGAAGAGCCAGGGCGGCACGCCGCTGGACGACGAGTTCTACTATCCGGGCGGCGACCTGGGCGGGCCTGTGCTCATTCCCGGAACGAACTTCAACAAGAACCGCGACAAGCTCTTCTTCTATACCGCCTACGAGTACATGAAGCAGCAGCCGGCGGGCACGCTTAAGAACTACTTTGTCCCCACCGATGAGATGAAGGCGGGCAACTTCAGCCGGGCGTACCTCGACAGCCTGGGGCCGGGATTCGCGAATGCCCGCAGCGCGGGCAACGTGTCTCCTGGAGGCAACGCATGCAGCAGTGATGGCGCTTGCTACCCGAACGGCATGATTCCGGCGAGCCAGCTCGACCCGAACTCGGCGGCCTACCTGAAGCTGTTCCCGAAACCGAATGTGGATCCCAAGTCGAATGCGACGGGCTCGAACTATCAGTTTTTTGAAGGCCCGCCGCAGAACCGCTGGGAGTATCGCCTGCGCGGCGATTACAACATCAGCCAGAACACGAAGCTGTTCTTCTCCTGGAACCGTCAGATGGAGCAGACGTCCAGCCCGATCTCGATCTGGTGGCAGATCCCGGGCTCGCTGCCTTATCCGTCGGCCCAGAACGCCAATCAGAAGTCGGACGTGTATAGCGCCAACCTGGTGCATGTCTTCAGCCCGACACTGACGAACGAGTTCATTTTCGCCCAGGCGAGCTTCCTGAATCCGATCAAGCTGAGCAATCCTGAAGCGATTGACCCCGCCAATGTCGGCTTCTCGATGACCGGCCTGTTCCAGAATCCATACACGCCGCAGATCCCCAACACTTACGGTTGGGGCAACGCGTCGGTTGGATTTGCGACTTATCCGTACGGTGGGCCGTGGCCCGCCGGCGGCCCCAACTCATTCGGCAAGCGGTCGCAGACGCCGAACATCTCGAACAACCTGACGAAGATTTGGGGCAAGCACACCCTGAAGACGGGCTTCTACTGGGATTTCGCGAGAAACGACCAGACCGGCACGGGCGTGAACCTCGACAGTTCGACGCAGGGCGTCGCCGTCTTCGAGAACTGGGGCGCGCGCAGCACGGGCAACCCGCTGGCCGACTGGGTGACGGGCCGCGTGACTCAGTTTGACCAGATGAAGGACTCGCCCACGACGGACTTCAAGTACTACCAGTGGGCGTTCTACGTGAGTGACCAGTGGAAGGCGAGCAGACGCCTGACACTGTCGCTCGGCCTGCGGTTCGAGCACCTGGGCAACTGGGTGGCAGCCGAAGGGCCCGGTTTGGCCGTGTGGGATCAGTCGACGTATAACAACACGTCGAGTGCCGGCGCATGGACGGGCATGCTCTGGAAGGACCGCGACAGCTCGATTCCCCTGTCGGGCTTCCCGTCGCGCTCTGTGTTCTATGAGCCGCGCATGGGCATTGCTTACGACCTGATGGGCGACGGCAAGACGGTGCTGCGTGCGGGTGCCGGACTCTACCGGTACCAACTCGCCAGCAACAGCGTCAGCAGCTCAGCGTTCCTCGCCCCGGCGGACGTCCCGAAACTGACCACCACCTGGGGCTGCTGTGTCGGTTGGAACCAATTCAACCAATACTCACCGTCTCTCGGCACTCCTGGTCTGGGATCGGGGCCGAATGGAGTCCTGACACGGGGCGACGACCGGACGCCATACACCTGGACTTACAACTTCACGATTTCGCGGCGGGTTCCGTGGCGGAGCGTCGTGGAGCTGCAATACCAGGGCAACAAGTCGGAGGACCTGATGCTGAGGGGCCCGCTCTCGAACATCAATGCCGTGCCGTTCGGGGCGTTCTTCAAGCCGAACCCGAAGACGGGCCAGATCATGGATCCGAGTTCCGACAATTTCCCGGTGAACGACTACCGGCCGATGTGGAACTACACGGATGTGACGCTGATCGGTCACGGCAGCTACTCGAACTACAATGCGTTCATCGCATCGTGGCAGAAGCAGAGCGGCCGCGTCACCTTCACGGTGAACTACACGTTCAGCAAGGTGCTCGGCGTTCGCGACAACCAGACGGACAACGGCGCCGGCGCCGGCACGACTCTGTGGCCGTACTCGATGCGTGAGAACTACGGCGTCCTGAACTGGGACCATACGCACATCTTCAATTCAGCGTATGTCTTCAACCTGCCGAGTCCGGTCAAGAGCAACAAGTTCCTGCAGGGCGTGGTGAACGGATGGGTTCTGTCCGGCATTACGCAGTTGCAGAGCGGCGCGCCGATTCAAGGCAACACGAACGGCCGGCTGAATGCGCAATGGCCTGGCAGCTTCAACAGCCAGCGCGTGCTCGGCACCAACGCGTTCGAACTTGTCGCGAAGGTGACTTGCGATCCTCGAAAAGGCCTTTCCGATGGCCAGTACTTCAACCCGTCCTGCTTCGCTCCTCCGAGCGGTGGGCAGAACGGTGACATCATCTGGCCGTACATCAAGGGTCCTGCGTTCTTCAACAGCGACCTTGCGACGTACAAGAACTTCAACATCACGGAGCGCCAGAAGATCCAGCTTAGGTTCTCAGCGTTCAACTTCCTGAACCATCCGTTGCCGACGTTTGGAGCGGGCGGGAACCAGGACATCCAGTTGAACTTCAACAACAACGGGAACCTTTCACAAACCAACCTGAACAAACTCACCAGTGGTAAGCCAATGTTCACCACTGGAAGACGCGTGATCGAGTTCGCGATCAAGTACAACTTCTGATTCGCGTACTTGGATCCCTGAGCCTTGGAGGGGCGCCGCGATGCGGCGCCCCTCTTTCTTATGCTGGAATGTCATGCATGCGCGGCACCGCACGGACCGCAAGTCTGGCGCCTTACACAGTGTTGATCTGTGCACTGGCGGGTTGGCTTCTGCACGCCCAGCAGGCGCCCCCCTCCCCGCTGAAGTTCGAATATTCGGCGATCCCCTTCGAACTCGAGCACGGCGAAGTGAAGCCCCGGCGCGTGCCGGCGACGATGGCCGGCGGAGTTGCAGTCTTCGACTATAACGGCGACGGCCGGCCCGACATCTTCTTCACCAATGGCGCGAATCTGGAGACACTCGAGAAGGACGATGCGAAGTACCGGAATCGTCTGTTCCGCAACGATGGTGGAGGCAAGTTCGCCGATGTCACGGCGGCCGCGCGGCTGAATGGCGCAGGCTTCAACCACTGTGCCGCGGTGGCGGATTTCGACAACGACGGCCATCCGGACCTGTTTGTCGGCGGTGTGCATCGCAACACGCTCTACCGCAATAACGGCGACGGCACGTTTTCCGACGTGACCGCGGCGGCGGGCATCAGGAACTCTCCGGATCCACAGTTCGGGCCGATGTGGGCGATCGGGGGGGTATGGGGCGATGTGAACAATGACGGGCTGCTGGATCTGTTCGTCGTGAACTACCTTCAGTGGGACTTCAAGACGGAGCCGCTCTGCGAGTACAAGGGAGAGAGCGATTATTGCAGCCCGCGCTCTTACAAGGGATTGCCGAACCAGCTATACCTGAACCAGGGTAAGGGCGTTTTTCGCGATGTCTCCGAGGCTTGGGGGCTGAGAAGCAAGACCGGCAAGGGGATGGGCGGCGCACTGGCGGACTACGATCTGGACGGCAGGCCGGACATCTTCGTCACCAACGACGCGCTCTACAATTTCTTGTTCCGTAACGCGGGCGGCAAGTTCGAAGAGACCGCGTTTCAGACGGGGGCGGCGCTGCCGGAGGACGGGAACTTCATCTCCGGGATGGGCACGGATTTCAGGGATCTCGACAACGACGGCATTCCCGACATCACTTTTGTCGCTCTCGAGCGACAGACGTTTCCTCTGCTGAAGGGCCTCGGCGCCCGCGGCTTCCGCGAAGTGACCGCGCCGAGCGGCATGCGCGCGGCCAGCATGCAGATGGCGGGTTTCGGCGTCGCTGCTTTCGATTTCGACAACGACGGCTGGAAGGATCTGTTCGTGACGCGAGGCGACGTGCTGGCGCGCGCCCTACCGGGCAATGTGGTGGAGCAGCACAACAGCGTTTTCCACAACCTGGGGAAGAGCGGCCAGTGGAAGGCCTACACGGCGGAGGCGGGCCTGGATGCGGGGGCCCCGGCGAGGCATCGCGGACTGGCGTTGGGGGACCTCGACGGGGATGGGAAGGTCGACGTCGTCACGTCGGCGCTGGCGCGTCCGGCGGAGATCTGGATGAACAGGTCAGCGGGAGCGGCCCACTGGCTGGCCGTGTCGCTGGAGGGTACGACGAGCAATCGGGACGGAATCGGCGCGACGGTGAAAGTGAAGACCGCGGCCGGCTTCCAGTACAACCACATGACGACAAGCTGCGGCTATGCGTCTTCGAGCTACGGCCCTGTCCGCTTCGGGTTGGGCGCGGAGGAAACGGCGGAGTTGATCGAGATCCGTTGGCCTTCGGGCAAAGTCCAAGAGTTGCGCGGAGTGAAGGCCGACCGCGTGGTGAAAGTGAAAGAACCGCGATAGGAGGCGGTCACTTCCCTCCGCTCAATTTGTCGTAAAGCGCGCGCTCACGTTCGCCATCCTCAGGGCGATTCAGACGGAAGTAGAGAGCCGAGAGCTCGATGTGCGGCTGCGCCCACTTGGGATCGAGGCTGGTGACCTGCACGAAGTACTTCAGCGCCGCATCGAGATTGCCCGCCGCGCGTTCGAGCCTTCCGGCCTGATAGAGCGCCAGCGGCTCCTTGGGGCGCAGCTCAAGCGCCCGTAGCAGGTTCGTCCTGGCGCCGTCCATGTCGCGGTCGTTCAGAAGGATGGAGCCGAGGCCGAGGAGCGCCTGGTAGTCGTTCTTGTCTTCGGCAAGCGCCTTCTGGAATGCGTCGATGGCGCCAGGATTGTCGGCGAGGTACTGGCGCGTCATGCCGGCGAGGGTCTGGACGCCGGGGAGCTTGGGATTGAGCTTCAGAGCGAGCTCCGCGTAGTCGCGGGCGATTTCATACTCTTGCATCTCGAGGGCGGTTCGACCGGCAAGCAGACAGGCGTCCGGGCTTCGACCCTGGCGGGCCACTCTATCGACGCGTTCGAGACCCTCGCGCTTCTTCCCGGCGCGGATCATGGCTGAACCCAGCAGCCACTGAAGCGCCAGGTCGTTCGAATGTGCCTGTTCATGCCTTGACAGGAGCGCGATGGTGCGGTCCGGCTGGCCGGAGCGGCTGTACACGTCACCGAGGATCATTGCCGTGCGCAGATCCGCTGAATCGGAGCGCGTCAGCGGTTCGAGCAGCTTGATCGCATCCGCGAAGTTCTCCTGCTTGTAATAGGCGAGGGCAAGATTGATCTGAAGGGCGCGGTTGTACGGTGAGAGCACCAAAGCCGAGCGGTAGTGGCGGACGGCCTGATCGAAGCGGCCCAGGCGGGCGAGCACGGCGCCAAGGTTGGCGTGCGCCTCGGGGACATCGGGACGCAGTTTTAGAAGCATTTCGTACTTCTGAATGGCGACCTCATCCTGCCCTTTCTGCTGGGCCTCCACCGCTTCGCGAAAGAGCTGCTCCGGCGCCTGCTGAGCGAAGAGAGTGGCGGCACAGCACAGGCAAACGGCAGCCATTCGCATACCACTGATGATAGCTTTGTGGTTGAGCGTAAAGTAGGGAATCCAGGGCCCTCCCAACCATGGCGAAGCAAGCGAAAATTCTCCTTCTGCAGACCGCCGCCGTGCTGGCGTGGATGGCGGCGCAACCCGCTGGGATTGCGCAGCAGGCCATGAGCGAATTTGAGCGATTCCAGGACTATTCGCGGCGCGCCCAGGCACTCCTGGATATGCGCCCGGCGGAGGCCATCGGCCTCTACCGCGAAGCGTTGAAGCTCCGGCCGGCTTGGGTGGACGGATGGCTCTACATGGGCGCGGCGTTGTATCAGACGGGGCGCCACGCGGAGGCGACGGATGCGCTGCGCAAGGGCATCGCGCTGGCGCCAGGCCAGGGGACGGCGTGGGCGCTGTTGGGGCTGGCGGAAGCGGAGTTGGACAACACGGAGCAGGCGCTGGTCGATATTCAGAAGGGTCAGCAGCTCGGGCTGGGGGCGAACCAGCAGTTCGAATTGGCAGTGCGGATCAAAGCAGCGCGGCTGCTCATCGAGCAAGGCTCCTTCGACGAAGCGATGGGCCAGTTCTACCCGCTGTCCAAGCGCGGGGTGCGCAGTCCGGCGATCGAGGAGACCATGGGTCTGGCGGTCCTGGGTGCCGATACGGATCTGAAGGCGATCTCGCCGCAACGAATGGAAGTCGTCCGGCTTGCCGGAAGGGCGGCCTGGGCAGGTGCGACGCAGCGTCCCGAGGAGGCCGTCGCCGGCTACAAGGAGCTGATCGAGAGATTCCCGAAGGAGCCTGGCGTTCACAACGCCCACGGCCTGTACCTGATGGAGAGCGACATGGCTGGGGCGCTGGAAGCCTTCAAGATAGAGATCGCCAACACACCGACGCACTGGCCGGCCATGCTGCTGCTGGCCTCTCTCCAGATCCGCCAGGGATCGCCGGAAGCCGCCATCGAGACGCAGAAGCAGGCGATCAAACTGGTGCCGCAGAAATACCGCTGGATCTGCCATGCGGGTTTTGGCCAGGCCCACCTGACCATGGGCCAGTTCGACAAGGCCATTCCGGAGCTGGAGTGGGCCGCCAAACTCGTGAACGGCAACGCCCAAATTCAGTACTATCTGGCGCAGGCCTACCGTCGCGCTGGCAGACGGGAGGATGCGGCCAAAGCGAACGCGGAGTTCCAGCGGCTGAAGGAGATTGAAGATCCACTCGCGCTGCCCGCTTACCAACCGGGCGCGAAACGCTGACCTCAGGATTTGGGCGCGGGCTCCGTTACCTCGAGAATCCGGTCGACGGGCAAATCGCGCAGCACCTGCCGGACGCCGCTGGGCCAAAGGATCTCGACCTCTTTGACCCCGCTGGCGGCGCCGAGCCCGAAATGCACACGCGGGTCGCTGGAGCAGCCATAGCCCGTGCTGGTGGTGGCATGATTGTGGCGGACGCGGCCCAACGAGTCCGTCACGCGCACCTTCGCGCCGATGCCCATGCGGTTGCTGACTGTGCCGGTCAGCTTCACCAGCAGCCAGTGGTTTGTGTTGGCGCTCTTGTTGCGGAGCAGCCGCGCCGGTCCATTCAGCACATTGAGCACCGCGTCCTGGCGCCCGTCGTTGTCGAGGTCGCCGAAGGCCATGCCTTTGTAATTCGCAGGGATTCCCGCATCGGAGCCGGCAATCTTGGTGAGGTTCTCGAACTTGCCCGTGCCCAGGTTCCGCAGCACGGTGACCGGCTCTTCCGGCTTGCGCGGCGAATAAGTGTGGATGTTGTCTTGAACATTGGAGCGTGCGACGATCAAGTCCTTCCAGCCGTCGTTGTCGAGGTCCACGATCGCATTCGACCAGCCGGACATTTCGAAGGTTTCGAGGGCGATGCCTGAGGCGGCAGTGCGGTCTTCGAACTGACCCTTGCCCACGTTCACGAACAGAGGGAAGGTCTCTTTTTCAATTGCCGTTACCCAGATATCCGGGCGGCCGGTGTTGAAGACGTCGCGGAAATCGGCGCCCATCCCGGAGATCACGTTGCCGTTCTCGGAGAAGGCGATGCCCAGATCCTGAGCGATCTCCTCGAAGCGTTTGCCCTTGATGTTGTGGAAGAACTGCATAGGCGCATCGTCGTTGCCCACGAAGATGTCCTGGAAGCCGTCGTCGTCATAGTCGGCGAAGACCACAGCCATGCCGCGGCCGAGCGGCTTCGAGAGACCCACGTCACCTGAGACGTCCTTGAACTTGCCGTTGCCGAGATTGCGGTACAGCGTGTGCGGCAGCGGCCCATAGTGGCGAGGACCGCAGTAGACCCGCGTTCCGCCGGCAAAGCAATCCGGCTCGTTGTTCGGATCCCATTTGCAGTAATTCGAGACGAACAGGTCCAGGAGTCCGTCGTTGTCGTAGTCGAAAAAGGCGGCGGCGACGGACCACATCTTCTTGCCCTCATAACGTCCGCCTGGAACTCCGGCGGCGGCTGTGACGTCCGCGAACGTGCCGTCGCCTTTGTTGCGGAAGAGCTGATTCTCATTGACGTTCAGAACGTAAAGGTCCGGGCGCCCGTCGTTATCGTAGTCGGCGGACGCGACGCCCATGCCGTAGCCGGCGCCACCGAGTCCGGCGGCATCGGTCACATCGGTAAAGGTCATGTTGCCGTTGTTCCGGAAGAGGCGGTTCTCGTGTTTCTCGCCCTGCTTGACGAGCGAGGGCATGGCGGCCCCGTTCACCAGGAAGACGTCAAGGTCGCCGTCGAGATCATAGTCCAGCAGCGCGACGCCAGCGATCAGCCCCTCCGGTTGGTGTTTCCTGGGCGTCCCGCCATTGTCGCAAACGAACTTCAGCCCGGCTTTCTGGGCAATCTCCTCGAAGGACACAGGCGGTCCGGAACCGGTCGCGCCGAACAGCGCAGCCAGCGCCGCGAGGGCGGTTAAGACGAGCCAGTAGGGCCTACGGGATGTCATGGGGCTGGATGCTCTGATCTAAATTAGCGCGTTCCCGGCGGTTTTGCGGGCGAACTTCCCCAATAATGGGCCAAGCCCGCGGCCGGGGCGGCATAGAATGTAGACAGCATGGCGCGCAGTCTGATTTTCGCCGTACTTCTAAGCCTTGCCGCGGGAAATATGCCGGCATGGCAACAGGCGTCTCTGACGCCGCCGGGCGAAGCCATTCGAACGGGAACCGTCGAAGTCCTCCTGGATGTCGTTGTACGCGACCGGCGCGGCAAGCCTGTCAAGAACGTTAAGGCGAACGAGATCGAAATCTTCGAGGACGGCGTCCGGCAGGAGATCAAGAGCTTCAGCCAGGCAACGGGGACGCGCTCCAGGAAGCAGACCTCCGACGCCAAGGCTACGCCAGGCCAGCCAGCAACGGCGGCGATGCCGTTGCGCGCCGTGAACCTGCTCTGCATTGTTCTCCATAACCTCGATCCGGTGTCCCGGACCCGCGCCGCCCGTGCGCTCGACGTGCTGGTGAAGGAGGAGTTCCCGCAGGGCCTCTACGCCGGCATCTTCACACTGGACGATCACCTCGCGCCCATCGCACCCTTCACAAACAACCGCGCGGAAGTGGCCAAGGCCATTCAGGACGCTTACAGCGGTAAGTCTGTCGATTTCGACAAGGCTTCCGAAGCGATTCTCACCGCGAGCCCGAACCGCATGGTCGTCACCGCACTTGTCGACATGGCAGGCCGGTCGGCCTCGGTCACCGCGCGGGTGAGCGGCGGCGAGGTGAGCCGCGCCGCCGTAACCAGCGCGGACGTCTCCACCGGCTCCGGCGCCAACGCTTTGCGCGGCGATCGCGCCCGCGAGCGCGTCGACTTCGCCAATATCAGCGGCATGCGCGCGATGGACCAGGTTCAGACGATGCTTTCGCGGTTTGCCACGCTGCCGGGCCGGAAGTCCGTTCTGCTGGTCTCGACGGGGCTGCTGACCACGGGCGACCCCGATGCCTACGACGCCGTCACCCGCTTTGCCAATCAGAACAACATAACGATTTACAGCCTGGACCCGACGGAGCTGAATGAGACCTCCGACTCACAGGCCGCGAACATCGCCCTTTCCCAAGTGGCCGCGACCAGCAGGACCCAGACGCAGGTCGACCAGCCGGGACAGATTGGAGGCGCCGCCGCCGCTCGCAATCGCAGCCGCCAGGGCGATTCGCTGGAAGTTGCCGTCCGTTCGTCCGACCCGCTGGCGGCCCTGCGCGCCCTCGCCGAGGGAACCGGAGGCTTTCTGGTAGCGAACACCTCGGAGTATCAGAAGCCATTCGACAAGATCCTCGACGACATCGACGCGCACTACCAGGTCTCCTACCGGCCCACGCAGACGGTGATGGATGGCCGCCTGCGCGAGATCAAGGTGAACGTAACGCGCAAGGACACCTTGGTCGAGAGCCGGACCGGCTACTTCGCGCTGCCGCAGTCGGACCGCGAACCGGGGCTTGAACCGTACGAGGTGATTGGCCTGGCAGCGCTTGGCGGCCAGCCTCAGCCCGCGACATTCGACTTCTCCACTGGCGTCTACTCCTTCGGGAAAGACCCAAAGGAGCGGAACGTGGCCGTTGCATTCGAGGTCCCGGGCGCCAGTCTCGGCACGACGGTCGACGAGACGAACGCGACGGCCCGAGTGCACACCTCGCTCGTGGCGCTGCTGAAGAACAGCCATGGGGACGTGATCGACAGGTACAGCCAGGACTCGCCCTTGGATCTTCCCGCGGCCAGCGTGCCGCTCCTCAAAAAGAGCAACGTGTCGCACGCTCACACATTCAATGTGGCCCCTGGCCGCTACACGGCCGAGGCGGCGATGCTCGACCGCCAGACCGGCAACGTGAGCACCAAGTCGATTGAATTCGACGTGCCCGCCCCGGTAGCGGGGCTGTCGGTCAGCCCGCTGATCCTGGTCCAGCGCGTGGAACCGGCATCGGGCGGCGACGCTGTCGCAGATCCGCTGGTTTACCAGGGACAGCGTGTGATTCCGATGGTGTCGCCGCAGTTGGGTCCGGACATGAAGCCGCACGTCTACTTCGTGGTGTACCCGGACGCAAGCCGGCAGACGCGCCCGACCATCAAGGTCGAGTTCCTGGTTCAAGGCAAGCTGCTCGCCTCGCAGACCAGTGAACTGCCTGCGCCAGACGCTTCCGGGAGCATCCCGATGCTGATCTCCGCGGCGATTCGCCCCGGCTTCTGCGAACTGCGGATCACGGCGATCCAGGGCGATGCGACGGCCACGGGCAGCGTGCGCTACCTCGGTCCCGCGGCGCAGTAGCCATCTCTTACAATGGCAACCAGATGACGCGACGGACGATCCCGCTCCTGTGCCTGTGCGTGAGCGCCCTATTCGCGCAATCGCCAGATCCCGCTGTCACTACGCAGCAGGAGCAGCTCCGCGCGGCGGCCTCTGCCTTTGAGGCCGGCGACATGCCGGACTCCATCCGCGCGTACCGGGCATTTCTGAAAGACCACGCGGACGCCGCCGAGATCCGCTCGAACCTGGGCGCCGCCCTGGTCGCCAACGGCCAGATCAAGGAGGGCATCGCCGAGTACCATATCGCGCTGGAGAAGATGCCCAATAACTCGCGGGTGCGCATGAACCTGGCGCTGGCCTACTACAAGATCGGGCAGCTTCCGGAAGCGGCGAAGGAGCTGGAGTACCTGCTTGCGCTTCAGCCGCTGAACCCGAAACCGGCACTACTGCTGGCGGACTGTCTACTGCTCTCCGGACAACCGCAACCCGCCGTGGGGCTGCTCTCCCCGCTGTCGAATGAGTACCCCGACGACCGCGCCATCACCTACATGCTGGGCGTGGCGCACATGAAGGCCGGGGAACTGGATCGCGCGGCGGTTCTGCTGGACCGGATCCTGCGCGACGGTGAATCCGCGGAAACGGAGTTCCTAATCGGCCAGCTCGAGTTCTTGCGCCAGAATGTCGCCTCTGCCGCCGACCACCTGGCTCGCGCCGTCAAGTTGAACCCGAAGCTGCCGGGAGCACATTCGTTCTACGGGCAAGTGCTGCGCAGCAACGCGCGCATCGAAGAAGCCGCCGAGCAGTACCGCCTGGAGCTCGAGGTCAATCCCTACGACTATCTCGCCAATACCGAGATGGCCATGATGAAGAAGCAGGAGGGGGATCTGCCGGAGGCTCTTCGGTATCTGGCCCGCGCGCTTCAAGTCCGGCCCACCGACCCCGGCGCCCTGCTGCAGCGCGCCTCCATCTATTCGACGCAAGGGAAGATCGACCTCGCCCGGCAGGAGTTGGAATCGCTCACGAAGCACTACCCCGGCTTCGCCGAGGCGCGGGCCGCCCTCGCCACGGTCTACTACAAGCTGAAGCGCACCGCCGATGGAGACCGCGAACGTGAAGCCGCCAGACGCGCGCGTTCGCAATCGCAGCCCGCACCGGCGCCCCCGAAGAAGTAGGCGGCCGTCAGCGGCCGGCGGGCTCCTTCACCACCAGGATCTGGTCCGCGGCTGCATCCTTCAGCACTTGGCGTGTCCCGCTCGGCCAGTGGATCTCCACTTCCTTCACTTGAGCCGCGCTGCCCAGCCCGAAGTGGACGCGATGGTCGCTCGACGCGCTGTAGCCCGTGCTGGTAGTCACATGGTTCACCTGAACGGTCCCGTCCGCGGCAACAATTCGCACTCGCGCGCCGATCCCCATCCGGTTGCTCCTCGTGCCTTCCAGCTTGAAGAGGATCCAGTGATTCCCGTTCTTCGTCTCATTCCGGAAGAACTCGGCATGGCCATTCAACGTAGTGACGACCGCATCCACCCGGCCGTCGTTGTCCAGGTCCCCATACGCAAGGCCGCGCCGCAGTGCCGCGCGCATGGCATCGTCGCCCGCCGACGCAGTGACGTCTTCGAACTTGTTCTTGCCGAGGTTGCGGAAGATCGCCAGCGGCTCTTCCGCTTTCCGCATGGAAACCAGCGCCAGATTGTCCTGCACGTTTCCGCGCGCGGCGATCAGGTCCTTCCAGCCGTCGTTGTCCAGGTCCACCGCGCCGTTCGACCAGCCCGACATGTTGCGCGTCGTATGTCCCAGCCCGGCCGCCGTCGTGATTTCGGTGAAGTCGCTCCCGTTGCCGCGATTCCGGAACAGCGGAAACGTCTCGCCCTCGATCGCCGTGTGCCAGATGTCCTCCCAGCCGTCGTTATCCAGGTCTCGAAAGTCCGCCCCCATCCCTGAGATGAACGCGCCGGATTCCGGATATGCCACGCCCGATTGCAGCGAGACTTCCTCAAACTTCTTGCCCTTCAGATTGTGGAACAGCAGGTTCGGCGCGTTGTCGTTCGCGACGAAGACATCCATCCAGCCGTCATGGTCATAGTCCGCAATCGCCACGCCCATGCCCTTGCCGGGATACGCCAGAATGCCCATCTCCTTCGACACATCGGTGAATGTGCCGTTCCCGTTGTTCCGGAACAGCGAATTCGGGAGAGGCTCATAGCTGTCCGGGTGGCAGTACGACCTCATTTTCGGGTTCGGGCCGCAGAACGGGTCCTTGTTCACTTCCCACTTGCAGTAGTTCGAGACGAACAGGTCCAGGTCGCCGTCGTTGTCGTAGTCCAGCCATCCGGCGGCCACGCCCCACATCTTGCGCCCGCCCATCCGCGCGCCGCTCAACCCCGCCTGCTTCGTGATGTCGGTGAATGTGCCATCGCGGTTGTTGCGGTAGAGCTGATTATCGGTGACGTTCGCCAGGAAAAGGTCGGGCCATCCGTCGTTGTCGAAATCGCCCACCGCGGCGCCCATGCCGTAGCCCGCCCCTTTGACGCCGGCCTTCTCGGTGACGTCGGTGAACGTTCCATCGCGATTGTTGCGGAACAGACGGTTCCAATACTTCGGCAAGTTCTTCACGAGCGACGGAATCGCCGCGCCGTTCACGAAATAGACGTCTAGGAACCCGTCGTTATCGAAGTCGATCAGCGCAACGCCGGACACCATCGTCTCCGGCTGATTCCGGTTCGGCGTCGGTGAGCTATCCGTCGTGAAGTTCAGCCCCGCGCGCGCAGCGATGTTCGCGAGACGGATTCCGCTGGGCGCCTCCGCGGCCAGCAGCACACAGGCGGCGCATGCGAGCGCGGACCAGATTAGGCTCCCTTTCCGCATCGGGACTCCGCCATTCTACCAGCGCATCTCCCCGATTCGCCTCTACTTCTGCGCCGGACTGTCGTTAGCACGTGAGTTGTCCGGTGTAATTAGCACGTGAGTTGTCCGGTCCAGGCCGGGAGGGGATGCTGGCGAGGTG
>JBOZRR010000023.1:0-31015 GCA_050789245.1 Bryobacteraceae bacterium | reverse complement strand
CCTGCCGTGTATCCGGCCGGGCCCGCTGACTCGCTCAGCGTGTAGGTTCCCGCGTCAAATGACGGTCCGCTCGTCGCGCCGCCCGGCCCCGTGATCGAGGTCGGACCATCGGCAGACAACGTCCAGTTCCCGGCTACAGCCGAACCGCCGTTGTCGTTCACCACATGCTTGACCAGCGTCAATGATGGTGAGTTGTCGTCGTTAATGATTGTGCACGTCGCGCTCTGGCCGAGACCCAACGTGATCTGGTTGTTGCTTTGTGTGCCACCAACGCACGACCACGTGCCTGCCGTGTATCCGGCCGGGCCAGCGGTCTCACTCAGCGTGTAAGTTCCTGCGGCGAACGTCGCTCCGCTCGTCGCGCCGCCCGGCCCCGTGATCGGAGTCGGACCAGCCGCAGTCAGCGTCCAATCCGTCGCTACAGCCGTCCCGCCGTTGTCGTTTGTCACCTGCTTGACCAGCGCGAGAGACGGCGCATTGTCGTCGTTAGTGATCGTACACGTCGCGCTATCACCTTGGGCGAGTGTGATCTGGTTCCCGTTCTGATTTCCGCCCACGCAAGACCACGCACCCGCCGTGTATCCGGCTGGGCCCGTAGTCTCGCTCAGCGTGTAGGCTCCGGGCTGGAATGTCGTTCCGCTAGTCGCGCCGCCTGCTCCCGAGATCGTTGTCGGGCCAGTCGCCGTCAACGTCCAGTCCCCAGCTACAGCCGTCCCGCCGTTGTCGTTTGTCACTGTCTTCACAAGAGTCAGCGATGTCCGCTGATCATCGTTCGTGACCGTGCAAGTCTTCGATTCGCCAACTGCGATCATGCCCGTGCAGTCTGCCGAATAGCTCGCGCTGTAGCCGGCTGGCCCGGTCTCGCCGACGCTGTAAGACCCGGCGTTGAGGGTCACTGTCGTCCCGAGCGACTCGGCCCCGGCAAAGGATGCGGGACTCGGAGACGATCCGGTCACGGACATCGTGAAGTCCGAAGCAGCCTTCGTGCCTCCGTTGTCATTGATGACGTGTTTGATCACCGTCAATTGCGGCGCGATGTCGTTATTGGTGATGGTGCAAACTGCGGTGTCGCCGGCGGCAAGAGTGATGCTGTTGCCGTCCACGGGCGCGCCGCCATTCTTCACGCAACTGTATTGGCTGGCCGTATAGCCCGATGGGCCACCCGTTTCACCGAGCGTGTAGGTGCCGGGCTGGACAAGGGCGTTTGTGACGGCCGCCGACCCATGGGTGCCGGACAGGGGCGTCGTGCCGCTCGCTGTCAGGGTCCAGTCCGTCGCTGCCGCAGCGCCACCGTTATCGTTCACGACGGTTTTTGCCAGGGTCAGATAGGTCTTCTTCTTTGAGTTGGTGAACGTGCAGATGGTCTCGATACCGGACTGTATGGTGATGTTCGAGATCGTGCTGCCGGTCAGGCTTCCGGTCGACGCCCCTCCCGTGCCAAGTATGCAGCCGGTGGACGCTGTCTCGAGTTTCCAGTCGGTGGGGACCACTTCAGCGAGGCTCAGGGTGCTTGTCGGTGCGAATGACAAAAGTTGCTTTGATCCGGATCCGGGTATGGTCCACGTTGAGGTGCCAGACTGGGAAGCTGGAGTGCTGTTGAAGGTGAACTGCGTCGTGTCGCCGGGTTCCTGATCGACTTTCACTATCGTAAGGAACCCGTTGTTGGGGGTGATCACGCACTCAGAGGGCGCTGAGTTCGGCTGTCCTGATGGGATTGAACAAACATTGATGGGAAAAGCCGTCGCCCCGCCGAAATCGGCAAAGTTCACGGAACACACGGCGACAGTATCCGCGGTGTAACACCCAGGCCTTGCGTCGCAGGTGTTTCCGGTTACGTGATTGGCCGTGTAATACAGGCTGCCCGTGACGCCGAAGGGATCAGCGTTGGCCACCACAGTTGCGTTGCACGTGGAAGTGAAGGACGCAACCTGCGTGTTGGGCTGAGCACACCTGTCGGCCCTGCTGTTTCCGCAAGTGTAGAGCGTCGTGCTGATATAGCTTGCGGGCGATCCGACGATGGTGACGCAGAGAGCGTAGTTCGCCAATCCATCTCGTGGGCTGTTCGTGTCGAACAGGGCGCACGCGTCTCCAGTATTGCCGCCCGACCACGCTGTATCATCCCAGTTCCAGGTGAACCCAAGGGTCGACGGCATGCCAGCATAGTCGATGACCAACAGATTCAAGTCCTTCTGCCCTGGGTAATCGTCCGCTCCATTGTCGTCAACGATCGTGATCGCAGGATCAAGGAAGACCGTCAGGGCCTTGATGCCGGAATCGCCGGTCGCGGTCAGGATCAGGATCGCCTGATCAGAGTCATCCGGCGGTACGAACCAGGTCGATGTGATGCGGCCCTCGGGATCGGCCGCAACCACGAATGGGATGTGCCCGGCTCCGTCGTTCTTGCCGCTCGCGTGAAGCACTTGCAGGGTGACCGGTTCGTTGGGCATGAATCCGGCGCCAGTGATGATGGCCGTCGCCTGCGGCAGGTACTCGAACTTGTCGGTCTGCACCACAGCGATGCGTTTGAACTCGGTCGTGAACTTGCCCGAAGTGGCGCCGGTGGCGCTCACTACGAAGCTGTTGCCGGCCCTGTCGAAGGGTTCAATGGCCCACTCCGCGGCGAATGCGCCGGCAGTGTCGGCGAGTATGGATCGGGCTTCATGGCCGCCGCCGACCTCGGCGCCTCCGTCGGAGTGCGCGATCTGCAGGGCGATGGGCTCACCGGGGAGGAACCCGGTGCCCGTGATGCGGACTGTTTCGCCCGCCAGGTAGCCTGTGCGTTCGGTGACCACCAAGGGTTGCGCACTGGCGACCAGAGAGAGCGAAGTACATAGGACAAATATGAAAAGCGCGGCGATCAAGCGCCGCACGTTCCCGGCATCAAGACCTGGACCGAAGCGCTTTCGGTTAGTCATACCACTCCTACCTTTCCTGCGAATACAGCACGGTTCCGTGTAAGTTCTGGGTGTCGAGCCGCTGCGGCGCGGTCTCGCGGGGCATCCGCAGTTGAAAGCCAGCCGAATTGGGCTCTCGTCGCGGGCGGCCAACTTCGGGGGCGGTGTGTTCTCTGGACAAACACCATGGACCCGAGAGTCCTTTGCATTCAGGCTGCGGGATCAATCCTCATCGGCAACCTCAACCCGCGAGGCCGCCGGGGCCCGGGCCTGACACATGTGTAACTTTCGGGATTATCGGATGCAAATATCTTTGGTAGAACCGAAGGAATCCTGTGACCTGCGGTACCCGTGGTCGGACTAGAACCGACTTAGTCCCCAGGGTGAGCGCCCAGGTACTTTTCTGCCAAGTATTCGCAGGTTGACGCAGCCGTTCATGATTTCACGGCCCGGAATGACCGCCGTAAACAAATCGCACTTAATGTGATTTGCTTGTGGTTCCGTCAGTACCAGCCTATTGGCGCTGTCGTTTGATAGGGGCCAAGGAGATGCGGGGCGGGCGCGGGGCCGGACCACTTTGTGCCCGGCCCTTGCAGGAAAAGACTAAACGAACTGCCAGCCCTTACGGAACTTCGGCTTCAGGTACTCGTTCGCGGCCTTGTTGTTGGAAAACTGCATCTTCGCGGCGTCCCATTCGAGCTTGCCTTCGAATCGCATGGCGATGGCGCCGAGCAGCATCCACGAAACGAATGGCGCGGCCACGCTGAAGTTCGAGCACGACGGGTCTCCACCTTTGCAGGCGCGGATCCAGTCGCGGTAGTGGCCGGGCGAGCGCGTCAACAACTGCGGAGGCAGTTTGTAGTCCTTCATCTTGTCGTCGGGGATCAGGCGGGTCCGCTCGCCGTAGCAGCCGGTTGTCACCATGCCCTTGTCGCCGATGAAAAGGCTTCCGTTGATGTCCTTGTCGCCGAGAAGCGTGCCTTCTGGAACGCCTTCGATCTTGGGCTGCTCCTTCACGCTGTCGTGCCAGTAGAGCTTCAGCGCGGGCATGGGGCCGCGTGCCGGGAAGTCGAAGCGAATCACCGTCTTATGCGGGTAGAGGACTGGATGGAGGCCCTCCTTCTTCTCGCACTCGACGCTAGTCGGCCAGCCGAGTTTCAGCGCCATGTTCGGCGTGCCGAGGATGTGGCACGCCATGTCGCCGATGGCGCCGCAGCCGTAATCAGGGAACGCGCGCCAGTGGTGGGGCACAATCGCCGGGCTGTACGGGCGCGGAACCGAACCGGCCTGCCATGCCTCCCAGTCGAGCGTCGCGGGAATTGCGTCTTCCTTGATGATGACGTCGGGGTTCTGCGGCCAGTAGCGTCCGGGTCGGTCCGTCCACGCATGGACTTCTGTGACGCTGCCGATGTCACCGTTCCAGATGATCTCGCAACACTCACGCGCGCCGTTGTTCGAGTAGCCCTGGTTGCCCATCTGCGTGGCCACCTTATACTTGGCGGCCCCCTTCATCAGTTCCTGGGCTTCCCAAACCGTGCGCACCAGCGGCTTCTGGCAGTAGACGTGTTTGCCGCGCGCCATCGCCCACATCGAGGCCGTTCCATGGACGTGGTCCGGGCACGAGACAAGCACCGCGTCGATGTTCTTCGTCTCCTTGTCGAACATCCGGCGGAAGTCTTTGTACTTCGGCACGTTGGGGAACTTCTCGAACGTGCGCGCCGCGCGCTTCTCGTCCGGGTCGACCAGAGCGACGATGTTCTCCGTGCTGCAACCGGTGGTGTCGGAGAATCCCTTGCCGCCCGCGCCGATGCCGGCGATGTTCAGCTTTTCATTCGGGGACTTGTACCCCAGCGCCTTCAAGGATGGTGAGCTGCCAAAACCCGCCACCGGGACCGCGCCCGACAGCAGGCTGCCGTAAAAGAAATGCCGTCTCGAGATCATGCTGCGTCTCATCATATGTCATTTCGAAATCCGGCACAGTATTTCAGAATCTGCTTAGTCGAAAGATTTGATCCGGCTGACGCGCTGGTTGGGGTCGGACATCAGCGCCACGGCGTGTTTGAAGCCCGACAGGCAGCCGCGCATGACGGCCAGGCTCGAGTAGTAGTCGTTGTAGCGGAAGCCGGTCTCGCCGCGCCACATAGGGTAAACAGCACAGGCCTCCATCCACTTCGCGTCGACGGCGCTGACGTCGAGATACGTGTCGGGCTTGAAGTTGTCGGCGTCCTCCCAGTTGTCGGCATAGAAGATCCGCGAGACACCGTGCCGGGGCTCTCTCCGCGGCAACGTCGCCAGCGCCGCGTAGAAGATGGCGTCGCGGACGATCAGGAAGCAGTTCTGGTGGTCTTTGTGCCAGCTTCCGCTCCAGTGCGTGATGACAGTGCGGGGCTTGTATTTGCGGATGAGGTCGCACACGGCGAGCGCGACCTCGTCCTTAAGCGGGATTTCGCCGTCCGGGTAGGTCAGCAACTCGAATTCCGCGCCGAGGAACGCCGCAGCTTTCACGGAGGCCGCGCGCTGCATTTCGGCGTATCTCTCGACGGAGACGTCGCGCGGCGCGCCCTTTTCCCCGAGCGAGAGACTGACGAACACTCCTTTTCCGCCGTCGCGGACGTGCTGCGCGACGGCGGCGCCCATCGTAAACACGGCGTCGCCCGGGTGGGCGGCGATGGCCATCAGTGTTGTGCCAGGCATTATGTCATTATATTGACATAACGTTATGATGCGTCCGCTCAGCAAAGAACTGCCCGTGCCGTTGTACGTGCAGCTTCGTGACGCGATTCAGTCCGCCATCGAACACGGCACGTGGAAACCAGGCGAGCGGATCCCGTCGGAAGACGTGCTGGTCGAGCGATTTGGCGTCAGTAAAATCACCGTACGGCAGGCTCTGAAGGAGCTTTCCGACCTGGGAATCGTCCGGCGCGAGCAGGGCCGCGGGACGTTCGTGCAGCGGCCGCAGCTCGCGCAAGGTCCGCGAGAGCTGACGAGCTTCACCGAGGAGATGCGCCGGCACGGTTGGGCTTCGAGTTCGAAGATCATCGTGCAGAAGATAATGCCGGCATCGGCGGAGGTCGCCGGGAAGCTGGAGATCAACCCGGGCGAGCAGGTCCTCCTGCTGCGCCGGCTTCGGCTGGCGGACGGGCAGCCGATGGGGATTCAGTCGGCGTATCTGCCATCGAAGCTCGCTCCGACCCTGGAGACGTTCAAGTTCTCGGGCGAATCGTTGTACGAGGTGCTGCAGACGCGATTCGGATTGATCCCGGCGTATGCGCAGGAGCGGCACACGGCGGTCGCAGTCGGCGTGATCCATTCAAAGATGCTTGGAGTGAAAGTCGGGTCGCCGGCGATGGCGGTGGAGCGCGTGGCGTTCCTGGCGGACCGGCGTCCGTTCGAGTACGTCCGGTCGATCATGCGGGGCGACCGGTACAGCATTGTTCTCGATCTCGGCGGGGAGAGCGCAGGGAGATGAGCATGAAGCGACGATGGGCCGTGGCGGCGCTGCTCGCGGCGGCGACGCTGATGCAGGCGCAGACGCAGGAGTTCCTGCCGATGGCTGTGTGGTACGGCGGCGGCAAGGCGCGGGCGCCGATGCTCGAGCGGAATGCGCGCTCGAAGAAAGAGATTTGGCGCAAGGACGTGAAGCGGATTAAGGCTCTCGGTTTCAACACGCTGCGGGCCTGGATCGATTGGGCGAGCGGCGAGCCGGAGGAAAAGAAGTACCACTTCGAGACGCTGGACGTGCTGCTGGAACTGGCCGAGGAAGAAGGGCTGCGGCTTTTCCTGCAGGTGTACATGGATTCGGCGCCGCAGTGGGTGGGCGTGAAGTATCCCGATTCGCTGTTCGTGTCGTCGGGCGGCGAGGTGATTCAGCCCGAGTCCTCGCCGGGCTACTGCCGCGATCATGCCGGCGTGCGGGCGGCGGATAACGCCTTTTACTCCGCACTGGCCGAGCGCGCGAAGAAGAGCAAGGCCTTCCTGGGCTGGGATCTGTGGAGCGAGCCGCACGTCATCAACTGGGCCAACCCGACGTGGATCACGCGGCCTGAGTTCTGCTTCTGCAAGCACACGAAGGCGCGCTTCCGCGCGTGGCTCAAGCAGAAATACGGGACGCTGGACGCGCTGAACGAGGCCTGGTACCGCCGCTTCGAGAGCTGGGAGCAGGTGGAGCCGGGGCGCATGAGCACGATCCTCTCCTATACCGACTACATCGACTGGAAGTCGTTCATCGTCGACAAGCTCGGTGAAGATCTGCGCGACCGCTACGAGGCCGTGAAGCGCATTGCGCCGGAAACCATCGTGACGAGCCATGCGGCCGGTGTCGGTTTGTTCGCATCGCCGCATCACTGGGAAGGCCAGTCCGACGACTGGACAATGGCGAAGCAGGTGGATTTCTACGGGACGTCGTTCTATCCGAAGCATTCGGCCTTCGTCGACCGTGACGTTCCCTGGCGCGCCGCATTGCTGGACTTCACGCGGAGCTTCGGCTTTGACGACGACCGCAAGGGATTCTACGTCGGCGAATTGCAGGGCGGCTTCGGAACGATTGCATTGAACGTGAGCCCGACTGTGACGCCGCAGGACCTGCGCGTGTGGACGTGGTCGGCACTGGCGCGCGGCGCGAAGGGCATCAACTACTACGCGTGGTATCCGATGAACGCGGGGTACGAATCCGGAGGCTTTGGACTGAACCAGTTGGACGGGACAATCACCGAGCGGACGAAAGAGGCAGGCGCGATCGCGAAAGTGGTCGACCGCAACCAAAAGCTATTCCTGGCCGCGCGGCCGCCTAAGGCGGACGTGGCGATTGTCTACAACCCGTTGTCGCACTTCGTCGGCGGACGGCAGCGGGCGGCGGTGTACGGTGGACCACAGGGGGAAGTGGCGGGCATCGAAAGGGACTCGTGGCTCGGAATGCATCGAGCATTGTTCCCGCGCAATGTGCCGTTGGACTATGTCCACATCGACCACCTCGACGCAGCAAAGCTGGGCCGCTACAAGCTGGTGGTGTTTCCATATCCTCTGATGCTGCCGGAGGCGTCGGCGAAGGTGCTGCGGGCTTACGTTGAAGGCGGCGGGACTCTGGTGGCCGAGGCAAGGCTCGGGTGGAACAACGAACGCGGCTATGCGGCGGACCGTATTCCGGGACTCGGGTTGTGGGAGGTGATGGGCTGCCGTGAGACAGCGATCCAGACCGGCGAGAAGGGCCGCACTTCGCTCGAATGGAGCAGTGCGGAGATCCCCGGCCTGAAGCCGGGCGATTTACTTCCGGCACGCTGGTACGAGGAGACGCTGGAACCAGTCGGGCCCTCGGCGCGCGTTGTCGCGAAGTTTCCAGACGGGTCGGCGGCAGCGGTGATGTCGACTTTTGGAAAAGGGAAGGCGCTGACTCTGGGTTCATACGTCAGCGCTGCGTATTTCACGACTCCGAGTGAAGCCGTGGAGCGCTTCTACAGCGGGCTGTTGCGCTGGGCCGGTATCGAGATGCCGGTGGAAGTCCAAGGCGCGCCATTGGAGGTTCGCACGCTGGAGGCGGGGAATGAGCGGCTGGTCGTCGTGTTCAACCACGCGAAGCAGCCGGTGCAAGCAACGGTGTCGATGCGATTTGGAGCAGGAAGCTATCAGGCGCTGGACCTGGCTACTGAACAACCGGTGCCACTAAAGCAGGTGGAACACGTGGTGCGATTCGACGTGAGGCTAGACGCGGACGGCGTCCGGGTGATGAGGATGAGCCGGAGATGAGTCTCGTGCTGGCGGTGGATCTGGGCGGTACGAAGACGGCTACGGCACTTGTGGACGAATCGGGCAACATGCAACTCCGTCAGAAGCAACACGCCGGGCGGAGCATGGCGGAGAGCGTGGAGCAGATTGCCCTCGCGGCCCAGGAGGCTGGCTCTGAAGCCGTGGCAGTGGGCGTGATCGTCCCAGGCATCTTCGATGTACGCACTGGCCTATCCTGGTGCCCGAACCTGTGGGGCATGGAGCAGGTGGCGCTGCGCGCCGCCCTGGAATCGCGCATCAAGCTCCCGGTCTTTGTCGACAGTGACCGTACGGGTTACGTACTGGGCGAAAGCTGGCTCGGCGCGGCGAAGGGGTTGGAGGACGTGGTTTTCGTGGGTGTGGGCACGGGCATCGGGGTCGGAATTCTCTCGGGCGGTCGGGTGATTCGCGGCGCGCACGGCATTGCCGGAGCGGCCGGATGGATGGCGCTGGGCCCGGAGTGGGAGGAGAAGTACGAACGTCTGGGCTGCTGGGAGGCGGAGTCTGCCGGACCGTCCGTCGCGGCTGGCTTCGGCGCGGCCACGGCGGAAGACGTGGTGGCGGCGGCGAAGCGAGGGGATGATCGCGCCATCGCTCTGCTCGAACATGCGGCGCGCTACACCGGCCGGGGCGTCGCCAATTTGGTGAGCGTGCTGAATCCGGAGATGGTGGTGTTGGGCGGCGGACTGTTGCAGGGCGCCCATGAATGGATGCTGGATGTGATCCGCGAAGTGGCGCTGATGTGGGCGCAGCCGATCGCCACGCGGAGTTGCCGTTTTGAACTGACCCAATTGGGCGAAGACGCGGGCCTGCTGGGCGCCGCGCGGCTCGCCCAGAGAGAGATTCAATAACTCATGTCTGCCAGAAAATACTACGAGCAAATCAGCGGCGTGCTGGCGTCGATCGATTCGACGCAAGCCGCCGCGCTGAAGGAAGCGGGCGCGCTGATGGCGTCGACGATCGCGGGCGGAGGCCGGGTGTACCTTTTCGGCAGCGGCCACTCCGTCATCCCGGTGATGGACGTTTTCCCGCGCTACGGGAGCTTTGTCGGCTTCTATCCGCTTTATGACCCGCGGCTGATGTGGTCGAACGTCGTCGGCCCGAACGGCGCGCGAGAGTTGCTGTGGATCGAACGCCGGGAAGGTTACATCGAGCAGTTCCTGCAGAGCTACCCGTTCGGCCCTCAGGATTGCCTGATGGTCTTCTCGCACGGCGGATTGAACGCCGCACCGATCGAAGCGGCAGTCTACGCGAAGAAGAAGGGCGCCAAGGTTGTCACCGTCTCTTCTCACGCGAACGCAAAGGTAGCCTCGCGGACGCATTCGTCGGGCAAGGCGCTGATGGATCTTGCCGACATTGCGATCGACAACTGCGTGGCGCCCGAGGACTCGCAGGTGGACGTGGGGCGGCGAGAGAAGGTGGCGGCCGGATCGACCATGGCCGTGGTCTTCATCGCAATGGCGCTGGTGGCCGAAACCGCCGCGCGACTGGTGGAGCAGGGCTACCCGCTGACCACGTTCGTCTCGCCGAACGTGGAGGGCGTCACCAAGGACCACAACTTCCGCGTCTTCGACGAATACGCACGGCGATGGTACGAACGCGGGCCGGAACCCGTCATCCGGGGATGATCGCCACGGCGCAGGCCAGGCCGTCGCCGCTGGGTGCGCTCAGCGGCGCTGCGTACGCCGGCATGTTCGTTTTCGGGCTGACCATCGCGCTGCTCGGCGCGATACTTCCGTCCTTGTCAGAGCGGCTGTCGTTCACGCTCGCCGACATAGGGACATTGTTCCTGGTGATGAACTTCGCAATGCTGGTCACCGGACTGGTGCTGGGCGTGGCGATGGACCACTTCGGAATGAAGGCCCCGTTGGCGTTGGGCCCCCTGCTGGTGACAGCCGCACTGTTCCTGATCGCCAGGGCGAGCCAATTCCCTGAACTCTTCCCGGCGGTAGTCCTGCTGGGCATCGGCGGCGGAGCGTTGAATGGCGCGACGAACACGCTGGTGGCGGACCTGCACGACGACCCGAAGATGAAAGGCGCCGCGTTGAATCTGCTCGGCGTGTTCTTCGGTATTGGCGCGTTGTTCTTGCCGTTTACTCTGGGGGCGCTTGTCTCGCGCTTCGGCATCGCGGGCCTGCTCTACGCCACGGCGGCGCTGTGCGCGGCGGCCGGTCTGTATTCCGCAACACTGCGGTTCCCTGCGCCCAAGCAGGCGGCGAAGCTGCCGGTCGATCAGATTCCTCGCTTCCTGAAGATGCCGCTGGTGCTTGCGACGGCGTGCCTGATGTTTTTCGAATCAGGGAACGAACTGCTGCTCGGCGGTTATTTCACGACGTTCCTCACGCGAGAGTTGGCCTTTGAAGTGAAGACGGCGTCGTACACGCTGGCGGGCTATTGGGCCTCGATCATGCTCACCCGTGTGGCCTTGAGCCGGCTGCTGCTGAAGTTCGACGGCCACAGCGTTGTCCTGGCCAGCGCGTTGATGGCGGCGGTGGGCACGACCCTGGTGAGCCGCTCTGAAGGCACGTCGCTGGTTCTGGTGGGCATGATGCTGACGGGGCTGTCGCTTTCAGGCATCTATCCCACGCTGCTCGGGATCGCAGGCGCCGAGTTTCGTGAGCACTCCGGCACCGTGTTCGGCATCCTGTTCACCATCGGCATGACGGGAGGAATGCTGATGCCGTGGATCTCCGGACTGCTGGCGCAGGCCGCGGGCGTCCGCTGGGTTTTTGCGCTAGCCACCGCGAACTTCGTGGCGATCGCCGTGCTGAATCTCGCAATCCGGCACATCCGCTCGCGGCGGACCGCCGTTACTTCCTAGCTAGCATCTTGTCGGCTTCTGCCTTCATCAGGTGCGCATTGGTCCAGGCTTGACGCTGGAAGGGGCTGCGGATCGCCGCCGCCTGCTCGCTGAACTTCGAAGCCTCCAATAGCCGGGCTCGGTCCATCGCCTGACGGCCGACGTGGTAGTTGCACACGCCCAGGTAAAAGAGGGTCGAAGCCAGCATGGATTCGCTCCCCTTCACCAGCGGAAGCGCAGAGCGAAGGTCCTGGTCGCACAGCGTGTATTCAGTCTTCTCGGCATGGGCCATGCCCGCGATCCAGTAGGCGCGAGTGAGTGACATCGACTTCTTGCGTTCCCAATCCGCGGCAGTGACGTCCTCGGGCTTCGAATGGCGCTTCATGACGGCGAGCAACCGCTCAGCCATCGGTCCGGCGGTGGTAACGCGATTCTTACTCAGGGCGTCGTCGGTCAGGACCATCAGCAGGTCTTCGTTCTCAGGGAAGTTGACGAGTTCTTTCTCGGCCACGCGTGGAATCTTCGCCGCCTGGCCAGTCTTGGTCAGCGCTAGAAAGTAGTGGGCCCAAGCCGGGTCCAGGTAGCGGCTCTTGGGGTTCTGTTGTTCGAGCGTGTCGAGCAAATCCAGGGTCGTCTCCGGCGGCGAGGCGACGGCGGTGGCATAGAGGGCGTACTCAGTAAATAGATCAACGTCCTTGGCGTACGCCTGGCTCTTCGTCCAGGCGTCCTTCCCGGACTCCTCAGAGGGAGCCGGCGTAGCGAGCGCCTCGCGGGCGAGCGCGTGGGTTTCGGCGGCAAGGGTCTTTACTTGCGCGGGGTCTTTCTTGGACACGGCCTCCCTGAGTGCCTGGAAGGAGGTATCCAGATCAGCGGGGAACGCGAGAAACGCCCCGGCGAGGAATGCACAGACGAAAGGAAATGGCGATAATCGCATGTCATTCTCCCGATCATTGCGACTGTATTGTAGGGCGGCCGAAACTGGATGGGAAGGCTCTTTTTGCAGCATCAGGATCGCCGCCGGCAGGAATCGGTGGTACAAGGGAGGGCATGAAACACGAGCCGCCCTTGATGAACGGGATGGTGGAACTGGAAGCGGTCGACGATCCTGGGGTCGACCGGAGAGACCTGTTCCGAGGCGCTGGGACGCTGGCCGCGTGGCTGGGCGCGGCGAATCTGTATGGCGCGCAGGCCGATCCGCCGCAGGGCAAAGTGCCGGAGGCGAAGGCTGGTCCGGCTCTGCCCGCGGTGCCATTCGGCAAGTACAAGGTCTCACGGTTGATCGCCGGCGCGAATCCGATCTATGGCTACTCGCACTTCAATTACGTCTTTTCGGCGCACATGGGCGAGTACCACACCACGGAACGCGTCCTGACGTTCCTGCGTGAACTCGAACGCGCCGGGCTGAATACCTGGCAGGCGAGTTGGAGCGAGCGCCTGGAGATCGACTGGCTGAAGTACAAGGAGCAGGGCGGCAAGCTGCAATTGCTGCTGCTATCCCGTCCGAACTTCAACGACCAGCCCGAAATATTGAATCGCGCAGTGAAGCTGAAGCCGATGGGTATTGCACAGCACGGCGCGTCGACGAACCGCTTCTGGGACATGGGCGAAATGGACAAGTCGCACGACTATCTGAAGCGCATCCGCGACCTGGGTGTGATGGTCGGCCTTTCCTGCCACAATCCGCTGGAAGTGGAATACGCCGAGGCGAAGGGCTGGGACGTCGACTACTTCATGACGAGCCTCTATTACATGAACCGTCCGCGTCAGGAGTTTGAGCGCATCCTGGGCCAGGTGCCGCTGGGCGAGATCTATCTGCCGAGTGACCCGCCGAGGATGATGGAGACCATCAGAAAGTCGAAGAAGCCGTGCCTGACCTACAAGGTGTTGGCGGCCGGCCGGTCGGTGAATTCGCCTAAGGAGGTGAAGGCGCGGATGGAGGTGGCGCTGAACGGAATCAAACCGTCGGACCCGGTGATCATCGGGCTCTACCAGCGCTTCAACGACCAGATCGGGCAGACAGCGGAGTTCGTCCGGGAGATTTTGGCGCAACGCTCCTGAGGGGCGCTGGCAAGCATCAGAAACAAGCTGCCAGCGCCGGTCATCCTGTCCTAAGGCAGCGGACTTCCTTTGTCGTTGACGACAACGTCAAAGATGGCGAACAGCGCCGGATCGTAAGGGACCAGGCTGGCGTGGTTGGTGACGAGCAAGGTCCCCGCCTGGTCGTTGAAGGTGATGTTTGCGGGGTTCGCCCAGGGCAGGGTGTTCGCTGTATTGGGTACCTGCGCCGGACCGTTGTACCTGACAGCCTCCGTGCCGTCAGGATTCAGCACGGAGATCTGGCTGGAACCCGCCAGCGCCACGTAGAGCTTTCCCGACTTGCCGAAGGCGATGCCGTCGGGGGCGGGAGGCCCGAACGCGGTCGGCGCGTAGACGTGGAACTCCGTCAGGTCGGCAGCGGCGGGACTCGCCGTGAGCGGCAGTTTGTAGATAACGCCGTTGAAGTTACTGTCCACCGTCACGCTGACGTAAGCGTTCAGGCCATTCTTGTCGATCCGGATGCCGTTCGCGCCGAAGGGCAGTGCCGGATGGCCGAGCAGTCGCTGATCCTGGAACCAGACCTGGGGTGCGCCGCCACCCGCGGGGATACGGTAGATCAATCCTTGGAAGCTGTCAGTGACATAGAGGTTGCCGGCCTTGTCAAAGGCCAGATCATTCGGCAACGCGCCCGTTGGCGGAGGCGGCGGAAACGCGGAGTACACCTCCTGCGCGTTGTTGGGATCGAGCGTCATTCGGATGATGCCGATGAACGGCTCAATCGCATAGAGCTTTCCGTCCGGACCGAAGGCGATACAGGAGAGGCCGCGGAACGGCGCGTACGGGTTGGTGATGGTCACCGGATAGCTGGCGACGTGCTCCCTCGACTTCAAGTCGTAGGCCCAGACCACCGGGGGCGTATTCAGGCCGAAAGTGGCGGGACCGGAGACAAACACCCTGTTGCCCCGGATGGCGATGCCCTCCGGGAAGCCGGGATTGGGGACGGCGGCAAAGACCTGCGAGTCGCTGGCCGGGCGAACCTGGGCCAGGGCAGGCGCGCCGGCGGCCACGGTCAACAGGGCGGCGGCAAAAAGCCGTGAGCGAGCACTAAGCTGCAAATTCATTTCGAATCTCATCTCCTCCTTCCAGAAATCTGGCGAACCAGACTGGAACGCGGAACGAATTCGAAACTTGGATCAACGATTACCAGGAGATCTGCACCAGGGATACGCCTTGCCTCGGGATGTCGAACTCCAGGGACGCCGTGCCATTCGCCACAGGAACATAGACCGGCGAACCGAACAGCTTGAGCTGTCCCGCCGCTTCCAGCGCCTTGTACTGTTCCGGAGTAGGCTGCTGTGGAGAGCCCATCGACTTCCACGCATCGTATGAGTTCGAGTGCGCTGCGTCGATCCGGTAGTGGCGGACGATCGCCCGATTGACGCCCGCTGGGATTCCGGCAAGCGAGAGCCGGACGGGCGCTGCTGGAGCGGGCAAGTCGTCATCGTGGTAGTGCCACACCATTGCGCTGATAGTGCGCTCGGCGCGCGAGGCCAGGGCGTTAATGTCCGGTTTGCCCTTCACGCCGCCGGCGAGGAGTTGATCGAGCGTCAAAGCGCCGCTGACATCGGCCTTCACCCGTGTGCCGGCAATCAGGCCAAACATGCGGAAGACGTTCAGGACAGGCTTGTCGATGCCGTTGGTGGCGAGGTCGCGGAAACCGTCGAAGTAGGGTTGGTCCTCGAACTCGAAGGCCCAGGTCACGGCGCCTTGCAGGTTCACGCCGTGCTTCGCCGCCAACTCTCGCTTACGGGCGAAGGTGGCTGCGGTGTAGCTCGAATACATCGTGCCGTTGCGGTACGCGTTCTGAGGGTTGTAGCGCACGGAGCACGCCGCGCAGCCTTCGGGATCGGACTCGCCGATGATGATCGGGAGTCGTTTCAGTTCGGGGAAGGAGGCGACGATCTCGAAGCCCTTGTCGATGTCCCGCAACTGGAACTCGCTGCCCATCTGGACATGGCCATCGACAACCTTCGGGCGTCCCTTGGCGTGGAAGGTGACGTAGTCGATTGGCGAGCCTGTCTTGCCCGTGGCGTAATTTCTGCCCGTCGTAACGTGCTTGAGGAAGTCGCGCAGGAACTTCGCGGCGCGTTCCGAGCCGGGTCCGGTGCTGGTGGGACCGCCGACGCGGATGGCCGGAAGCGCGCGCTTGATGGCATCGACGGTGTAGTCGTAGAGCTTGTGGTACTCCTCCGGCGTCGACTGCCAGTAGGCGATGTCGGGTTCGTTCCAGACTTCCCAATACCAGGACGCCACCTCATCGCGGCCGTAGCGCTCGATGCAATGCTTCACCCATTGGAAGATGAGCTCTGACCATCTGGCATGGTCCTTCGGCGGATGCGCCCAACCGGTGTAGATGTTCTTGTACGGCTGCGTGGGATCCCAGTGATGGCGGTAGGGCTGGGGCTTCACGGAGAGCGCTTCGGGCATGAAGCCCACTTCCACCATCGGCTTCATGCCGCGCTGGACGTACGTGTCGAAGATGCGGTCGACGATCGTCCAGTCGTACTTCGGCCTGCCGTTGGCGTCTTCGGTGTAGGCGTTCGTCGAGCCCCACTTCAGCGCGGCCTGGCCGTCGCCGCTGGTCAGCAGATTGTGGGCGCGGACATGCACCGGCACGGGACTGGCAGCCGCCAGTTCACTCAACAGCTTCGTCCCGTCCTTCATATAAGTGTAGTTCGGCTCGTCATAGCCGAAGTACGTCCAGATGGGACGCAACGGGCCCATCGGCGCGTTCGCATCCACACGAATCGTCACGACCTCCTGGGCCGAGACGGGAGACAGCAGGAGTGCCAGCAGCAGAAAGGTCTTCATCGCGATCTGCCGGGCATTCTGACAGAAAAGTCGTTCAGGATGCGACGTCTTCCTCCACCACCTTGAAGCCCATCAGGTCGCCGAGCCGCCGGATGCCGCGCGTGTGGTCTCCGTAGAACACGGCGCGGTGCAGCATGGGCATGGCGCCGGCATACTGCGAGAGGTCGCCGGGACTGTCGGGAGCGACAATCGCACCTGCGCCCCAGTTCAGGAACAGGTGTCGCGCGTCGCGAACTGTCTGAGTGAACTGGGTGCGGCATGCCAGCGGGCTCGCGCCGGTCTCGGTGATCTTCCCGGGCACGACGAGCATCGTCTCCAGATTCACCAGTTTCGCCATAGTCACCGGCTCACCCACTTTCCACTGCACCTGCAGCGCAACGCCTCCGCCGCTATCCGTCTGATTTCGGATCAGAAACGGCATGCGGCTGCCGTCGGGCAGCTTCGTGAACGACGTGCAGTGGAAATGGACCAGGGCACTCTTCGCTTCATCGACCACCGGGTCGGTGATGAAGCCGGGCGTCCGGAAGGCGTGGGAAAACAGAAGCATGGTGAGAGTGGAATCGATGTCCCCCTCGCACGCGCCGACCAACCCCAGGTCATTCAGCTTGCTGAAGGTCAGGCAGGCTCGTGGGGTACCCATGCACGCTGCGCTGCAAATGCACTGGGCCTTCTCCTGGATCATCAGCTGCTTGACGGCAAGGTAATAGCGCGCGGAGTCGATGATCTCCTGGCGAGAGGGTTCGAGAATCCCGATAGCCGGCTTGATCCAGTAACTCTCTGCTTCGACCTCGGCGGCCTTGGCATCGATCGACTTCGCGAGTTCAAGGACCTGTTCGTTCTTGACCGCCACCATCTCGGCGCCTAATTTGGCCTTGATCTGCTCGGCAGAGCATGCCGCCTTCGTGCCGCGCGGACCATCGACGGCCAGGATGCGTGTCTGCTTCATCAGTGCGGGGACCCGCAGCAGACGGATGGCCTCATCAAGCTCACCCCAGTCGGTGGTGGAGAGCAGAACCACCTTTCGCTTCTTCCATTGCTGGTGCCACATCCAGCCGTGTCCGCTGAAGGGCTGGAAGAATGAGACGGCAGGCTTGTCGAGTCCGAAGCTCAGCTTCTCGAGTGTCGCGTAGTCTCCACCATGTCCAGAGAGCCAGACCAGCAGCAGGCCATCGGCCGAGGCCGCTCTCGCGACGACTTGGGCGACATCGGCCGGCGGAATTGTCTCGCCGCCGACGAAGGTCACATCGCCCAGCTTCTTCTCGAGGTCAGAGAGATAGTTGTCCATCTTCTTGACCTCCTCCTGACCCCAGGTGAGGTACTGGACATCTCGTCCTGTGCTCTTGTTGAATGTTGACCCGGACCGGCCAATGTAGAGCTTGTGGATCGTAGCAGGACGCATCTTCGGCCAATCGTCGCGGTCGGTGCGTGTTGCGCCGCGGCTGACGGGCGGTGCCGCCAATACCGTTCCGGCTGCTGCGCCGGCTCCGAGAAACGTTCTGCGGTTGAACTTGTCGAGGCTGCTCATCACTTCACTCCTGAACGCCACGACCAACCTACGCTTTTAGGACCTGAATGTCTAGGATTACTGCCAGTTCAAGATGCGCTTCGCATTGTTGCGATACAGACTCTCCAGCAGCGGCTCGGGCAGTTCCAGGCCGTAATACCGCCACGAGATCCGGCCGGGGATGTATTCGTCCGGAGATTCCAGCAGACGCCACCACATCCGGTACATGCCGGGATCGCGCTCCATGTCGGTCCCAAACAGGACACGGTCGCGGTAGCGGGAGAGAAACCGCGCGGCGTTGCGCGGCTGACGGCCGATTTCGTAGTCGCGGGCCGAGATATCGACGAACAGATTCGGGTAGCGATCGAGCGACTTTGCCAGCGCATCGAGATCGTGACCCTGGTTGCCGAGGTGGCAGGCAATAAAGGTTGTCTTCGGATGCTTCGCCACCATGCGGTCGCGCCTCTCGATCAGTTCCTCGAACGAGAGCACGTCTTTGCCGTACAGGTTGAAGTGCTGGAAGTCCGGAGTCCGCTCCTGATTTGGGCCGAGCGGCTGCCAACAGGACGGATGATCGGCAATGTGAACGTTGACGGGGATGCCGAGTTCGGCGCACTTGCGCCACACTGCGTCGAGACGCGGGTCGTCGGGATGCAGCCGGGCTGCTTTTGCGACGCTGCCACGCTGCATGCCGGAGCCTTTGTCCGTCACTTCGCCGACGCCTCGCGCTCCGTTGCGGTAGCAGCGCTCGATCTCGCGCGCCGCCTGCTCGGGCCAGCCGGGCGAGGTGACATCGCCGCCGGGCAGCGAGCACCACACCTGGAATCGCTTGCCGTACGGCTTGAAGAGCGCGGCGCGGCGATCGAACTCCTCGCCGGTGGCGTCGGTGAAGACAACAGTTGTCTCGATGCCGACTTCGTCCATGGTGCGCACCCAGGCGGCAACATCCTCCGTCGTTTGAATGCGCGACTGGCCTGCGTGGGTGTGGACGTCGATGACCGGGAAGCGCGCCCTGTCGATGCGGGTCTCGGGGACCTTCAGTGACGACGAGGGCTTGTAGTCCCTGAGCAGCACTGAATCCATCGGTCCGGACTGAACACGAACACCGAACCTCGTGCCGGGCTGCTGTTGCGCCAGGAGCAGGCAGCCGATTGCCGCGACAGCGATCGAGAGTGTGAGTTTTTTCATAGACTGCGGTGTTGGCAACAATATACTGGCGAGATGAGGCTGGGCAAGCTGGCGTTTCTCGCTGCGTCCGCTCTGGTCGCGCAGACAGAGGAGTGGCGCCAGTGGCGCGGGCCTGGCAGCCAGGGCGTTTCAAGCGAAACCGGACTGCCATCGCAGTGGAGCCAGTCGAAGAACATCGTCTGGAAAGCAGAGCTCGGAGGAACAGGCGCCTCGTCGCCCATCGCCGTCGGAGACATCGTCATTGTCACGTCGCAGATCGGAAAGTACTCAGACGGCGGAGGGAGTGACCCCAGACTTGCTCGTGACGAACGCGCCCTGGCGGTGCGCGAGAACGCCATCGGTCACGCCGCTTCACCTGACGGCAAGGTCTACCTTGTCGTCGAGGCCTACCGCCTCGGCGACGGCACTCGGCTCTGGCAATACAGAACTCCGTCGCTCGGCGAACCGCCGGACTTGCACGAGAAGCACAACCTTGCGACGCCGACGCCGGTGTCGGACGGCATGCGAATCTTCGCATGGTTCGGCAACGGGCAGGTGGTGGCGCTCGACTTGCACGGCAAGGAGATTTGGAAGCGGAATCTCGCCGCCGACTATGGTTCGTTCCTGAACCAATGGGGGCACGGCAGCTCGCCGGTTCTGTACAAGGACTTGCTCATCCTGCTCTGCGACCACCGGACGGCATCTTACCTGGTTGCGCTGGATTCGGCGACCGGCCAGCAGCGGTGGAAGGTGGACCGGGGAAGCGGCAAGGTGTCGCACAGCACGCCGGTCGTGGTCAGCGGACCTCGCGGCGACGAGCTGATTATCAATTCGAGCGAGCGTATCGACGCATACGAACCGTCGAAGGGTACGCCGCTCTGGCATGCGGGCAGTGAAAGACAAACGCCAATTCCTTCGGCGGTCTATCACGATGGGACGATCTTCCTGAGCCGCGGTTATCGCAACAGCGACATCCTCGCGCTTCGGCCGGGCGGGCGCGGCGATGTCGGCGAAAGTCATCTGCGCTGGCGCATGCCGAGCGGCGGATCGTATGTTCCGTCGATCGTGCAGTATCAGGGGCTTTTGTACATGACGAACGAAGTCGGTGTGGTGACTTGCGCAGAGGCCGATTCGGGCGAAGTGGTGTGGCGGGAGCGGTTGGGCGGCATCTTCTTCGCTTCGCCAGTGGCGGGAGACGGCAAGGTCTACTTCCTAAGTGAGACGGGCGAGACGTATGTGCTTCGTGCAGGACGCAAAGCCGAAGTAATTGCGAAGAATGAGCTGGGTGAGAGGTTCGTCGCGTCGCCTGCAATTGCGGGGAGTATGATCGTTCTGCGAGGCGACAGGACCCTGTTCGCGATCAAGGAAACGAGGAGTGGCAATCGGTGAAATCGAATCGTCGCAAGTTTATCTCGACGGCAGCGGGCGCCGGGCTGGCCGTGGCGCCAGCGGCCGCGCAGACGCCGGAAGTGGCGAAGCGCTACCGCACGCTCGACGAGGTGATGATGCTGCCCGTGCTGAAGCAGCAGTTCTTCAAGACTCCGGTGATCATCGAGTCGGTTGAACTGCTGCGGCTCGACAACGGCTTCCTGTGCCGGGTGCGCTCGAAGGACGGGGCGGAGGGCATCTCGGTGGCGCACAGCGGGATGAGCACTCTGTATCCCATCTTTCTCAGGAACTTGCGGCCGTTCTTCATCGGCAAGGATGCCAGGGAACTGGACCTGATCCTCGAGAAGGTCTACATCTACAACTTCAACTTCAGGTTCAATGGGATGGCGCTGGGGCTGCCGCTGGCGACGATCGAGTTCGCCATCCTCGACATGCTAGGGCGCATGGCGCAGAAGCCGGTGGGGCAGTTGATCGGCGAGATTCACAACCCTGAAGTCGGGGTATACATGGCGACGGAGTGGCGGGAGAAGCCGGTGGAGGAGTCCATCAAATTGATCAAGGGGGCGGTGGCGGAGTACGACGTCAATGCCTTGAAGATCAAGGTGGGCGGGCTGATGTTCATGACCACCGACATGCGCGCCATCGGGCCGCCGGGCCGCACCGAGGCGATGATCCCCCTGGTCCGCAAGACCTTCGGCGACAAGATGGCGCTGTATGCGGATTCGAACAGCTTCTATACGGTGCGCGAAGCAATCCGGGTGGGCAAGTTGCTCGAGGAGTATAAGTACGGCTACTTCGAGGAGCCGGTGATGTTCGACCACCTGGAGGAGATCAAGCAGGTGGCCGACGCCCTGACCCTGCCGGTGGCCAACGGGGAGCAGGACTATAGCTTCTATGGCTTCCGCTGGCTGCTGGCGAACAACGGCCTGGACATCGTTCAGCCGGACAATTACTACTTTGGGGGCCTGATCCGGTCGATGAAGGTGGCGCGGATGGCGGCGGCGATGGGCAAGACGGTGGTACCGCATATGTCGGGCGGCGGGCTGGGGTACCTCTACAACATCCAGTTCGTTTCCGCAGTGCCGAACGCCGGCGAGCACCATGAGTTCAAGAGCCTGAGGACCCACGTCAAATTCGAGTGCAAGACCTCCCCCCTGAAGGTGGTGGCTGGGAAGCTGAAGGTGCCGACGGGGCCTGGGTTCGGGGTGGATTTCGATCCGGATTGGGTGGCAAAGCATCAGCCGGTTCGGCTCTGATTCCGGGAGAGGATGAGCGAGCTAGCCGAAAGTACCAGTACTGGCAGACGGCCTATGGTACTTAATTAGCCGTTTTGGGATCGAATCTGAGGCTTTTCTATCGGTTAGAACTTGTCCCACCTTTCGGATCAGTTTAAGATCCTAAGGAAGGCTTGAAGTCGGAGGACAGCGAGCAATGTTCAAGCTTGGCCATTTCAATATGAAAACGCTACTGATCGCCACAATACTGGTTGCCGGGAGCGCATCGGCAGCACCCATTTTCGAGAGCGGATTCAGCGATCCGTCGCTGCCGTCGGATCCGTATCAGCGGATGGATGCCTCGACGTCGATCGGGCCCTGGACGGTTGGGGGCAGCGGTGTGGACTGGATCGGCAACTACTGGCAGAGCGCCGATGGCGACGGTGCCAGCATTGACATTAACAAGGAAGCCGGCGGGTCACTGACGACCTCCCTTACCACTGTTGCCGGGCAGCGCTACACGGTGACGTTCGCTATGGCAGGAAACCCGGACACGCTCATTTACGACACCACCCATAACAAGAGCATGCGCGTGTCGGTGGGCGGCGTGACGCAGGACTTCTCGTTCAACGTGGCCAACGGCTTGGGCGTGGGAACGCCTTCGAGCAAGGCCAATATGGGCTGGGTGTATTACAGCTTGACGTTTACCGGCACGGGTAACGACACGCTGCTCTTCAGCTCTCTGAACCCCAACACCATGTGGGGCGCGGCGCTGGACGACGTGAGCGTGACACCGCGTGAGGACGTGATTCCGGAACCGTCTTCGATGCTGCTGCTGGGCGCGGGCCTGGCGGGCCTGTTCTGGGCGCGGCGCCGGCAGACGGCATAGGATCAACAAAGCAATATTCGGTTGTCAAAGAGCGCGAGGGCGAAAGCCCTCGCGTTTTCGTTTCTTGCGACCACTGATGCCGCCTTGCGAAACGGACCTAGTCCCATTTTCGGACACCTCTGCCACGCCCCGGCCAGGCGAGGGTGCCGCCAAAGGGAAGAGTATACAGCGGAGTTCCAAGCGATTTTCTGTAAGTTGTTGATGCTACTGATGAAGATCGTCGTGATTGCCCCATGGCTCGGCGCCACAAACGGGGGATGAAACCTGTTTCGCAGGGTCTGGCGGGACGTGGACGGACTGTAGAGGGGCGGGAGCCCGCTTTTTCGTAGCTCTCGTTCCAATTCAGGACGCTACTTGAACATGCAGCCTGCACTAGCGTGACAGCACTTCTTCTTCCGCCTTGGCGGGAACAGCAGTGACATGGAGTCTCCCCTTCCCCTCGCGTAACGCCTTGAAGCCCCGGTAGACGAACGAACTCATGAGCCAGCCGTCGATGTACTGGAACGGGGTTTCGCCGGTGGTGTAGTGGCCACAGGGCAGCGCCTGCACTTCGAGATTGAGACCTAGCTGTTTGAAGGAGTTGACCACAGCCAGAGAGTACTCGAGGGGGAAGGTGAGATCGTACCGTGCATAGTTGATCAGGACACGTTTCCGGCAAGCCATGGGCTCGTCGCTAGCGAGCTTGTCGTAGTAACTGCATGGACTGATGGCCTCCCAGAGCTTGCGTATCCGCTGGTGGGTCAGGCCGGAGGCTTCCAGGCCAGCGCGAATATGCCGTGTGCTCTGGCCGGTCCAGGCTACGTCGCCAAACAACGTTGAGACGTGGTTGAAGACGTTCACGCGCGGCCGGGGATCATGCGTGGACGCCATCCACGCGTAGCAGGAGCCCAGACTGGTGCCGAGCACGCCCAGGTGCTGGTAGCCTTGCTGTTCCAGCCAGTCCAGACAACACCGGATATCGACAACCGCCTGGCGGCAGGCCGACATCGTACGGCCAATGTTGGCGCTCATGGCGTAGTCAGAGCGCTGCGATTCCGCGGGGCGGCGGATGTCGTGGTACGGCATGGAGAGCCTCAAAGCCGAGATGCCGAATTGATTGAAGATGGTGCAGAGGGCGTTGTGGCTGAAGGCGTCGGCGTTCCACTGCGGGATCACCACGATGGCCTGTCTTGGCCGATTGACGTTCTTGTGTTCGGGCGCCGGGTACCAGCGCGCGTTGACGAGGTCATTTTCCGCGTAAGGCGTTCGTTCGGGCGACGTGAAACGCAGGAACTGAGCCCTCTTGAGCTTGCCCTCGGCGGCTTGCCGCTTGAGCGCGGCATCTTTGGCGAGTGTCTCCGGGCGGACGTTGGTGGGGCAGAGCTCCGGATAACGTTCTTCCAGCCGAAAGTCGGTGGGCGCCTCGTAGCCGAAGTACAAATCACTATGCGCAAGGATCAACCTGTTGATGCGCACCATGGCGGCCTCGGCCTCGGTGCTGTCCTGCGCCCGTTCCCGCGCCGGCACGTAGGAGCCGAAGCCGTGCGACTCCAAGAAGGGCGCAATCCACTCGAAGCCCCATTCAAGCGGCCGTATCACGCGATTCTCATCCAGGCTGCTGAGTGCCGATTCCCACCGGTACATCCAATCGGCGTAGGCCTTCTTCAACATTGGGAAGTCGAAGATTAGTACGCAAGAGTTAGGGGAGCATCACTCGCGCGTCCGATGAGGAGTTTTTCATCCTGAACGGTGATTTTGAGGGTTCAAACAGCCGCGCGCGTGCGTTGGTGAAATCCGGCTCAGCGGGAGAAACTCAGGGACAAAACGAACGGCGGGCGCCCATGGTAGGGCGCCCGCCGTTGCTGTTTGACTTGCGGTCAGGTTAGAAGGTGAACTTCAGCGCGAGCTGTATGTGTCTCGGGAAGTTCTGCTGATCGGCCGGGATCTGACCGAACAGGTCGCTGCTGAACGAGGTATTCGGACCTCTCCAGTGGACGGAGTTGGTCAAGTTGAAGGCCTCGCCGCGGAGTTTCAGGCCGTAGCGCTCGGTGATCTTGAAGGTCTTCTCGAGCGAGATGTTGGTGGTTGCGATGGTCGGGGTCCTGATATCGGAGAACCGGTCCGCGTTGACGCGGAAGGTGTACGACGGACGCGTCTTGTAGCAGGACTTGTTGTTGTTGAACCAGGACTTCTTGGTCTGCTCCTGGGCGTACCAGGTATCGCAGGAGTTGATCAGGTCAGGCCAGGAGACGGGATAGCCGCTGAACTTCGTGAACATCCAGGTAAAGCGCCATTCGTTGATGAAGGCCTTGGCGACGGAGTTGTCGACATTCGCGAAGCGCTTGCCGGATCCGAACGGAAGGTCCCACACGCCGCTAAACGTGAAGTTGTGGGGCTTGTCCTGGTAGTCGATCTCGTGGATCAGAGGCTCGTTGATGTTCCAATCGTTCAGGCGGTGGTTCTCCTCGAAGGTCTTGGACCAGGTGTAGGAGGCGACGAAGGTCAACACACCGGCGGTGGAGCTGGTGAGCCGTTTCTCGGCGCGCGCCTGGAGGCCATCGTAGCGGTACCGCGCTCCCGCGATGGTGTTGTCGGTGACGCCGCGGAACATCGGGAAGGAACGGAGCAGGTCATAGGCGCGGATGGTGCCGCTAGTGGCAGCGCCGCCGGCGGAAACCGGGAGCACGCCCTGGAACGGGTTCGGCAGGTTCCGGTCGAGGTACGACGGATCGCCGGTGGCCTTGGTGTAGTCAGCGTAAGACGGATTGCCCATCTGGTAGCTGTAAGTGGTCTTGGTGTTGATGTTGCCGGTATAGGACACTTCGCCGACGATCTTCCAGGGCAGTTCGTGTTCGAAGCCGAACGAGTACTGGTAGGTGCGCTGCATCGGGATCTTGCGGCCGTCGAAGCTGATGCCGTTGCCGACGTTGGTGGCAAGACCGAGGCTGGAACCCGCCACCGGCAGCAGGCCGGAGGGGAAGGGATCATAGAGCGAGTATGGACCCGTGAAGTTGGTGCCGGCCGCGGGCAGCAAGCCATCCAGGCTGTTCACGTAGCTGGTGGTCTGGGTGAAACCAGTCGTGGTGTTGTCCTGGGTCTGCGGGCGGTAGAAGAGGCCGAAGCCGCCGCGCATGACGGTCTTGGGCGCGAACTGCCACGCCATTCCGACGCGAGGAGCGAGGTTGGTCCAATCGGTGTCGTAGGACCGCCGCGGGCGCCCGTCAACACCGGCGAACATCAGGCCGCCGTAGAGGGCCGCGGGGGCATCGGGGTACTTGTACTTCGCGTTCGGATTCGCCGCGTCGTACGTGGCCTTGAGCTGGTTCCATTTGGCGATCACCGCGTCGCTGTAGGGATTCTTGGTATCTGACGCGAGGCCGCTGTTGATGCGGTTGAACCGCTCGAGGATCGGGATGGCGACGTCGTAGCGCACGCCGAGGTTCAATGTGAAGTTGCGGCTGACTTTCCAGTCGTCCTGGACATAGACGGCGTAGTAAGGCCGTGTGCGGTAGAAGGTATCGCGATACTCGACCCCGCCGCTGCCGGGCAGGCCGAGCAACAGGGACGCCACAGAAGAGCCGTCGGTGACGCCGGAAACAGTGCCGAGGTCACGATCGCTGTAGTGACGCGTCTGGGAACGGGAGAACGTGAAGGCGCCGTTGGCGGTGCCGGTGTTGCCGGAACCACGCGCGGTGTACATGAACTCGCCGCCGATGTGCAGGCTGTGGCGGCCCTTCGTCCAGGCGAGACTGGGCGAGATGTTCCACTGGTTGTCGGTATTCCAGTCGATGGTGTTGTCGAACAACCGGGTGAAGTCATCCACGTTGATCTGCGGGAGCAGCTCACGGGAGACCGAGGGAGCGTGCGGCATCTTGTCCATGCCGAGGTCCTTCGGGCCCATCTCGAACTCCTCGGTTCTCGGGAACATCGAGGTGAAGCGGCCATAGGACATGCGGAGGTCGAACACCATGGAGGGGTTCAACACGCTGGTCCAGTCGAAGATGTAGGACTGCTGGGTGCGTTGGGAGTAGATATCGCCGCTCGTGGTGGGACGGGGGAAGCCGGTGCTATTGCGGTATTCCCATCCATGCTGGTAGGTGAAAAGGCCGTAGATACGGTTGTTGTCGTTGACGACGTGGTCGACGCGGCCCATCGGCTGGTCGTAACGATACCGGCCCTTGTTGTCGCTGCCGACAAAGTTGTTGTTCCGGCCAGCCTGGGTAGGAGCCGGATAGTAGTCGAGGATCCGCTTGCCGATGGGGCTGATGCGAGAGGACGGGATCACGTTGTTCGCGAACGGCTGGCGAATGTACACGCCGTCGCACTTCCCATCGGTCGCCACGCTGCAAGCCCGGTTGGTCATCGGATCATAGACGCTGAAGCCGTACTTGGTGAAGTTCGTGCCGTCGCGCATGTCCGAGGGGATAGTGCTCGACACGGCGTTGAACGGGATGATTTCGCGCCAGCCTTCGAAGCTGAACAACACCCAGTCCTTGTCCTTGCGGATGGGGCCGCCGATGACGCCGCCGAACTGGTGCTGGTTGTGCTGGCCGCGGGGCTTGCCGGCGGCGGTGTTCTGCGAAGTGCTGGAGTCGAAGATGGCGTTGCGCAGGAACTCGAATGCGCTGCCATGCCACTCGTTGGTGCCGGACTTGAGGGTGGTGTTGACGACGCCGCCCGAGAAACGCCCGTACTGCGCGTCGTAGGTGTTCGTCATCACCTTGAACTCCTGCACGGCTTCCACGTTCGGGGCGAGCTGCCAGTTGCCGTCCTTGTCGCTGATGGGAGCGCCGTTCAGCAGAAACTGGCTGGTGCCCGCGCGGCCGCCGTTGATGCGGTAGGCGTTGGTGACGTCCCAGCCTCGTGTGCCGGAGTGGCCGCCCGCGCCGAAGGCTTCCTGGGTGAAATACACACCCGGCGCCAGCGAGAGCAACTGATAGGCCTGGCGTCCGTTCAGGGGAAAGTGCTGGGTTCTGATGGGATCGAAGTTGAGACCACGAGCCGCAGTGGCTGTCTCAATGGTTTCCACCTGGTCGGAGACGGTGACCGCGGAAGAGACGTCGCCCACTTCGAGGCGAACGCGGACTTCTCTCTTGTCGGCTGTCTGGAGGACCAGATTCGTTCTCTTGAATGCCTTGAAACCGTCGGCGGTGACGTCGAGGGTGTACTCGCCGGGATTCAGGTACGACACGGTATACAGTCCGGTGGCGGAGGTCTTCACCTCAGTGGACTGGTTGGTTTGAACATTAGTGACGCGCACGGTGGCGTTGGGGACGGCTGCCCCGCTGGGGTCTAGGACCTCCCCGAGCACCGTTGCGCGGTAGTCCTGAGCCAAAAGGCTGGACGCAAGAATGCACAACAAGGTGATGATTCTTTTCATTCTTATCTAACCTCTAAAGCCGTGGAGTCGAATTATCGCCCCGCGGCAATCAAACATGGACCCCTCTCGGATAACTATATCTGTTACTCCGTAAAAGCGCAACTCAGGGAGCGAGTGTGCCCGGGCCGCAGGAAGGCCAAAGGTGCTTCAATCCTGCGTTTCGCACGAATCGGTGCCCGCGTTGGCCGGATCGAGGGCTCATCCGGGAGTTGCGCTTCATCGTGTTGCCGAGGCACTTCTGTGAGATTGAACTTGATTAACGAATTGACGAGGAGACGGTTGAGGTTTGTTAATGCGAATGAAACTTTGTCAATTTCTCCGGGGCACTGTCCTGACGTTACCGGCGTTGCCGCTGAGCGGGCGGTGGAGTCCGCGGGCTGCTCCGCGTTGCAGACGGTTCGTGTCGCACCTGGCGGACCGGTTCGACCCCGTCAGTCGGGAAGCTCAGATTGGCCCGATCGGCGAAGGGATGCAGGCACTGTCGCCGTTTGATGCCTGTGAGTACTAGCCATTTCTCCACAGAGATCGCATTCCCCTTGACGATGCAGGAGTTTATACTACTTTCCGATCTGATTATCTGGCCCGTTCGCAGGTCAGCGATGAGCTGGAGTTGCATACCGACACCTTGGTTTACCGGGGCAGGTGCCCCGGATGAAGGCCAAGCGATACCAGACAAGGGAATGAGGACCGCAGGCGACCGCCGGCGGTGGTCCGAGCAGAAAAACAGGAGAATTCCAGTGCTACTGAGATCCGTGAGTCTACCAGGCGCTTTGGCGATGGTGTGCCTGATCGGAGCGCCATCTTCGTTTTGCGCCGACAAGGATCTGTCGCCAAAGGACGCAGAACCCGCGACAAAGGCGGCAAATGCCAAGGTCCGTCAGGAACTGCCTTTCAGCGACATGAATGACTTCATCGACGCGCAACGGGGATTCATCGCGACGCTGCCCGAGGGCATCATTCGAACATCGACGGGCCGGGTGGTGTGGGACCTGACCGCGTATGGCTTCCTGTCGGCGGAGGAGGTGCCGCCGACGGTGAATCCGAGCCTGTGGCGGCAGGCCGTTCTGAACATGAACAACGGCCTGTTCAAGGTCACAGAGGGGATCTACCAGGTCCGCGGCTTCGACCTGTCGAGCATGATGATCGTCGAGGGATTCTCGGGCATCATCCTGATCGACCCGATGTCCTCCGCCGAAACGGCCAAGGCGGCGCTCGATCTCTACCGGGAGCACCGTGGCGATAGGCCAGTCAAGGCGGTGATCTATACGCACAGCCATGTGGATCATTACGCCGGCGTGAAGGGAGTGGCCAGCGACGACGACGCCAAGGCAGGCAGGGTCAAAATTGTCGCGCCAGACGGTTTTCTGGACGCGGTGATCAGCGAGAACGTCTTTGCCGGAACAGCGATGGGCCGGCGATCGATGTACCACGTTGGGGCGACGCTGCCGCGGGGTCCAAGAGGACAGGTGGACAACGGCCTGGGGAAGGGCAATTCCACGGGTCAGATGACGCTGATCGCGCCGCAGGAAGAGAACGTTATCAAGGCGCCGATTGAGGTGAGGAGCATCGATGGCGTGGAGATGTGGTTCATGCTGGCTCCGGAGACCGAAGCCCCGGCGGAGATGCTGATCTGGTTCCCCGGCATGAAGGCGCTGTGCGCGGCCGAGGACATGAACCATCTGCACCACAACCTGCTGACGCTTCGCGGGGCGGAGGTGCGGAACGCCCGCAAGTGGTGGAAGGTGATCAACCAGGCGCTGGACCAGTTCTCCGGCGGAACCGACGTGATGTTCTTCGCGCATACGTGGCCGGTTTGGGGCCAGGAGAACATCGTGAACTTCATGAAGAAGCAGCGCGACCTGTACAAGTACGTGCATGACCAGTCGCTGCATCTGCTGAATCAGGGCTACACCATGGTTGAGATTTCGGAGAAGCTGAAGCTCCCGCGGAGCCTCTCGCAGGAGTGGTTCAACCGAGACTACTACGGCACGGTGATCCACAACACGAAGGCCGTGTATCAGCGCTACCTGGGGTGGTACGACAGCAATCCCGCCAACCTCCATACGCTGCCGCCGGAGGAGGCTGCCAAGAAGTACCTGGAGTACATGGGCAGCGCGCAGGCGGTGATCGCTAGGGCGCGGCAAGAGTTCAAGAAAGGGGAGTACCGGTGGGTGGCGCAAATCATGAATCACGTGGTTTTTGCGGAGCCCGGAAACCAGGAAGCGAAGGAACTGCAGGCGGACGCGTTGGAGCAGCTCGGCTACCAGGCTGAGTCGTCGCTGTGGCGCAACAACTACCTGATGGGCGCGCAGGAACTGCGGAAAGGGGTCGGCGACAAACCACCCACGGGAGGCAGCGCGGACCTCCAGAAGGCGATGACGATCGACCTCTACTTCGATTACATGGGCATCCTGCTGAACGGCCCGAAGGCGGAGGGGAGGTACATTGTCCTGAACTGGGATTTCACGGACACTGGTGAGCGATATGTGCTGACTCTCGAGAATTCGGCACTCACCTATGTTGGGCCGGAACGGCAATCACCGGCGGCGCATGCTACGCTCCGGCTGACGAGAGCCACGTTCGACGACATCAATCTCGGAGTCCTGAGCTGGAACGATGCCATCACTTCGGGGCTTGTTCAGATCAACGGGAATCCGGCAAAGCTGGCTGAGCTATTGTCGCTGTTCGTGAAGTTCGATTCGATGTTCAATATCGTCACGCCCTGAGAGGCGTGGCGATTCATTTGAGCTCGATGACCTTTAGGGTAGCGGTGTGTGTTCCGGATGGTGTAGCGGTGATTTTGACGGCCTTTGATTCGTGGGGCTTGACGAAATCGGGGTCGAGCCAGGCGTTGGGTTCGGGGTTGTCGAAGGCGAGGAGCGTGTAGTCGCCGGGCGGGATACCTTCGAGTTCGAAGCGGCCGGTGGTGTCGGTGATGGCGGATTTGAAGTAGGTGTGGATGGCGCGGCGGGGGCCTGAGGGAATCAGCACAACCGTGGCTCCTGGGGCGGGTTCGTCGTTCAGTGAAGCCGTGCCGGTGATGGTGCTGGAGTCGAAGGCGACGGTGATGGCGAGCGTGGCAGGTCCGGTGATTTCGAACTCCTTGTCGAGGATGTCGGCGGCGCCGAGGGTGG